>NZ_CAKLDI010000001.1:1437912-2156868 GCF_921293875.1 Vibrio stylophorae
TCCTTTTACCATGCAATTGGGTGATGCCAATATCATTGCTGCGCGAACCGGCATTCAAGTGGTCGCAGATTTTCGTCGAAAAGATATGGCATTTGGCGGCCAAGGCGCCCCTTTGGTGCCTGCGTTTCACGATGCACTATTTAGTGACACTGTCACTGCTAAAATAATTGTTAATATTGGCGGTATTGCTAACGTTTCTGTACTGCTACCGCAGCAATCGCCTTTTGGTTATGACACAGGGCCTGGCAATATGCTGATGGATGCTTGGTGTATGCGTCATTTAAATCAGCCATTTGATCGGCAAGGTCAATGGGCTGCTTCTGGCACAGTGGACCAAGATTTACTTGCTACGCTTTTAGCCGACCCTTATTTGGCACAACTTCCACCGAAAAGTACTGGCCGTGAGCATTACCACCTTGACTGGTTAGATACACAATTGGCAAAACATGCCTCCATTGCAGCACAAGATGTGCAAGCCACCTTGCTTTGGTTTACCGCGCGCTCAATCGCAGATGCGGTATTGCAGCATCGCGCAACGGCTCTCTATGTCTGTGGCGGCGGCGCTAATAACCCGTTGTTAATGCAGGCGCTACAACAATTGCTACCCGACTGCGATGTGGCAACCACCTCAAGTAAAGGTGTTGATAGCGATTTTATGGAAGCGATGGCCTTTGCTTGGCTTGCGCATCAAAGACTTCATTATTTGCCAGGCAATATGGCGAAAGTGACAGGTGCTTCTCAGAATTGCGTCTTAGGTTGTGTGTACGCTTCACATTAGTAGTAACAATCCCCTATAGATAGTTATAGTGCATTAGAAATACAAGGATTGCTGTTCTTTATGCAAACATTATTGATTCATCATGGCACTAGCCCATTGGGACAAGCTCTGGCAATCTATTTTAGCCAGCTCGGTTTTCAAGTGATTGTCCTCGATTGTCATGATGAACAAGGTTATGCCATGGTGGCCAAAACACCTCAAATTCGCTATTGGTCCTATCATCCCAACCATGCACAAGCTTTTTCTCAAGTCGCACAGGATTTAACCTTTCAATTTGGCAAGCTAGATGGACTCCTTTTATTGCCGCCACAAGAGAAGCATGCAAGACCGCTGAATCAAGCGGAAGATACCGATCTCCTTCAGCAATTGAACCGCTATGTTCTAAAACCTTTTCAGCTCATTCAATCGCTACGGCCATTACTGCAACAAACTCAAGGCAATACAGTACTACTTCTACCGCAAGCCAGTTATGCGCATGAGCAAGCATTGATCCAACCCTGCCTTGGTGCATTAGCAAGTTTCAGCCATTGTTTTCAATGTGATACAACGCCACTTGCCGTCAATAGTATCTCTTTATCAGCAGAAGATTTTGTGACACCGTCACCCTCAGCGATTGCAAATCTTCAGGCCATGCTACAGACCATGCTGTCCAATCAGCACCAACTACAAGGTCAGCATTTTACTCTGCGCCGCGAACCTGCACTTATGAATGGTTAATCAATCAACAAAAGACAAGCAAGCCTTGGTGCAATCCATTGCATTGAGGCTTGGCTTTTTGTGATCTGCAATCGACAAACCAATTAAATCAATCGATTAATTAACACCCTGACTACAGTTTGCTTACACTTTTCATGATCGCTTTGTGCGATTTTGCGCAATAGCACATGGAAAGGAAGCAAACATGGCAATTGAGAAGCAGGCGCAATCAATACCCTATAATTATCGCGTCGTTCGTTACTTCACCCTCATGACAGTGGTCTGGGGACTATTTGGTATGCTGGTTGGCGTTTATATTGCAGCGCAGCTAGTTTGGCCCGAACTTAATTTTGATACACCTTGGCTGACCTACAGTCGTCTTCGTCCGCTTCATACCAATGCAGTTATTTTCGCATTTGGGACCTGCGCTTTAATGGGCACCTCTTTCTATGTGGCTCAACGTACCTGCCAAACTACCTTATTTGGCGGCCCTTTAGCCGAGATTGTATTTTGGGGCTGGCAAGCGATCATTCTTTCAGCGGCAATTACATTGCCCATGGGTTGGACATCCAGTAAGGAATACGCAGAGCTCGAATGGCCCATTGATATTGCCATTGCCATCGTCTGGGTCGCTTATGCCGTGGTCTTTTTTGGCACACTGGCCAAACGGAAAACCTCTCATATTTATGTCGCTAACTGGTTCTATGGCGCCTTTATCATCACGTTAGCGGTGCTACATATCGTCAACAGTCTGGCAATTCCTGTTTCATTTTCAAAGTCTTACTCCATTTATGCTGGCGCCGTAGATGCCATGGTGCAATGGTGGTACGGTCATAATGCGGTTGGTTTTCTGCTCACAGCAGGCTTTCTCGGCATGATGTATTACTTTGTGCCCAAACAAGCAGAGCGGCCTATCTACTCTTACCGTTTATCGATCATTCACTTTTGGGCCTTAATCTCGCTCTATATTTGGGCTGGTCCGCATCATCTACACTACACCGCACTCCCTGATTGGACGCAATCTTTGGGCATGGTGATGTCTTTAATTCTTTTTGTCCCTTCTTGGGGCGGGATGATTAACGGCATCATGACGCTTTCTGGTGCATGGCATAAACTCAAAACCGACCCTATTCTTCGCTTCTTGGTTGTCGCGCTTTCCTTCTACGGCATGTCCACTTTTGAAGGCCCGATGATGTCGATTAAAACCGTCAATGCGCTATCGCATTACACCGATTGGACCATTGGCCATGTTCACTCAGGCGCTTTAGGTTGGGTAGCGATGATCACCATTGGCGCGACTTATCATTTAATTCCAAAGCTCTTTGGTCAATCACGCATGTATTCAGTGGCTTGGGTTAACGCGCATTTTTGGCTCGCCACCATAGGCACAGTGATCTATATCGTCGCGATGTGGTTCTCGGGAGTGATGCAAGGTCTGATGTGGAATGAAGTCAATGACGATGGCACCTTAACCTATAGCTTTGTCGACTCACTGCAAGCCTCTTATCCCTACTATTTTGCTCGCTTTATTGGCGGTGTGGTGATTGTCGCAGGCATGGTGCTCATGCTGATTAACACCTACAAAACCATCACAGCGCCGCGCGGCAGTCTCACTCAACTCACACCGGAGGCGGCATGAGCAATCGACATGAATTTGTAGAAAAGCGCCTCGGCCTGCTCGCCTTTTTGATCGTCATCGTGATCAGCTTTGGTGCCTTGGTCGAGATTTTGCCCTTAATGTTTCAGCGCAATCTTGCCGAACCGGTACGTAATCTCAAGCCCTATAACGCACTCGAATTAGCGGGCCGAGATGTCTATATTCGCGAAGGATGTAATGTTTGTCATAGCCAAATGATTCGACCATTTCGCGCCGAAACAGAGCGTTATGGCCACTATTCAGTGGCTGGTGAAAGTGTCTGGGAGCATCCATTTTTGTGGGGTTCAAAAAGAACAGGTCCCGATTTAGCGCGTGTTGGTGGCCGATATTCCGATGAATGGCATCGCCTGCATTTAATTGATCCGCGTAGTATGGTTCCTGAGTCCAATATGCCTGGATTTCCATGGCTGGCGGATGCGTCTTTAGACCCAAAGCTGATTCAGAAAAAAATGGCAATATTTCGCGTTCACTTCAATGTGCCCTATCAGCAAACTGACATAGATTTAGCCCCGCAACTTACCCAAGGCAAAACCGAAATGGATGCGCTGATCGCTTATTTACAATCCTTAGGACACGCGATGCCAGCCCCCGCACGTCAGCAGCTTAGGGAGGCACAATGATCACCATTCACATCATTTGGACGCTTGCCGTCATGGCGATTTATCTTGGCATTGTTGCTTGGGCATACGATAAAAAGAACAAAAAATCCTTTGATAAGGTTGCCAAAAGTATTTTAAACACACAGGAGCAAGAACATGACTAGCCACTTAATGAGTCATTTTTGGAGCCTGTGGATCATTTTAATTACTGTCATTACCCTTGTTGGCTGCGCTTTACTTCTCTATTGGTGCACCAAAGATCATACCGGCGTGCCACCAGGCCAATCCATGGGCCATCAATTTGATGGCATTGAAGAGCTCAATACACCGCTTCCCAAATGGTGGACATTTCTATTTTGGGCAACGCTAGTTTTTGCTGTGGTTTATCTCATTCTCTATCCTGGCCTTGGTAACTGGAAGGGATTATTCCAATGGCAAAGTTCACACCAACAAGCCACGTCCGTAGAGCAAGCCGCGCAAATGCAACGCACGGCAAAACAAAACCAAGTCTATGTGCAATACGACCAAGAGCTGGATCAAGCCAAGACACGCTTCGAGCCAGTCTTTAATCAATTAGCCCTTCAAGGTGACAGTGTCACGCCGCAATCTTTTGAATCCATGGCTAAAAACCCAAATGCCATGGATGTGGGACAGCGTTTATTTACTCAAAACTGCGCCCAGTGCCATGGCAATCAAGCACGTGGCCAACTAGGTTTTCCAAATTTAACGGATACAGATTGGCTTTATGGTGGCGAGCCTGAGCATATTTTGTTGACGCTTCGCCATGGTCGTCAGGCTGAGATGCCTGCACAGCAAAACGAACTGAGTGATGCCCAGATTCAAGATGTTACCAATTATGCACTAAGTCTTTCTGGACGACGGGTTAACCAACAATCGGCCATTCGTGGCCAACAAGTCTTTCAACAGGTCTGCGCGGTTTGTCATGGGACCGATGGCGCCGGAAATATCGCTTTGGGCGCGCCCAATTTAACTGATCAAATCTGGCTTTATGGCGGAAGTAAACAGCAAGTTGAACAATCCATCCGTTATGGTCGCCAAGGAATGATGCCTGCGTGGTCGAGTATTTTAGGTGAAGCCAAAATTCAATTGCTCGGCGCTTATGTCTGGCAACTCAGCCAACCCATGGCGCTGGCACAAATCCAAACAACACAAGATGAAAATTTATCCGATATAGATGACGAGCAAGTCATCAGCGAGGAGTAACCGATGGAGCAGCCTTGGTATCGACAATTTTGGCCTTGGGTACTCATTGCCCTGCCACTGTCTGTGGTTTGCGCCAGTTTCTTTACACTGTGGCTTTTTCAAAACAATCCAGTAGCGATGGTCGTTGATGACTACTACAAAAAAGGAAAAGCCATCAATCAAGATCTCAGCAAACGCGAACGCGCTCTTAATCTCGCGATTGAAGCGCGCTTTTGGCAAGAAGGAACACAAGGTGTTTTAACCCTGCAAAGCAAGCATCGCTTACCTGCAGATGCGATCAACATTCAGTTAGTTCATCGCACACTTGATCAGCAAGATGTGTCTTTTTTGATGAATAAAAATGGCTTGCAGCAATATCGCATTGATTTACCCGAAGACATCAAAGGCCCTTGGTCCATCATATTAAAAGCACATGATGATAGCTGGATGATTCGTCATCCTCTAACTTTCCCCATTGAAACGCCGATTCAGTTTAATGCGCTATCAGAGGTTAATACCCAGCCCAGCACGCTGTAGGGACAACTTATGAGTTCAGACCGTTGTTATCACTGCCAATCTTCGATTCTTTCTGGCGTTCATATCGAGCAAGTTATCGATGGACAAGGCCGCTTTTTTTGCTGTCATGGTTGCCAGCAAGTTTCGCAACTTATTCACCACCATCAGCTTGAGACCTATTACACTCAGCGCGATGCCACGCCGCAAAAAGTTGAGTCCATCGATCGCACACAATTTTTGGATTTTGACATTCCAGAAATACAAAGCGAATTTGTTACTTTCCATCCATCTATCGATGAAAAAACACAAGCATCAACCACCCTGTCACTTTTCAATATCCATTGCACAGCTTGCGCTTGGCTCATTGAACGTTACATCAACACACTAAAAGGTATTGTGGACGTTCAGGTGAATTTAACCACTGCGCGTGCGCACCTTCGTTGGCAATATGGAGACATTTTACTGAGTGAAATTCTCTATCAATTTGCCGCTTTGGGTTACCCAGCGAAGCCCTTTGATCAAATTGAAGAAGAACAGATTAACCTCAAACAAAGTAAAGCCATGCTCATTCGACTTGGTATCGCCGCCCTTGCCAGCATGCAAGTCATGATGATCGCGATCGCACTGTACTTTCTGCCCGACCAAAGTGATGCATTTCATACCTATTTGCGCTATGTCAGCTTAATCTTTGCCACGCCAGTCCTGTTATATGCTGCCTGGCCCTTTTATCTCAATGCCTATCGCGCACTGCAATTTAGACAGCTCAATATGGATGTCCCTATCTCGCTTGCCTTACTTCTTGCCTATATCGCCAGCGCTTATGCGACATTCACGCAATCAGGCGAGGTCTATTTTGAGTCCATTGCGATGTTTGTATTCTTTTTATTGCTTGGCCGATTTCTCGAGCAGAAGGCGCGATATCAAGCTGCCGCGCAAACCTCTCAACTAATGACACGCATGCCCAAAAAAGCGCGCTGCAAAGACGGCACCTTTCGCTTAGTTCACCAACTTGCACCCCAGGATATTGTGGTGGTCAAACCGGGCGAGCGAATCACGGCAGATGGTATCATTGTCTGCGGCCAAAGCGATGTGGACCAATCAATTCTCACCGGCGAACCAACCCGTTTTTTATGTGCAGAGGGCGATACGCTTTATGCCGGCAGTACCAATGGTCAAGGCTATTTAGAAATCAAAGTTGAGCGTCCCTATACCCAGTGGCAAATCAACCAAATCCAACAAATTCAGCAACAGGCTCAGCAGCGAAAATCTAACCAATTGCGACAGGCTGATATCATCGCACGCTATTTCGTTGCGGCGGTTCTTGCTATCGCTTTGTTTGCATTTATCTTCTGGTCATATCAAAGCGATATTGATAGCGCGATTTGGATCACTTTGGCCATTTTAGTGGCCACCTGCCCCTGCGCATTGGCTTTAGCTGCGCCCACAGCGCTCACCTGTGCCCAATCACAAATGCAGCGCTTAGGGCTATTGGTCAAACATCAGCAAGCGGTCGAAACCCTAAGCCAAGTGGATTGTTGGCTGATGGATAAAACCGGCACCCTCACACAAGGTGAGATGCAACTTGAAAGCCTGAATATTCTTGATTCGCGCTACAGTGAAGATGAGGTGCTAAATCTGATTGCGAATTTGGAGTCACATAGCCAACACCCTATCGCGACGGCATTTTCGCAAGTCCAACGTTCTGAGAGTCAATTTGAGCAACCGACAATTCATCCATCACAAGGTATTTCTGGCCTATTACATGGGCAGTGCTGGCGCTTTGGTCATGGAACGTGGCTACGCCAGTTCGTGACAGCGTCACTCAACACAAGCCAGTTGCACCTTTGCTGTGATGCAAAGCTTATTGCTAGTGTTACTCTTTGCGATCCCCTTCGCGCCGGGGCACAAACCTTCATTCATGAACTCAAGCAGCAATCGCGCTACATGCAGATTATCAGCGGCGACCACATATCACAGGTCGAAAAAATTGCAAAGCAGCTGGGGATATCGCGCTATCAAGGCAGCTGCACGCCCACACAAAAGCTTGAACAGCTCCAACAGCTTTCAACATCCTACATCACCGCCATGATTGGAGATGGCATCAATGATGCGCCTGTACTAGCTGGCGCTCATCTCTCTTTTGCCATGGCAGCAGGCACCGAGCTTAGCCAACAACAAGCCGACATCATTGTGCTCAATACCGACCTCAGCGCTATCGCTCACGCGGTACAACTAGCGAAGCGTACGCAACGAATTATGCGACAAAACACAGCATGGGCCATTGGCTACAACCTCACCGTATTGCCCCTGGCATTTATGGGCTTACTTGCCCCCTATATTGCGGTTATCGGTATGTCCGCAAGCTCACTCTTGGTGCTAATGAATTCACTTCGATTACTTCGAGCAAAACAGCTCACACAACCCATTAAGGCGGCCTCATTATGTCCAGCCTCTTTATCCTAATCCCCATCGCCATTGTGTTTGTCACCATCGCCATTTTGGTGTTCCTGTGGGCGGTCCGCCATGACCAATTTGAAGACTTAACGCGTCAAGGGCAAAGCATTCTTTGGGAACGCGATGAGGATTTAGAAAAGCCGCAAAGGTCAAAGGAGTCGCCGAGATGATCGCCGAATATTTATTCCCTGCTTTTTTGATTGGGCTGATGGCAACGCCGCATTGCGTAAGCATGTGCGGCGCTATTGGCGGTTGTGTCAGCCAAAGCGTGAATCAGCAATACACAGGGCCATTTTACAGCTATATGCTGCTTTTTAATCTCGGGCGCATTTTGAGCTATGCCATCGCTGGTATTTTGATTGCGACCCTGCTGGGTTCTATTGGCACACTCACAGAGCCGCTTCGAGGGCTACTTTGGCTTCGACTGCTCGCCGCGCTGATTTTATTGGGCATGGCACTACATATGGCGGGACTGAGTCGATGGATCCTTTGGCTTGAGCAACTGGGTAAGCCACTATGGCGACGAGTACAGCCTCATACACAAGGGTTGCTGCCTATCCAAAATCACAGAAATGCACTTTTACTTGGCATGCTTTGGGGATGGCTCCCCTGCGGTATGGTCTATTCAACATTAAGTTTTAGCGCGGCATCTGGCTCAGCTGTAACGGGTGGTTTGGCGATGTTTCTCTTTGGTTTAGGGACCATTCCAGCGCTTATTTTTGTTGCCAGCTCAGCAAAACTGATTGCAACTTTGCGTGAAATGCATTGGCTAAAACGTATAATTTCTTATTTTTTAGCGCTTTACGCTATTTTTCTTGGTTATAAGATCATCACTCAGTTAATCTAGCTATCGATTTTTCAATTCAAAATGTTAAAATTGACCTATATCAATTTGATGTGTTGTCCCTATGAGCCAAGAGAAAATTTCAACAAAGCGCATTCAATCAGGCGGTTGCCCGATCCAATGCCATGATTGCAGTATCAGCCAGCTTTGTATTCCTTTCACCTTAAGTGAAACGGAATTGAACCAGCTTGATCAGATTATCGAGCGTAAAAAGCCGATTCAAAAAGGCGAAGGTCTATTTAAAGCTGGTAGCGAGTTGAAATCTCTCTATGCGATTCGCTCTGGTACCATCAAAAGTTACACCATCACAGAACAAGGTGATGAGCAGATCACTGCGTTTCACCTTGCGGGCGATTTAGTGGGCTTTGATGCGATTAACCAGATGCGCCACCCAAGCTTTGCACAAGCTCTAGAAACATCTATGGTGTGTGAAATTCCTTACGAAACCTTGGATGACTTATCAGGGAAAATGCCAAAACTTCGCCAACAAATCATGCGTTTGATGAGTAGCGAAATTAAAAGCGACCAAGATATGATCCTGCTGCTTTCAAAGAAAAACGCAGAAGAGCGTCTTGCCGCATTTCTTTACAACCTTTCTCTTCGCTTTTCACAGCGTGGTTTCTCGCCACGTGAATTCCGTTTAACCATGACACGTGGTGATATCGGTAACTATTTGGGGCTCACTGTTGAGACGATTAGTCGTCTTTTAGGTCGTTTCCAAAAATCTGAAATTCTCAAGGTAAAAGGCAAATACATCACCATCTTAGATAGCCAAGAGCTTGCGCAACTTGCTGGCGCGGTGAAAAATCAAATCTAAATTTGTTGATACGGCTCGTTTTATGAGCCGTATCACCCTTATTACCCTTTCTCTTTCCCGCCACTATTCAACCACTTGTGCTATACGTTAGAGTAGAATTGAATTCTCTGACGAAGAGGTGGTTATGAAGAAGTACAACAATATTTTGGTCGTTGCTGACGTCTCGCAAGAGCACCAACCCGCGCTCTCCCGCGCTATCCATCTCGCATCCTGTGGAGATAATGCGAAACTCACATTCTTTCTATCAATCTATGATTTTTCCTATGAGATGACCTCAATGCTCTCCGCCTATGAGCGCCAAGCCATGCGTAATGGCGTGATTCAGCAGCGTGAGCTCTGGTTAAAAGAGTTGGTCGAGCAACATGATGTTTCCGGCATCGATATCGAAGTCAAAGTGGTTTGGCACAATCGCCCCTATGAGGCCATTATTCAGCAGGTCTTTGAAGGCGACCATAATCTGGTGATTAAAGCGACTCATGCGCACGATAAGCTTGGTTCGATTATTTTCACCCCGACCGATTGGCATTTACTGCGTAAGTGTCCTTGCCCGGTTCTGCTTGCGAAAGCCCATACTTGGCCAGAGCACGGACAGATCCTCGCCGCCGTCAACTTGGCTGCTGATGATGAAACCCACGAAGATCTCAACGACAAAATCGTCAATGAAGCCAAAGCGGTGGCCACCTTGGTCAATGGCGAGGTGAACTTGGTCAATGCCTACCCAGCGACACCGGTTAATATCACCATTGAGCTTCCAGAGTTTGACCATAACACCTACGCTGATGCGGTACGTGGCCATCATCTAGTGACCATGAAAGCCTTAAGACAAAAACATCATATCGAACAAGCACGCGCCTATGTTGAAGAAGGATTACCAGAAGATGTGATCCCTGCAGTCGCGGAAGAGATTGATGCTGGACTTGTGGTTCTAGGCACAATCGGGAGAACGGGTTTATCGGCAACCTTTATCGGCAATACGGCTGAGCACACCATTGATAAGCTCAATTGCGATCTACTGGCGCTTAAACCCATGGGCTACATCAGCCCTCTTGCGCCTAAAATTGATTAATTTAAGTAATCACCATGCAATAAAAAACGCGCCAATGGCGCGTTTTTTATTGCATGAACGCTGAGTAAAAGCGTTAAATATTGGTCACATCAATAAACATGGATTCATCGATGTTGGTCGATGACACCGTTGCTTCATTAAACTCATACTCATCACGCGCACCATCTCGATCCAATGGCAAATTGACGAAATCAAACAAATTACGATCGGCAAGCTGACTTGGACTAACGTTTTGTAGCGATTTAAAAATACACTCAACACGACCAGGGGTTTTCTTGTCCCACTCAACCAACATCGCTTTAATCGCTTGGCGCTGTAGGTTTTCTTGAGAGCCGCACAGGTTACATGGAATAATTGGAAATTCTTTGTGCTCAGCAAATTTGATCAGATCTTTTTCACGGCAATAGGTCAAAGGACGGATCACCACATTTCGACCATCATCAGAGCGCAATTTAGGCGGCATCGCTTTGAGTCGAGAGCCATGGAACATATTGAGGAACATCGTCTCTACGATATCATCCATATGATGGCCCAGTGCCAGCTTGGTCGCGCCAATTTTCTCAGCGAATGAATACAGTGTGCCACGACGTAGACGCGAGCATAGGCCACAGGTAGTTTTGCCTTCTGGCACCTTCTCTTTAACGACTGAGTAAGTATCCTTATCCACGATGTAATAAGGAATATTTAGGCTTTCGAAGTACTCAGGCAAAATATGCTCAGGAAAACCGGGCTGTTTTTGATCCAAGTTGACCGCAACGACATCAAACTTAATCGGCGCCGCTTTTTGTAGGCTCAGCAGAATATCAAGCATTGCAAATGAATCTTTGCCACCACTAATACATGCCATCACCACATCATTCTCTTCAATCATGTTGTAGTCATGAATGGCGCTGCCAACATGTCTGCGCAAACGCTTTTGGAGCTTGTTGAATTCAAGGGTTTCTTTTCTTGTATCTTTTTGATTCATTTTACTTTCTTACACTGCCGTTGACTGCTGCTTCACTGCCCATCAACACAAATCGTTTCGTGAGCATTGAATAGAGGCGGGATTATACGGATCTTTTGGGTGGGTTGAAATCTTTGCCGAAAAAAAGCGGCAAATCGACTTAGGCTTGCGGACCTATCTCTTTGTCTACAGATGGATTGAGTACTTCATCCAAAATTTGCTGGTTATGACGAATCATCGACAAAAGCGCATCAATATAGGCTTGCCCACGCTCAGAATAGGCTGAAAGTGTCGCAATAAGCGCCTGAGCGGTGACCGGCTCTTGACTGGCCATCAGCTTTGCGCGTTTTTCGCGTAATGCTTGGTAAGCAGCATGGGTATTAATATTCATAAAATAGCTATGAACTGACTCATAGGGCGAAGAGAACAACCGAACCTCATGTCGCGAGCCACTGGCACGCTGATTGGGTACAAGGCCGCAGCCTGCGCTATAGCACCATTGTCCAAAGTAATTATTGCCTTCACGCGCAAAACGCGAAGTCCCCCATCCTGACTCATTGGCGGCTTGAATCATCACCATTTCAGTGGGAATAGGCGCCACGCGTATCAGAAGTTCATTTAGGGTCTGCGCATCAATTCGCTCAAGTTCAAGCCCATAAACCGCAGCGAGCGCAATCACCTCTTCGCTAATCGCGCCACTAATCGTCCCACCCGCATTGAGTGTTGCCAGTAACGATTCAAGCACTTGTCGGTTATCCATGATGCGCGCATTTTCAGCTTCAATGGCCGGCAATAAATAAGAGAAAAAACGATATTTTCGATCGTGAATCACTTGAATGGCTGAAAAATCAGGAATAGGCGTATCCGCTGAAAAGGCTTGGGGCATCTTCAATGCCCCAACCTGACTTGCATCCATACACCATTTCAACAATCCCGCGCTGATGATCGCGACAAAGAGTAGAATGCGGGAAACAAGCTTACGACTCATCATGCGTCAAAATGACCTGAGCTACCCTGTGAAGGCGGCGTTTGATCGTCATCTGTTGCTGCAGGTGACGCTTGGCCCTCTTTAGGCTCGATGCGCAGCGTCAAACCAAATGCATTGCGATAACAGATCGCTTTGGCCATAAACCACAAAGGAAAGAAAAAGAAGAAAGCCAAACCTTGGGTCAAAAGAGACAAGATAAAGCCTGCGATGAAAATCGTCATCCCGATCAACAGCAGCGGAAGCAATCGCTTGTGGAAAGCAACGAAGGAATAACCAATGGCGCGAAATAGCGGTAAGCGCTTTTCAATCATCAGGTAAGGCGTAAACATCGTCGCCAAGGTCAAATAAACCATCAGTAAAGAAGGAATGACCAGCTCAATACCACCGATGACAAGCATCAATAATACAAAAGGAACGGTAAAGCGGAACCCTTTAAAGATATCGCCAATTCGAGTTTCAAGTCCCACAGAGATATTCATGCTTTGCATGCAATAACCTGCGTACAATGGACCGGTCAACACATAGGCAATGAATACTGACACCCCTAAAGCATGCAGCAATTCATTTACAACCGATTTAATTTGAGTGATTTGCTCTGGCGTCAATGAATCTTCAAGACTCATCCCCGTATTCGCGGTTGCGGTCATCACCAACTTAAGTGAGTCAAGACCTGCTTGAATCGTTTCCATATCCGTCATTTGCAGCATGGCGATCCACAAAATCGTCAAATGGATGGCCATAAAAATCATCATGGCTGGAAATAAACGCAAAAAACGATTACTCGTCATGCGCAGCGACTCTTTGAGTACCTCACCGACAGACAATGAATACTGTCCTGTGATCCCCTTTTGTAAATTGCCACCAATGACCACATCTTGTGGTTTGGGTTGCTCACTCATAGATAAATTCCTTGAAACATCCAATCGCGCCTCTTGGCACGATATCTTGCCTACATCTTAAAAAAGAAATGGCCCAGTTGCGACAGTAAATCGTCAGGAAAAGTGACAGAATGAGCAAGAAAACAACAGCCGCGATGATTCGTAACTACAATACTCAGACACTGGTAAAAAAAAGCGGTAAAAAGCTTTAATTTAGCAATAATCAGCATTAATATTCGCGGTCTTATTAAGAAACCTCGTGCCACACGATAGCTTGGAGGCAACGACGAATTGAACGCACCCACTCCTTCCTCACAACCTCCGGTTGTGAAACTTTCTGGATTAACCAAATCCTTTGACGGCAAAACCGTCATTTCGGATTTAGACCTGACGATAAACCACGGTGAATTTCTCACAATTTTAGGCCCATCTGGCTGTGGTAAAACCACAGTACTTCGCTTAATTGCAGGTTTTGAACAAGCGGATGCTGGTCGCATCGTATTGGATCAAAAAGATGTAACTGCCGTTCCTGCTGAAAAACGCTTGGTCAATACTGTCTTTCAAAGCTACGCGCTTTTTCCGCATATGACGGTTTTTGACAACGTTGCCTTTGGCTTAAAAATGCAAGGAACCACCAAAGCGGATATTGAACCGCGCGTGATGGCAGCTCTAAAAATGGTTCAACTTGACTCATTCGCACAACGCAAACCGCATCAGCTATCCGGTGGGCAACAGCAACGCGTGGCGATTGCTCGTGCAGTGGTCAACCAACCTAAAGTACTGCTTTTGGACGAATCTCTTTCTGCATTGGATTATAAACTACGCAAAAAAATGCAGATGGAGCTGAAACAGCTTCAACGCCGCTTAGGGATCACCTTCGTCTTCGTTACTCATGACCAAGAAGAAGCGCTATCGATGTCTGACCGTATCATTGTGATGCGCGACGGTAAGATTGAGCAAGATGGTAGCCCTCGCGAAATCTATGAAGAGCCCAACAATCTATTTGTGGCCAAATTTATTGGTGAAATCAACGTCTTTGATGCAACCGTATTGGGCCGCATTGATGAAAAACGGATTCGCGCCAATGTCGAAGGCCGCGTTTGCGAAGTTTATTGCGATCTCGATGTCACAGAGAACGATGCAATTAAAGTGCTCCTTCGCCCTGAAGACCTTCGTCTTGAAGAGCTTGATAACCATGAGCAAAGCCAAGGCATTATTGGTTATGTCCGCGAGCGTAACTACAAAGGGATGACCCTTGATTCTGTCGTTGAGCTTGAAAGTGGTCAAACCGTCATGGTCAGCGAATTCTTTAATGAAGATGATCCAGATGTGGACCACTCACTCAACCAAAAAGTTGCAGTCACTTGGGTTGAAAGTTGGGAAGTTGTGTTAACAGGTGAAGATGAGCATGAATAAGGCAAAAAGCTTCGAAGGCGGCTCTCGCCTACAGACGTGGATCATCGGCCTGATTGTCGGCTGGTTGGTGCTGTTTGTCTTTCTGCCCAACCTGATGATCTTTATCACCAGCTTTTTGACTCGACATGAAAGCCATATGGTCGAAGCCAGTTTTACGCTAAGTAACTATGCCAAACTGGTCGACCCTATTTTTGCCAAAGCGCTTTGGCACTCATTTTATATGGCCGGCATGGCGACCTTTATCTGCCTTTTGGTGGGATATCCATTTGCCTATGCTATCACTAAGCTGCCACAACGGATGCGCCCTGTGGCGTTGTTTTTGCTGATCGTCCCATTTTGGACCAACTCGCTGATTCGAACCTATGGTTTAAAAGCAGTGCTCGGAGCCAATGGTCTGCTTAATAAAAGCTTGCTGTGGATGGGATTGATCGATAAACCACTACGCATCATGTATACCGAATATGCGGTGATGATTGGTTTGGTTTATATTTTGCTGCCATTTATGATTTTGCCGCTCTATTCCAGCCTTGAAAAGTTGGATGGTTCCTATCTTGAAGCTGCGCGCGATCTCGGTGCCAATGCTTGGCAAAGCTTTACTCGCATCACGCTACCACTGACCATGCCAGGTATCATTGGTGGTTGTTTATTGGTCTTGCTGCCTGCGCTTGGCATGTTCTATGTCGGCGATATGCTGGGCGGCGCGAAAAACCCACTGATTGGTAACACCATCAAATCTCAAGTACTCACCATGCGTGACTGGCCTCAAGGGGCAGCGACCAGTGTGGGGCTGACACTACTGATGGGCTTGTTGCTGTTGATCTATTGGCGTGCAAGTAAAATGCTCAACCGTCGCATGGAGTTGGAATAATGGCGTCACCGCAAAGCAAAGTCGCCGCCCTCTTTCGCGGCAGTTATCTCAGCTTGGTTTATGCTTTTTTGTATATTCCAATTCTGGTTTTGATCGTCAACTCCTTTAATGCCAGTCGTTTTGGCATGGATTGGCGCGGTTTTACCCTCAAGTGGTATCACCAACTTTTTAATAATGACAGCTTGATTCAAGCTGCGTGGCATTCCATCAATGTGGCTGTGTTTTCCGCCACTGTTGCCACCTTAATCGGTAGCCTGACCGCCATTGCGCTCTATCGCTACCGTTTTCGTGGTAAGAACTTTGTACATGGCATGCTATTTGTTGTGATGATGTCGCCCGATATTGTTTTGGCCATCTCACTTTTAGCTTTGTTTTCGCTTGTGGGCTTTCAGCTTGGATTTTTCTCTTTGCTGGTTTCTCACGTGACATTTTGCCTGCCTTTTGTTGTGGTGACCGTCTATAGCCGTTTAAATGGTTTTGATGTGCGCATGCTTGAGGCGGCCAAAGACTTGGGTGCCAATGAATGGACGATTTTAAGCAAAATCATCCTTCCCTTGGCAAAGCCAGCCGTTGCCGCTGGTTGGTTATTGAGCTTTACCCTCTCCCTGGATGATGTGATCGTAAGCTCATTTGTAACCAGCCCAAGTTATGAGATTTTGCCGTTGAAAATTTACTCAATGGTAAAAGTTGGCATTAAACCTGAAATTAATGCCCTCGCAACCCTGATGTTACTGGTGTCTTTAGTGCTTGTGATCTGTTCACAGCTACTCGCCAGAGACAAAACCAAATAACCGCAGGAGGGGCACAAGCTGCCCAGATATAGAGACTGATCATGTTGATTAAGGAGCAAAATTCAATGAAACCATGGTCTAAAGTTCTTGCCTCAAGCGCACTTGCGCTGGCAATGGTTGCAGGTCCAAGCGTAGCGAAAGAGGAACAAACCCTCTATTTCTACAACTGGTCTGAATACATTCCATCGGATGTGCTAGAGCAGTTCACAAAAGAGACTGGCATCAAGGTGATTTACTCAACCTATGAGTCAAATGAAACCATGTATGCCAAGCTAAAAACCCATGGCGACGGCTATGATCTTGTCGTACCTTCAACTTATTACGTGTCAAAAATGCGTAATGAAGGCATGCTACAAAAAATTGATCACAGTAAACTCAGCAACTTTAGTCAACTTGACCCGAACTTCTTAAATAAGCCGTTCGATCCAAACAATGACTACTCTATCCCGTACATTTGGGGTGCAACCGGTATCGGTGTAAACACTGAAATGGTTGATAAGAACAGCGTGACTAGCTGGGCTGATTTGTGGAACCCTGCCTACGAAGGTCAACTGATGATGATGGATGACTCACGTGAGTTCTTCCATATCGCACTTCGTAAGTTAGGCTACTCTGCCAATACCACCAACCCAGAAGAGATCAAAGCGGCTGAAGCTGAGCTGAAAAAACTAATGCCAAACGTATTGGTGTTTAACTCAGACTTCCCTGCAAACCCATATATGGCAGGCGAAACATCACTCGGTATGCTTTGGAATGGCTCAGCCTATGCGGCTCGCCAAGATGGCGCACCTATTGAGATCGTTTGGCCAAAAGATGGTGCCATTTTCTGGATGGATAGCATCGCAATTCCAGCGGGCGCGAAAAACGTAGACGCGGCTTACAAGATGATCGACTTCTTGCTTCGCCCTGAAAACGCAGCGAAAATTGCCGTTGAAATTGGTTATCCAACACCAGTGAAAGGTGCTTATCCACTGCTACCAAAATCCTTCGTTGAAGATCCAAACGTGTATCCACCACAAGAAGCAATGGATGCAGGTGAATGGCAAAACAGCGTCGGTGAAGCAGCGACACTTTATGAAGAAGCATTCCTGCGCTTAAAATCAGGTCTGTAATCTTCTTGAACGCGAAAAGCCACCCATGCGGTGGCTTTTTTTGTGCAATCACAATTCAATATTCAGTGAATAGTTCAGGATGCTATATGTATTGGCTTGTCTCAAAATATTTGATTACTGCCGCTTTGGTTGTCTTTATTTCTGAAGTTGCAAAGCGTAGCGATAAACTCGGCGCATTTATCGCAGCGCTACCCACGGTAACGATGCTTGCGCTACTGTGGATGTATATTGAAAAACAACCGACAGAAAAGCTCGCCAATCATGCGTTTTATACCTTTTGGTATGTTGTCCCTTCCCTGCCGATGTTTCTTGTTTTTCCGTGGTGTTTACCGCGGTTTGGTTTCTCGCTAAGCCTGCTATTTAGCGTTGCAATCACCGTCCTTAGCTTTGCGCTCACCGCCGCCATTGCCCAACTCTTTGGCATCACACTCTTTTAACTGGCCATACTTATGGTCATGCCCTCTGGCTCATCAATTAAATTGTTGAGCCACTTACGGCTGCGAATCCGATATTGCGTTAAGCCAATCTTAACTAGCTCTTCACACAAAATAATCAGCAGTACCGCTGGCAGCGCCCAATGAAACACAAAGACTGCAACACAGGCAAGCGGGATCCCCACCAACCACTGCGCCATTAAATCGATGATGATCATCCAGCGAATATCACCACCACTACGAAGCACACCGCTGATCCCAACCATGTTAAACACTTTCAGCGGAAGTCCCAAAGCTAATACCAAGGTAACCGAAACCGCCAGAGGCGCATCTTGAATACTGGATAGCGCAAAAGCTTCACCAATCCAAGGCAAACATAGATACACTAAAAATGTGGTAACAATAGCTAAAACGACACTCACCACAATCAACCACCATGCAATTTGCCATGCACGCAGATAGTTTTTCACCCCAAGCTCATGCCCAAGCATGGTCGAAGCCGCTACAGAGAAACCAATAAACGCTGAGATCAACAAGCCTTCAATGGGTGAAAGCAAACTCATGATCGCCAGCTCACTCATTCCCATTTGACCCACAATCACGTTGTAAACCAAGACCCCAATAGCCCAGCCTGCATCATGAAAAACCATGGGCAGTGCAATACCAATGTATTTGTGCCAATGACGCTTTTCATAAAGCGCACGAATCGCTTCGATATCCGGAAACAAAAATCGGTAACGGCGCCAGCTAATGGCAAATAAAAGGATGGTCTGAGCGATGCGCGAAAGCAAAGTCCCGATTGCCGCCCCTGTAACCCCCATTTCTGGAAAACCGAATAAACCGAAGATCAGCAACGCATTTAAAATCGCATTGAGGATCACCGCAATCAAACTCACCCAGGTGGGCATTCGCGCTTGACCAATGGCACGAAGCGCGCCTTCAAGTGGCACGACCAAGGCAGTGGTCACAAGACTCACGCCCGTAATCAGTAAATAACTTTGCCCCAGCGTCAAATACTCCGGCGTGTCATTGACAATCGCCATGACTTCACGCGGATAAAAGCAATAGATCAGAATGAATGGCAACGTAAAAAGAATGGCAAGCAACCATGATTGCAATAGCACACGGCGCACGCCATCCATTCGCTGCGCGCCAAAATATTGTGATGCTAATACGCCAACCGCACTGGCGATACCAACCACCAAAAGCAAATTAAAAAAGATAATGCGATTACCAATTCCCACAGCGGCCACAGCGCTTTCACCCAGTTCAGTCACCATGAAAATATCCACAAGACCGAGAACGGAGAACATTAAGCATTGTAATGATACGGGAATGGCAAGTTGCCATGTTTTTTGCCAAAAGCTGCGATCGGCAGCTTGAATCCATGCGTGCATCTGTGGCCTCACTGTAATAATCGAGGCCATGATAGCTCAGTTACTGTAGGAGAACTGCGCAAAGAAATGCATTAACTGATAGTTATCAGTCAAATTTACCAAATTAATTGAATTATTTTTATGAAGATGATTACGCTAAATTTAACGAGATAACGCGTCTATCCGCGGGTTAAAATTCGATAGGAAAGAATCATTGGCCGACCAACTTCTTCAGATGAGATATAAAAGACGTAGCTGCCGGCATCTAATTCAATCACTGCTTGATTTTGCCCATCGAGCATAAGCTCATGCTGATTTAAATAACGGCTTGGATCGGCATCACTTGCGCACTCTTGCTCTAACGGCACCTGATCAGTAAAGATACAGAAAAATTCCAACTCCGAGAGCCAGTAAACCACCAATGATTGATTGCTTTCCGTATCAAACTCTAAGCGCACCTCTAGCGGAGTTGAAAACTGATACCCCAGCAAAGCATGACTATCGGCTTCAACATGGCCACGACCTTGATCGACCACGTACCACGCTTTAGCGGGCATAGATTGGCCCCAAATAAGTCCCGCGGTCAGTAGAAATGTTAAGGCATGAATCATGCGTGGCGAACGCGCTTGCGGTACGGGTAAGAATGCAGCTTCCCCACTCTGCTGACGTTTCATCTGCCGCGTGGCGCGATCAAATTTCGAAATTGCAGCAATACCAAGGACAGGAAGCAACCCTAGAATAAGAGAAATAGCAGTGAGTTGACGTGGCTCTTTTCGAAGTAAAATAGCGTAGATAGCAACTGATGCCAGTTGCAAACCATAGCCGAGCATACTCCATCCATTGAGCCAAGAAGTTTGCAGGGTGCTCAATACAAAAAAGCACAGCATCATTGCCAAAGTGACAAGCGCGCAATAATGAAGGACTTTCGTTCGTCCGACTGCGACATGAGATAAATTAAAAGCAGCTGACTTTGTCATAGCGCACCTATCCTTGCTGTTAGCCTTGCGGTAGATGCTTTAAGCTTAGCCTTAAATTTCAGTCATTCTCAGAAATGCGTGACGCAAATCAACATTGATACACGAGATTGCCATCACTAGCGCGTCAACATAACGATTCAGAATTATAGATGGAACGCGGTGATAAATTTTCTCGCAATCCAATCAAGCAAGGTCACCAGTCCGAGCCCCCATAAAAGCCACAGTAGCGCAGTGACGCTGTACGCTAGCCAAGGCGAAAAGCCGAGTCCCCAAGCAAAGGAAAATGCGAGGCCATGCACGACCTGCATCACTGAAAATTGCTCGGGCGAAAAAAGAAAAACAGGTAAAACAATGGCGCAAAGCATCGCGATAAAGGCGGCAAACACACGAAGATAATGAATAGGTCGCAACATAGATGACATCACAGAAGTCAAGACGATGTATTATAACCTCGAAAAAACACCTCATGATACCTATGAAGGCTGGTGCAATAGCGACGTTATTTGAGTAAGGTTGCTTTTACTTCAAGAAGAAATGCCACTTGCCCACCCTGGCCCGAAGTGGTTTCTGCGTAGAGATGAATAATTTGATGGCAATGGCTACATTCGAAATAATTATTCACATACTCCCCCCAATTTTTGCCCTCACAGATTTTCTCAAAGGGTTTCCCCCAAGGGCCCGCACCAAGGTAGAGCAAGTGATTGTCTTTTAATTGGCGAGCAATTTGGAAAATGGCCAGAGACAACTGGCGAGGCGAACGAATGGTTTGCTTTAGCACCATACATTGTGTGCAGCTCATTACGCCTCCTTAAGATAGCGTTCAACAGCTTCAATTTTTGATATGGCCTATTTTATTGGTTTTCAATAAAGTTTTTCTGCATATTGATCGCACTAAAGCAAACTAAAACCATGCCAATCAACCAAACACAAATATCAAAACCAACTTTCACCCAATTCGACAAGATCACCACTTCAATTGCCCACGGTGACTCATTGGGATAACTCGTGAGCACAAAACTGATCGCAATGTTCTCCAGTAGTTCTGTGCCTGCGGAAAACAAGGGAATCAATACAATATAGCGATAAAATGACTCGGCTAAACCGTTAAATGTCAATAACAGGCAAAAGACCATCACGCTGGCAAACAAAGCGCAGAAGACAGAAAGACTGTCATAGACGGCTTGCGAGATAAAATAACTCTCACGACCATCATCACCAATTAAATTGACGTAAGTATAGATTTGTTCGGGTGTCAGCCCTAATTGGTCATCAATAGGGTCAATGACAGAGAATAGTTCTGGCATTACCAGTACGTATTCCACCAACTGCACTGCGAACATTAAGACAAACCACATCACGCACTGCTGATATGTGACTCGCTTTATCAACGACTCAAGGCGAATCATATTCCTACCTCTACCATCACGAATGATGCAATATCAATGCGTTATAGTAGAATGCCTAGCGGTTAATGTCTGAGAGAAAGTCACAAAATAGATATTTTTATCATTAAGGATAAGCAGAGTATGAGCGTGGGCACAGTTTAGCGAATGGCTAATGCATCAAGCGCCTGCTCATAGCTTATTTTTTTACCAAATAACCGAAATTCTGCACTTTGCTCAAAACTCACTTTTAAGTGAACCCGTTTCGATTTCAAAATCATATGTAAGCGGCGCTGGTAATTGAGGTAATACATCACCTCAAGCGACAGACAATGGACGACATCATCGAGCAATGGTTTAGGTTGATAGCTGTCATTGAGCTTAAGCAGAATGCCATCGGTGATCATACTTTCAATCTCACCCCATGGACATGTCCCCTGATTAAGCGGCGCTTGGCGAAATAGCTCTTCACCATAGACCTGTTTAAAACAGCGCTCAAAGGGGAAATGGACACGATAAATCAGGCGCTGCTCTTGCGGATGCCAAAATGCCTCTTTGACCACACCTTGATGAACAAAGAATTGCTTAAGCCAATCTTGCTGTGAGTGGTGACAATCTAAAAAGTAGACTTGATCGCCGGCTGTAAAATGATCGTCGGCATGATGCGTGGCCAATTCGGCAACTGTAAGCGACTGCAAATTTTCACAATGCAAGCTGGGGCGCCGAATCATGGCTTCGATCTCGTCTTGAATGGATAAACAACGATTTTGCCCGATGCTTAAATTCCGTTCAAATGCAGAGATCTCATCTTGGTGAAATAATCATCAATTTATTCAATGAATTCGGCGCAATGATGGGGTGTTTAATTGTCAGTTTGTGCGACAAGTTTGGCGCGAATAAAATCTTGATGGTTGACGTACAGCAAATCCGAAACCTGACGGATCACCGCCTCCTCTACCGCATCAAGCACACCGTCAGCATAGGCGACTTGCCACAAGCCAACGACGAGATCAAAGCGGGTTTGCTCACTAAGGCTGCGCAATTGTGTGGTGAAGTCAAATAGTGAAACCGCCTGCGCGCTCTGCGTCTGTGCTTTTTCAAGAAGCTGCGCAACCTCTTCATCAGTTAGCTCAAACAATCGCTTGAGTAAACTCTGTTTCGCGGCTAACTCGCGTTCGTCTTGCTGATGATCAGCCTCTGAAACTTGCCAAAGTAATCCAGCAACAGCAAGATGTAACTGCTGAGCACTCATCGCTGGCTCTGAGCTACCGTCAAAAAGGGCTTGGCGCAATAAACGCTTTAATTGATGAAACATAAATCACTCTTGTCATGCATTTGATTTCAGCCTACTCAGCCAAATTCAAATTGCAAGCCTCAAACCTTAGAATAGGCCCATTTGCGGCGCGATCAGTGCATCAAAATCTTTACCAATGAAAGGTAAAATGGCATCAGCTACAGGTTTTAGCTGCTTCTCAATGTAATGATCATAATCCACCGCACTTTGCTGGAACTCATGTGGCTCTGGGCCATGTACCGTGATCACATAAGCAATAGTGCCTTTGTGTTGATACTGAGGATCGCGGCCCAACTTGATATTGATTTCATCAGCCATTCGCGCCGCTTTCACTTGCGGTGGAATATTCTTTTGATATTCAGATAAGTGACGGCGTAACCGCTTTCGATACACCAATAAATCATCATAATCCCCAGACTTGGTGCGCTCTACATAATCGCGCACATAGCTATCTGGCGATTCACCATCAAATATCATGCGATACAAAGTTTGCTGAAATTGCTGCGCCAAAGGTGTCCAATCACTGCGTACGGTTTCCAGCCCTTTGAACACCATCTTCGCATCTTCACCCTCGCCCATTAATCCGGCATAACGCTTTTTCGAGCCCATCTCTGCGCCGCGGATCCTTGGCATGAGAAATCGGCGATAATGGGTTTCATATTCAAGCTCTAGATGACACGCCAACTGATAACGCTGCTCTAAAATTTGCTGCCAATTTTGGTTGATGAAATCGACCAGATGTTGACCGATCTCATCGGCTTGTTTTTGTGAATGTGATTGGCCCAATGAAACAAAGACAGAATCGGTATCGCCATAGATCACTTGATAGCCTTGCGATTCAATCATCAGTCGTGTTTCTTTCATCACCGCATGGCCACGCATCGTGATACTCGATGCAAGCCGATGATCGAAAAATCGACAGCCACTAGAGCCCAGTACGCCATAAAAAGAGTTCATGATGATTTTAATCGCTTGCGAAAAGGCTTTCTCCCCTTTGGCTTTGGCTTCATCCCGCGCATGCCATAGTTTGGCAATCATCTCGGGCAAAAAATGCTGCTGACGGTGGAACACGCCACCGCGAAATCCGGGCACTATATCGTCAGTCGCCTCGCAGCTTTCGCCTTCAATGGCCAGTTCTCCTTGAGAATGTGCCAATCCCTCAATCAATCCCATGGGGTCGATATAAAAACTGCGAATAATCGATGGATAAAGCGATTTAAAATCAAGTACTAAAACGGAATCATAAAGTCCAGGATTCGAGTCCATCACAAAACCGCCGGGGCTTGCGATCCAAGACTCTGAAGCTAGATTGGGGGCAACATAGCCACCACGGTGTAGACGCGGCAAATACAGATTGGTAAAGGCAGCAACAGAGCCACCCGCTCTATCAAGCAACAAACCCGTGAGGCCACTTCGCTCAATGAGATAATCCAGTAGATGGGTGTGTGCGAATATTTTTGCAACCAACACACAGTCTTGAAAGTTATAGTGCGCTAATGCTAGTTTGTCCTCACGAAATAATCGCTCAATCTCAGCCAAGCGATCATGTGGCGACTCAATGGCTTTACCTTCGCCGAGCAACTGCTGAGAGACCGACTCCAAACTCCAGCTTGAAAAGCCATAGGTGGCATTTTTAAGCGCACTGATCCCATCTAAAACCACCCGCCCAGGCAAGGTTAAAAAGCCGCGACCACCTTGTGTGCTATCTCGCCAATGAGCCGCCTGACCACCGCGACCAAGACGCAACGACAGGTGTTGATACTGGGCGCGTTGAATCAGCAAGCGCATATCAAAATCAAGGACATTCCAGCCCAAAATCAGGTCTGGATCATGGCGATCAAACCAATCACAAAGTGCAAGCAGGAGCGTCTTTTCATCACTGACCCAGTGAATTTGATAATCCTGTGCAGAAGATTGTGATGCATCTACTGAATCTGTCATAGGTTCAGGTTTAGATTCGGGTTCAGGCGCTTGCCCCACCATCAACACATCACCTATGGTTTGCGCACCAATTTGGCCATAGAGTCCAATGGAATAGAGTACGCCTTTACCTGAGCATTCAAGATCAAGCGAGACCCATGATAACTTGGGGCTAACTTCGCTTGATTTCACTTTCGCTTGCGTGATTTGCCAATGCCCTTGCTGCGCATGACGCGTACTGGCATGCCATTGCGCCTGCCCCTGAAATGCCAAACCACCTAGAATAAAACGCTCCATCAGGTAGCGCTCATGCAGGCGAATATCATCTTCATAGCAAGTCAGCTGGCTCTGCTTGAGCGCTTGCGCCAAATTTTTTGCCTGCGCTTGGGTTTGGCAATAACAGCCATCAATGGCTTGATGCTGGAAATCCTTCAAAGCAAGCGGCTTCATTTGAACACTTTGCAGCTCACGTGTTGCCAATAACTGGCGAATTTTCTCTCGCTGGGCCGATAGCGTAAAGATCACCACGGGCTCACTATCAATCAACAGTTGAACTGGGCCTTGCTCCGTTGCCAGCCAGCATTCAATTTGTGTCTGCTGGCCGAAATCACGTGATTGTGCGGTGAGTAAAAATCCCTGCGTCGGCGGCATATGATGGGGCTGATTTTCCACACTGAGGGTTTGCGCTCGATTCAAGAGACTCATCTAACCAATCCGACGCTCAATTTGCTCAAAGGTATGCGTAAGAAATGGCAGGATTTGCTCATCAAGCAGCTGCAAGATAGCGGTGCGTTTTACCGGCTTTGCCGCCAATAGAATCAATACTCGCGAAAGCGGCAAGGCCATCTCAGGATAATAATGCACAACGCGCTCAACCATTGGTTCAAAGTCAAAACACCACTGCTTTTCAAGGTGGAGTACCAGCATATAACAGCTTCGAATCGCCTTTTTTGCCATTTGCTGGCTGGCATGGACCAAAGCGCCAACCGTTCTTGCCTCAAGGATTTGATGACGATAATGATTCAGCACTTTGGCAAAATCTCCATCTTGCCCCTTGGCTAAGTCCCAACTGGCTTCAAAGGGCGCAAAACTTTGTCCTAAATCGGTTCCCGCAAGGCAGCGACTTAAATGGGTAAACCAAACACCCCAATGGAAAATTTGCTGTAGATCCTTGGCCTCTTGCACACTGACAATCTGCAGGTCGATATCTGAAACCACATTGAAATAGGGCTGGCGTACTCGATACAAAATGGCATTGAGCTGACTAAAGAGCTTCGGCGTGACCTGACCTTGCGTGACTAAAGTTAAATTGAGATCGGATTGTCCCAGCTTTGCACATCCACGGGCAATGGAACCATTGAGATACAAGCTATGAAAAATAGAACCGACACCGGCTTGCAATTGTCTTGTCGCCAGTGCCACAAGCGGGGCAAATTCAGGTTGAAGGGGCTGATCATTGGAGACGATGGCAAGTCGAGTCATGCAAGGTTCTATTCCGATAGGTATTTATTTGGCCCTTCAGTTTACCAAAGCACTCAGCAAAACATAGCGCCAATCGTCGAAGTTGGTTGCTGTTGCAGAAAATTCAGCCATGCACCATCGATTAAGTTATGTGAAAACAAAAAACCAGCCACTGGGGCTGGTTTATATCGTTCAGCGTGCACTGATTCTAACTAATCGACCAATTTTTTATTTTTCAATCGAAGTAAGCGAAGCGCATTTAAGGTCACCAAGGCAGTTGCCCCGGTATCAGCTAAAACTGCGACCCAAAGTCCGGTGATCCCTAAAACACTGGTCATTAAAAAGAGCCCTTTTAACCCCAGCGCAATGGTGACGTTCTGACGAATGTTGGCCAAGGTTTTACGCGACAATACAATCATGTTGGCAAGCTCAATCAAACGATTATGGGTGAGCGCCGCATCTGCAGTTTCAAGCGCAATATCAGAGCCTGCACCCATAGCGATACCAATGGATGCTGTTTTCATCGCTGGCGTATCATTGATCCCATCCCCCACCATGGCAACGCCGCCCTGCTTATTTTTCTCCGCAATCCAGTTGAGTTTATCTTCTGGCAGCAGACTAGCTTGATAATCCATGCCAAGTTGCCCTGCCACAGCTTTCGCCGCTTGACCGTGATCGCCTGTTAGCATAAAGGCATGGACACCAATTTTATCAAGCGCTGCCAAGGCATCTTTGGCATCCAAACGCAATTGATCGCGCCAAGCAACAAGCGCCACAGGCTGATTTTCCACCAAGACGACGCCAAGGGTTTTCCCTTCCGATTGCAAATCTGCACATTGCTTTGATACATCCTGTGACAGCGTCACATCCGTTGGTAAACGATCCGCAGCGACAACTGCCACTGCTTCACCTTGATAGATGCCAGCAACCCCCATTCCCGCCATAGCTTGTCGATCACTTGCTTCAGTCACGCTCACTTGCTGCTCCTTAGCATAATGAACCACAGCTTTGGCCAATGGGTGATGCGAGCCCACTTCAACAGAAGCAGCTTGTGCGATTCGCTGCGCCTTTTCACCTGATAAAGTGACAAAATCTGTCACCTGCGGTGTCCCTTGAGTTAGCGTACCGGTTTTATCAAAGGCGATGGTATGAATGGTTGCCAATGTTTCCAGCGCCGCGCCGCCTTTAATCAATGCACCGCGTTTAGCTGCAACCGCAAGACCAGAGGTGATTGCCGCTGGCGTTGAGATCACCAGCGCGCAAGGACAAGCAATCAATAGCAGCACCAAACCGCGGTAAATCCATGTATCCCACGCGCCGCCAAAGGCTAATGGTGGGATCACAATAATCAGCAGCGCAATGGCCATCATCAGCGGTGTGTACCACTGGCTAAAGCGCACAATAAATCGCTCTAGCGGCGCTTTATTTTCTTCTGCCTGCTCAATCAAATTTAGAATGCGGTCAATGGCGTTTTCACCTTGCTGACTCTGCACTTGAATGCGAACCGTTTTCTCAACCATCAGTGCACCAGCTGCGATTTTTTCGCCTTGGTGCTTTTCAACTGGAATCGATTCACCGGTAAGCGCACTGAGATCCACGCTGGCTAAGTTATCAAGTAACAAACCATCGGCACACAAACGTTCACCAGCACTGACCTCAATGATATCGCCCACTTGCAGCTCACTCGCCGCAACCTCAACACGCGCGCCATCAACAATTTTAATGGTTTTTTCTGGCACCAAAGCCATTAAGGATTGCACGCCACTTCGCGCGCGATTCGCCGCAAAGCCTTCAAGCTTCTCACCCAATAAAAAGAGCAACAGAACCATGGCCGCTTCAGCGGTTTCACCTAAATAGAGCGCGCCTAGAGCGGCAACAACCATCAAGGTTTCAATCGCAAAAGGTGTTCCTGTTTTAATCTGCTGATACGCTTTATGGGCAATAGGCAGTACACCAATCAAAGTCGCCACTGTAAAGAGCACAATCGATGCTGCATGTGCAAAATGCTCCAGCACGGATGCTGTCGCCATCAGACCAGCGATACCTAACATCAGCCAGTTTTCTCGATTTTTCCACCAAGGCATCTGGACTTGTTTGGCTTGTTCGCCTTGACGTCGATACTGAAAACCTGCGCTCTCTATCGCTTGTTCTACATCGGCTAGATTTTTTTGATCAGCAAATTGAACCACCAGCTTTTCTGTCGCAAAAAGCACTTTGGCTTTCTCAACATGTGCCACGCGGCTTACCGCATTTTCAACTTTACGTGCGCAGCTTGGACAATCCATTCCTTGGATATACCAGCTTTCACTCATAGCGCCCTGCGCAATACCGGCGTCACTTTCATCATTGGCAGATGTCGCAAATGACAGATCGCAATGCTGGTGCATCTCAGCATCAGTCGATGAATCAGGAGAAATTGGATGTGCCGAGTGTGTCTGCGCGACTCGGAAATGACTGAGATGTAAAGCATGGAGCTGAAGAGATGGCGCACTTTTAGATGACGATAGGATTCGCGCGCTCTCTTCATCCTCTCCTGAGCCATCATCACTTTGCTGAGATTTGCTGGACTGGCATTGCCCACCAGCACAGCAGCTGGTCTGTGCTGAATCTTCAATTGATAGGGGTTGTGCAACTTTTGGTAGTTGCTGATGACGGACGCTTTGGCAGCGACTTTCATGACAGTGTTGACACATCATTCTTCTCCTTGATGATAATTTATCTCAACCATAAACCTTGGAGTCATATCCAAGGTCAAGCGTTTTTATCAGCAACCAAAGAAAATAATCCCATCAAATAGCAGATGAATGAAAAGCAGGGATAAAAAATTCAACTAAGCTAAACAAAGCGTTAGCTAAGATACATTGACGTATCACGGCTGAATCATCATACGAAGAGTGAAGTGTATGAAGAGATGGAAGGCTTCTCTCCCTCAAATACAAATAAGCGCAACGCAAGGCGCGGCATTTATGCTGAGCCTGATGTTTATTTTGCCTGTCTCTTGGGCGAAAACCGGCTCACCAGCGCCAATGCCAGAACAGGTGAAACTCAGCGATCGCGGTATTCATAGCGCTAGCGACCCACAAATTATGAAAGCGCGCCAGCAGCGTGGTATCTCACCACAAAATATTTCGCCGAGTGATATTTCACAAAACAGTTCGCCCGTAGAGCCACAGGGCGCCAATCAACCCCATCAAGGCAAAGCGCTGAGCAAAGAACAGCGACAACTAGCACTACAAGCGCAGGCCTATTTTACACGTTACCGCCATGCTAATACGGGTTTAGTTGATGCCGTTGCTGGCTACCCGCATCTAACATTGTGGGATATCGCCAGTATCATTAGCGCTGAATTAGCGATGGAAGCCTTAGCCCTGCAAAGTCCACAGCAAACGGAGCGGCACTTAAAAGCATTACTGCGCACGCTAAAAACCATGCCGCTTTATCAAGATCAGCTGCCAAACCGTCAATATGATGCCAAAACCGGGCTTCCCTCTGGGCCCTATAGTCAAACAAAGTATCAAGGTAATGGTTGGTCAGCGCTGGATATCGGCAGGCTGCTGATTTGGCTTCACATTCTTGAGGAGCAAAAGCCGCAATTTTCAGGTGCGATCAGTCAAATTGCTAAACGCTGGCAGCTCAAACGTGCCGTGCATCAAGGGACGCTCTATGGCATGAAGCTTAGCCGTGGGAAGCAGTATTATCGGCAAGAGGGACGTTTAGGCTATTTACAATATGCAGCGACCGGATTTGTTCTTTTTGGTTTTAAGCTAGAGCAAGCTTTTTCCTGGGACCATATTCAAACTGTGAATGTTCAAACCGTCAAATCTGACTCGCACGACTTACTGATTGATGAACGTAATCTCCCCTACTTTACCAGCGACCCTTATGTGCTTTACGCGCTGGAAATCACCGCAAAGCAGCCTTGGTGGCAACAGATCGATGCAATTTATGCCATGCATCGACAGCATTACCTGACGCATCAACAACTCTATGCCTTTGCAGAAGATGCCATGGATCGCGCGCCTTGGTTTGCCTATAACAATCTCTATTACTATCAGCAGCCTTGGCTAAGTACTTCTAGTGGCGGTCAACCGATTGAAACCGGACAAACACTCAGTCATAAGGTCGGCTTAGGTTTCAGTGTGCTCTTTGATGATCCCTTTGCGACGCAACTTCAGCAGCAAGTGATCCGCAATGCCCAACATCATCACTATATCCCCACAGGGCAATATGAAGATGGCGGTATCAACCGTGCTTATAACATCAATACCCAAGCGCTGATATTACTGAGCCTTTGGTATCAGCAGCGCGGCCATGCCATTTTAGATGCTGTGCATCTTCAATCAACACACCAGCATTCTCACTAATTTTTTCTTTAAATCGCAAACATCTCATTTCTAACAAAGAACCCTCTTATTTCCAGAACCCTTTTATTTCCATGCACCACTTTCAAAATGTATCGCCTCTAAATACATAGCCTTTAATACATAGCCTCAGGCTGGCTTCTTCTTTTTCATCGCATCTTGCACTTTCCTCTATTTATCTGTGCATTTTGCCTGACGCATTAGACACCACCTTCTATGCTCAATACTGAGCTGCAACAAGATCATCCATTTCTTAATTTTGAGAGTCAGATCTAAGTGAATGTTTTGCCGATTTAAAATGAAACCATCGCGCATCATCAACAGCTCAGTCGTCCATCGATAAACCGAGTTGGCACTGATTGTGCCTAACTCAAGTCAGAAAGATGTATGTAATTTCTACAATCAACACAGATTCAAACCACATCATTGACGAGGTGCGCCATGCAAGGAACTAAAGACAACGACAAAATCATCGGAACCAGTGCTGATGACGAAATCCATGTTCAAGAGGGACATGATGAAGTTGAAGGCCGCGACGGCAATGATTATGTCACCGGTGGCGCAGGCAGTGACCGACTGCTCGGCGAGGGCGGTGAAGATACCCTCTTTGGTGATACCCCCTACGATTTACAACCCGAGATAACACCAGAATCTCCGGACGGTAATATCGATGATTCATGGGGTACATCGCAAACCGTCTATGAATATCAAGCGGGTTCACAGGAGCCCAGTGAAAAAATCGAGCATAGCGTTCGCCTCGATAACTATCTGGTTGATGGTGAAGGTCAGCTCAGCAGCCTCTTTACCCTATCAAGCGATGAGCAAACGGTTACCGTGAAAATGATCGATGAACAAGGGAATATCTTGCAAAGTCATCGCGTTGAGATCAACGAGAACGGCCAGTTCGAACTCACCTTTCAATATGCAGATGCCGATGTAGACGACAATCGTTTATTTCATTTCCGTATTGAAAACGAGCTAGGTGAGTCTATCGATAGCATTGAGTCGCTCTCCTTTGTTGCGCATAACATCTTCGATGACACCATTTATGGTGGCCAAGGCGATGATGTAATTTTCGGTCAACAAGGCGATGACACCATCTATGGCGGTGAAGGTGATGATTTTATCGATGGTGATATCAATGATGACGCCCTCTTTGGTGGTGAAGGGGCTGACGTGCTTGTCGGTGGTGCTGGCCAAGATTTGCTTTCGGGTGGCAGTGACAATGACACTCTGCTCGGCAGTGATGGCGATGACACCCTCTATGGCGATGGCGGCGATGATCTGCTTTTAGGTGAGCTAGGTGATGATGTTATCGAAGGTGGCGAAGGTCAGGACACCCTGATTGGTGATGATGGCCAAGACACCCTCAAAGGCGATACGGGTCAAGATACCCTACTCGGCGGTCTAGGCGACGATACGCTGCTTGGTGGTTTAGATAACGATGAGCTGCATGGCGATGCTGGTAACGACCAACTGATTGGTGGTGCCGGTGATGATTTCATCATGGGCGGCGAAGGCCAAGACACACTCCAAGGTGACAGCGGTGACGATCTTCTTCTCGGTGGTGATGACAACGACCAAATCGAAGGCGGCGAAGGTAATGACCTGCTCTTTGGGGAGCTTGGTGATGACCATATTACTGGCGGTTTAGGTGATGATCAGCTTTATGGTGACGATGGCCAAGACACCCTTATCGCAGGTGAAGGCAATGACCAACTCTTTGCCGGTGCAGGCGATGATCGACTTTTTGGTGAAGCTGGCGACGACATTTTGCATGGTAACGAAGGCAACGACACGCTCGATGCAGGCAGCGGCGATGATGTGATTTATGCCGGTAGTGGTGATGACCATCTCATTGGCGGCGAAGGCAATGACACCCTCTTTGGTGAAGGTGGCGATAACCGCTTTGAAGGCGGCGCAGGCGACGACACCGTTTATAGCGACGCGGGTATCGACACTATTGATACAGGCACAGGCAACGACACTATCTTTGCCGGTGATGGCGACAATCGCATTGATGCTGGCACAGGTCATGACACGGTTTATGCGGGCAGCGGTACAGATGAAATTAATCTAGGGGATGGTAATGATCTGCTCTTTGCAGGCGACGGTGACAACCAAATCATTGCTGGTACTGGGGACGATCAAATCTACACCGGACAAGGTGCGGACACCATTGATGCTGGCGAAGGTCAAGACACCCTCTTTACCGGCGATGGTGACGATAAACTTCACCTTGGCGCAGGCGATGATACCGCTTATGCCGGCGCGGGCGATGATGTCATGTATGGACAAAGCGGCGCCAATACCCTCTATGGCGAAGATGGCAATGACACCCTATATGCAGGCCAAGATGCCAGCAAACTTTATGGCGGACAAGGCGCCGATACCCTAGAAGGCTCTACGCAAAGCGATGAGCTCCATGGTGGCGGCGATAATGATCTGATTCTCGCATCTGAAGGCGATGACCAAATCTCTGGCGGAAGTGGTGATGACAAACTTTACGCTGGTATCGGTGATGATGTCGCCCTTGGCGGTGCGGGTGATGATCTCATCCTAGGCGAACAAGGCGATGACATTCTTGTCGGCGATAGCGGCGATGATACCTTGATGGGCGGTGATGGCCGAGATTTACTCGCTGGCGGCAGTGGCGACGATCGTCTCGATGGTGGTCTGGGTCAAAGTGAGCTGTATGGTGATGAAGGTAACGATACCCTACTCAGTGGTGATGATGCCGACATTCTCAGTGGTGGTAGCGGCGATGACGTGATCACTGCCAATGCAGGCGATGACACGCTCTATGCTGGCAGTGGCCAAGATACGCTTGATGCGGGTAGCGGTAACGACCGAATCTTCGGTGAATCCGGACAAAATACCATTGATGCGGGCTCAGGTGATGACCAGATTTATGGCGGTATAGACCAAGACACCATTGATGCAGGTAGCGGTGACGATCTTGTGTACGCCGGAGATGGCGACGATCGCATTGAAGCAGGCCTAGGTGATGACTTCATCGATGCCGGTGCAGGCCAAGACGAACTCTATGGCGGTGAAGGTAACGATGCCCTCTTTGGCGGTGCCAATCAAGACTACCTCGTGGGTGGTGAGGGCCAAGACTACCTCGATGGTGGCAGCGGCGATGATACCCTGCAAGGTAGCGATGCAAGCGATACCCTCTATGGCGGTAGTGGCGCTGATACCATTCTTGGCGGTGAAGGCGATAATATTCTTTTCGCCGGTGATGGCCAAGATACCCTCACCATGGGTGCTGGTGACGATGTGGTTTATGGCGAAGCTGGGGATAACCAAATCACACTGGGTGATGGTGATAACACCCTCTTTGGTGGTAGCGGCGCTGATACCGCGCAGACCGGCCAAGGGCAAGACCATCTTTCAGGCGCTAGCGGAAATGACACTCTGCGCGCAGGTGCAGGCGATGATCTTCTCGAAGGGGGTGACAATCATGACACCCTTTACGGTGAGAGCGGCCAAGATACCCTACTTGGCGATACCGGTAACGATACCCTCTATGGCGGCGAAGGTGCGGATAAACTCTTTGCCGGTAGTGGACAAGATACCCTTTATGGCGGCGCAGGCGATGATGAACTGCATGGCCAAACAGGGCTAAACGCCCTCTTTGGTGATGCTGGTCGAGACACCCTCTATGGTGGTGATGGCAGTGATACGCTCGATGGTGGCGATGACGATGACCGTCTCGAGGGCTTTGCGGGTGATGACCAATTGTCTGGTGGCCAAGGTGATGACACGCTTGATGGCGGTGAAGGTGCAGATACCCTACTCGGCGGTTTGGGTGATGACAGCCTCAGCGATAGCCAAGGTGATAATCGACTCTATGGTAATGAGGGGCAAGATACCCTGACCACAGGCGCAGGTCATGACGTGCTCGATGGCGGCGCGGGTGATGATACTCTAGATGCAGGTGATGGACACAACACACTCTCTGGTGGCGCTGGTGCAGATACCCTGCTTTCAGGTGCAGGCAATGATCGCCTAGAAGGCGGCGATGACGATGACCAACTAACCACCACTGGCGGCGATAATGTGCTCTATGGTGACGGCGGTGACGATCGCTTAACGGCAGGCGCGGGACAAGATCAACTCTTTGGTGGCGATGGGCAAGACACACTCCTTGCAGGAAGCGGCGATGACCAACTCTCTGGCGATGCCGGCAACGACAAACTCTATGGCGGCAGTGGCGATGATCGACTCGAAGGTGGTCTTGGCGACGATAAGCTCTATGGCCAAAACAACGACGATATTCTTGAAGGTGGTGAAGGCAATGACAGTCTTTATGGTGGAAGCGGACAAGATACGCTGATTGCTGGTCTTGGCGATGACTTGCTCAAAGGCGATGGCGGCAACGACACCCTATGGGCCAATGAAGGTGATGACCGCTTAAAAGGTGGCAGCGGCGACGACCTCCTCTACGGTGAGGAAGGTGATGATACCCTTGAGGGTGACAGCGGAAGCGATCAACTCTATGGCGCTATCGGCGATGATACCCTCAGTGGCGGTAGTGGCGCCGATAAGCTTTCAGGCGGCGATGGACAAGACGTTCTATATGGCGGTGATGACAGTGATTTTCTTGACGGCGGTAGCGAGTCAGACCGTTTGTATGGCGATGGTGGTGACGATCTGCTCTTTGGCCTTACCGGCGATGATACCCTCGATGGCGGCAGCGGTGTTGACCAACTCTTTGGCGGCGAAGGCAGTGACCTGCTGATCTTTGATGAAGATGATGTGGTCCAAACCGACAATGCCACGGTGCATTTTAGTGGCGGCAGCGGCTTTGATGTCTTACTGGTCGATGACCCACTTGAAAATAATATGATCGATATGAGTCAAACCGCGTTCCAAGAGCTCGAAGGCGTTTTAGTCAATGCCTCCAATGCATCCATTAAGTTGGCGCTAGATAAGATCCTCGCCAATAGCACCGATGAGCTATCTAACAATCAATTTGTATGTAGCGGCGCAGATAGCATTGATCTTCTGGGCTATGACTGGCAACAAACCGATAGTCTCAGCACCCTATCAAGCTCACTAAAAGCCGCCTATGAAGCCAAAGATATTGATACCAATGCGCTTCATGCTTATACCTTTAGCAACAACCAAGGCGATGAGGTGACGATTTGGAGCGATTGTGATGCGCAAGATATTCACTTGAACCCTGAAACGGATATCGTTTGATTCATGCTATAAGCACCATCAACACAAAAGGCCTCATTTGAGGCCTTTTCTTTTTCCCATTTTTCCTAGTTGCTGAATGGAAAACAGTGAATGAACATTCGAAGTGTTCAATGAAAATTGAATCAATCGAATAATTGCGCCCTTAAGATGCTTCACGAAAAGCGCGGTAATAACCTCGCTGCAAAGGTGCCAACAGATAATCCATCATGGTTCTCGACTCATGAAGCACATAGACCTCAGCTGGCATACCAGGATAAAGCTCAATACTATTAAACCGCTCAAGCTCTGCTTGCTCAAATGCAATTCGCACCTGATAGCCGCTTTGGCTCGATTCACGACTCTGATTCAAGCGATCGGCATCGACATGAATCACGGTGCCAGCAAATGCCGGTGTTGTTCGCACATTATAAGCGCTCAGCCGAATACGCGCAGGCATCCCAACTCGGACCAAATCGATATCTTGCGGTGACAGCGTCACCTCAACAACCAAATTATCGTTAACAGGCACCAGCTCCATCAGTACCTGTCCCGGGCGAACCACACCACCGACACTGTGAACACTCAAGCCCACCACTACACCTTGGTGTTCACTGCGAATTTCAACGCGTTTGCGCACATCGGTGACGGCATGCAGCGCTTGCTTAGCATCGCGAAGCGCTTCACTATTTAGCGCTAACTCTTGGGTATATTGCGATCGTTTGGCGAGCTGCTGAGCCTCATAGGCTTGTTTGAGAGCTACTATTTGCTCTTTGAGTACGCTTTTTTGTGCTTGCAGCTCGGCTTGATGCGCGCGCACTGAAGCGTGGTGACGTTGCAATTCAAGCAGCTTTGTTTTGGCAACATATCCCTTTTCAAGCAGTTGCTTGGTCATTTGGATCTCTTGTGCAATGAGTGATAACTGGCGCGCCACCGCGCGAAGCTGAAACACAGTGCCTTGCTCCTGCTGGGCTAACAATCGCCCTTGCTGCTCATACTGACTTTGCTCCATCTGTTGCTGCAATCGCGCTTGCTCAAACAATAATCGTTGGTGCTGATAAATATTTTGTACCGCGCTCATTTGAATAGTTTGCAGCGCAGAAAAATCCAGTGCCTCTTGGTTTTTCAGCTGCGCTTTCAGGCGAATTTGACTGGCCTCAAGACTAACCACCCGCTGATAGACTTGCTGATAATTGGCTTCTGCATGCGCATCAGAAAGCTCAATTAACAGATCGCCAGGTTCAACGCGTTGTCCCTCTTTAACATGAATCGCCTTGACCCATCCCCCAGCTAAATGCTGAATTTTCTTACGTTCACTCTCCACCACCAGTTGACCTGAAGCGATAGATGCCGACTCAAGCTTTGCGGTCATCGACCATACCAAGAAGCCCCCTACACCTAAAAACAGCAAACATAGTCCCAACACAATAATTCGTTGCGTATTTAAAAGTGGCGTATTAAGACGTGGCATGACTCACCTCCTTAGCCTTTTTATGATGACGAATGGCTTGTTGCTGCCCTAAAAACTGCTCACTGGTACCTGCTTTTTCTACGCGGCCATCTTTGAGCACCAAGACCCAATCCATCTGTTTTAAAAAGCCGGGTCGATGACTAATCATCACCACAGTGATCCCCTGCTCTTTGCAGTATTGCAAGACAATAGCGAGCGCCACTTCCCCTTCGGGATCAAGGTTTGAATTGGGCTCATCTAATATCAACACGCGCGGGTTGGAGAAGATTGCTCTCGCAAGTGCCAAACGCTGCAATTGCCCACCTGAAAGCTGTACGCCGCCCTCACCAATGGGCGTGTCATAACCGCAAGGCAGCGATAAAATCAACTCATGCACACAAGCAAGCTGCGCTGCATGAACAATTTTTTCAGCTGGCGCATCGGTAAATCGACAAATATTTTCCGCCACCGTCCCGCTAAGCAAACCCACATGTTGCGGCAGATAACCAATCACTTGGCCAAATTGCGCTTCAGGCCATTGTGAAATCGCTGCGCCATCAATGCGAATCTGTCCAACCGTAGGCTGATGAATGCCCATCAACAATTGCACCAACAATGTTTTACCTGCACCCGAATGACCCATAATGGCCAGCGCTTGTCCGGCACCAAGCTTAAAATTGACGCCTTGAAGCACCGCATGTTGGTGTCCTTCAAATTTCAGCCCCACTTGCTCAAAGCAGATATCGCCTTTGGGCTCAGGAAGATGGGTTTTACTCATGGGATCTTGGTTTAACACAAAGTGTCGAAGCTGCTGATAAGCACGATAGGCTTGAATGGATAGACGCCAGCTCATCACCCCTTGTTCAAAGGGAGCCAATACGCGCGACATCAAAATAGAGCTAGCAATAATCGCACCGGCACCAAGCTGCTGCTCAAGCACCAACAGTACACCGACACTCAGCACCATGATCTGTAACAGTGTGCGCAAATATCGGCTCAGCGCTAGCAACTGACTTTGCTTACTATGCACTTGCCACTGCGCTTGAAGCAAACGCTGTTGATCCTGCTGCCAACGCATGACCATACTTTCGGTCATTCCCATGGCCCGTAACATCGAGGCATGACGCAAATAGTCATGGGATGCAAATTGCTGCTGTTTTTGTGATAGCTCAACCGCAGCGCTTTGCTTTTGCTGCTGGTGTATGGTCCAAAACGCTAAACCGGTAAAGAGGACAATACTTGCCAGCGCAATGGCGCCAATCAATGGGTGCAGCAAAAACAGCACCATTAGAAAAATGGGCGTCCAAGGCAGGTCAAAAATGGCGGTTGAAGATGGTGACAGAAAGAACTGCCGCAGCGTAGCCAGCGCATTCATGCTTTGTCGATCGCTGTGATTTTTCTCCGCACTTTGCCGCACACTTTGCGCCAAAATACTGGGCCCTATCATCGCATCTAAATTCAATCCAGACTGCTGCAAAATGCTGGTTCGAATATAGTCAAAAGCCGCTTGCAAGCTGAGTAGTGCCACCGCAATAACGCATAGCGCAACCAACGTATTGATGCTGGCGCTGGTGAGGACGCGATCAAATAGCTGCAAGCTATAAATCGGCAGGGTTAAAATCAAAACGTTGCTGACCAAGCTAAATAACACCACAAATCCTAAATGGCGCTTGGTGAGCAGCATGGCTTGGTCAAACCGACTCGATTGCTGAGTCAATGCGTTCGGTTTTTGCTTTTGTCGCTGAAAATGAGCGTGAGATGAATCAGGCAAAGTCTGCTCCTTGATACAGGATCCCTGTCAATGAGCATAGTCGCTACTGCCTTAACTTTAAGACTTTTCATCAAAAAACCCAGTTTCAACGGCTATTGAAACTGGGCATTCAATGGATTCAATTCTGATGAATCACAAACCAGTTAGTGCAGGCGCTTTAACACCACTTGCTGATCAAGTGCTTCCAGCCACTGGGTATGATCCAATCCCATATCAAAGATATATTCAGTGATCAGGTTGCGAACCGTACTCACGAGAACTTCAGCCTGCCACGGCTTTTCAAAATAACTTTCAATACGCGCTTGGTTAATGGCACTGATCGCATCTTGATGTGTCGCTTGGCCGGTGAGCAAAATCTTTTTGGTGTGTACAAAACGGCCATCCTTTGACACCTCAGTCAACAGCTCAACGCCAGTCATTCCTGGCATCACATGATCAGATACCACCAGCGCCACATATTCGCCCTCAGCATCCAGTTCATCCATGAGCTCGAGGGCTTCATCGCCAGACTCGCAATCTTCAATTGCAAACAATTGACTTAAAGGTTCTAAATCTTTTAGCACAGCGCTTAACACTTCACGCTGATCATCGACACAAATGATATTGAGCTTATCCATAGCTGTCCTCAAAAGGCAGTTTAATGCGAAATGTGGTTCGCGAATCATCACTCTTGACGGCAATCGAGCCTTCGTAACTCTGCACAATGCGCTGTGCAATCGACAGGCCGAGCCCCAAGCCAAAGGAGAGCCCCCCTTTTTTGGTGGTAAAGTTGGGCTGAAAAATCTTACGGCGCACTTCTTCTGGAATCGCAGGACCATTATTACTAATGGTGACCACAATCGATTTACGTTGCACCGTGGTTTGTATTTCAAGCTGAGGTGACGCCATTCCCATCATCGCATCACACCCATTTTTAATGATATTAATCCACACTTGGACTAACTCATTTTGACAGGCATAGATGGCAGGCATCTCACCACCATGCCATGCCACTTGCACCCGCCGAAGCGGGCTTTGCAACAATGACAATGCCTGCTCAATGGTGTCATTCACATTGACGTTATATTGCTTGTCTTGTTCACCGCCCCCCAGTTGTTTCACTGAGCGCACAATATGGGTGGCATGAGTCGCAGCCAAACGCATATCATGAATATCCCGTCCCATATCCCAATAGATCAGCGCGTCATCCAAATGCGTGAGCCAATGCTGTGGGATCTCATCTTCAGGCCATGCGCGTGCCAGTTGCTTTGCCTTACCTTTTTCAAGGCCATATTGTTGCGCAAAATATTTCGCACGCTGACGCACTTCAGCAGATGATTGCTGCTGGCCATGGTTCAATCCATGTTCTAGGTATTCACATAAATGTGGGCGACGTTGCACCATGCGCTGATAAATAGATTGCTGCAACGTCTCAGTTTTACTGCTCAGTACGCCAACAGCATTATTCAGCTCATGTGCAATACCTGCCGCAAGCTGACCCAAGGTGGTCATTTGCTCTGCGCGAAACAGCTTTTGCATCGCGCGCTCTTTGGCGGCGGTCTGCTGCACCATGATTTGCTGACGCCGCGCTAGCTCATCCACAATCAGTGGCATCAATTGATCGGACAAAGCGCCATAAAGCTCTGGCTCTAAAGCCTCGGTATTGAGATCAATCCAACCAAGCTCACTGTCTTGCGAAGCAATTATCGTGGTTGAAGCCACAGTGCTGCGTGAGAAAAAACTATGCACACCAACAATTTCACCGGGACTAACCGTAAAAAGCTCAGTCCCCGGCTTTAAACTCAAATCTGCTTTTGATGATTCGTAGTAGCCTTTGAGCTCCCCCGACTTCACCCAATACAGACGATCATTAAAACCATTTTGGGTCATTAATCGCACGCCAGCTTCAATCGTCAGCTGACGTGATTGCTGCGAAAAATAAACCTCAATGAGCCGTTCTCGCTCACGCTGAAAAATTGGCATTATAGAAACGACACCATACGAAGCATCCAAATCATCACAAAGCTCATGAGCACACCAACGATGCCAATGATCACACCGGTCTTCGCCATTTGGTTACTCGACACATTACCAGTCGCGTGTGCCAAGGCATTTGGCGGCGTACTGATTGGCAATGACATGCCCAGTGATGCGGCAAAGGTCACCACCAGAATCAATGTTATCTCACCGCCCATTGGCGCCAGACTGGTCATTGATGCGCCCAGGGCTGCCATAATCGGCATCAACAAGTTTGCCGTCGCAGTGTGCGACATAAAGTTTGCCATCAATAAACATAAGGTAGCGGCGCCAAGTAGCACCACATAAGGTGAGAAATCATCAAATGGAATACTGTGAACCATATTGCTGGCAAGACCGGTTTTATCAAGCGCTAGACCTAGCGCAATACCGCCTGAAACCAACCACAGCACATCCCAAGAGATTTTTTTCAAATCCTCTTTGTTGATAATGCCCGTCAATGAGAAAACCGCGACAGGGATCAGTGCAACGGTATAAGAGTTCATGCCGTGCTTTGAGCCCATCAACCAAAGCAAAATGGTGACACCAAAGGTGAGATAAACTGTGATCGCTTTTGGCGTTTTTAAGAACTTCCCTTTAATTTCCAGCTTCATGCTCTTTTGCTCAGCTGGATAAAACAGACAAAGAAGTCCCCATGCAAAAGCCAGCAGCACCACCACAAATGGCACCCCAAAGGCCATCCACTCACCAAAGGTAATGGCGTTTTCACCAGTTAAATATTTCAGTGCAATGGCATTGGGTGGTGTGCCAATTGGCGTACCGATGCCGCCAATGTTAGCTGCAATGGGAATGGATAATGCGAGCGCCACGCGCGCAGGATCGCTGGTGGCAAATACCGCAAGAACCGGCGTTAAAATCGAAAGCATCATCGCCGTGGTTGCGGTATTGGACATAAACATCGAGAAAATGGCGGTGATCAGCATTAAACCCAAGGTGACAAATTTTGGATCTTCACCAAAGGGCTTAAGCAGCACCCGCGCTAAGTTCACATCTAAACGATATTTCGTGGCCGCCATGGCCAGAAAAAAACCGCCCAAGAACAGCATAATGATCGGGCTTGCAAAAGTTGCCATGATCTCTTTATGAGAGAGCAGATGACCAAAAGATGCCTCACCATTGCCTTGCTGAAAAAAGAATATCCCCTTGTCGGAAATCAATAGCAGTTCAAGAACAATAATTAAAACGGATGTTGCGTAAATTGGAATGGGCTCTAGCACCCAACACAGGGCGGCCAAAAGGAAAATGGCAATCACACGTTGTTGTAAAACAGTCATTCCTTCAATGGGAAATGCCGATAGCGGCATCAAAAGGATGATCAATGGAATAATAATAGGTAGGACGTATTTGAGGTATCGGCTCATGGCAATCAACAATCCACTGTAGGTAACCAAAAGTCACAGCAAGTCAATGCTGCAGAAAAATACTGAAAGATTCATTCTACGCGGATGGTTTGAATTAAATAGGAAGCAGATCAATTAAATTGAGCGATAACGGACGGTTAGCATCAATATTTACATTTTGTAACATTTGATTGCGATAGCCCGCAGATTTTAGGCCCTAAGTCTTAGTGCGTTAGCTAGTTAATACAATAAGTCGTATCGATAAATTGCCTAATTCTATTCAAATGATGGTCTTCGAATACTTTTCTTCGATCAATACGTCAATGTATGAAAGGTTCAATCCTTCACCAAAAAAAACCACCCTTTCAGGTGGCTTCTATCAAAAATTCGTTATACGGGATGTTGAAAGCACTTCAGGATCTGCGCGTGAATCGCATCGAGTACATTGCGACGGGTGATCACCCCCACCAATCGACCCTTTTCAACCACAGGGTACACTTTCGGTTTTTGCCCACACATCATCTCAGCCAATGCAAGAATTGAATCATTGGGATCCACTGACAGAACATCCGTTCGCATACAATCACCAACCTGAGCAGCATCTTCACAGTGATAGCTCACTTTAAGCAGCTTTTGAATCATATCCTGCTCTGAAATAAAACCAATCACCTCATCCTTTTCATTCACAACGGGCCCACCGGTCTGCCTTGACTGTAATAGACGCTCCAAAGCCACAGTCAGTGACATCTGAGTGGTGAATAACACGGGGCGGTTATTCATGTAGTCGATCACTTTCAAAGATTCCATTTGTACTCCCCCAAGCGCATGCCTGATCAGATTGTTGTCGGACTTCTTCTATTATGGTCTCACCTTCAAGGGATTACGAAATCCATGTTAGTAAAATGTTTAATAAATAAGACCAATGATTCGACACTCGGTTTGCATTGCGCGCTGTTACAAACAAAAAAGGCAGCCAAGCTGCCTTTTTACAATCCAGTGATTTAAAGCATATCAATCAGCGAAAATTGAACAATGAAATGTAACACAAAACTGCTAAATGAAACCTCGACACTAAGCGGTCTGAATCAAACGTTTTGCCGCTACAACGACTGCTGTAATCGCGCGAGTTTCCACCAGCGCTAGTGTTTTTGCATCAGGAATCTCTTGATGGGTCCGATTGACAATCACCCCAGCCACGCAGCCGGCTCGAAAACCTTGGCTGGCACATTGTGTCAATAAGGTCGCAGATTCCATTTCATAGTTCAGCACGCCCATGGCTTGCCATTCAGCCATTGAACCTTGCAGGCTTTTTATCACGCGGCCAGACACTGTGTCATAGCGCTCTTGTCCTGGATAAAAGGTGTCACTTGACGCTGTGACGCCCAAATGCAAGGGATAACCAAGTTCAGTCACCGCCTGCTCCATCGCTTGCATCACACGATAGTTAGCGACCGCTGGAAATGCCGCTGGTGCAAAATGATAACTGGCACCATCCAAGCGCACAGAGCCTGTGGTGATAATCACATCACCCACTTGAATTTCAGGTTGAATGGCACCCGTGGTACCCACCCGAAGAAAATCACGAATCCCAAGCTGCGCCAACTCTTCAACTGCAATCGACGTAGATGGACCACCAATCCCCGTTGAACAAACAATCACGGTTTGACCGGCAAGCTTCGCGCGATAAAGGGTATATTCACGGTGCGCCGCGAGAAATTCGGGTTGCTCCATTAAGCCTGCAATTTTCTCTACGCGATCGGGGTCGCCTGGCAAAATGGCCAATGTGGCACCTTGAAAGTCATCTTGATTTACGCCGAGGTGAAATACGCTTGCTGTCATGGCAAAGCTCCTTGAGTTTGAGGAAAGGCTAAGTCTTACTCTAGTGGAGTTTTTGCAATTGCAACGCTGGATAGATCACACTTCCCAAGGGCAAACGATTCCCTCATCAATGGCGGGATTTTCAGTTTAGAAATTTGTGAGCACGCACAAAAAAAGCGCTCGAAAGCGCTTTGAGGTGACGTATTTCTTAAACCAAACTGGGTATTGTTACGCGGTCTGACGCAGCAATGCTTGCTGCTGCTGCATATCAATCAAAGTCCAATGGATCCCTTCACAGGCACCTGCAAACATCCAAAGTAACTTTTCGTCAACCGTATCGCCATGCACTTGTTTTACACGCTTGTAGACTTCAGCAGCGCCCAAGTCCATAAAGGTGTCAACATCAGGTACCCCTGACTTTTTTATCATGCGCTCTAGGGTCAAACGTAGATTCGGTAGATCGCGCAAACGTAAATTTTGATTGTTATTGCGCTCAGTGCGATCAACCTGCGCTTGTTCAATTGCCGCTTCAATCAACGGATCTAAATTTGGTGACTCGGCCAAAAACAACTCAGACACATCATAGTAATTAACCACCGCCGTAGATGAGCGCTTTTTATGGGTATAGCGCGGACAATCTAGCGCCATAAAGCGATCATCTAAGTCTGCACCACCGCGCAAATAAAAACGGCCGCCCGTCACGAGTGAAAACATGGCGTCACTATGAAATAGCCCCGTACCACCAAACATGGAACGCTTATAGTTGTCACCAAAACGTGCACAATACGTTGCAATTGTATCGACTGCCAATGTCATATGTCCTCCAAACCCGAATCGATAATCGTGGTTGCGTCAAAATTTCGACAGAGATTATTGTTTGCCAAAGTCAGAGGAATGTCAGGGCCATTTCAGGCACTTACATTGCGTGATTTGTATCGACAAGATTTTATGTAACGCGTCATGCGTTTCACATTTTGTCAGAGCGGTCGCATTTATCATTCACTGCGTTACATTGGCATCGATCGACCTTTGTTCGCAAAACAGCTAAATTTAAATCACAAGATGCACATTAATCTTGGAGACGACATGCAATTAGCCGCGTTCCCACTTGCTTCTCACCTTTTCCCTGGCGGGATCATGCAACTTCGAATCTTTGAGCCACGCTATGTCCGAATGGTCAAAGAGTGCTGCGCACAGCAGTGTGGTTTTGCGTTGGCGATGATAGAAGAGCAGCACACTGAAGCTGAAAAACAGATGCTGGCACTCGGCACCTTAGCCACCCATGTCAAAATCATCGATTTTGACCAACTTGAAGATGGCTTTTTCAGCATTACTATCCAAGGGGTTGAGCGCGTCAAAATTCATGATATTCGCGGAGATGATGATGGCTTGTTAGTGGCTCAAACGATTCCGCTGACCAATTGGGCTCCGAGCGAAACCCCCAGCCATGCGCAGTCCATGGTTTTAAAGCTCAAAGCATTCTTTCGCTCCAATCCTGAATATGCTGCGCTATATCCGCACTTTGATTATCAAAATGCGGTATGGCTGTGTTACCGCTGGTTAGAAATCCTGCCACTCAGTTGCCAACAAAAACAAAGTTTGCTCTCTCGTGATAGCCATCAAGATACCCTGCGTTTTCTACAAGCGCTGTTTCAACAAATCGATGAACAGGACGCAGAGCACGACGAATAAAGTCATCGCAACCACTTGTAAATGATTCTTTTTCGTAAATAAATCCATCAAAATGGCAAACAATAAGCAGGAAAACCCATGGATACCCATCGAGCTCTCATTTTGTAGTTTATTTCGTGCAGGGCGAATCAGAAATCATTAATCTACTGATGATTACAACAATAGTGAAAAGCCGAGAACGTATGACCTCCCTGCCTTTATATTGGCTCACGCCAAATAAGCAAAAAATCGTCAACGACTTAAAATGTGAGTTTAAAAATTTAGTCACCGAGGCGATTGCTCAGCGCCAACTGAAACTACCACCGATTCCACAAGTGGTACTCAACATCCAGCAATTAAGCCTGCGTGATGATGTCACCATCAAAGCCATCGCCAAAGCACTGACCGAAGACCCAAGTTTATCGGGTGCCTGTGTTTACGCGTCAAACAGCGCACTTTTTAGTCCACGTTTTGGTCCATGCCACGATATCCTGACTGCCGTTTCGCGCCTTGGGATCGCACGGGTCAAAGATCTGATCACAGCCAAAGCCATTGAGCAGCTGAAAAAAGATGCGCAATTTAGCCAAGAGTGCAATGCACTACTGACCAAAAGCGCCGGTCTTAGTCGCACCTTTGCTGCCACCATGGTACTGATTTGCCAAGAGTTTATGAAGCGCAACCCGCAGCTAGAGCTTGATGCAGGCAAAGCGATGCTGATTGGCCTATTAGCTGATATCGGCCTATTCTCACTGGTCAGCGCTTTATCTCAATATTTGAAAGAAGGCAATTACATCGATTTTGAACTCGCCAAGGATGTGATGGCGCAATGCTGTGCTGAGGCTAGTTTCTCTGTGCTTCAATTCTGGCAGTTTGACAAAGATTTTCTCACCGTGGCTGGCAACCGACGGATGAACCATGTCGATCCCGAAAAACCGAGTTACCACGACATCGCCACCATGGCCAATCACCTTCTTTTATTTCGAAGCCATGATGAACAAGCACTAAGCGCGCATGATATTGAGCTAAGCGCAGATGGCGCTGATATCTTATATCAACTCTCCAACCTCGACGATCAAGCCTTCCAACAGGCTTGCCAAGAAGTCCTGCAACTGAGCGGCATGTGATAAATTAGTTTCCTTGATGGTTGGCATTAGAAAATGTCGCAATGCCAACCATTGATGTATTTTATTTTTCATCAATAATCCCTATTTTATCGCCCCATCCATCGCCGTCTCATGGAGGAGAATATGTTTCAGGGCATGCTTCTTATATTTACGCCGCTTTTTGTTGGCTATTTTATTCCGCTGCGCCAAGAAAAATGGCAGCGTTTTGTCTCAAATCTCACCAATCGACTGATCACCCTTATTTTGGCGCTGATTGGTGTAAGTCTTGCTGCGCTCGATAACCTACTGACCAACCTTGGTCAAGTCGGCCTGCTCACCCTAACTTTTTTCCTCAGTATTGGCTTATTCAACCTCATGGCATTGCTCTGGGTCGACTGGCGCTATCCACTCGCGGTTAAAGAGCAGCAAGGTGATGAAAATAGTCTGCCTCATGCCAAAGAATCCCTCTCTTTACTTGTTGCTGTACTGGCAGGCTTCGTTGTCGGGCTTGCAACCAAATACTGGATTGCCCTACCCCTTGATTGGGTTGACCAAGCCAATACAGTGATCCTGATGGTGCTTTTGCTGCTTATCGGTATGCAACTTGGCAATAGCGGAATTGGTCTCAAACAAATTCTACTCAACCGCGCAGGGATTCGGCTGGCGGCTGTATTGATCATGACATCTTGGCTGGGCGGACTATTGGCTGCATTGATCCTATCGCTCCCTTGGCATCAAGGACTAGCCATGGCATCAGGATTTGGCTGGTATTCATTGTCTGGAATTTTGATCGGCGATCACCTTGGTCCTGTCTATGGCGGCGCCTCTTTTTTAAATGAGCTGCTACGAGAACTGGTGGCGCTTATCTCCATTCCCCTGATCATGCGCCGTTTCCCAAATACTGCAATTGGCTACGGCGGTGCAACTAGCATGGATTTTACACTGCCAATTATTCAAAGGTGTGGTGGAATCCACTGCGTACCCACGGCCATTGTTAGTGGATTTATTCTAAGCCTTTCCGTGCCTTTCATGATGCTATTTTTCTTACAGCTATAACTTGTGAATCAATCAGTTAAAAACAGCAGGAGCATTTTCTGCTGTTTTTTTATTCGCCTGGATAAATATTTTATACATTCGTATTGCATAAATACTCATTAGAGGTATTATGACCACAATTCCTGATTAATGCAGAATGTTTGAATGGGTATTCAACTACACAAGGTGAATAAGTTTTACGGTCAGCATCAGGTGCTGCACGATATCAACCTCAGCTGTGAGAAAGGCGACACCTTGGTGCTATTAGGCCCCAGTGGTGCAGGGAAAAGTTCGCTACTTCGCATTCTTAATCTTCTTGAAGTTGCCGAGCAAGGCACCATGCACATTGCGCAAACCGATGTTGATTTTGCCAATCCTTTAAGCGATCAAGCGGCGATGAATCTACGTCGTAAAGTCGGCATGGTTTTTCAACAGTACAACCTGTGGCCTCACAAAACCGTGCTTGGCAACTTGATTGAAGCCCCTATCAAAGTTTTGGGGATGAATAAAGCGGATGCAACCACCCGCGCCCAAACCATTTTGCAACAGTTACATCTGGGTGATAAAGCAGATGCTTGGCCAATTCAACTCTCCGGTGGCCAACAGCAGCGTGTCGCCATTGCCCGCGCTTTGATGATGCACCCAGATACCCTCTTATTTGATGAGCCAACCGCGGCGCTTGATCCTGAGATCACCAACCAAGTGGTTAGCATTATTAAAGAGCTGAGTTCTACAGGGATCACACAAGTGATCGTGACTCATGAAGTCGATTTTGCGCGCAAAGTCGCCAGCCATGTCTTGTATCTAGAGCAAGGAAAGGTGGTTGAATTTGGTACTCGCGAGGCCTTTGATAACCCACAAACCCCGCAGTTTGCCGCTTACTTAAATCACTAAAATTTCGTGACAAGGAGTTATGATATGAAAAAGACAATTATTGCAGCCCTATTTGGCCTGACCGCTTTGAGCGCAAATGCACAAACTGAACTGAAGTTTGTGATGGAAGCAACCTATGCTCCCTTTGAATATATGGATGAGAACAACCAAATCAAAGGTTTTGATGTGGACTTGGCCAATGCACTTTGTGAAGAGATGAAAGCCAAGTGTACCTTCCACAACCAAGCCTTTGATAGCTTGATCCCGGCCATTAAATTTAAGCGTTTTGATGCAGCTATTTCTGCCATGGATATTACTGATGCGCGTAGCAAGCAAGTGAACTTCACCAATGCATACTATGACAACGCGGCAATTTTCGTAGCCCTTGAAGCCAATGCGAAAAATCCACTTCAGGGCAAACGTATCGGTGTCCAAAATGGCTCAACCCATCAAAGCTACCTACTTGAGCAGATGAAAGGCGCTGAAGCTGTACCTTACGGCAGCTATCAAGATGCATTCCTTGATATGAAAGCTGGCCGTATCGATGCTGTTTTCGGTGACACTGCGGTCATCGCTGAGTGGCTTAAATCAGATAAAAACGTCAAGGCTGTTGGCAATCCAGTGACCGATCCGAAGTACTTTGGTAACGGTTTTGGTATCGCAGTTCACAAATCAAATAAAGCATTGGTTGAACAACTTAACGCCGCACTTGACACCATCAAAGCAAATGGTAAATACGACACCATTTATAACAACTACTTTGGTCAATAATTAGGATCTTTCATGTTTGAATCGGGGTATGCCCTGATGATGCTAAAAGCTAGCTGGCTTACTCTTCAGCTAGCTTTTGTTTCACTCGGGCTTGGTTTGGTTATCGCACTTATTTTTGCCGCACTTGAAATGGCAAAATCGCCTTTCATCGCCAAACCTGCAGCAGTTATCGTCACAGTCCTTCGTGGCTTGCCTGAACTATTGGTTGTGCTGTTCATTTTCTACGGCTCATTAACCTTAGTGGATTGGCTTGCGCAAAGTGAGACATTTGTGTGGATTGAAGAAAAAACAGGCTGGTATCTCAGTATTCCGCCCTTTGCCGCCGCATGCTTTGCACTCTCCCTGATTTTTGCATCCTATGCGTCGCAAACCATTCGCGGCGCGATCAAAGCCGTGCCTTTTGGACAAAGTGAGGCTGGTATTGCACTGGGCATGAAAAAATCAAACGTGTTCTTTCGTTTGGTTTTGCCACAAGCGTTAAAACACGCACTACCAGGGCTTTCTAACCAATGGTTGGTGCTACTCAAAGATACCGCCCTGGTCTCGCTGATTGGCCTCACTGACTTGCTATCGCAAGCACAATTTATTGCCAAAAATAACCGCGACCAAGCCTTTCTATGGTACGCCGGCGCCGCATTGATTTATTTAATGTTTACCTTAATTAGTCAGCAAGGCATTCGCCTGATTGATAAGCGTGTGAACCGTGCAGAGCAAGGAGGTGGCCTATGACCCTGTCACTTTCAATGTTCCTGCAGATGTGCCACGGCTTATTGCTGAGTTTAAAACTCACGGTTGGCGCACTCCTTTTTGGTGGCACGCTGGCCCTACTTTGCACCCTATGTTTGCTTTTGCGCGGCAAAGTCACTTGGGCAACCATGCTCAGTTACGGTGTAAAAGCCTTTGTCACCCTATTTACTGGCACCCCGCTTCTGGTTCAGTTTTATCTGTTCTACTTTGGTATTGGCCAGTATGCAAACGAGCTATCCGCGCCATGGAACATCATAAACGAGCCTGCTTTTTGCGCAGTCTTGGTGCTGGGTTTAAATACCGCAGCTTATAGCATTCAACTATTTTACGGTGCCTGTAAAACCATTCCATCTGGCCAGTGGCAAGCTTGTAAAGCATTGGGGATGACCAATGTACAAACCCTGCAAGTGATTTTGCCCTATGGTTTACGCCGCGCCTTGCCGGCCTATTCCAACGAAGTGATTTTGATCTTTAAAGGCACATCACTGGCGAGCACTATTACCCTGATGGATATCATGGGCTACGCCAATATGTTCTTTGGCCAAACCTATGACGTGTTTGGTGCCTACGGCTTAGCTGGTGCCTTCTATCTTTCCGTCAACGGTTTGCTGACCATTTTGTTCCGCCGTTTAGAGAAACACGCACTCGCTTTTGAGCAGCGTTAAACCGCCAGCATTTTGCGAAAAATTCGCGAACAGTTGTACGACAGAAAAGGCAGCCCATGGGCTGCCTTTTCTGTTGATATAACGCTTTGTGCAATATGCACTGCAACAATGAAAAATAATCTGCGAGCTAACGCAAAAGCAATGCAGATACTCGCCGCCAAGCTTTTGTCTAACCAAGTAAAAAAAATATAATGCTGATGATTCGCGTATCACGATTGTGACATTTCAATTCAGCTCAAGGATGAATGTCCTCTCATCACATGGCATCTGACGCATTCTTCTGTAGCCATCTCCGCATACGCCTCTTTGAATTAAGCAAGCGATTGACCGCAAGGAACTCACATGATGAAAAAAGCGTTACTCGGTGCCCTGATCTGCTCCTGTGCGATGCCAGCCATGGCTGATATCACTCGAACCTATACAGACAACCCAAAAGGCGAAAAAGAACTACAGAGCGTCTTGGTTGCAAAGCTCACCGATGACGGCTTCCGTTTTGAGGTGAATGGCCTTCCCAATGCCTTTAACTTCTATACTTCAGATCGCAAAAAGAGCCATGCCGGTAAAGTGCAAAAAATGCGCTTTTTAAATCCAGCAGGCAAACTCAATGCAAATGGCGATTTTGGCACCATCGAATTTTATTACTACGGCGGTAAAACCGTGGTGGATGGTACAGTGTCAACCAAAAGCTTTGAATACAACGGCAAGACTTACACTGTCACCAAACGTGAAAGCTTGATGAGTAAGTATTACAACAACATGTGTACTTACGAAATTAACACCATCAAAGTGTCGGATGTGTGTGATATCGGTATTACCTTTAACAGCGGTGACTACTTCACTGAAGATGAACTCGACATCGCCTTTGGTTTTAGCATGGAAGATGACTTCAAGTTAGATAACTTGGATCAAATCAACTCCTATCAATCAGCGCAAGTCATGGCGCTTATTCTCAACCAAGATAAAACGCAAATTGAAGCCTTGGTGAAATTGATTGAAGGCAATCCAGAGTTACAAAAACGTCATGAAAAACTGCTAGTTGAGCTGAAAAACTACAGCAAGTATGCCGACCACCAAAAACAAAAAGGTGATTCTGGCAATGACATTCTGCTTGGTTTGATGAATGCGGTAAAAGCGTCGCAAGAAAACACACCGCTTGCACCAATCAATGCCCTGACAACCACTGAAGCAGGTTGGACAGCAGAAGAGATCCGTGAGATGGTCTTTGACATCTCGACTGAGCTTGAAGAAGAGCGTGCCAAACGTCGCAGTAAGCGATAATCGCCAATCTTTGTTTTCATTTGCTAAAAAGGCCAGCGTTTGCTGGCCTTTTTTATTCAACCGGTTGATTATCTGAACATTAGCTGAATCAAGTGAAAACCAACTCCATTTTTGCAAACTAATTTTGACCTATTTCGCAAAATCTTGCATTGCGATGAAATTCACAAGGTCAATACTATGGCTGTTTATTGTTTGTGCCGTTTGTTATCGGAGAACCAGCCATGAGGTCAATTGGCAATATATCCTTGAAAACACAGCTTTCTTGTTTAGCTGCGTTTTCTATTCTTTCTTTTTCTGCGCTCATTTTGATTTTTTTGAGCTATTTGCAAGACACCCAAAGTCATATTAACAGTCGAATTGAAGCTGATTTCGACTATTCCATTACAAGCTCTCAAGCAACCAGTAACGTTTGGCAAGTTCGTGTTGACTATTTCCGATCTGTATATTCAAAGTCTGATCGTCTGCGCTACCTTTCCAAACTTGATGACTGGTATCAAAAAGTGAACAACACACTAACTCAGTCATTTAAAAAATTCCCAGATCAAAGTCTTGTGAATGGTGTTCGCTCGCAAGTTGATAATTATTATGCGTATATGAAGCAAGCGCCGATGATTTTTGACAAATATGAGCAAGGTGCAATCACTCTGCAAGAGCGTAATCAGTGGATGAGTACTGGCGCGGCAAGTGGCTTAAAACTTGTCGATGCGATCAATCAGCTAGCCAATCATGCACAGCAAATGGCGCATAAACAAATTAGCGCCAGTGAAACTGCGCTAAGCGAATCACTTCGCAATATTATGATTGCCACTGGGATCACTGCAGCCATCCTGATCCTATTTGCCATCATGATCATTCGCACCATTTTGCGTTCTGTGACTGAAATTCAAGGCGGCATCTCTGCGCTTGCTAATGGTGACCTCACTCGCCGCTTGGCAGATTTGGGCAACAACGAGCTTGGTACATTGGCACTGCAATTTAACCAGTCCAATGACAAACTCGCAGGCATGGTGCGCGAACTGACCACCATGGGCAGCAGTGTTTCAGCCGCAGCCGTCGAGCTTGCCAGCATTACCAGCCAATCTGCACAAAACGCGCAGGAAGAGCTCTCTCGCGTTGAGCAAATCGCAACAGCTGCGCAAGAGATGGCATCAACCGCCACCGAGGTTAGCAGCAATGCAGACCAAGCAGAATCTGCAGCGCAGCATGCCAACGACAGTGTGGATCAAGGGAATGTGGCGCTCGCACAATGCGATACGCTTTCTCATCAGATCTCAAGCTCCATTGATGATACGGGCGCTATCATGAATACCCTGCGCCAACACGTGCAGGAAATTAGTGCAGTGATCAAACTTATCAATGATGTATCTGAACAAACCAACCTACTGGCATTGAACGCAGCCATTGAAGCGGCGCGCGCTGGCGAGCAAGGTCGCGGCTTTGCGGTCGTTGCCGATGAAGTGCGTAACCTTGCAGCCAAAACCCAATCTGCAACCGTTGATATTGAAAAGATCATTCAGAACCTGCAATCACAATCTGAAGTGGCTGAACAATCCATGCAAGATAACATGGCGCTGATTGAACAGAACAATCAATGCCAGCGGCAATTGAAAGATGCCTTTAACGATATTCAGCTTGCCGTCGCGCAAATCTCTGAGCAAAACACGCTCGTTGCCTCAGCATCTGAAGAACAAGCCGCAGTGAGTGGCGATATCTCAGAGCACCTCGTGAGTGCCTCTGCCATCGTGAATCAGAACGTTGAAAGCTCTGAGCAAATCTCACAAGCATCAGATGAGCTATCACGCCTATCTGAAGCGCAGCAACAAATGTTGGCATTCTTTAAAGCCAACTAATCAGCGTTAAACAGCAAAAAAGCGGCCTTTGAGCCGCTTTTTTTCATTTTTTTATCTCTATTTTTATCCATGAACAATCTTTACCATACGTTCTGATGCGGAAAAATCACATTTAATTCAGTTAATTAAGAACGCGTACGTTCACCCCACCCATTTTCCACATAAAATGCAGGGATATCCCCCTCATCATGCAGTTGTACTTTGTTCAGCGCAGATTAAGCTCAAAGGGTAATCACAGAGGATTCGGAGGTGTGCCATGCGTTACCCAAAACCTGATACCTGTCTATTTGCACTTGCCATCGCCTTGATGGTGCTCTTTATGCTCTATTTTGTGACTGGCTTTGCGACACTGGGTAACGGTGGCGCAGAAGTGCAAGCTGTCCCGCACTGGTGGCATGTGGACATGGTGCGTTGGTTGCAATACCGCTAATTAAAATTGCGGCTGAATTTGAATATAAGCTTGGCGAATATGCTCAATTAACGCCTGAATCCGTTTTGCTGGCTGTTTTGTATAAGGGTACACTGCATAGATGCCAAGCACCTTATTGGTGTGTTCGACCAACACCTCTTTCAGTGTTCCCGCCTGCAAGTCTTGATAGATTAAACAGCTTGGTAAATAGGCCAAACCATGCCCTGCCAATACGGCTTTTCTCAGTGCCGCCGCGTTATCTGACGCAAAATTACCTTTCACCTTAAGCAAATAAGTATCGTTATTTTGCTGAAATTGCCAATCAAAGGTACCGCCCGTTTCGTAGCTATACCCAAGGCAATTATGACGCAGTAAGTCTTTGGGAGACTGAATCGCTTCATGTGACGCGAGGTACTCAGGCGACGCACAAACCAGCCACCTCGAATCAAAAATGTAACGCGCAATCAGCGTTGAATCTTCAAGATAGCCCGTGCGAATCACCAAATCGTAGTGCTCGCTTAATAGATCGACAAAATGGTTATCCAGCGACATCTCTACCGTTAGCCCCGGGTGCTGATTACAAAAATCAGCTACAGCTTCAGCCAGCAGCAGTTCCCCAGAAATGGTCGGGACAGACATGCGAATATGTCCTGAAAGCGCCTGATTAAACCCTGTCACCGCATCAAATGCCGATTTTGCAGTATGTTGAATATCTCGCCCACGGTGATAGAGCACCTCACCCGCTTCCGTTAAGGTGAGTTTTCGCGTGGTGCGATACAACAGCTGCACGCCAAGCTCAGTTTCAAGTTTACTGATCCGTTTGCTCACCGCTGAGGTTGTCATCTGCTGCGCTTTGGCCGCACTCACAAAGGAGCCATGCTCCACCACTTGGGTAAATAGCACGAGATCGTCAATATGTGCCATGGTCATGCTCCTTGAGGGTATTCCAGTATCGATTTAGCGAATCAATACCTTATTCATTGGTTTGTACGATTCTCAGCTATCAAATCAAAGCAACGCAACGCAATTCATTGCACTCTTTTTAACACGTTTTTCGCTGATATAAAAAAGAGCGCCGAAGCGCCCTTTTCAATTCGCTGTCACTTAACAGTCATCGAGAATGACATAAGTTGCAAATACAGGGCCATGCACCCCGACCACTTTGATCAACTCAATATCAGCCGTTGAACTTGGGCCTGAAATAAAGTTCACGCAAGATGGTACACGCTCGCCACGTTTCGCCATTTGATGCAGTGGCGCAGTGGCTTGGGTAAAGCGTGGTGCCAAGGTGCTTTTCTTGACGATAAAGATAGAGGCTTCAGGCAGCAAACTCACCGCGCGGCCTTGCGCTGCTTGGCTGTAAAGCACCATGGTGCCTGATTCTGCCAAGGCTTGCTCAGCGAGAACAATCCCTACTTTTGCGCGCTCAGCAATTTTAATATTGGCATCAAAGCCAAGCTGAGGATCCCACACATGTAGACTAAGCTGCTCATCTTGAAGCTGCGCAACATCAACCATGGCCAATAGCTCAGGTGTCGCTGAAAGCACGGTTTCACCGGCTTGCACCTCACCTTGCGCATCTTTGCAATAGTTACGGCACACCTCTTTAAGCGTTGCACTCAGCTCCGCTTTAGTGGTGGTAATGGCACTTGCCCCTAAGGCTTCTTGCGCATACTCAACCAGCACTTGTTTGAGCCCATCTTGGTCTAAATCTTCCATCACTTGATGATGAACACGTGAGCTGAGCACTGGCTGCGCCACAGATTCAGGGCAAGCACGACCTAGCTTTTGACTAATGTTCGCAATGAACGCATCGCGATTTTGAATGCGGCCTGGCTCAATTGCGGTTTGATTGGCAGCTGGATTCATTGATTGTTCACTCATGATTTGCCCTGCTCTTTTTTATGCTGTTTAAACCAAGTACGGAAAGATGCACCATCGGGTGTTGGCAGATCGCGCGCTTCAATCCATTCACCCATAGCGCCTGGGTTGATCGGCATGCGACCTTTATGGATCAGCAATCCTGCACTTCTTGCACCAATACGTACCGCACTATCCCAAAGCAATGGCTTCGCGTTGATGATGTTAAAGGCACCCACAGTTGCGCGCTCCATCAGCGGGGTGATTTTTTCTTCCGCCATTTTTTGGCGATGCTTGAGCAGCAAATCAGAAAGCGGAATTTTCACCGGACAAACGTCGTGACAGGCTTTACACAAACTACAAGCGTATGGCAGATCTTTAAAATCATCATAGCCGCCAAGTAACGGTGAAAGCACCGCACCAATTGGGCCTGAGTAGATCGAACCATAAGATTGACCGCCGATATGGCGATAAGCAGGACAGGTATTCACACAAGCCGCGCAACGTACGCAGCGCAAAATATCGCGAAACTCAGAGCCTAAAATATCAGAGCGACCATTATCCACGATCACCAAGTGGAACTCTTCAGGACCATCACATTGATCGTTTTCACGCGGTCCAGTGAGCGCAGTGACATAACCGGTAAGCGGCAAGCCAACAGCACTACGACAAAGCAAACTCACCACAATATCCAACTCTTCAAAGGTTGGTACCATGCGCTCCATCCCCATAACGGCGATGTGCGTTTTTGGCAAGCTGGTGGCCATACGTGCGTTACCTTCGTTGGTCACCAAGGCCACGGTACCAGATTCAGCAACCGCAAAGTTACAGCCAGTGATGCCGATATCCGCTTGCAGGAAGTCATGACGAATGTGCTGGCGCACAAAACGTGTCATCTCTTCTGGGTCTTCCGTGCCTTGATAGCCCAATTTATCTTTGAAGATATCTTTGATTTGGTAACGGTTTTTGTGCAGCGCAGGCACCACGATATGTGACGGTGGATCATTGTCATCCACTTGCAGAATATATTCACCAAGATCAGTCTCAACCACATCACAACCTTGACGCGCAAGGATATGGTTGAGGTTAATCTCTTCAGTCACCATGGACTTAGATTTCACAATCTTTTTGGCGTTTTTGCTGGCCACAACCTGCTCAATATAATCGCTGGCATCTTTGGCGGTTTTAGCAAAAAACACATGGCCACCATTGCGCGATACATTGTCACTCAGCTGCGTCAGGTAATAATCCAAGTTTTCGAGCACATGGTTACGGATATCCATGCCCATTTGACGCCAATCTTCCCAATGGCCTAGCTTTTCAGCAGCTTTTTGGCGATTGGCAAACATACGCTCCTGCGCGTTTGCCACGGATTGGCGCATAAACGCGTCTTGCATTTTGATGTGGATGCGTTCTTTAAACTTCACATCACTGGTTTTCATCGACATCGCGGCACTCCTTAACGACTGAGCAACACATCAACGATGTGCATGACTTTAACAGGACGACCTTCACGAGATACACGGCCACCGATATTCATCAAGCAGCTGATATCTGCACCAATCAAATAATCCGGTGCCACTTCACTGATGTGTTGCACCTTCTCTTTGACCATTTCACCTGAAATTTCAGCCATTTTGACCGAGAAAGTACCGCCAAAACCGCAGCAAGTTTCTTGGTTTTTAATCGGCACCATTTCAAGGCCTTCCACTTGCGCAAGCAATTTAAGTGGCTCTTCACGGACATTCAGTTTGCGAATCAAGCTGCACGATGGATGGTAAACCGCGCGACCTTTGAGTTTTGCGCCAACATTTTCCACACCCAGTTCGTTGACGATAAATTGCGTTAACTCATAGAAGCGATCCGCAACTTTTTGCGCGCGCGCCGCCCATTCAGGCTCATCGGCAAGAAACTCTGGGTATTTTTTGATGGATGCAGTGCAAGAGCCGGCTGGCGATACGATGGGATAATCATTGCATTCAAAGGCTTCAATCATGGTTTTCATTGCAGGCTTTGCACCTTCAACATAACCACTGTTCAGCGCGGGCTGTCCACAGCAACCCTGTGCTTCTGGGAATTCCACTTCACAGCCAAGCTGTTCAAGCAGCAGCACTGTCTTTTTAGCCACCTCAGATTTCACGGCGTCGCAAAGACAAGTGACAAAAAAGTTCACCTTCATAATTGCTCCAGTGACGGTTTTGCCGTCGTGTTATTATTGTGATCGTTGAAGCCAGCGCCCGATAAAAGACGCTGGCTTTTTCTTATAAACTAGCTGAAATCAACACACTGACCAGTGCCGCTATCACCCCATAGAGCGCCATAGGCACCACGGTTCGTTTGATGATATAGCCCTCTTGGTTGGCAATCCCAAGAATGGTGGATACCGCAATGATGTTGTTAATACAGACCATATTGCCCATCGCGCCACCAACAGATTGCAGTGCCAAAATTAAGGTTTCAGGCAAACCGACGGTATTGGCAATGGTTTGTTGAATACCGCCAAATGTCAGGTTTGAGACAGTGGCTGAGCCTGAGAAAAATGCGCCCAGCGCCCCAAGGTAAGATGCGACATATTGCCAGCTCGACCCCATCACCTCAGAAAACGCACGGCCAGTGGTCATAATCGGAGAATGATCGCCACCCACCATCATCAATTTCACCATAATCAATGCACCGACTAAGGCGATAAATGGCATTTTGATGCGCACTGCGGTTTCACTGAATACGCGTTTGACCATGGATTTCGGCATCTTGAACATCACCATGGCAATCAGCACCACCACGAAAAATGGGATCAGCGCAGGCACATAAAGTGTTTTATAAGCCCATGATGTGTCGGTGCCTAAAATGCCGCTCAATTTGAAAATCAGCGCCTTACTAATTGACAGCTCACCCAACCAGCCAAGATGCACACTGAGCATTTGTGTTGCATCGTTGAGCATGGCTTTGATACCAAGCTGCTGGATACGGGTCACAATCAAGATCAAAATCAGCAGTAAGGTCGGCGCCATCGCCTTCATCACCTTGGCAAAGGGAATGGCATTGGCTTCGCGAACGTCAGTTTCAAACTTTTCAAGACCGATATTATACCGAGCCAGAATAATCGACAGCGTCATACCGATCGCGCCACCAATCAATGCTGGAAACTCATAGTTCCACTGTGCAAATAGCAGGTATGGAATGGTACAGCTTAAGATGCTGAGCTGAACAAAGCCCATGTTACGGCGCACTTGCTGCCAATCCACCACAAAACATAGCGCCATGACTGGGATCACAAAGGCGGCAATAGAGTGAATCAGCGCTGAATAGCGGCCAATTTCAAGCAACTCAGCTTCACCCACACCAAGGCTACCAAAGCCAAACCATGTCGGTGTACCTACGGCGCCAAATGATACCGGCACTGAGTTCATCACCAAGGCAAGCATTGCGACACGCAGCGCAGGAAAACCTAAACCCACCAAAATGGGCGCGGCAATCGCAGCGGGTGTACCAAAACCAGAGGCGCCTTCAATCATAAAGGCAAAGGCCCAACCGATAATCATCAGCTGTGCGACTTGGTTTTTACTGATCCCTTCTAGCCATTGACGAATCACATCCTCTGCGCCTGAAAGCGCCATGGTGCGATTAAGAAGAATTGCGCCTGCAATAATAGAGATGGGGGTAATGGCTGAAAGTACGCCAGCAATTACATTGGCACTCACGGTCAAACCATCGGTACCAAAATAAAAAAGTTGCAGCAGGCCAATCAATAGAGCCGTCAGCGGTAGCGCTAGATGCGATGGCAAAGCCTTTTTCTTCGTCATCATCCAAATCAGCAATAAGATTGGAACGACGGAAATAACAAGGTTGGTCATAGGACGCCCTCATAGAGTGGTAGTGACGGCAAAGGAACGTGAAGCGCTTACAAAACCAAAGCCATGGTTTGAAAGGTATTCTAGAAAGATTGCGTCACTTGGCTATTGCTAAATTTTAGACATTATCAACAAAGGTTAAAATTTTGTGATCCAATCACTCACCCACCCTTGCCTCATCAATACAAATGCATTATCCAACAGATAGATAGGCATTTATCGGACAAATATAAGCACTTCAATTGAAGTTATTCTGGAAACAAAGAATTGCCAATTACGCACGATTAGGACTAAATAAATTAATTTTTTTAAATAATTGTTAAGAACAGATGATGAATAACTCATGACAAAATGGCCAAGATTGCGCCACCTCATGAACAGCTCATGTCATTTACGGGATATGCCAGCCACATAAAAATTAATGGTAAATAAAAAGATTGCCTCGCTTGATCGACCGTTTGATTCCCCATCAAATTCCCATAAAAAAACCGCTTTTCGGCGGCTTATTCCATCTCTTTGCAAAGGAAGAGGGCTATCGGTGTTTTAGCAGCCAAATGACCTCACTATTTTAAGGATATCAAGGTGTTTGCAGCTTGCACCACCACCTCAGGTCGCTCTAGCTGGATATAGTGGCCGACATCACTTAGCTCAATGTATTCAATAACATGCTTTCGCGCCCCCAGCTCTTTTTGCAATGCGTGCCAGCTTTGCTTCAATTTGCCCTGCTGCGCCTTCGATAATTTTGGATGCGCCTGCATTTGTGTACTCGCGATCACAATAGTCGGTACGGTTAATGCCTCAAGCTTTTGACTGCGCGCTTTTTTCAAACTCGCAGGCATCACTTTAAGCTCATCTATCATGGTGTAAATCTGACCACGACTGGCAAAAACGGCTTGATACTGCGGCAAAACATCGACATCTAACCCCATATTCGGAATAGATTCTGGCGATAGCGCCATCAGGTTGGTGCGATGCAGCCATGACAAGAATTGATAATCTGCTAATGCCAGTTCAATTTGCTGAGCGTAAAGCGCAGTATCATCGCCTTGCTGCTCATTGACGGAGTCCACCAGCACGACGCCTTTCACTAATTCAGGATATTGCTTGGCAAACAAACGAACATTGACGCCGCCATAGGAGTGCCCCACTAAAATAAAGGGGCCTTTTAGATTTGCCGCTTCAATCAAGGCGTGCAGCTCAGTCACCATCTGCTCACTGCTACGCGTAACCCCAAGCGGACGCTGACTCCAACCAAAGCCAGCACGATCATAGCTACACACTTGTGTTTCTTTGGCTAGTCGTGGCTGCACCTTAGACCAAACCAAAGAAAAATCACCAGCACCAGCTTCAAGGATCACCGTCGGTTTTGTCTCACTGCTGCCCGTACAATAAAGGTGCATGGCTTTACCTTCCACGGTCACCATTTCGCCCGGAGCTTGGTATGCATCCGCAAGTTTCACGCGCGCTTGTTCGCCCTGATAGTAAATCGCAATCGCGGCGAAAAATGCCAAGGCGACAAGGATATAAATTGCCCTGCATGTCCATTTGAAAAAACGTTTCATATTTCTCTTTCTAAGTTACTGATTACATGGGTATTTAATCACAACAGCCCACAAATTTCAGAGTAATTAAGAAAAGTGTTAAAAGACCCACGGTTTTTATAAGCAAATGAATGATAAGGCTTTTTATTAAATACTCAGATACTTAAGGACTAGCGAATCGATCTTAACTGTGTTAGTACGCTCATGCACAAACCAACAAGCAGTATAGACGTAGAAAATAGGAAAAGAGCGCAGAAGCAGAAGCAGAAGCAGAAGCAGAAGCAGAAGCAGAAGCAGAAGCAGAAGCATGCAACACCAAATGGCCTCGCAATCAAAATAAAGCCATGGCATAACCCATGGCTTATCAAGGATAAATTAAGATACTTGCCGAGCGTAGTTGATGGTCGAAAACCCGAGGATATCGCCTTGAACGTCAAGATCCGGTGGTAAGGTCAGAAACTTACAGCCAGTAATATTCAAATTACCCAAGACTCTCAGATGCCTTGGCAAGGCGTTTAATTTTGAATGAGATAAATCCAATTCACCCTGAACCACCATCCCTACCGGCAACTGTTCCAACCGACAACCCGCTAAATGCAAAGCACCACCCAATTTTAAGTCATGGGGAACTTGCCGCAATTTACTGTAACTGGCATCCAATGCGCCGGGAATATTTAAGCCATGAGGCAAGGCAAAGAGCTTGGTATAGCGCAGTAACAAGCTGCCGAGAACACATAAGTCAGCAGGCAATGCGCGAACCTCTGTCCCATTTAAAATCAAGTCACCTTGAACAATCAAACCAGAGGGCAACTGCTTTATATCCGCTAAGGTTAAGTCTAAATTTCCGGCAACGGTTAAATTATCAGGTAGCGAAAATCCATAGCATTGCTTTAAATTTAAATGCGTTGGGTACAACCAACCCTGCGGCTGCTTTTGAAAACACACAGTCATTTTTTTCATATGCAATCTCCTGCTTTTTATACATGACTTTCCATACATGAAATGAAATGGAATGGAATGCATGGCATGCGTTAAATGGAGTCGCTAATCTACAAAACGCACTTCAGCAAAATTACAGGCCAATGTCAGGCCAATCGCGCATGCGTGATTCATTTCGTTCTCACACTCTCTTGCACTGAATTGACACCCCGTATCGCACTTATTTGTGTATCACCACCCAGAGTTAACCAAGCAATCCATGGCACTTCATTTTTCAGCGATCAAGGTTTGCACTTTGCTCTGCGCTTGGTTTAGATGGCAAACACAAGCTCCAGCCCCAAGGTTTATGGCTCTCAGTTTATCTAGGTTTAGAGCAGTGCACTCAAAGGAAGGAGATTAAAATGCAGATCAACACAACAGCGTCGATACGTGGCAGTAGAAAGATGGGGTGGATTCTCATCATAGTTGCTATCGCGCTTTCCTATTTTGCCTTTACCTGCTGGCAAGGCACCCAAGCGTTTATTGCAAAGGCCATTGAAACACGTGGCGTTGTGGTTGATTTACAAACAGATAGAGAAGGCGTCGCCTTTCCTGTGTTTCAATTTACGACCCAGGTGGGTCATACCATCACCATCGTCTCTAACACAGGCACTAAGCCACCCAGTTATCATCGCGGCGAGTCGGTTTCCATCCTTTATCTTGCCGAGCACCCCAAAGACGCAACCATCAATAGCTTCTTTTCTCTCTATCTATTTGAACTCATTCTCTCCATTTTCGCTGTTGTCTTTGGCCTCTTTGGTGCAGGGCTGCTTCACCTGCATTCACGCCGCAATCAAAAGGCAAAAGATAACCTAGATAACACAGCGCAAAACCAGCCACCTCTCGTCGATTAAAAGCAGTTGTCAGATTGACACGCATGCTTTAGCGTCGATTGAAGGCACAAAAAAAGCCGCATCATGCGGCTTTTTTAATCAGTTCGAGCGAATCAAACCATTAAAATCGAAAGTGCGCTATCAGGGCAATCACATGCGCTTCTTCTTGTATCTGCAACGCATTTTGAAAGTAACTCTGATACACCTCAGCAGAGAATGCCATTTGATCCAACCACAGCGCGCTAACCCCAAAGCCAAACACAAATGCGTCATTACTTAAGCTCGCATCAACGGTGTAACCTCGAGTGTTGTATTCATCTTCCGATTTATTGGTGAGCGGCTGAAATCCCAAAGTTAAATAAGGTACCCAGCTCACTTGGTTGGAAAATTCAAAGTAAGGCGCCAAATTGGCTTTCTGGCTGGCTTGACCAAATTCCAGCTGACGAACCCAAAGATCGTCTTGTACCTGAAATTGAATCGCACGACTTTCATTAGCAATTGCATTCATGCTCAACAAACTCGCGCCAATTAGCAACAAATTCAACTTCATCGGTAACAAACAACCCTTCATAGCAACAAAATACACTGCCGTTTCAGTCAATCGGCCGCGGCGATATTCTCCATATAATCGGCAAAATATCGAGAACTTTAGAAAAAATTTTTGCTGCATTTTCACTCAATAAAAGCACGCAACTCATTCATAACTCTATTATTTTACGGAAATTTGACGCATAAAATTAGAAACCGGTAAGTTATTGACGCTTTTATCGATAGTTAAAATATTTTTTGTGATAATCGTGCTTCGCCTCACTGACATCTTTTCAATTTAAATGATAAAACACTCAAATAATCAAAATTAATCACATAAATTACTCCATATTTTGAATCAATATCACATGGAGTAATGGAAGATGTATGCGCACAAAGTCGACCTTAACTCTATTTTGCTCACTTCTGTCTATGCCCATCGTGCATGCTGAAGACGATCTATTATCCCTCGTGGATATACCACTCTCCTCACTTGCAGATACAAAAGTGACTTCTGCAACCAAAAAAGCGCAGAGTCTCTCTGAGATCCCAGCGGCTGTTTACATCATCACAGCAAAGGAGATTGAGCGTTCTGGTGCGCGCTCGGTCGCTGACGCATTGGCACTTGCCCCTGGCCTTCATGTGGCCAAATTTTCAAATTACGATTGGGGAATCAGTGCCCGCAGCACCAATGAAAGTCTAAGTAACACACTGCTTGTGATGGTTGATGGCCGTAGCGTCTTTAACCCTATGTTTTCAGGGGTTGATTGGGATCTCATTCCCGTCAGCTTAAACAATATTGAGCAAATTGAAGTGGTCTTAGGCCCTGTGGGAACCATGTGGGGCGGCAATGCCGTAAATGGGGTAATCAATATCATTACCAAGGAAGCTGAAAATGCGCCGCAAGGCGATATATCCGCCTCTTTTGGTAACTATGATTACCAAGAGTTTCAGCTTCACCATGGAATTGAACTTGGCGACTATGCCCATTTAAGTTCTTATTTTGAATTTGTTGACCATAAACCATGGACATCCAATGATGTTCGCATCAAAGATATTCAAGATTTCCGGGTCTATACCGAGCGTTTTGGCGCGCGCCTCGATTACCAAAAATACGCCGATACCCTTTCACTACAAGCTGGCGGCATTCGCTCAAGAGAAGATTATCTTTGGCTTGATCTCAACCCGCACTTTTTAAAGCCGCCAACACCGAGTAACCATATTTTTGAAACTGAAATGAAAATGCAAGAATATTATCTCGGTGGCCAACATTTGCGTGAATTTGAAAATGGTGATGATTTAGAGACAGCGCTCTGGCTCACCTACAATAGCAATGACAATACCGCGAGAAACGCGAAATTTTTGCGTTTTGATCTCGACAGTCATTACGCATTTAACGATCTGTGGTCCACACGCTTAACCGTGGGTGCCAACGTGCGCTTCATTGATGAAAAACTAGGCCAGTTTAGTGCGCGAGAAGCGCATAACATGCCTTACCTGCGTTATAGCCTCAATCACTCTGACTTTTTCAATCAAAACTATGGCCTTTATTTTAACTGGGAAGTGCCACTCACAGACAAAGCGCAAATCATTGTGGGCAACCGCTGGCAATATAACAACATCAATGAAAAAATTGATGCGCAGCCGCAAATTCGTCTCAGTTACAACATCGCCCCGAAGCAACTCTTTTGGATGGGCTGGGGACGCTCAATTGTGACGCCGTCACGCCTAGAGCGCGAAACCAACTTTCGTGATAACAAATATATGGAAGATGTTCGCTTTAGTGATGGTAATAACTATGACTACTACGTGAGCTATCTCTATCGCGGTAATCCAAACCTCAAAACTGAAGTGGTCGAAACCTATGAGATGGGTTATCGCCTCAGCCAAAGTGATACGCTGCAGCTCAGTCTCAATGGCTATTACAGCATTCACGACAATATTCGCGCTTATCAGCAAACCGGCGCGCAGCAGTGGATCGTACCCGATGGCTCACCGGGCACCCACGGTACTGTGGTTGAGCTGTATACATCACGCTTTATTGACCCGCTTTGGTCTGAAACCTACGGGGCTGAAATTGCCATGAAATGGCGACCTACGGCCGCGCTACAACTCAATGCCAATTACAGCTACAAAAACATCAATGGCCATTGTCGCGGTGCCATTTGTCCGGGGAATGATGCAGTCTGGCGCGTGCTAGAAAACCAACCCAACCACTTTATCAATGCGCAACTGATGTGGGATATCACGCCAACCCTTTGGTTTAGTAGCACCATGCAATATGTGGCTGAGTCTAAACTGCATCCGGATTATCAAGCGGTGCTCAGTGAACACAGCCGCTATATCTGGCCGCAAGTGCTCAGTGTCGATACATCTCTTAGTTGGCAAAAACAAGCCAATTACCCGCAAATTACCGCATCAATTGAAAATATTGGTGCAGACCAAACTCATGAGTTCCCACTTGCCGTGAACCCCTATACCAATGGATTACAGTATTGGCTGACGGTGGATTGGAACTACGCTGCGATGGATTAATTTTGTTTCAGAAAATGGCCCATTTTTATTTTTCAATTATGCGCATCCTCTTTGGCATGAGCCTAATGCTCTTTTGTGTATCAGCACATGCCAAGTACAGCGAAACAGATCTCAAAGCGGTTTATCTTTACCGCTTTGCGCTTTTGGCTGAATGGCACCAAACCCAATACCCACCCCATCAAATTTATTACTGCGCAACCCAAGCAAGCCCTGTAACAGAACAGCTGGCACGCTTAGTTGCAGCCAAAAAAGATCGCGCGCATTTTCATCTACTCACAGACCAAAGTGTACCGAACTGCCAGCTCATTTATGTCGATCCGGCCGCCAAAGCTGAGCTCGACACACTCAAACAGCACTATCCCAATGCACTTTTAGTGGGCAATGGCCGCAGCTTTATCAAGATGGGCGGTATGATTTCGCTCATCAAGGTCAACAATCGAATTAAGCCGCTGATATCGATCAAAAATATAGAAGCCACTGGGGTGAAAATTCGTGCTCAATTGCTCAGCATTGCTGAGCTTGCATCGGAGGCTCAATGATATTTTTGCGTCTTCGACAACTACCACTGCGATACAAAATGATGTTGCCAATTTGGCTTTCATTGACGTTGCTTATCGCATTTCTTGGTACAGGCACCATTGAGCTACTTAGCCGCTCACAAAAAGATGCGCTGGATATGCGCGTTCATATTCTCTCTGAAGGTGTTGCCAATACGCTGCAAGCCGCCCTCACCTTTGAGGATGTGGTGACCATTCAAGAGCAGTTAACTCATTTAAGTTTTGATCCGGATATCATCGCCGCGAAAGTTGAAAATGAGCAAGGCAAATCCCTTGCATCCATTCATCAACTGCCGAAACATTGTTATTGGCGTCATGCTCATGTGGAATGCAAAGACACTGAATTTCGCGAGCATACCATCTATATCAAGCTGGATAATGAACTACTGGGTAAGCTGACTTATTGGGTCTCTCAAGAAACGCTACTGCTTCATAAAAAACAGATGTGGAGCGGCCTTGGCTTACTCTTGATTATCCTATCAACCGTGGCTTGGATGCTGGCGCGCTCACTTCATGCGATGTTTGTACTGCCATTGAATACCCTGCACAGCTCTATGTCAGACATCATTGCTGAGGGTATTCATAACCGCACGCTACCCGTCGTCCATGAAGATGAAATTGGCAAACTCACTGGACAATTTAACGCGCTGGTTTCCAACCTCGTAGAGCGGGAAGATGATCTTTATTTAGCGCTGCAAAAGCTTGAACAAAAAAACCACTATATCCATCAAGCCATGGATGTAATGAAGCGTGGTATTTTGGCGATCTCCCCACAAGGCGTGATTACCTATCACAATCCAATGATGAGTAAAGAGTTTCCTCACCTCACTCAGCATTGCTGTGCGCGTACATTTTTAGAACAGAGCTTTGAGCCCAAATCCGTGGTCGATAGCTTGCTTCATGGCGCGCAAATGCACCACGAGTTGATCAACCTTGAACTCAAGGGAATTCACAATCATCGACGCTACCATATCAGTTGCCACCCCATGGCCAATGCCGATCATGTGATGGTGCAAGTTGAAGATCATACGGAACGTTACTTAGCTGAGCATCGCCGCCGATTGATTGAGCTAATGTTTGAACAAAACCAAGATGCCATCATGGTGATTGGACGCGATCTCAGCGTAGAAATGCAAAATACCGCTAGCATCAATTGGTTTGGCAAATTGAATAAAGCCAACGCATTACCGATTCACATTCCGGAAATCAAGCGTTGGACGCAAATTCGCATGCTGCTTCGCAATGACCGCTATGTCACTCAAGTTGAAATTCCAAAGGAAAATCAACCGCCATGTCCATGCTTGATGCAAGTACGAACCCTGCGCAATGAAGAAGGCTATGTCGAGGCGTTCGTCTTAGTCTTAACCGACCAATCGGCTGAGATTGAACTCAAACGACTCAGTCATGCGGTTTATCATGATCCATTAACAGGACTTGCCAACCGAGTGCACGCCTTTAATTGGCTTGAGCAAACCCACGACCAGGGGCATGCATTGTATGTGATGTTCTTGGATCTTGATGGGTTTAAAGCGGTGAACGATAAATATGGCCACTATGTGGGTGATGAACTGCTGCGCGTGGTTGCCAAGCGGCTGACCCAATGTGTTGCCGGTCGCGATTTGGTGGCTCGCCTCTCTGGCGATGAGTTCTTGCTAGCCATCGATCACAGCCGAACCTATCTGCCTGTGGTTGAGCGAATTTTACAGGCGCTCTCACAACCTATCGCGGTCAATGGCTTTCATTGCCAGATCACCGTTAGTATCGGTTTAACCCATTGGACGGCGCATGCAACCACACCGCTTGAACAAGTGATTCATCAAGCCGATGAGGCCATGTATCAAGCAAAACGTGCAGGGAAAAACCAATACAAACTACATGGCGCTGATTTACAGCGTTTATGTCAGCCTTCAGCGCAATCATAAATATCTCTTTCAGTCGCACACATACACACATAAAAAGATGGCTTTGGCCATCTTTTATTTTGGCCAAAACCCAACCTAAACAATCAATCCAACAAAAACCATCGATATCGACAATGGATTTAATCGGCGATATCACTTTGTGACAGAACTGGCTTTCCCCTATCTTACGTCCATGCACAAACTTGCATGCGCTAGATTGTTTTACAATCCATGTCATCCAAGTATTTCCATCTGCACTTCCTTTGCCCTTCTCCACGAGAAGGGCTTTTTTTGCGCGCTTTTTCAGACAAGCCGCCAGAAGAAAGAACAATCGAATAGACCTATCAAAGATATAGAAACCATATATCTGACCTGGATAAATAATCGGCGTAGATTGACTACATTGCCCACGACGATTAATAAGACCATGACGACAACCACTTTAAATACTGCAATCGCAGCACCTCGCCCCCTGAAACAGCGCATGATGCTGCTTGGCCCTGCCTTTATTGCAGCTATCGGCTATATCGACCCTGGTAACTTTGCGACCAACATCGAAGCAGGCTCTAGTTACGGCTATCAGCTACTTTGGGTTGTATTAGGTGCCAATCTTATGGCGATGCTGATTCAGTACCTATCAGCCAAACTAGGCATTGTCACTGGCAAAAACCTGGCAGAGCACCTACGTGATTCACTGCCCAAATGGGCCGTTGTGCCTTACTGGATTCAAGCCGAAGTGATCGCCATGGCTACAGATTTGGCAGAATTTATTGGTGCGGCGGTGGGTTTTCAGTTGCTATTTGGCATCTCGCTTTTTGATGGCGCACTATTAACAGGTGCGGCAACCTTTGCCATTTTGCTACTCAATCAAAACGGACAAAAACCGCTTGAGCTGGTAATTGGCGCCCTCTTAATTGTGGTTGCCAGCATCTATGTGGTCGAACTCTTTATGGTCACGCCAGAGCCGGGAGAAATGGCCAAAGGTCTGTTGGTACCATCCATTCAAAACTCACATCAGGTGTATCTTGCAGCTGGTATTCTCGGTGCCACAGTCATGCCCCATGTGATTTACCTTCACTCAGCACTGTTTGGCAAAAAAGATCCCGACGATACCAACACTCGTCTGCGTGGCACACGCATTGATATCCTGATTGCCATGACCATTGCAGGTTTTGTCAACGTTGCCATTGTTGCCATGGCTGCCGCCGTCTTTTTTAGCTCAGGCAACCAGCATATTGCTGAAATTGAAACCGCCTATATGACGCTGCAACCTTTAGTGGGTCAGGCTGCTGCTGTGCTCTTTGGTGTGTCTTTAATTGCCTCTGGCCTATCATCAACTGTGGTAGGAACATTAGCAGGACAAGTGGTCATGCAAGGCTTTATTCGTCGCACTATTCCACTATGGATTCGCCGAGCAGTCACCATGCTACCAGCACTGGTCGTCATTGGCTTGGGCATGGACACCACTGAGATTTTAGTGATGAGTCAAGTGGTGTTGAGCTTTGGTATCGCGCTAGCAATTATTCCCCTTCTACGCTTTACCAGCAGCAAAGCCTTAATGGGTGACTATCAAAACCAACGCTGGGTTCATTGGCTTGGTTGCGCCATTGTCCTTTTCGTCCTTGTACTCAACGTCTTTTTACTTTCGCAACTGTTTGCTTAAACCATCATTGACCAATCATCAGAAATAAAAAGGGCATGCCAAGCATGCCCTTTTTTATTCACAATTGATTCAGAAAAAATTCAAGTGAGATTAGCGAGGGAGTGGACGACGCACTTTTTTCGCAGGTCGAGGCTCACTCATCAGCCCTTTCACCAAAGACACGCTAGCAAGTAGTACCACAATGGCAAACGGGAAGCCTGTGGTCACTGCCATCGCCTGTGCAGCCGCAAGGCCACCACCGAGCATCAGCGCAATCGCCACCAAACCTTCAAAGGTACACCAGAACACGCGCTGCACCGTTGGTGCATCCACTTTACCGCCCGCAGCAATGGAATCGATCACCAATGAGCCGGAGTCAGCAGAGGTCACGAAGAACACCACAATCAGAATAATACCGACAAATGAGGTAATCGCTTTCAGTGGCAATACATCCAACATCAAGAAAAGCTTAAGCTCTAGCGCTGCGTTATAAACACCTTGGTAGTTTTCATAAACGAACTGGTTGATTGCCGTCCCGCCAAAGGCGGTCATCCACAACACACACACGGTTGACGGAATCAAAATAACACAGGTGATAAATTCACGAACACTGCGACCACGAGAAACGCGGGCAATGAACATGCCAACAAATGGTGACCAGGAGATCCACCATGCCCAGTAAAATGCAGACCAACTCTGTGAGAAGTTCACATCTTCACGGCCAAAAGGCATGGATAGCGCTGGCAAGTTTGCAAGATAAGCACCGATGTTATCGAAAAAGCCTGTCAAAATGCCGAGTGTTGGACCAACCACAATCACGAACAAAAGCAGCAATGCCGCAAGGCCCATGTTGATTTCAGACAGGCGTTTCACGCCACTATCGAGACCAGCAACCACAGAGATCAAAGCCAATGCCGTGATAAACACGATCAATAGAATTTGCGTAGTGGTATTAATTGGCACATCAAAAAGGTAGTTCAATCCCTGCAGCGCTTGTGTCGCGCCATAGCCCAAGGAGGTAGCCAAGCCAAAGACAGTCGCGACAACCGCCAAAATATCAATGATATGACCTGTCCAACCCCAAACACGCTCACCAAAAAGTGGATAGAAGATGGAACGCATGGTCAGTGGCAATCCCTTATTAAAAGAGAAAATCGCCAAGCCCAGTGCGAGCAGCGCATATAAAGACCAAGGATGCAGCGCCCAGTGATACAAAGTTGCCGCCATACCTAAGGAGGTCGCTGCTGCTGCATCACCTGCCGCGCCCGCTAATGGCGCCCAGTCCGTGCGAATACCATCCGCCCCAACCTTGACCCCTTCAATCGATGATTGGAAGTGAGACATCGGCTCAGACACACCAAAGAACACCAAGCCAATGCCCATGCCAGCTGCAAACAACATGGCCAACCATCCGGCGTAGGAATAATCAGGTGTGGCTTCTGTACCACCGATGCGCACATTACCAAGCGGCGTGACAATCAGCAGTATACAGACAAGGAAAAAGATATTGCCGGCCAGAATAAAGAACCAATCAAGACTTGAAACAAGCCAGCCCTTTAAACTGCCAAAAAAGGTGCCCACTTGCTCTCGGAAAAGCAAGGTCAGCACGACAAACAACACGATGCTTAAACCTGAAATGGCAAACACGCGGTTGTGAATATCGAGGCCAAGCGGCCCGACTTTAAGAGCGATATTGTCTTGACCAATTTGATAGTCAGTATCAATTGGCGTGACTTTACCGTCAGGACGTTGGATCCCACCGTTATAATCATCGTTCACGAATTATCTCCTTAAATACGTGGGTAAACCTTAGTGAGTTCGACTAAAAACAAACCATTTTTTAGCCAAAACTCAATTTGAAATTGTTTCATTCAAAAATAAGGGCACGCTATCATAACGCCGAACGGTGCATTGTAAAGCGACCGCTGTTGATTGTTTGTTCAGTTGTTGCGCTTTTGTTCGCTTTCGATGACCAAAATCAAAATGACGTAACAAATCAGCGTGCTGATTCTATTGCCAAATATCGCTTAATTTCGCATCAGATTCATAGTGATAAGCCAGCTGCGCTTGCAACAGCTCCGCTGTTGCTAAGGCATCGGTTAAAGCGTGGTGCGGCTGATACACAGGCAGGCCATAACGCGCGCGTGCTCGGCCTAAGCGCACCGAAGCACGGCGCTTACGCTTGAGCCAATTCCAAAAACCCGCGCACAATCGCTGCTGTACCGCCGCTTCAATATCTAAAGTGTCCACCACAGGGAACTCAATCCCCTCACCTAGGCGCTTCAGCAGTGCCTGGTAAAGAAATTGACGCTCGATACTCTTGTAGTGCACCACCACCACTTTGCCCGCCAGCGCCGCCAGTACTTGATCCAAAATTACGTTAAGATCAGGCGCGTTTTTCACTTCCGTATCTGTGATGCCATGAATCACCACCGATTCTTCATTGAGTGGTCGATGGGGATTGACCACCCAATGCGCCGAGTCTTTGCACAGAATGCGTGACGGGGTAAAGGGCACCAAACCTATGGTTAGAATTTCATCATCAATGGGATGTAAACCCGTGGTCTCAAAGTCCAGCGCTACAAAGGGCACCTCATTGAGCGGCGTATCGCCACTGACCTGACCTGCGCCATAAAAAGCCTTTAACCGCGGATCCTTGGCTTGCTCAGCAAGCTCATTAAAACGCTTGGGCCAATCGGGCGTCCACTGGGTATCAATCAGTGGCGCATTGGGATCGATATATCCAAACCAGCTCATTATTTGCCACTTCTTTGATAACGGAATTTAATGTAGTTCTGCGCATTACTGAGGATCTGAAATGCCGCTTTGAGGTTACGTCGCTCAAAATCAGACATATTTTCAGGCTCAATGCTGTTATCAGGCTCATCGCCATTTTCGATATCCAGCGCTTGGTGGCGAATGCGCACCATGTAAATCAGCTCCATGGCATCACGCAAATCCTGCCCGCGACCTTTCGGCAAAATGCCGGACTCAATAATGTCATCAAGACGATCAAAGGAGTTTTGCGAGCGTGAACCAATAGCCAATGCATGCACACGAATCAGATCGGCAAGCGGCGCAGTACCACGGCGCTTGAGGTTAATGGAGTTGTTATGTCCACCATCTTTTTCCATCACAAAATCTTGGAAAAAGCCAAGCGGCGGCGTACGGCGAATAGCGTTATAGGCCATGCAAGCCAAAAAGCGATTATTACGACGCGCGCGGCGCACAATAAAGCTGCTCAGCTGCTCTGCCCATTTCACGCGGCCACAGACACCATCAATATCAAAGAAGATAGAGCTATTGAGTAATCGCTCTGGGGTCGGATTATCAATCCAATTGCCAAAACAAGCTTCCCACTCACTGCGGGTTTTTCGCCAATCTGGATTGGTTGCCATAATATTGCCAGTGCAGTAGCTATAACCGCACTCAGCCAAACCATCACTGACAAATTTTGCGAGCTTGGCAAAATACTCGCCATGCGCCGCTTCGTCATAACTGTCATCTAAAATCAAGGCGTTATCTTGATCCGTAACAATCAACTGCTCGTCACGCGCCATGGAGCCCATGGCAATCAAACAATAGGGAATGGGCGCTGGACCATAGGCCTCTTCCGCAAGCTCAGCCAAGCGCTGTTTAAAGCTGCGGCCAATCACCGACATCGCACTGCCCACCATATGCGCATTGGCATCTTCGTTAACCATACGCACAAAGCAATCTTTGACTTGACCAGCTAAACGCTTGAGATCCTCAATGCTGGTTTGTTGGAAAATCGAACTGACCAAGAGCAAGCTGTTTTGTGATTCGTAGCGCACGATATCCGTCATGCTGATCACGCCCACAGGCTTTTGCTCTTTGACAATAGGCAGGTGGTGCACGTTGTAACGCAGCATGGTGAGCATGGCTTCAAAGACATAGGCGTTGTAATCGAGGGAAACCACATCGGTACTCATCACCTCAGATACAGGTAAATCCGTGGCAATGCCCTGTGCTAAAACGCGAATGCAGAGATCGCGGTCGGTCAAAATCCCGAGCAATCGATCGCTATCATCTTCTTCAGAGTCAGTTTCAGGACTCACCACTAAAAGCGCGGTGGCGCCCTCTTCCGCCATCATATTGGCTGCATCTTGAATGGTGGCTTCTGCGCTAATCAGCACAGGACTAAGCGAAATGATCTTTCTTGCCTTTGCGGTGGTGAGATCGTTGTTCTTATCATGGCTCGATACCACACTGCGCAATCGCGCGCTGTCTTCCACTTCCATGAAATCAGCAAAATGATCATAGTTGTCGTAGAGCTCAGTAAAGAGCGATTCTGGAATGCAATAGAGCAAGGTATCTTCCGTGGCCTTGGCTGGCATCCGCACTTTGTTATTCATCAAAATGCCCATCTGGCCAAAGAGACCGCCCTGACCCATTCGGTTGTAGAGCTCACCTTTACGTCGATAAATCTCGATTTGCCCGCTACGTACCATAAATAGATCGTGGATTGCATCGCCACTATGAACCACCATGGTGCCCGCGCGGTAGTAACTCACCTCGATGCGCATGGCGACTGCTTTCAGCACCTCTTCGGGGAGTTCATCAAAGGGCGGGTACTGGCTTATAAAGTTAAGAATTTCTAACTGTTCGACTTCCATGGCTCAATCCAAGGTAAAATTTTCTAAGTGAAATATCACCAAGTTGTTAGATGAGCAATAAAAGTTTGTATATTTTGAGGGGAAGGAATCACAAGTGTGTCTTTCTTTTGCGAATCATAAATAACGCAATTCCATAGACTTCACGCTGATCTAGGCTCAAAGGAGTCAATGAACACAATCCAATAAGTGAGTCATGATGGCTACGCAACGTCTGGGTTTTACATTACTTCAACTGATCGTGATTTTGGCGCTCTTTGCCATTATCGCTGTGGCCATTGCGCCTAAATTTCTTCATCTAAGCAATGACGATCTCAAAGCGCAGCACCAGCAATATACGCAAGATTTAAAACAAGCCATCGCCCAAGCAAATCGTTATTGGCTGGCCAATTATACTTTTGCCGAGCCAGCGCTGTTAGGAAATGGCGGCTATCTGCAGATCCGAGAACAATGGATTGGCTTTTGGGCCATTTCCGGCTATCCCGAATGCATTCGCGACTGCACGCTCAATGGCAATATCAAAAACATCGGCGGCTGTGATGGTGCCATTGCTGCGCTCATGCCCAACCCAAAAGCCTTTCGCCAGTTTTATCAAAGCCAAACACTCCCGAAAAACGGTGGTGATTGTCTTTTTAATCACAGAGAAAACCGCAACCTCAAAATTCGCTATAGCGCCGTCAATGGTAAAGTGGCCAGCTGCGATGATCCAAAGAGCTGCGCCGTACTGACCGCCAGCGCAACCCCCGGCGATTTTGAGCCCAATCAACCCAGCGAGAGCCCAGCGCAAAACCAGATCGATCGTGACTGATAGCACTTAAATTTTGAGCCTTGAGCCAAATAATAACCATGACTCTTGGTTAGACATTCAATCGCTCAACCCACTCTTTTTTAACCCAACCTTGCTCCTCAATCACCACCTGATACCAACCATCTTGCTCCGCCAAAATATGCAAAGCGTGACCGTAATCCAGGGGGGCTCGTATTAGAGCAGCCTGCGCTGATGGGCCTTGACGTACATTAAGCCGCGATGCAATGACCTGAGCTTTACCCAAATCTACCGAAATGCTTTCTTGCTGCTGATCGCGACGCTCAAACAGTTGCTCGCGTAGCTCCTGAATGGGAAATGCTGGGCCTGGGTCTCTTTTTCGGCCAGGCGCAATATCATCATGTCCGACAAGATGTGCAATGGGATAGTGCAGACACAAGCACTGGCATAGCTGTGCGACTGTCTCAATCTGTGTTGGCGTATAACTTTGCCAATAACACGGCTCGGCTTGGTGCTGATGCGTGGCCTCAATAACATCATCTTGATTGAAGCGCTGGCCAAAGGTAGCGACATATTGCGCCCCCGCTCGCTGCACTGGCCCCACATTCACCATTTCGATGCCAATACTGTATTGGTTGATCCCTTCTCGCCCCTGATATTGGCTTCGCCCAGCATGCCAAGCTTGCAGCAAAAATGGCACCAACTGCACTACCTCGCCGTCTCGACCTACCACAAGATGCGCAGATGCCTTAATCGATGGATTTGAAAGATGCGTCACCGCACCCTCAAGTGTGCTTCCGCCGGTGTAATGCAAAACAATGGTGTCACTGTGGCCTAAAGCAAAAGTGCCTGAATTTTTATCCACTATCGCTTGCGTCACCTTGGGCCCTTCCAGTAGACCCTTCGCATTAATCTTAAACATCAGCGCCCCCTAGCCTTTCGCCACATGCTCAGACAACTGAGCTTGCTCAGGTAAACCGACAGGACCTGTCTTTTTTGCCATCAGTAATGGCAAAACATTGCGCATCGCTCTTTCACCAAACAAAAATCCCAGCACTAAAAAGTTGATCATCCAAAATGCCGATTGAATATCGAGCCCCAATTCACTCTCAGCGCTGACGGCTAAGGCGGGCCAACGCCCCTGAATAAAGACCTGATAGTCGAGATAAAGCACGAAAAATCCCCACAGCGGACGCTGCAAGCCACGCAAAAACACCGTGAGCTGACCAAGGACACCAAAGTGTTTTAAATCTGACGCCGTGCCTTCCAGCGCAACCAATCGATGCTCAAAAGCTTGCTGCTCTGCTTGCGCCAAAGCGATTAGCTTGAGTTCATGTGCTCTTGCAGATTCTCGAATCGCATTTTCAATCGCCATTCGCTCTTTTTCACTTAAGGTCGGCGGGAAATAACGCTGAACACTTTTCACCACAGTCTCAGCCACGCCTGAGCCAAGAAAATCGAGCACTTTTTGAAATAACGACATAGAGCCTCCCTGATATTTCACGCAATTTATCTGTGCTAACTTTCGTTATTTTGCCCAATTTTCATTGCTTTATATCAGCGCTGCGTATCGCCATGGTGAATTTTCTAAAATAGAAAGAAAATATAAATTTTCCTTTTATATTAATTAGTTAATTACATTTAGATTTGATTTTCGATTTTGTGTTAAATCCATAACCAGCACTGGTCAATTCAACATCAATTTCTCATCATTTATTGACCGAAGGGCTCGATGTCAAATTGCATGACTCCGATTTATTTTCCTTTCGATTAAAAAAGACTCGAATTTCAGATTAAAAAAAAAGCATTTTAATTGACGATCACATTCACTAATAAAACAGTTTTTCAATAAGTTGCGCTTTGCATATGATGCGCGTTCAAAAAAATCACGTTCATAGGATCATGAACCGCTCCGGTTTCAATTGTTAGGAACATCAAATGAAAAAAACGAAACTACTACCCTTAGCTGCTGCACTTTTATTAGTTGGCTGTGGTGATAATGCAAAGATTGATTTGAAAGGCGAGATCCCGCCTGCATTGTCACAAGACTACAGCGTTTTTACTGCGCGTAGCTTGACCGTAGAACAAGCGCAAAACACCATTTTTAATCCTGATTTTGTGAAATCACAATTGACCTTGCTCGGCCAAGTTGAAGATTTGCTTGATAATGTCCCAAGCAAAATTGCAGATGACGCTGCATGGGTCACCAAAGCCGAAGCGCTGCAAAAGCAAATTAAAGCGGCAAACATGGGCGAATTTGGTACCGATATCAACACCTTGATGAGTGCTGCCATTAGCAAAGTGAAATCTCGTCAACCTGTGATTCAAGAAGTCACAAATGATGAGTCGATGATGCAATATCTTGCCAAGACTCAAAAACGTACCTACACCCGCTTTATCGAAGCAAAACAAAAACTCGCGGAATTCGGTACTTACGGTAAAGCTGAATACGAAGCGGCCGTTGCTGCACAAAATACCTATCGTCAAGCGAGTCGTAAGCTCAATTACGGTTTAAAAGAAACATATGTAGCCGCGTTGGCAAAATATGTCACCGAAAAATCTATTCCAATTCGAGCCAATGACATTCCCGCTTATATCGCGCTACGTTACTCATCCAATGACGCATGTGACGCGGCGAACGAACTACGTAGTCCAACAACCAAAGAATGTTACTACTATGAGTTCAAGAGTTTTAGCAGCAAAGATCTTGCCAAACTCACAGAAGCGCAAATCGCAGAAGTCAATGCTATTGGGCAAGCCATGGTGCCTGAGCTTATCGCAGCATTTAACGCCGATGAGAACGCAGAAAAAGCGCTAGAAGTGGCACGTGAAGCCAATAACAATGTCACCATTATTAGTGAAAACAAATATGGTATGAGTTACGCCACTGCCACCAAACGTTATAACAGTGCGGTCTCTGACTTGGCTCGCTATAGCAATCAGCTTATCAATCCAGAAACATTGAAAATCAACACCGAGTCAAAAGGCTACCAAAGCTATATTGACAATGCATTGCGCGCACGCGAACTCAATACTTATGCACTCCGTAACAGCATCAGTAATGGACTTCGCAAAATTGACATGCGTCAGCTACAACAAGTTTGGGTCGATGGCGTAAAGCATAATACCACTGAAGTTGAACTGAGCGATGAAGGTGAATTTAGCATTGAAGGTAATGTTTACCTGCTGCTAAGTGGCCCTGCTGATTACAATGAGCTCAGCTATATTGGCCAGGCCAATGTTGACGGTGATGTGGTATTCAATGATGCCAATGGTACCGTTGTTTACCGAGAGTTGAACGAAGCGATTCTCGATTTTGCCTCAGAGAAAAGCAATACCTCACTGAACTACATCCATTTCTAATTGGGGCGTTTCAGTATCATCATTCTTTGTATTCGCAAAGAACGAAAAAGCCGCGATTATCGCGGCTTTTTTATTTCAAACGACTTTGATTCAAAGCATGACTTAGTCAGATATTCATCTGGCAAAGGCTCAGTTTTATTCATGCTCAAGTAGCAGCGCGCTACTTTTCATCTTTTGCAGTTTCTCCACCAGTGCTTGTCGCTTAAAGGGCTTAGGTAGATAATCATTCATACCACAATCAAAACAGCGCTGAATATCCTCATCTAAAATAGAGGCCGTCAGCGCAATAATGGTGACAGGCTCATACTGGTCGCTGTCCTCAATCATTCGAATCACGCGTGTCGCCTCAAAGCCATCCATATTGGGCATCATGCAATCCATAAGCACTAAACCGATATCTTGGTGGTGCTGTTTATAAAGAGATACGGCCTCTTCACCGTCATTGGCGATCAGAAACTCGATATTCAGCTTTTTCAGATTCACAGAAACAACCGCTTGGTTGACTTTATTATCCTCAACCACCAACACCGTCGCCCCTTGCTGATTCACCCTGTGTAAATTGCCATCATGAGCCGCCCCAGCCGAATCAACCGTTAGCCTTGGCTGAACTAAGTTATCCAGCAGCGCCTGAAAGCGATGACCCAGCAGCGGTAAGGTCACATAGGCGGCAACCTGATCGCCAAAGTCCAATTTTTCATGGTGATTCAAGCGCACAAAGACCACGGGTGCCGATAGCTGCGCTGGCATCAGCTGAATATCTGAGGCTCTATCGAGCAGCACAATGGGTAACGACGCATTCACATCCTGTGTGGGTGCCGCACTTGCCCAATCCACCAGCTCTTGCACCTCTCTGACTTGTTGCACTTCGTAGCCATAATGCGCGGCCTCTTCAAGCAACAAATTCGATGGCTGTGCAGAGCAATAAAGCAGTTTGGCCTGTTTAGGCTGCGCGGCGCTTTGCGTCTCATCAATAGCAAAATCTAAACGAAAATAGAAATGGCTCCCCACGGATTTTTGTGATGACAGCGCAATTTCGCCGCCCATCAAGGCAACAATTTTGCTGGCAATGGCCAAACCCAATCCCGTGCCACCATAGTGATTGGAGGTCGAGGCATCCTCTTGACGAAACTCTTCAAAAACATGCGCCTGTTTCTCTTCGGCAATCCCGATACCAGAATCACGCACCCCAAAGAACAAAGACACCTGCTCATCATTGATGTGTTCGCACTTCAGCTGCAGCGTAATACAACCATGCTCTGTAAATTTCACCGCATTGGAAGCCAAATTCATCATCACCTGACGCAGCTTTTGCTCATCCGCACGCACATGACTCGGCACATTGGCATCCATCTCGATCTCAATTGCTAGCTTCTTTTGCTCCGCTTTGGGCGCAATCAGTGCAGCCGTATCAAAAATAACTTCACGGATATGACAGGTATGCAGGGAAATTTCTAAATTACCCGACTCTATTTTCGACAGGTCGAGCACATCATTTATCAGCATCAACAAAGTTTGCGATGAGACATTGATGGTGGAGAGATAATCATTTTGCTGCGCCGTTAAATTGGAGTCCGAGAGAATCTCAGTCATGCCAATAATACCGTTAAGCGGTGTACGAATTTCATGGGACATATTGGCTAAAAAGGCGCTCTTCGCACGGTTTGCTTGCTGCGCCTGCAATTTCGACTCATGTAATTGCCACTCCAAACGGCGCACCGCAACAAAGATGTAAGCCAAAATCGCAAAGACCAAAGCAAACATGGCGATGGTGTAAAATTTCAATATTTTTTCGTTACCATCAAGGCGCTGCTGAATATGGCTCGGCACCTCTTCAAATAGCGACTTAAGCTGCTGCTCTACATTATGAATATCACTGCGAAGCTGCCCATGTAAGCCTTGGCTGTGGTTATAACCCAATGTTTCATAGGCGCTTTGCAACTGGCTAAAACGATTCATAAAGTTAGTCAGATGCACTTTGAGCAGTGGACTGCCATTTACATTGGCCGCCTCATTGGCAATCGCCTGATAAAATTGATTCACCTGCGCTAGATCGTTTGCTTCAAAGGTTCGAAAGAACTCAAACATATGCGCTTTCATTTCAATGAATTGCTCATTCATTAAGCGATTTTGACTAGCAAAAATATCTCGCTCTAGGGTAAACAGCTCATTTTTCAACTGCTCGATATAGCCGCCCTGCGACTTTTCGCCATGAATGGCAATTTGTTGATCGGCCAATAGCAAAAACGCCGCTTTATATGCCAGCAAAGCCTGCGCCAAGGATTGATACTCGAAATCATGGGTAAGCTTTTGCCTATCCATTGTTGTTTTAATGGCTGAAAATTTTGGCAAAATATTATCAATGCGCGTCACTAGACTATCGATGTATCGCACATCTACACGACTGATAAAATCCTTTTCATGCCGGCGTAACATCAGCATCTCAGAGGTCACATGGCTAATATCATTTTGCAAGCTAAAGAGCTGCTGCTTGGTTTCTAGCGACCGTTGGCCAAGCCACATAAAAACAGCAATTACCGCTACAATCAGCACGCTACCAATCAGCAGTGGCGGCTGTAATTGAGAGCGAAATTTTTTTGTCTGGTTCATCGATGTTCCCTATCTCAGTCATTTCTCTTAAGTGTAATGAGCATTGACTAAATTGCTGAAAACATCTGCAAAGAGTGAATCTGATCGATAGGATGAGTGGCTGCTTATCCATGCAAAATTGCAAGTGAGCTCAAAGTCCATTGGCGCTTGCTTTGCTATGCTGGATATATCAGCTGCCACTAGGATAGCCGCATGAAGAAGATCAAAAATGAAGCGCAACTACTTAAAAAAGCCCTCCATATCGGTGAGCAATACGCGCAAAAACGAGGGTTCATCCAATTTGATGAAGGAACATCCAATAAGATTAAAATTGAATGTATCTATCGCTTACTCGTGCAAGACAAAGTGCTGACGCCGCTGGCTCCTGATAAAGAAGATGGCCCTAATATGAAGCACAAGCTGGTACTGTGGATTCATAAACAGCTGCCCGATGGTCATCCCCTGCTCGATTAAGACTCAACGAATTTACAATACAAACTAGCGCCAAGTCCCCATCGGGGACTTTTTTATTACATATTGAATTTATTACGCTTTGGAAAACTACGGGGGTGGTCAAAGTTATTACCCTCAAGCCTGAATCCACTGCATGCATCAGGCACACTACCTTCAGTCAGAAGATAGAAAGGAAGCGCGATCATGTTTTGCTTCTCAAGAAAAACACAAGAGAATCATCTAAAAGAGCAAGTTCAGACCTTAGAAGATCAAGTCCAAGCGTTAACACAAGAACAGCAGCAGTTATGCGCGCAAAGCGATGCACAAACGCTGAAGATCAACCAGTTAACACAAGCATCGCAAATAGGGCACCACTTTACAGCACAAATTCTGCGCTCAGTGCGTCCTATCGATAGCATTCGCGGACAAATTGCGACGGCGGCAGATAACCTCAAGCACTATTTGGAGCAGCACGTCTTTGAAAACCGCGATGGCATTGCGATTTTGAAGCAGTTTCAACAGACCTTGAATGAGTTGCTCGCGCAGATCAAAGAGAGTCGCCTGTCGCTAGAGGCATTAAAGGCCAACTCAGAAGAGATTCGCGGTTTTGTACTCACCATTAATCAAGTCTCAGACCAAACCAATTTACTCGCCCTAAACGCCGCCATTGAAGCCGCGCGTGCTGGCGACCATGGTCGCGGTTTTGCGGTTGTGGCTGATGAAGTGCGAAAACTGGCACAAAATGCAAGCCATGCTGCGGCGCAAATCGAACAAGTCGTCGTGAAGATCAGTGAAAATACGCAAGTTTGCTATCAAAGTGCAGAGAAGGTAGAAGATGGCTGTGAACTACTTCATCAAAACATTGATGAACTGGTGAGCATTATCAGCACACTGATTGTGAAATCTGATGCGCTTTATCAGCTGGTCGAGCAAAGCTATACCGCGATTTTCCTGCGCCTCGTACAGATTGATCATATTGTTTGGAAAATTGGTATCTATCAGCGCATTCAAGATCAGAATTTAGCGCAGCTTGAGGTCAGTGATCATAATCAATGCCGCCTTGGTTTATGGTACGAACAAGGCCGCGGCAAGCAATTCTTCTCGCACTGCCCAGCCTATCAGCAACTACTCGAACCACACCAGGCTGTACATCAGCATGGATTAAAAGCGCTCATGGCCTACGCCAATCAAGATGAAACGCAAGGAATGGCGCACCTTGAAGCTATGGAGATTGCCGCCGATCAAGTGATTCACTTGCTCAATGCGCTTGAAGCTGACATCGCCAAAGTAAAAGCGCAGGCTGAATAACCTAGCCTGAATAATTCAGCCAAAATACAATCCACGGACGTTCAACAAGCCTCAAGCCAACCAGCTTGAGGCTTTTTAAATGCTGATATAATGATGTGCTTTGAACCTCTGTTGTAGGACTGACTAATCGCGCTGAATCAAATGACCAGCCGCTATCAGTTGGGATAACAACTGCTGGCATTCAAGGCGCAACTTATCACGTAACAGTCGAATGGCCGGTGTAATCGATTGCCTGCTCGGACAAACCAACCAAAGCTCGGTATCTTCTGCGCGGTATTCGGGCAACAAACTCACCACCCGTCCAGCCAGTAAATCTGCTGCCATATCAAGGCATGATTTGGTGACGACCCCCATCCCAGCCACGCACCAACGACGAACCAAGTCGGCATCGTTACTGGCGCGATTTCCCTGCATTTTCACCTTAAAGGGCTGATCACCCTTACTAAAATGCCAAACGTCATGCACCATATCGCTGATCTGATAAAACAATCCATTGTGCATCGCTAGATCCTGCGGATGCTGGGGGCGCGCATATTTTTCAAGGTATGCCGGACTTGCGCAAATCACACGCGGCGCATCGCAAATTTTAAAGCCATAAAGTGACGCATCACTGGGCGAGCCATAACGAAGCGCAACATCAATGCCATCACGGTAAAAATCCACATTGCGATCGCCAATATTCACTTTCAGTGATAGCTCTGGATGTGCATCCAACATCTCATCAAGCCAAGGCAACACCACATTTCGGCCTAAATCTGAAGACAAAGACAGTCGCAGCTCCCCTTGGATTTTCTGTTGATCTTGGTTGATATTGGCTTTGGCTTGCTCAAGCAGCGCAAGCGCCTGCTGGCATTGTGGTAAAAAACGCTCACCTTCAATGGACAAACGCAATTTGCGCGTACTTCGCACAAATAACTCACAGCCCAAATGAGCTTCGACTCGCTTCACCGCGGCGCTGGCCGTTGCCACGCGCATATCCAAATGATTCGCCGCAGCGGTAATACTGCCAAAATGAGCGACCTTTTCGATAATCACCAAATCATCTAGCTGCATATTTTCAAATTATTTTTGATAAAGATTCACTGATTATGGCGTTTTTAACTGTGCTTACAAGACCTATGCTTAGCGCGTTTTACAAATACCATCCACACTGATGCTAGATACATCACTCATGATCAAAGGAACCCATGATGAGTCTTACTATCATTGCCCATATCACGGCAAAACCTGAGCATATCGCACTGGTAAAAAATGAATTACAAAAGCTAATTGCACCGACTCGCCTGGAAGAAGGCTGTATTAGCTATGATTTGCATCAAGACAATCAAGATCCCGCACATTTTGTCTTTTTTGAAAAATGGAGCAGTCATGCCCTCTGGCAAGTCCATATGAACAATCAGCCGTTAAAAGATTATCTTGCAGCCGTTGATGGCGCCGTCGCTGATTTTCAGATCAGTGAAATGACCGCTATTGATTAACTGAGCGATTCAGCCCACCAGCCACCGCACACACTCGGTAATTGATACCGATGACGGTGGCTGCGCTTTTGAATCACACCACCATGGGTAAAAATCACTGCGAGTCATTCCGTCGCCGCTGTCCCATTTTATTGCCAATCCAATCACCCCACCGCAGCAAAACTGATACAGCCAAACAAGATTCGCAGCGCTACACTTGAGCCATTTCCTGCGCCACGCAATTTCGCGATTTTTCAAGGTGAAAGACTATGTTTGCAGATGCGTTTAGCTGGGCGGTGCATTATCTCGATGTGCTGACTCATATGGTTTGGCAAATCTATTGGCCGCTGGCCTTTGGTTTGATGCTCTCGGCCTTTATTCGCCATGTTCTTCCTGTTTCCGCCGTAAGCCAGCACCTCGGCCAAACCTCGGTCAAAAGCGTTTCGCTAAGTACCCTTCTGGGGATGGTCTCATCCTCCTGTTCTTATGCTGCAGCGTCCCTCTCCCATACCCTGCTTAGTAAGAAATCAACCTTGGCCAATGCCATGGTTTTTCTTGTTGCCAGTACCAATTTGATCGTCGAGATGTTTATTGTGCTCGTGGCGCTTTTAGGCTGGACATTTCTTTGGGGTGAGGTACTCGGTGGCTTATTGCTGATTACCATCGTTGCGCTACTCTTTTCGCGCTTTTACCCCAAACCTGTGGAGCAAACCCTGCGCCAAAGACTTGCGCAAGAAGATAGCAGCATCTCTCAGCAGCATAGTGAACATCACATGGCTGATTGTGGGATGGATATGTCCGCCCATCAAAAGGACACCATGGACGACTGCGGCATGGATATGTCCGCGCATCAAAAGGACACCATGGACGACTGCGGCATGGATATGTCCACCCATCAAAAGAACACCATGGATGACTGCGGCATGGATATGTCCGCCCATCAAAAGGACACCATGGACGACTGCGGCATGGATATGTCCGCCCATCAAAAAGACACCATGGATGACTGCGGCATGGATATGTCGGCTCATAAACACGCTATGGATACGCATCAAAGCAGCATGACGCAAAAACCAAGCAAAGTTGGGCAAGCTGCCAGCTATTTCCAAATGGATATTCAGATGATCGGCAAAGAGATCCTTATCGGGGTGCTGGTTTCATCACTGCTAATTTCTATCGTGCCCCTTGAAGGCTGGCGCGCCCTCTTTATTCCGCCAAGTGTGAATATGCCATTTTGGTTGCACTCATTTTTTGATGTGATTATCGGTGTCTTTGTGGCTGTGATTGCCTATGTTTGCTCCGTGGGTAATCTATTGCTAGCCGCTGCACTTTGGCATGGCGGCATCTCCTTTGGTGGGGTGATTGGCTTTATTCTCGCGGATGTACTGACCATTCCAATGATGCGGGTCTATCAGAAATACTATGGCACCGAAGCGACAAAATGGATGGTTGCCCTCCTCTTTTGTGCCATTGTGGCCACAGGGCTACTTATTGATGTGATCTTCACCAGCTTTGGCGTCAGCGTCTCCAGTGAAACCCTTCGCCCACTCATTCAAGATGGTTTTGGCTGGAACACAACCACAGTGATGAACCTCATCTTTATTCCGCTTTCAATTTGGTTTTATCGCCGCGGCGCGACCATGAACCAACATATGTCGATGTAATGCGACGCTCGGTACTGTGTATAGCAATTATTGTGACGACACAGTACCGAGAACCTTTTATCAGGAAGCTTTACCTAGGAAACTACGGTCAGAGCCTATTACCAAAAGCCTTTAACTAAGATGCTTTATCGAGAATATGACGCCGCGATAGCCCATTGAATACAGATAAGCGCTGATGGCCCTTGTATTTGCTCACCATACCCCACAGGCATGCACAGATGAATCACGCTTTTGAGGCGCATCAATCTAGCAAAGATCAGACTAGCAAAGGTCAGACCCGATTTTTAAGCGCACATCACGCCCGATGACGCACGCTTTTGCGTATGATACTGACACTTGAAATCCATCTTGAGATCAACAGATATGACAGAGCAAATTGGCCCGCGCGCTTTAATCGTCGAAGGTGGCGCAATGCGCGGCGTGTTCTCTTGCGGCATTCTCGATCGCTTTTTAGCCGAAAACTTCTCACCCTTTGATAGTTTCTGGGGCGTATCCGCGGGCGCCAGTAATTTAGCTGCATATCTTGCGCAAATGCCCAAGCGAAATCTTCGCATCTATACTGATTACAGCTTGCGTAAAGAGTTCTTATCGCCTTGGCGCTGGTTGCGTGGCCATGACTTTATGGATCTCGATTGGATGTGGCGCATCACACTCAAAGAGCTCGGGATTGATAAAGCCGCTTTAGCTGCCGATCCGCGCCCATTTTTCCTTGGTGTCACTCGCCAAGATACAGGTGAAGCGGCGTATCTATGTCCTGATGTTGATGCATTAGCAGAAACCATGAAAGCAAGTAGCGCATTACCTATTTTGTATCGCAATGGCGTGCAACTCGCTCAACATCGCTATGTCGATGGCGGCATCAGTGATGCCATTCCAGTGGCGAAAGCCATTGCTCAGGGCGCCACGCAAATTATGGTGCTACGTAGCCGCCCAGCAAGTTATCGAAAATCAGCCAACCAAGCGCCGCAACTCATGCGTCATCTACTGCGGAAAACCCCTGCGCTGATTACACCGATGCTCACACGCCATGAGCGCTATAACCAAACCATTGAACTAATGCAGCAACCGCCAGCCGGTGTCACCATTGTCGAGATCTGCCCGCCAGAGGATTTTCCTTTGGAACGATTAAGTCAAAAACGCAGCCCCCTTGAGCAAGGATACGACATGGGCTATGCCTGCGGACAAATGGCCATGGAACAATGGCAACAACTGGTAGAACAACAGGCGAAACAACAAGCCTAGCGACAATCAGTGGTTTGGCTTCATTCGAGGATCTGCTACACTCGCGCACCTTATTTTTTGCCAAGCTGACACTATGTTTGATAACGCTTTTAGCCAACTTCACCCCACCTTGCAAAACACCCTTTTGGAGCTTGGCTACCAAACGCCAACCCCCATTCAGGCGCAAGCCTTTGCCCCAGTAATTGCAGGGCAAGATGTGATGGGCGCAGCGCAAACAGGTACTGGCAAAACCGCAGCATTTGCACTGCCACTGCTGCACCAACTTTTAGAGCGCGGCGTGAAAGGCACAGTCCGCGTTTTGGTGGTCACCCCTACACGCGAGCTGGCGCAACAGGTGTATGACAAAATCAGCGAATACAGTCAGCACACAGGGCTAAAATGCGTGGCGCTTTATGGCGGTGCAAACATCAATCCGCAGAAAAATCAGCTGGCAAAAAAGCCGGAGATTGTGGTGGGCACGCCAGGTCGTCTGCTCGATCACCTGCATATCGGCACCCTCAATTTGCAAAGTCTGAATGCCTTAGTGCTCGATGAGGCCGATCGTATGCTCGATATGGGCTTTATCTCTGATATCAAACGATTGATGAAGCGCATGCCATCGCAGCGTCAAACGCTGTTTTTCTCCGCCACCTATCCAAAACAAGTGACCGATCTGGCCTATCGTTTGCTCAATCAACCGGTGAAAATTGAAGTCGCCAGCAGCAACAGTACGGCAGATACCGTTAACCAGTTGGTGCATCCGGTGGATAAAAAACGCAAACGCGAGCTCCTTTCCTATTTGATTGGTAGTCGAAATTTGCAGCAGGTTTTGGTCTTTGCCAAAACCAGACAAAGCACCGAAGCGCTGGCACAAGAGCTAAAATTGGATGGCCTTAAAGCAGAAGCGATCCATGGCGATAAAACGCAGGCGGCGCGTCAGCGTGCGCTGGATGATTTTAAAAGCGGCCAAGTTCGCGTATTGGTGGCAACCGATGTCGCCGCGCGCGGTTTAGATATTCCCTCCTTGGATATCGTGTTTAACTATGAGCTGCCCCACCAGCCAGAAGATTATATTCATCGCATTGGCCGAACAGGCCGCGCGGGTAAATCTGGCCTTGCCATCTCTTTAGTTAGCCGCGAAGAAGATGGCATGCTCACCGCGATTGAAACCCTGATTGACCAGCGTCTCGCGCAAGAGTGGCTGGCGGGTTTTGAGCCAGACTTAGAAGCGGATCGCGCGCATCATGAAAAGCGCGGTGGTCGCGGCGCAGAGAAAAGACGTTTGAAAAAACAGCTTCTTAAAAAAGCCCATAAGAAATAAATCCAAATACCGGATTCGGCTAATACCGGATTCGACTAGTACCAAATTCAACGAAGCCAAGCATCAAAGCCATTAAGGAAAGGCCATTAAAGAAAGGCCGTTAAAAAAGCCATTCACGCCTTATTCGACATAGCGATGCTTGGTTAAACATTTAACAGAACTATCAATTTACAGAGCTATCAATTTACAGAACAATCAAATATGCGCGTCACGCGCATATTGAATGAGACCATTTGAGTACCCTATCCATGTCCGAACATGCCCAAGCAGCCGTGCCAAATTCTATCTATCTTTGCCCGATTTGCCATCTACCCATGCGCATTCATCAGGCATCACAAGGCCTGCACTGCCCTAAAAAACACCATTTAGATCCACACGCCAACGGCTATTTTATCTTTAGCCAAGCCAAGAAACCGCACAGTGACTCGCGTCAAGTGATGCGCGCTAAACGCTTCTTGCTTGAATCTGGTGTGTTCGCGCCGCTGGTGGACACCATGGCCAAGCTCATCAATCAAGCTGAATTACCACAAGGGCCACTCAACTATCTTGATTACGATTGCAGCGAGGGCTACTACCTGCGCAGCTTGCAAAGCAAATTAGCAACGCTGCAACCCAAGCTTGTAGAACGCTTTGCCAGCTATGGCATTAGTGAAGCTGAAAATAGCCTATTTGCGGCGGCCAAAGTACAAAAAGAGGCCAAGGCAGAAGCAGAAGCAGAAAATCAAGAAGCACCAACACAGCCTCAACACACGCCTTTTGATAACACCTTGCTGGTCAGCATGTTAAAACGCCTGCCCTTTGCCGATGACAGCTTTGATCTCATCACTTTGGTGGATAAACCACTGAAGGGGAAAGAGCTGATCCGCATTTTGAAAAAAGGCGGCTATTTGCTGCAAGTGATCCCAGCACCGCGCCATCTTTGGCAAATTAAATCTATGGTCTACAGCGATTTGGTTGAAAAGCCGCTGCAGTTACCAAAGAGCACCGGCTTAGAATTAATTGCCAGCGAAACGCTGCGTTTTACCCTGCCAGCAACCGGCAGCCAAGCCATGGCGCATTTAGAGATGACGCCTTATGCGTGGCGCGCCAATGAGAGCATTCGCAAAGCCATTGCAGCCAGCGATTTCGATGCTCTAGAGATTGACTTCGTCGTGACGTTGTCACGTAAAATTTAATACTTTCCTCAAAAAAGCTCGTAGCTCGATTGGCACACATAAAGAAGCGCGATTTGTTCAAAACAAATCGCGCTTTTCTGATCATCCCCATTCAATTGCGGCACATCAATTCACGGATAGGATTCACGACTGCGATTCACTCATGCTATTCACAAATAGTAATGGCAGCTTGCCTGATTCTATCTGTTATTTTGCAGCGTTTAGCTTGCGAGATGGTTTCGGCTCATTCGGCTTTCTCGCAGCAAACTGTTTAGCGCTGCGTTTATTTTGGCTGCGACGATTGGCTTTTTTATCGCGCGGCGCACGCTTACGCTCACCCTCTTTTGCCTCATTGCTGGGTTGGTCGGTCACCACAAAGCCCGCCAGAGATTGCAAGTCCATGGGATTGCCTGTTAAACGGCGAATCGCATCCAACGCCAACTGCTCACCGTGACATACCAAAGAGACGGCAACGCCGCTCAATCCTGCTCGCGCAGTGCGCCCCACACGGTGCACATAGGCCTGCGCATGCTCAGGCAAGTCAAAGTTCACCACGGCGGGTAATGCATCAATATCAATGCCGCGAGCAAGAAGATCAGTACAAATCAAGACTCGCGAACGCCCCGATTTAAAATCAGCCAAGGCGCTCTCACGCTCCGCCTGCGATTTGTCACCATGTAGCGCCGCCGTGCTAATGCCTGCTTTACTCACTCTTTTAGCCAGCGCATCAACTTTACTGCGCTCAGCAACAAACACCATCACCTGTGGCCACTCATGGGATTGCAGCAGCGCGATCAGCGCTTGTGGTTTACTGCCTTTATTAACCAAATAAAGCTGCTCATCAATACGCGCAACCACGCTGTTTTTACGCGCGGTCTCGATGCGTTTAGGCGCAAATACCAACCCTTGGGCTGCTTCTTCCAATGCCTCAGGCAAGGTGGCAGAAAACAGCAGTGTTTGTCGCTTGGCTGGCGCGCTGGCAATCACCCGCTGAATATCGGGCCAAAATCCCATTTCCAGCAGACGATCGGCTTCATCAAGTACCAAGTGCTTGAGCTGTTCAAGATGACACACCCCTTGGCTTAGAAAATCAACCAAGCGACCCGGCGTAGCCACCACCAGCTGCGCCCCTTTTGCCAGCGTAGATTTCTGCAGCTCAGGCTCAACGCCGCCAACCAGCAATAGGGATTCAATGCCCATCGCTTTGGCCAGAGGCGCGATATTGGCTTCAATTTGCTGCGCTAACTCGCGCGTTGGCACAATGATCAAACTTTGAATATGCGATTGCGCCACATCCACACGGCTTAATAGCGGCAGCGCAAAGGCTAAGGTTTTACCGCTGCCGGTTTGCGCCAGCGCAATCACATCGCGTCCCTCAATGATCGCAGGGATAGCTGCCTGTTGAATGGCGGTGGGAGATTGCATCGCCTCAGGCAATGCAGCAATCAAATTTGGATGCAGTGGAAGATCAGAAAAAGTCATCAATTGCCTCAAGGATTAGCCACGGTTTTTGCAAAAGGTACGAATATACAAGTCTTCTACCTTGTCTCGTGCCCATTGGGTTTTGCGCAAAAATTTCAGTGAGGATTTAATCGATGGCTCGCTGCGAAAACAGTTGACTGGAATACGCTCAAACAACTCCTCCCAACCATAGTAATCAAATAAGCGGGTGAGAATTTTCTCAAGGGTTAAGCCGTGCAGCGGATTATTCGCTTGCGTTGTGTTGGATTGGGTCATATGAGCTGCCTTTGGTGCGCGCTGTCAGTCTCAGCGCATAATTTGAGGCGCATCCTACCACTATTGCCGCACTTTACTAAATGATTGCGCTGCTGAGCCCATCTTTGCTGTTAGTAGTGTCCATCTTTGCTGCTGATTGCCCATACCAATTCAAAAACAAGGAGGATAAAAGCAAAGGCAGAAGCCAAGACAAAAGCCAAGAAAAGGCTAGCGAGATAAAGCAAATTCTACGTCAGATTCTATATCAACCTCTGCGACAGATTTGAAAAGCCCCCACCCTTGTGCCAGCTTTAAAGCACTATCAATGCATACTTAACCAATGCAAAGCACACAATTAATGTAAAACACAATCAGTGTGTTGAAGCTGCCCGACATTCGCTTGTATTGCTACATTTCAGTGCATCGAAAAGCAGCTTATCCATGGCATGGAACGCCGCATTCGTCATTCACCGACAGTGAACGCATGAAAAACGTTGCTGTCATATGCTTGCGCGAGGTGCCCATGAACCAAGCATCGAGTCCTCCCCAGAATCATTCATCTGTGCTATCTTCCCCTTGGCAAGAGCTACTGGCTTTTGCCACCACCATTCGCCACCAGCTTCATCAGCTGCCAGAGCTGACATGGCAAGAGGAAAGAACGGCGCAGCTGATTCGCCAAATCTTAACGGATCTCGATATTCCATGGCGTGTCTGCGCTACCTTTGGCACCGTGGCCACGCTCAATGCGCAATCGAGCAATCGCCCACATATTGCCCTTCGCGCTGATATCGATGCCCTGCCCATTCAAGAGCAAAGCCAAGTGCCTTGGCAGTCAGAGCATGACGGCGTGATGCATGCCTGCGGTCATGATGGACACACGGCTGTGCTACTGGCCACCGCAAAATGGCTCAAAATGCACGAAGCTGAGCTCAGCGCGCCCGTGACTCTGATTTTCCAACCGGCAGAAGAAGGCGGGCACGGCGCACGCGAGATGATTGCCGATGGTGCGCTCAATGAGATTGATGCCATTTATGGCTGGCACAATTGGCCGGCCATTCCCTTTGCTCATTGTGTTTGCCCTGATGGCGTGGTGATGGCTGGCAATGCCACCTTTCGCATTATTCTCAAAGGCAAAGGCGGCCATGCCAGTCAGCCAGAGCAATGTGTCGATCCGGTGATCGCCGCAGCAGCCCTCACTCAAAATCTGCAGCAAATCGTATCGCGACGTATTGCCCCGCAATCGCCCACCGTGGTGAGTGTCACCAGCATCGATGCCAATAGCAGTTATACCGTGATCCCAGAATCTGCCACCTTAACGGGCTCAATTCGCATCGCCAATATGGCCGATAAACTGCCCATCGAGCGCATGATTCGGCAGATCAGCATTGACACCGCCGCCACCTATGGCGTCACTGCGGTCATGGATATTCACCCGCGCTATCGCCCAACAGTAAATCACCCAAATGCAGCCGAACATGCACGCCAGTGCTGGGCCAAGCTTTTTGGACAGGAAAGTCTCAACACTCAGACACCCCTACCCATCATGGCATCGGAAGATTTTAGCTATTACTTAGAGAAGGTCGCTGGTGCGTTTGCGCTCATAGGTGCCAATGATGGGGTATCCGCACATGGGGTGGATCATCAACATCCCTGCCACAGCGCCTTTTATGATTTTAATGACCGTTTATTAGAGCGCGTGATCGCTTGGTACGCCGAGCTGGTGGGGATCAGCTCACCCATCGCACCCAAATAAACGCAGGTAATTCAAACATAAAGCAGTCAACAACACATCACGGTACAAACCGGCACATTCGCCCAAGCAACCCATGGCGACCCAACTCAGGTCGCCATGCTGCACCATGACAGGGAGCGAGAGCATGAATATCTTTGAACAGCGAGAGTCGAACTTACGCGGCTATTGTCGAATTTACCCCACGGTCTTTACCAGCGCACAAAATGCACGGCAGGTCGATGAGCAGGGCAAAAGCTATCTGGATTTTTTTGCGGGCGCTGGCGTTTTAAATTTTGGCCATAACAATGCGCGGATGACCCGCGCGGTGATCGATTATATTGAGGCCAATGGCGTGATCCATAGCCTTGATATGAGCACCTCCGCCAAACGCGCCTTTATGCAAACCTTTGTTGATGTGGTGCTGACCCCACGCAATATGCCGCACAAGCTCCAATTTGTAGGGCCCACGGGCACCAATGCCGTGGAAGCTGCTTTAAAACTGGCACGACGCGTCACAGATCGCACTGAAATCGTCGCGTTTCATCACGCCTTTCACGGGATGACTTTAGGCTCACTAGCGGCCACGGCCAACGGCTATTTTCGCGGTGCGGCTGGCGTACCGCTCAATCATGTCAGCCATCACCCCTTTGGCTGCGACACGCCTTGTATCGGGTGCAACCTCGGTTGTCATCAAGGCAATGGCCAAGCCTATTTAGCGCAGCTTCGCGCGCGATATATGGACAGCTCCTCAGGGTTTGAAAAACCAGCGGCATTTCTCGTCGAGGTGGTTCAGGCCGAAGGCGGCGTCAATGTCGCGGATAAACAGTGGCTACTGGGCGTTCAGCAGCTGGCTCATGATTTAGGGGCGCTGCTGATCATTGATGATATTCAAGCTGGCATGGGCCGCACGGGCTCATTTTTTAGCTTTGATGATTACGATCTCAATCCAGACATTGTCTGTCTTGCCAAGGGACTTGGCGGCTGGGGAACCCCTATTGCCATGAATTTGGTTAAACCTGAGTGGGATGCGCACTGGTCACCGGGCGAGCATACCGGCACCTTTCGCGGCCAAAACCTCTCCTTTGTCGCAGGCACTGAAGCCTTAAAGTATTTTGAAGACCCTGATTTTCTCGACAGTGTGGCCAAAAAATCAGCCCTCATGCGCGAGCAATTGCGGCCGTTAGAGCGCCATGCCCAAATTCAAATCCGCGGTAAAGGGATGATGATCGGCATCGATATTCAAGATGGCGACATGGCCAAACGCGTGGTCAGTCGCTGTTTTGAGCAAGGGCTTTTATTGGGCGCCTGCGGCACGGGCGGTCGGGTGATTAAGCTGATTCCGCCGCTCACCATCGATGAAGACGATCTTATTACAGGGCTTGCCATTGTGGTAGACGCCATTACTTCTGAGCAAGGAGGTGATGATGCTCTCTCGTGATGATATGACCTTTCCCGCCGCAGAATATCAGATGCGTTTGGATGCGCTGCGTCGCCGCATTGCTGAGCGCTGCATGGACGCTGTGGTGATCACCGATCCTGAGAACATCATGTATCTCACCGATTATCAAACCTCTGGCTATTCATTTTTTCAGGCACTGATCGTACCGCTAGAGCAAGAGCCCATCATGATCACCCGCGCCATGGAGGAGTCCAATGTCATTGCTCGCACATGGGTAGAGCATACGCGCCCCTACCCTGATACCGGCGATGCCATTCAAATGCTCGTAGAAACCCTGCGCGAGTTTCATCTGGCCGACAAGCGCATTGGCTATGAGCGCAATAGCTATTTCTTCCCCGCCTATCAACAAGACTTTATTCACACCACCTTGGTGGATGGCAAATTACTTGACTGTTTTGGCATTGTTGAAGAGGGACGCATTTGTAAATCTGCAGCTGAAATTGAGATCATGCGCCGCGCTGCCCATGCCACAGAAGCTGGGATGAAAGCAGGCCTCGCCGCTGCCGTGGAAGGGGTCAGTGAAAATGAGATTGCCGCAGAGATTAGCGCAGCAATGTTTCGTGCTGGCGGTGAAGCGCCAGCGGTGATGCCCTATGTCACCGCAGGACCGCGCACCATGATTGGCCATGCCACATGGGAAGGCCGTATCGTGCAGCCAGGCGAGCATGTATTTTTAGAAGTTGGCGGCTGTTATCGGCGCTACCACACTGCGATGATGCGCACAGCTGTAAATGGCGAGCTCACCGACTCTATGTATAAAGCGCAAGAGCTGATGAAAGATGCCTTAGAAACGCTGCATCATGACGTGCAGCCCGGCATGACGGTGTCCGATGTGGACAATTTGGTGCGCAATATCATCTCCCATAACGATGTCGGCGCGCGCTTAATTACCCGCTCAGGCTACTCTATCGGTATCGCTTTTCCACCCAGCTGGGATGAGGGCTATATCTGCAGCCTCAAGCAAGGCAATGCTGATGTGCTGAAACCGGGAATGACCTTTCATATCATCCCTTGGATGTGGGGCGTCGATGGCACCAAAACCTGCGGTATCTCGGACACCATTTATGTTACTGAGACAGGGATCGAGTCCTTTTTCACCCTTGAAAAAGAGTTTGTAGTGCATCCCAGCCAAAGTGCGATCACCCCCATTCAGTCCGCACCGCAAGCCATAACCAAGGCTAAAGCGAAAGCGAAAAACGGCAAGCCGTCATAAAGGAGATATCGATGTCGACCCCAACTTCTCAATCAAGTGCACAGCCAAGTGCACCGCCAAGTACACAGCCAAGCGCTCAATCACAAATACCCGAATCTGCGGCATCAAGCCAATTGGTGTCCATCAATCCAGCGACAGGTCAGCTGATTCAGCAACATTTGGTACTCAATGAGCATGCCATTGAGCGCACCATTGCCAGAGCGCAAGGTGCTTATGATTGCTGGCGACAGCTTTCATACAGCGCCCGAGGTGAGATTTTAAAAAAGGTCGCGAAATCGCTTCGCAGCAATAAACAGCAGCTTGGGCAATTGATGACAGATGAGATGGGAAAACCGGTCAAAGAAGCAGGCCCCGAGGTGGAAAAAGCCGCTTGGTGCGCCGAGCATTACGCCGAATTCACCGAGGCGTATTTGGCCGATGAGCCCATTGCATCCGATGCCAGCCACAGCTATGTGCACTATCAGCCGCTGGGACCAGTGCTTGGCATCATGCCGTGGAATTCCCCACTGTGGGTGACCTTTCGCTTTCTTGCGCCCGCGCTGATGGCTGGCAATACCTGCGTATTAAAACACGACCCGCACGTTCAAGGCTGCGCGCAAGGGATCATTCAAGCCTTTATCGATGCAGGCGCCCCTTCTGATATTGTGGTCAATTTGCCCATCGAAAATTCGCAAATTGAAGCTGTGATTCGCCATCCGTCCATTCAAGCCATCTCCTTTACCGGCTCAGCCCGAGCGGGTGCCATTGTCGCAGCGCAAGCAGCCAGTGAAATCAAACCCTGCGTACTTGAGCTGGGTGGCTCAGACCCCTGCGTCATTTTAGCGGATGCTGATATTGACCAAGCTACAGATATCGTGACACTGTCACGCACCATCAATGCAGGCCAGTCCTGCATTGCCGCCAAACGCGTTATTGTCGAAGCGCCTATCTATTCTGCTGTGGTTGAGCGCCTTAAAGCCAAACTCGGCCAGCTTGTGGTCGGCGATCCCAATCAGCTTGAAACAGATATCGGCCCCCTTGCTCGTGATGACTTACGACAAACGCTGCACCGCCAAGTGCAGCAAACCATCCACCAAGGTGCGCGCTGTTTGCTCGGCGGCGAGATGCCAAGTGGCGATGGATTTTACTATCCCGTCACTTTGCTTGTGGATGTACCCGCGCAAAGCTGCGCCATGGTTGAAGAAACCTTTGGCCCTGTGATGGTGGTCAGTTGTGTTGAGGATGCGGCGCAAGCGCTCAGTTTAGCTAACGATACCGAGTATGGCCTTGGCGCTGCGATTTGGACGCAAAGTGAAGAGAAAGCCCGCTACTTTGCTGAGCAACTCATTGCTGGCCAAGTGGCAGTAAATGGCATTGTAAAAACGGATCCAAGGCTTCCTAGTGGCGGCGTGAAGCGCTCGGGCTATGGCCGTGAACTTGGGCCTCATGGGATCAAAGAGTTCGTCAACGCCAAGCAGATTTGGCTGAAATAACGAAGTGCCATTCACCCATAGTCTGCACCCACACGCTTCACCGACAATTACGCGATACATTGTGATTGAAAATAAAATAGAGACCCTTGTGGTCTCTATTTTTCTAACGCTCATCATGCCAAGGTAACTAACGCGGCCAACCAACGAGTGTGGCGACACTAGGCGCTTTCACACGCTGCGCCCGCAGCCAACTCAACAGCTCATCTAATATGTCTTGTCCCATGGTCGAGCGAATCAGTGCGTTGAGCTCCCCGTCTAAGCACTCATCCCAAGTACAACTAATGGCTTCACTTACAGTTTCGCCCTCACCTTCAATACACCACACCTTACCGTCATCCGTCACGCACACTTGAAAGACAATCTCTGCTGCAGTTTGCTTTCGCCACACCGGCCATGGCGATTCGGTTTTACTGAAATTCAGATCCATTGGCGCTCCTTGTCCATATTAGCTAGCTTGGTTATTCGTTTTTTATTGGCGTTTTTTGTCTCTTTTATTGTTCTCTTTCGTTGATGTCAGCGTGCTTCGTTGCCGTCGCTGCATCATTCGATTCTAAGATCATTGCGACCACAATACTGTGATTGGGCGGCAAAAAGGTATCAAGATCATCGCAAAACACGATGTCGCGATCCCCGGTCACATAAAACAGCGGTTGCAGATAATTCTGCTGATGATGCGCAAGATAATCTTGATAACTAAAAGCTTCACTCAGCTTAGTATGGCGCACTTCAGCACCTTGACTCATTAAACTCGCCAACTGGCTATAGCTAACGCGGCCACCCATCAACAGCTGACCATGATATTGCTGCGCCACGGCATGCTTGTCCGTGTCACGCTTCGAACTATCACGACGCGTTGATTCCATTTTTGACGATTCAGATTGCTGAAAATTTTTAGGACGGTTGGCGCTGCGTTTGTTTTTTTGCAAGCAGTGCACCTTCTCATCGCCAAAATCCTCAAGAAAACGCATGCAAGCCATCATATTGAAATGCTGGTCAGCGGTCAGAGCCACCACATGGCCAATTCCTATGAGATTCAGGTTGTCTTCGGCATGACTGGAGATGGGATTGCCATAATATGCATCCAAACCCAGCATTCGTACTTGGCTGACATAATCCCAGTTAGAATCCGTGAGCAGCACGCGGCGGTCGTATTTCGCAAGCGCTTGACCAAAGGCCTGCGCAACGCGGTTAGCGCCAATCAGCAAAAATCCACGCGGCTCAACCTCGGCGACATGCAATGCCTTGGCGATGGGGCGCGCGCTGGCACTTTGCAAAACCACAGTACCAATGATCACCATAAAAGTCAGCGGTACTAATAACGTCGCGTTTTCAACGCCATAATCGGTGAGCTTAATCGCAAATAGTGAGGAGATCGAAGCGGCAACAATGCCCCTTGGTGCCACCCACGCTAAAAAGCACTTTTCGCGCCAATCAAGGCCGCTTCGCCAAGTGGCGATCAAAATAGAGATGGGCCGCGACACCAGTTGCATCACCGCAAACAAAATAAGCGCCGCTACACCCAGCGCCGCAAAATCATCAAGGTGAATGCGCGCAGCTAAAAAGATAAACAAACCTGTGATGAGCATAATGGTGAGATGCTCTTTAAAATGCAGGATCTTTTGAATGTTGATCCCCTTGGCATTGGCAAGCCACATGCCCATCACGGTGACCGAGAGCAATCCCGCTTCCGACTCTAAATGATTGGACAGCGCAAAAACGCCCAATACCACCATCAACACAGCAAAGGGCTGTAAATAGTCAGGGATCCAACGACGACGTAAAATCGTCGCCACCGCCATCCCCGAAAGCGCCCCCAAGCCCATACCAATCAATATCAGTAATGCAAAGACCTCAAGGCTATTGACCGCATTGTGCGAGACAATAAATTCATAAACCATCACCACCAACAGCGCGCCGATAGGATCGATTAAAATCCCCTCCCAGCGCAGAATATTGCCCAGTTTGGCGCTCGGCCTCACAGTACGTAGCAAGGGCACGATCACGGTTGGGCCGGTCACCACAGTCAAGCTGCCAAAGAGAATGGCCAGCTCCCATGAAAATCCCAAAATATAATGGGTGGCGATACCCGTCAGCGCCCATGAGACAAAAGCGCCGATGGAAACAATACTCCAGACCGAGCCGCTCACCGCTTGAATCTCTTTTTTATTGAGGGTCAAACTGCCCTCAAACAAAATAACGGCCACCGCCAGCGACACCAGCGGAAACAGCAAATTGCCCAGTAACGCATCGGGATCGAGCCACTGAAATAGCGGTCCCATGGCAATACCCGCAAGCAATAAAAACAAAATGGCTGGCAGACGTAAACGCCATGCCAGCCACTGACATCCTAAGCCAACCACCCCGACAGCTGAGAGAATTAACGCTTCATGACCCACTTGCATCCTTTACCCTTTTCGCTTGCACCTTGTGCCAAGTCCATCTGCATTCAATTTAGATAGTGTAGAGCGAAATCAGTCCTTAGATTGCGTGTTCCTTTGAATTCTGATCATTCAAAATTTCGAGCGTCATCCATTTATGAATCATTCATTTATCAATCGCTTATTCATTACTTGCTGATGAGTCATTCACTGATAAATCACGCTCTGATTGATCACTAATTTCAATCATTCATTGTCTAAGGCTGGCGCTTGGGCGGTGACGCAAAACCGAGCATGTACACAATCAGTTAAAATCATCAGGCGTCAGGCCTAGCCACTGGGCCAATCGTGCCCGATCAGTAATGGCCTGACTTAATGACCCCTGCAAGAACACCTTACGAAGAAACGTTACGCCAAGCTGCTGCTCAAAAAAGGCGATGGCTTGCACCGCTTGACTAGGTGATTGCAAATCAGGCCATTGCACCTGATGACGATAATGTGGCAGCTCAGTTTCAAAATGAAAACCATAGGTTCCCCAATCCACTTTGAGCTTACGGTCTGCACGCTCAAGTGCCAATTTCCAAGAAGACTCGGTCAGACTTAAAGTCACTTTTAAGTCATCCGGCGCAATCGAGTTACGGTGAACCGCCCAGGTCATCACGGGCTTTGTGCTCCACTGAATATAAAACGTCCAATACTTTTCAAGGTGTTCAAAACCCAAGGATTGTATTAGCTCAAGTTGATTCATTCTGCGCATTGTTTTATCGATTCATTATTCTTTAGCGGTAAATTTCCCTTTCATCATACTCATTTACAACTCTTTCGTGAATTTCATCTGATTTGAGTTGCTTCTCCCTCCGACACCGCTAATATGCTGATTGCTTGTTAAGTATCCTTAAGGAAGAACATGAAACGTATTTTTTCTCTGGTAGCACTGCTGATGGTCGCCATTGCCATCACACCTATCGCAGAAGCGAAACGCTTTGGTGGCAGCAAGTCTTTTGGTAAAAGCTTTAAGACAGCGCCAGCACCAAAACATCAACGTCAAGACACCCGTACTGTGGGTCAAGACCAAAAAGCAAAACCAAGCAGCAATAAAAAAGGCTTGATGGGTGGCCTACTCGGCGGCCTATTGGCTGGTGGTTTGCTTGCTGCACTCTTTGCTGGTGGTGCATTTAATGGTATCCAATTTATGGATGTCCTGATCATCGCAGGTGTGGCCTTTATTATTTTCAAACTCATTCGCGGTATGCTGGCAGCCAAACAGGGCAGCATGAATCAGCATCAATATCGCCAGCAGCCAGCCTTTGGCGGTAATCAGTACCAGCCAGAGCCAAATGTGCACCAATTCGAGCAACCACAACAAACCGTTTCAGGCGGTGGTTTTGGTGCGCCTGTAGATGTGCCACATAACTACCCTGCTGGTTTTGACCAAGCTGCCTTTATTAATGGTGCGCGCGAGCACTACCGTATTTTGCAAGGTGCTTGGAACCACAACGAGCTTGATAAGATTGCAGAATATGTATCGCCAAGCTTGTTTGAGGATCTCAAAGCTGAGCGCGCAGCGCTTGTAGGCGAGCAACACACCGATGTGTTGTATATCGATGCGGAAATTGTTCGCGCCGACTATGACAGCAACTCAGCAGAGCTTAGCTTGCAATTTAAGGGGCGTTACCGCGACGCCGTTGAAGGCATTGAAGAAGATATCGAAGATGTATGGCACCTTGAGCGTGATCTCACCACGCCAAATGCACCTTGGCTGATAGTCGGTATTCAAAACAGCTAATCTGGCATCCATGCAGAATAAACAGAGCGCCCAAGTGAAAGCTTGGGCGTTTTTTTATGCCTCGCGTATACTCCATGCCATGCATGCATTTGCACAAACTGACAAAGTGCAATGACGATGCAAAATAAAAACAACCGATAAAAGCAGTCACAGCCGTCACATCAATCAAAGCAATCAAATGGAAGATAACACCATGGCTCAATTTAAATACCAAGCACTTACACAAGCGCAGCAAGACCAGCTCGATGCGCAAGTTTTCCGTCGTTTATTGGCGCACCTTGATGCCAACAAAGATGTGCAAAATATCGATCTGATGATTTTGGCGGGATTTTGCCGAAACTGCTTTAGTAAGTGGTACCTAGCCGAAGCGGAACAACAAGGTTTGAATCTGGATATCGATGATGCCCGCGAGCGCGTTTACGGCATGACCTACGATGAATGGAAACAAAACCATCAACCACCGGCAACACCAGAGCAGCTCGCCGCTTTTGAAGCAAAACAAAAGCAATAATCGCGCGGTATATCAGCACTGAATGAGAGCTATCGGGCGTTGCGCCTTATTTCACTTTAGCAATCAGCCTTTAGCCTTATATAAAAAGCGCTTCAGTTACCTGAAGCGCTTTTTTGTTCATACAACGTGGTGAATGCGTAGTGATTAATTCATCGCGCATAATGCATGATGATTAGTGCATCCTATTGGGCATTTCAATGCGCACCCCTAACCCAGGATCGCAGTCATAGAGATGGATATGTCCGTGATGTAGCCCGGCCACCGCTTTTGCTAGCGACAAACCCAGCCCCAGTCCACCATCAGTGCGACTTTTATCGACGCGATACAAACGCTCAAACACCCGCGCTTTTTCGCCATCAGCAATGCCTGGGCCATTGTCTTCCACTTGCAACCAAACCTGATGCCGCACGGCATTGAGCCCGCAGCTTAAGCGGATATGCGTTCTGTTTTCCGCATGACTTAATACATTGTTTGACGTATTGCTTGATGCATCCGTTGGCGCACAATAGCGCAACGCATTTTCAATTAAGTTGGCGACTTGCTGAATCAATAGCTCACGATCGCCTTGAATCATCAAGGCTTGCGCTGGCTTTTCGACCTCTAAATGCATGCCCGCATCTTCGGCAACATCACTGTAAATTTCCGCGACGGTATCCACGATTTGCCCCACATCCACAGGACTAAATCGGCTGCGACGCGCACCAGATTCGATTTGGCTAATGCGCAGTAAAGCATCAAAAATCGAGGCCAAACGCTGCGAGTCATTGAGCGCTTGATCAAGCTCCGCCATAAAGGCCTGCGACTCATTATATTGACTGTGCGATGCATCTTCGCGAAGCGCGAGCAGGTTATGGCGTAAACGGGTGATTGGGGTTTTTAACTCATGGGCAATATTAGATGAGATATCACTCATGGCAGCCACTGAACCTTCAAGGCGCGAGAGCATTTCATCCACACTCACGGCAATGCGCGCTAAATCATTATTGGGGCGTTTAACGCCTGTTCGCACCGAGAGATCGCCCTCTGCGGCAGCAGCCAAAACTTGTTCAATGCGTGAAATGCGGCGACGACTATGGCGGCTTAGCGCAATCACAATCGCCGTGGTAAAAATGGCCACCAGCACGCCAGAGAGAATAAATCCCGTGGTTAAAACCGCGAGAATCTCATCATCTTCAATGGGGTCGTCATCGATTTTTTTCTCATGGCCGCTGGCAAGCTCTTTGGACTCACGCACAATCTCTTGGTTTTGTTTGCCCAATTCATAATCGACATACATTAAGCTGGCGCTGGCCATCAGCACCAAACTCAATATCGACACCAGTACAAAAAAGATGCCCTGCTGCGCAGCACTACTACGCAACCAAAGCGGTAATTGAATCGATTGTTTCAGCCAAAGGCGCAGTTGCTGTTTACGCTGTTCAAAACCAAAGTGATGATCATTCAGCGCCATTAGCACTCCTTACTGGCACCGCGGTGCTCTAGTTTATAGCCCGCACCACGCACGGTTTGAATCAAACTGTCGCCAAAGGGTTTTTCGACTTTATTTCGCAAGCGACTGATATGGGTTTCCACCACGCTGGTTTGCGGATCAAAGTGAATATCCCATACATGTTCCAGCAGCATGGTTCGCGTGATCACACGACCTGGGTGACGTAAAAAGAGCTCTAAAATACGAAACTCTTTCGGCTGCAAATCAAGCAGCTGCCCCTGACGCGTGGCCGTGTGTTCAAATAAATTCAGGGTCAAATCGCCAAACACCAACTCAGGTTTACTCTCTACCGAGGTTAAACCGGCACGGCGAGAAAGCGCTGTCACACGCGCAAGAAGCTCAGAAAATGCAAAGGGCTTGGTGAGATAATCATCTCCACCCGCTTCGAGTCCTTCGACGCGATCATCCACCCCACCCAGTGAGGTCAAAAAGAGAATGGGCATACCAATTTGCGCTGCGCGTAGCGCTTTGACCAAGGACAGGCCATCTAATCCGGGTAACATGCGATCGACAATGGCCACATCAAATTGCTCACTCATGCAAAGCGTGAGTGCAATTTTGCCATTATCAATCACCTCAACTTGGTGCCCCGCTTCTCGCAAGCCTTTGTCGACAAAACTGCTTAAGCTGACATCATCTTCTACTAATAATACGCGCATGCTCATGCTCTCTATTGTGATGATTCGCTGTCCCTGCGCTCTCACTATCAATTCACACTCGACTCAATTCGAGTGAATCGACGCTCTTTCATCAATCACGTGTTTCACAAACTAATTCATAAAACACAGATTAATCAATGCCGCTACTAGTCTAATAAACCGCAACCACAGAGTCATCTTTCGACGCATTTGCGCCTGTATTTTCGGCGTTTTTCTGTAAACCCTGCTGTTTTGCTCGCCACGCACGCCATTGCAAACCAATCATCGCAAACACACCGGCAAACAAGCAAAGCCCTAGGGTGGCCAAGCCAATCACGAAAAATAGCGAGAAAGCGCAAAGCGCACCGACCATGGGTAAACCTTTACGGCCAATAGCATGGCGATAACGCTGAGCGCGGCGCCATAGATTTTGATAACGTGCAGATAGCTTCATTTTTAAATCCATAAATTCTCTCTTATCAATCAAAACAGTATTAAAGACACTTCAAATAGACGAAAGTCTTTTGTGCACTGCATGACTGACATACATATGAAATAGATAACTAAATAAAAGGCGTCTCAATCTATATCGAAAATATCGCCTCGATAAAAACTGATGACGCCAATTCAACGCTTATCGACGATGAAAGCTTGTCGATAATAGAAAAGCGAATCGATAACAGGAACGCTTATCTAGAACAGCGGCGCGATTACTTCGCAGCAGCCAGTGCGTTCAATTCAACTTTCACTTTTTGGCCATTGGCAGTGAGCAGTTTCACTTCATAGGTAAATTGGTTGTGGTGCTCGTCCATCTCAACGCTATACGCTTTACCGCCATATTGGTTTTCAGCTTGTTTGACTGCGTTTTCCATCGAGATGTATTGACCGTTATTGACGCCAGATACCCACAATGAATTCTCTAGATGATCATCTTCATCACAGTCATGGTGATGACCTGTGGTGTCATCGGTACGTGTCATAATCACAGCGCCAGTTTGGCTATTGATTGCGGTAAAGATGGTTTCGCCATTTTTACCTGCAAGTTCAATCTCATAAATAGACTGACCCATGTCAACATCACGCTCTGCTTCCATTGGCATACCGCCCGTATTGGCTTTAGCCGTTGCAACTGCTTGAAGCAGAGATACAGTGTCTTGATTCATTGCAGTAGTTGAGTCGCCAGCAAAGGCGGTGCCCATAGTCATCATGGCGCCAAGGCCAATTACAGCTGACAATGCGGCAGGTTTGAATAGAGCTGATTTTTTCATGGTGATCTCCTCATCGTTTTTCTCATCGAATCAGGGCATCTCCCTGTCGTTGAGTGAACTATACGAAAAGCAGTTCACAGCAAGCTTTCGCCAAGTTTACAATTTTGTAAGCTTTGAAAATTCTTAGAAGCTCTTGAGTATTCACAGGGCATTCATGTCCTTTCTTGCCATTTTTGCCTTTTCTAGACAAAGCTTAGCCTTGGCGCGCGACCGCCCTTCTCATCCATCCCTCTATAACGAACTGCTATGGTTATGCATAACGAGCTCAGCATTCATTTGATGGAATCCATAGCATGGGGCCTTTTGCCACTCACTCATCCCAGCCAAATCATCCACTCAGTCCAGCGAACCAAGGCCGCCTTTATACGCTTGCAGGGGTGATGATCTTAAGCTTTGACAGCTTATTGGTGCGACTGATTGCCGCCGAACCTTGGACGCTCATCTTTTGGCGCGGCTTGCTGCCTGCGCTGGTTTATTTTGCAGTGCAGCAGTGGCGAGATCCCAGCGTACTTCGTAAGCATGCCTACAAGCCTACCCTTGCGATCCTACTCACGGGCCTGCTTTTGGCCATTTCCACCAGCTGTTTTGTGTTTTCTTTGAGTGAAACCCAAGTTGCCAGCACCTTAGTGCTCGCCAATACCACACCGCTGATCACTGCGGTTATTGCTTTTGTATTTTTAAAAGAAAAGCTCGACATCGGCACTTTGCTTGCCATTGTGCTCAGCGTCGGTGGGGTGATGTTTATTTTTGGCTATGCGCCCAGTCAAAGCGCGCTGCATGGTGATGCCCTTGCGCTTATCACTGCCAGCACCATGGCTATTTACTTAACCATGCTGCGCAAAACTAAGGCGCAATACGCCACGGTATTTCTGATTTATGGTGGGATTTTTACCGCCTTACTGGCACTTAGCCAAGGCGCGCAGCCTTTTTCACTAGAGGGAAAACAATGGCCGCTAATGTTTGTGCTCAGTGCAATTGTGCTGCCCGGCGCATTTTTGTGCATCAACGTGGGGCCACGTTATTTACCCGCCGCTGAAACCAGTTTGATTTTATTGCTCGAAATTCTATTTGGCCCGCTTTGGGTTTGGCTGATTCTTGGCAACACGCCCACCCAAAGCGTAATGATGGGCGCAGGCCTGATTCTCTTTGCACTGGTTGCACAAACCCTTTGGACACAAAGGATGGAAAAGAAAACTCATTAGCTTTCTATTCATTCAATTGGCTTGGCTCGCTTCAATCACCAACACTAAAAAAGGCAGCCTGAGCTGCCTTATCACTGAATCTGTACGCTAACTCAATTTAGCCTTTGATATGGTCAAGATCGTAGTCAGCCAAAATCGCTTTTGCTTTGCTGATATCTTCAGTATCGCCATGCACAATCACCAAGAATTTGTCTGCTTTAATGGCAGAGTCATATTTCACGATGCTGTCTTTTGGCACACCAATACTTGCCAACGCGCCGCCGACAGCACCTAAACCACCTGTGATCACAGCACCTTCAACCGCACCGACAAATGCAGAAACAATGGGGCCTGCAACCATCAGGGCACCTACGCCTGGCAGCCAAAATAGGCCCGCACCAACCATGGCACCCCACAAGCCGCCCCAGAAAGCCCCCGCTTTCCCCCATGTTTTCACGCGATCGCCCGTGTTATAGAAGCCCGCGACATTCTCTTCGCTATGATAGCCTTTACCCAAGATTGAGATTTTTGACACATCGAATTTTTCTGCCTGAAGCTTTTTGATAACGGCCTCAGCTTCAAGATGTGTATTTGCGATGGTGATGATTTTTTCTTGTTGTTTCATTTTATATCTCCACTTCGAAATTAACGTTTCTATTCTTTAATGCTATTGAACGGTTAATCCTGATGCTTCGATGCTCCCACCGTGCCCATGGGAGATAAACTGATATTTTTGATATTTAAGATTCTATTTATGCTTCAAATAACATATGAATACTAAAGGTACAGTACTCATTTGTTATTGATGCAATGTATTATAAAATCAAGGGGGGGGAGGATATTAAATCGTACACCACACCCCAAATGTCACGCCTGACATTGTCAAAGCACAGGCTACACCCCGTGTTTGACGAGTGAAGTCAAACAAGGTGTAAAATGACATTTTAATTTTTAAACACAATATATATTGAACATCCATTTATGAATAATTAGAGTTTAGGTGGATTACTTTTAAAGTAATCAAACCAGCATCCCTCCCAAAAATCCGACAAACTAAACATTGGAACTCCATCTTTATTTGTTGAATTCAGCCAACATTCAGTTATTAGCGGTTCTTTCCTCAATGCTCGAGATATATTATTAGGAGCTTTTATGTTCTTAGAGTCAGTAATAAGGTATCTATTAATCGCTTTTGCTATCTCACTACCACTACTTGAACCATATCCCTGTTTCGTTCGAATAACAAGCCCCACAAATATCAAAGGAATATAGAGAGTCCCTTTAATCTTCATCGCTTCCAAGTACTTAGGGATCGCTTTTAAAATTTCATCATCAAAATCCAGCTCTCGCACGGATTTAGAGTAGAATTGTCTGGCTAGACAAATTTCCGAAGTGTTTTCGAAAAACGGTAATAATCCCGTTCGATAGTACATATCCAAATCAAGGATAGAGTTTCGATTGTACATATTATCAATTCTAGGAACGATTATGTAATTAGAATCGTCACATAGAAGCCCTTTAGGCTCATCCTTGGTATTGATTAAATGGGCATAACAACCATAGTCTAATGAATACAAGTTAAACTTTTGACTTTGTATCGCTCTTACAGATACACCCTGTTTAATCAAGTGAATCACTCGAGCATCAAACAAAAAATCAATTAACGAGTCATTTGTGTCACTTTGCACTAAAAACGCTCTAGTCTTCTTCTCAGCAATGACAGTACTAACAATCCACTCTAGTAGCTTAACGGCTTCCTTTCGAGAGTTAATATCTTTACTTTTTGAAGTTGTATACCAATATCTAGCTGCATTACGAATACCTGTAACTCCAATTTTTCTTCCTTCCGCATGCAGTGATGCTTGAGATATTATATGGATCGCATCCCTTGGAACACCTTCACTTGCTCGAGTAAACTCTTCTAAAGCAGGCTTATTAGTAAAAACTCGGGAGATAAAAGATTCAACATTGTCTGGAACTACGTTAAATTTATCAGATGCCTGTACGTGCTTGTAAATCAAATTTTTAAAAAATTCTACAGATTTTTTACTATCACTATCAAAGACCATAAATTGATCTAAATTAATAGATGTCGATGCATCAGAGGAAACCTCCAAACCAATAAACTCACCACTCTCATTACATGATCTGAATTTAGAACGATGTGATATTGCTGCAATCTTTACTGTAATTGACGGAATAGAAAAAACTATCCGTCTTAACATATCAGCCAAATATGGCTGGAGATCTAAAGGGATTTCACTCCACTCATCAATTAATAAATAAAGACTTTGCGATGGTAAATTCTTAACTATATGTGTCAATATCTTCGAAAGAGCCCCAAAATGAATCCGAAGAGTTCTTTTCCCACTTTCTCTCATCGTGGATGAATCTGAGCTGTTTTCTTGAATTCGTTCAGAGCGAGCAGTACTTAATTTAGGAGCTGTTGATAAAACAGCATTCAGACCACTAGTGGATTCTTGATAAACTGTATTGCTTAAATTTGTCTCAACTTCAAACTGACCTTGCACTGTCATCTTCGTTGCTTCTTCGACAAAGCTATCTAAAAGCGGGGCTAAAATAGAAAGATCACACTTATCATTATTGTAACTTTCATCTAAAATCTGCTCCCGCACTTCACAAAGAGTGTCTGATAATAGTCGAGAAGCTCTTTCACTGAGACTTAAATTCGAATCAGAGTACATACCTCCCGTAGAGCCCATCGTTCTCATATCTAAACTGACGGTAATCACTCCGCGATTTTGAGTATCATTCTTTAAATACCTAAGAAGGTGAGTTTTTCCCGTACCTCGCCTTCCATAAATGATTTGATTTTCAGCACAAGAAAAGAGCGCAAAGACCGAGCCAACGTGAACAAATGATTTGACTAAGTAATCATCTGGCTTACGTTCTGCTCGCCTTGGCATAGTCACAAGTATTTCGCTCAAAGATTTCATTCAACTAGCTCCATTATCTTTATGTCACCACGTCATATAATGGAAAATATTGTATGGAAAAATATAAATAAATACTTTTGTGTTGAATCAAAAAACTGAATAAAAATCACCTTTATAGCGGTTTAACATAAACAGCTTTTGTTTCTACTCCAAACCGGAGTCCAATAGAGATCAATTCAGATGTCAAGTGAGTTCATGACCAAATCTTCTGCATTAATCTGCTAAAGTAAGCTTGCTCAGGTCTATATCAGAATTGCCTAGCTAAGTCAGATTGCACCTCTCAACGCAAGGCCGATTTCACCGTGCGCTTTAAGTTAGCCATAAAGGTTTTGAAATGGGGCATGAAATCAACAAACAAGGGATGTTTGTGCTGCGCCATCATCACAGGTCCCATTAAACGCAAGGCAACAGCAAGTTGGGTCGCACTTTGCTCATCCAAACCTGAGCCTTGTTTGAGCTTTTGCACCAAGGTCAGCACATCTTCCCTATCTTCAAAATTAAAGGACAAGGTGTTTTCTGTGCTTTGATTTGTATCCGTGATGTCGCTGTCTTGGCTGATACGCTCGATGGTTAAACGATATTGGTTGATATGGCTCATTGAAGGCTTCCTCTTTTACTCAGTCGTTTTCGGCTCAGTGGGTTGTGAGCAAATACAAGACACCTTGCATTCACGCTTCACTGATTTAGAATGTAGTTGATAAAATCAACTATAGTTATTTGATTGACATTGTCAACTACATCAAGTTCTAAAAAGGCAAATCATGGCATCTACACAACCGCTGGAATCACTTTTTCATTTGGTTCATGGCATCAAACGCCTTCAAGTTCAGCAGCTTGAAAAGCTCAACCTTCCCCTAACGCCGATGCATCTACGGGTTTTGAAAATTATCGCCAAAGTACCGCAATGCAGTGCGCTCACCATTGCGCAAAAGCTCAATCGCGATAAGGCGCAGATCACCCGTTTAGTGAGCACGCTGATCAGCGAAGGTTATTTACAAAAAGCGGCGCACCCCACGGACAAACGCAGCCAAATTCTCAATTTGACGGCTCAAGGTGAGTCCATCAGCCAAGCCATTCAGCACATCGAGCAGCAAATGCAGCAACAGATGCTGCAAGGTTTGAATGAAAACGAGCTGGCGCTGTTTGCGCAGGTAACACAAAAGATGGTGGCGAATCTACACCCAGAGATCGCACCTCAAGGTCATTGTGAATAATCAGAAAATGTAAAAACGCAGGAGCCGGCGAAAGATATTGGTGGCGGTTTATGACGCGCACTATCAATCCATTTATTCAATAGCTTAGGGAGATTAAGGATGAATCAGCTCAGTGACCATGTGTGGGTATTCAATGGGAAGCCCGTCACTTTTATGACCCTACCATTTACGACCAGAATGACCATCGTGAAACTTTCTGACACAACGCTCTGGGTGCACAGTCCAATCAAATTAACAGCTGAGCTCAAAGCCCAAGTCAACGCCATTGGCAAGGTGCAATATCTTATTGCGCCGAACCATCTTCATCATTTGTTTTTAAAAGAGTGGCAAGCAACATACCCAGAGGCTAAAACCTATGGCACCCAAGAGGTGATAAAAAAACGAGCCGACCTCAGCTTTACGGCATCTCTGACGTCAGACAAGACCTACCCTTGGTCTGAGGAGATTGATTCACTACTTTTTACTGGCTCTCCGCTGATGCAAGAAAGCGTGTTTTTCCACCGCGCATCAAAATCACTCATCCTGACCGACTTAATTGAAAACTTTCCTCCATCGGACTTTACACGCATACAACGTATGTTCGCCAAGGTCACGGGCATCCTAGCCCCAAATGGTCAAACCCCGATTGACTGGCGAATGAGTTTTTTATTCCACAAAAAAGAAGCAAGAAAACACTACTTGCAAATGGCCAGTTGGCAACCACAACGCATTATTCTGGCGCATGGTGAAATCATTCATCGTGATGCCGTGGCATTTCTCGAACGCTCATTTCGCTGGCTGAACCTTTCGAGCAAGCACATATCTAAGTCGAAATAATCGAAGAGATGGCGCTCAATCAATCACTAAAAGGTTACAACGCCCCGCCCTTGATAGTGATAAAATCCCTGAATCAGAATTATCGAGAGACTCTATGTTTATCCATCATGTGAACGACATCGACTGGCTGGTGATTACCGCTTTTGAAGAATTTAAGACCATGTTTATCGAGGATGCAGGTGCAATCCCGTCTTGCTTCTCTCGCGCCAGCGAATTGAGCCTGATTGATCAAGCCAAACGCACTTATGGATATTTGCCTTCACTCGACGGCGTCATTACCGATACTGGCGTTTTCCAACATCAGGATAACGAAGAAGATTTGAATCCACAGCTTGCTTGCCTAGTTGAAGGGCGTGGTCGCATATTTATCTATTATGGCGGCTTTGTCGCTTTTGTGGATGATGAGCAAACCTTTATTACGAGAATCGACTGACCATGATTCAGGCATAAAAAAATCAGCGACTGGCGCTGATTTTTTTATGGGTGTTTCTCTCAAACGGTTCACTCAGTTCATCTTCACACGATTCATGTTCACCCTATTCATGTTCACCCTATTCATGTTCAGCTTTAAGCTTGGTTCGGATCTTGGCTTTGACCTTGAGTGAAGCCGCCATAGAGATCCATACGACGATGACGCAGGTTAGTGACTGAGCCTTCGGTATTGAGTTGTTTCAGCTTGGTCAGGTCAACATCGGCAAAGATGATCATCTCCGTATTGGCGCTGGCTTCCGTAAGGGTTGCATCATGGGGGAAGTAAATATCTGAGGGTGAAAATACCGCAGATTGCGCATATTGAATATCGACGTTATCGACCCGCGCCAAATTTCCCACACTGCCACCAATGGCAACATAACACTCGTTTTCAATGGCTCGCGCTTGTGAGCATAGGCGTACCCGCTGATAGCCATTTTTGGTATCAGTCCAAAATGGCACAAAGATAATCTGCACCTGCTGCTCGGCCATCATTCGGCCCAGCTCTGGGAATTCACTATCGTAACAAATCAAAATCCCCACGCGCCCTGCATCGGTATCAAACACTGAGATTTGGTTACCGCCGTCAATCACCCAGTCTTTTTGCTCATGCGGGGTAATGTGAACTTTATATTGGGCGTTAATTTCACCATCGCGTTGCAACAGATAGGAAACGTTATAGAGCTTGCCTTCTTCCACCACTGGCATGCTGCCCGCAATAATGTTGATGTTGTAGGTCACCGCCATTTGTGAAAAGCGCTGTTTGATCTCTTCTGAAAAGCTGGCAAGAAAACGGATAGCTTCCACTGAGTTGTGATCTTTTTTCAGCCCCATCAAAGGCGCATTGAAAAACTCGGGAAACAGCGCAAAGTCAGCTTTGTAATTGGCCAGTGAGGAGATAAAGAACTCGGCCTGGTCGAGCAAATCATCCAAGTCATTCATCGCCCGCATTTGCCATTGCACCACGCCAATGCGCACCAGTGATTTTTCTATGTCGTGAATGGACTGAATATCGTCTTCGTAAAAGAAGTTATCCCATTCGAGCAAAGTGGCATAACCGCGCGAGGCGTCATCTTCTGGCAGATAATCACGCATGATGCGTTTGACATCAAAATCATTGGCCAGCTGAAAGGACAAGATGGGATCGTGCAGCTCGCGGCGCTTTACCTTATCAATATACTCGGCAACGCTGAGTTCTTTAGCGTGTTGATGGTAATTGGGAATACGACCGCCGGCTAAAATCGCTTTAAAATTTTGATTTCGGCACAGCTCTTTGCGCGCATCATAAAGGCGGCGCCCCAAACGCAATCCACGATAATCTGGATGCACAAACACATCCAAACCATACATGGCATCGCCCGTGACTTGGTTTTGAATGGCGTTGTTTTCATTGATGATATCGGTATAAAGATGAGGTAAGGAGAAGCGGTTGTAATTGACCTTGATGGTTAGCGCCGCGCCGACAATTTTGCCGTTGTCTTCAATACAAATCTGCCCATCTGGAAACTGGTGAATCAAATCCATAATGGTGATACGAGGCCAAGCGCCGCCGACATCATGAAAGACCAGATCCATGAGCTCAGCAAGCTCGGGATAATCCGTAGCCTCAATGGTGCGCAGCGACAATTTGGGCGAGTTAATTTCCATATTTGCAGTTCCACTTAAATTCAACAAAAGTGGCTGCCTTATCAATGGACTCAATCCACAGCAGCCTTCCCTAATCTTAGATAAGCATTTGTACTGCCACTTATTTTTTTAATCTTAAATGAAGCTACGCGATGAGGTTGCGATGCAAACGACAGGCCGACAAAAAAGCCCGAGCATGTTGCTCGGGCTTCATTTGCAATCATATCAATGGTGGCTTGAGTTAGGCCTCAGGCTGGACTTTTTTACGCCCTTTTTTATACACCACACAGAAGTTACCGCGCTTGGTACGACATTTTGAGCAGCGCTCGCAATCCACTGGCGCGCGATCACCCGCCTTCCAACGTTTGAGCAATTGCGGCTCGGCCAACAGTGGTCGAGAGAGCGCAAAGCCTTGAATTTTAGTGTCATTGGCGAGCGCTTCAATGGCATCAAAATCACTGAGCCCCCCCACGGTGATCACCGGAATATTCAGCTCTTGGCTGACCACTGCGCCATATTCATGGAAATAGCCCTCTTGTTGCAGGGTATAGCCATCAAATTGTTCGCCCACCAAACCGCTGGCATTGCCGTGAATATTGCCTGACAGAATAATCGCATCAACGCCAAGCTGTTCCATGGTTTGACAGATTTGGCGCGTCTCCTCAAAGCACAAACCGCCATCAAAAAACTCGGTAGCCGTGAGTTTGAGCAAAATTGGGAAATCATCACCGACGAGGGCACGCGTCGCTTGATAGATCTCCACCAAAAAGCGCATACGGTTTTCTAAACTGCCGCCGTATTGGTCGGTACGTTGATTGTAATAAGGGCTTAAAAATTGGTTGATGAGATAGGTATGAGCGCCATGAATTTCAACACCGTCAAAACCAGACTGTTTGGCGCGAAGGCTCGCTTTGGCAAAGGCATCGACAATGTAGTCGATCTCTTCTTGGCTCATCGCCTTGCCTAGGGTTTGCGTACCACGCTCTGGCACTTCGCTGGGCGCAAAAATAACGCGTTCACCAACATTAAAGGTGGTTTTGGTGCCGCCATAGGCAATTTGCATCACGATTTTCGAATCATTGGCGTGCACTAAATCGGTAAGCTTTTGATACTCTGGGATAAAGGAATCATCGTAGATGCCCATCATCCCGGCATTGGGTTTTTCTTCTGCCACAATATTGGCATAACCGGTCACGATTAAGCCCACTTCACCTTGCGCAAGCTCTTCATAAATATCATAAAGCTTATCGGTCATATGGCCGGTTTCAGTGGCCATATTTTCCCATGTAGCACTGCGGACAAAACGGTTTTTTAAACGCATTTGGCCAATGCGCATTTCAGTAAATAGTGTGCTCAAGCGACATCCTCGGTACGACTTCGGTCGATAGTGCTGTGGTAGTGGCTATCGCCAATACCCTTATTTTTTATGGGGCCAGATTATGCGAGATGCATTCGGTAAACTCAAAGGCAAATGATAAAAAAGCATGATTCGCCTTTTTCGTGACAGCCTAAATGCGCTGATCTCGCTCAAATAGACAGGCAGCCTGACATAGCAAGTCTCAATCGCAACTGAACCAAAGGATGAATCATTCAGAAAGCGGCATCCTTTATAAGGCGCATCCTAATAAAAGCGCATCCCTGAAAAGACACATCCTTAAGACACATCCTTAAGACAAGGCATCTTTATCACGGCTAATCACGGCTAAGTACCGTTCAAAAAGGCAATCCCCCCGCGACGAGCATGCACTATGTATATACTTTGATTCATCAACGGATAATCAAAGGCGCAAAGACAAGGTGACCGATCAGATAGCCATCAAAAAAACGCGATTTTTCCCATGGATCATCTTGTTGACTTTACTTTGGTGGATGGGGGGATTGATTAATGATGCCAGTGCGACGACCTTACCCAGCCAAGCGGATATCAAAACACAGCTGGAAAAGCTCAATGGGCAATCCCCTAAAGATGAAACCCTGATTGGTAAATATCAAACGCTGCAAAAACAGATCAGTCAAAGTGACAGCTTAGGGGCTGAGCGAGACAGTTACCTTGATATCATCAAGCAGTTTCCGCAGCAAAAAACCAAGCTGCAATCGCAAATCGACAATGCCGCTACCTTAGCCATTTTTAATCCGCCGAAAACAGAAAACAGCGGCGATCTCTCGCTTGCTATCGCCTCACTGCAGGCTTCTATTGCTCAATGGCGCACCGCTAGTAGTGCGCTGAGTGAGAAAATCAAACCGCTTGCCAATGAGCGTACCACGCTGCCGGTAACGCTTGCTGAGCTTGACCGAAAAATCGAACAAGCCGCTTTGGTCAGTAGCAATAATAAAGAGCAAATAGACAGCTGGCTGGATCTCAGTCAGCTCAATATACTCAAGCGAGAGCGTGCGGTGGCCTCAGCTAAATTACAAAGTTTGGATGAGCGCACAGAGCTCTTGCAGCTGGAGCAAAAGCTGCTGGAAGAGAAGATAACCATCGCCACTCCACTTTTAAGCCAATGGCAGGAAAAGCTCACTCGCGCCGAACAAGCATCGGCCAAAACCCTCATTGAAGAAGCGCAAGCGCTGATTGGTGAATCCAGTGGTGCGGAAGGCGAAAATCCCCATGCACAGGCCATTGCCAAAACCGTGGTTCAGCACGTACAAGAGCTTGAGCAGGTTTTAAAGTCCATCGAGCAAACTCGCCTTGGAGTACAAAATGTCGATGCTGAGCGCCGCAGCCTCAGTGAAGATCTGCAGTTTATGAAAACCAATCTCTCATGGCTCAAAGACAGCACCTCCTTTGGCGCCTCCATTCGCACCCAGCTGCAGCGTTTACCGAGCCATACCACAGATAAAAAGATCCCCAACCAAACTGCCGATGCACATATTCGTAAATATGAGCTCAATCAGCAGCTCGAAGCGCTGCGAACCCATGCTGAAAATCAACAAACAGAGCACAGCAAAACGGCGCTCACCGCGCAGCAATCCTTAAGGAGCGAAAAGCTCAATGAGCTCTCAGATAAGTTGCTATCTCAACTGATTCAGGAATATGACAAGCTCATTGTGGCGCTGGGTAACCTGCAAGTGGCCCAGCAGCAGTACAGTATTGAAGTGACCAATGCGCGCGCTTTTTTCCGCGAGCAACAACTGTGGACGCGCAGCAACGCGCCGCTATGGGAAAACCTTAAAACTTGGGATACCGCGGTTTGGTTTGGCTCAGAGACACCGCTTAAAAATATGAAAGCGCAACTCGATCGCCATGCGCTGCCCATGTTACTGACCTCCTTGATGATCTATTCCTTGCTGCTTTGGTTCATCGCACGGCGCATGAACCGTTGGTTACTCAAACTTTGCGATGATTATCGAAAAGTGTTTGGTCATCCGCTCAAAGACCGATTTCTCAACACCATCAACATGCTCTTGGTTTCCTGTTTACGCGCCATCTGCCTGCCCCTTTGGTTTACACTCACCGCAGCCATTTTGTTTCAAATTTGGCCTACCATTGATACCGCTGAATTAAGAGTCTTTCTGCTTTCCTGCGCGACGCTCCTTTTTGCCATCACCTTTACCGCCGCCATTACGCAAGCCAAAGGATTGTTGCAACTGCATCTCAACTGGCCATCAGCCCTTTGCGAAGCGCTGCAAAAAATCAGTCTGCGCTTGCGCTGGCCCACCGCCGTCTTTTTGCTGATCTTCTTTTGGGTCGAACTGATGGCAGGCAAACAAGAAGCCGATATTTCAAGACTGCTATTTTTGCTGTTGATGTGCGCCATGACTTGGCTTTATGTCACGCTGCTCAAGCATGATCGCATTCCTAGCATCCTCCCTAGACCACTTCATCAAGGCGTGGGATTGGCGCTGGTGCGCACCATTATTTTCGGCTCATTTATTGCCATTATTGTGATGACCCTGATGGGCTATTTTATTGCGGCGTGGATGTTGCTGATGTATCAACAGCTCACCATCTTTGTGATTTTTGGCATGCTGTTTTTATATCAATTGGGCGAGCGCTGGCTGAAATTAGAGCATCGTCAGCTCAACTATCAGCGTCTATTGGCGCGGCGAGAAGAACTTATTGCGCAGCAACAAGAACAAGCAGCAGAGCCACCTGAGCTTGCAGAGCTTCGCGAAGTGATGCCAGAGGTAGAAGAGCAAACCTTAGATAGCGAACAGATTAGCGAGCAATCCTTAACCCTGCTTCGCGGTCTGACGTTAATTGGCTTGGTCATTGCTATTCTCACCCTTTGGTCCAGCGCCTTAGAGATGACCAGCTGGCTAGATAAGGTCGTCATTTGGCAGGTATCCGAAACCATTAGCGGCAATACCGTATCCGTGGATGTCACCCTGCTCTCATTACTTTATGCCGCGGTGAGTGTGGTGGTGACCTTTGTCGGCATTCGCAATCTGCCCGGTATTTTAGAGCTATTGGTTTTGAGTAAATTAGAGCTCGCGCCGGGGACTGGCTATGCCGTCACCACGCTGCTGCGATATTTGATTTTAATGGCTGGGGTGCTCACCACCTTTTCCATTTTAGGATTTCAGTGGTCACGATTGCAGTGGCTTGTGGCCGCCTTTGGTGTTGGCTTAGGCTTTGGTTTACAGGAGATCTTCGCCAATTTTATCTCCGGTCTCATTCTGCTCTTTGAGCGCCCCATTCGCATTGGTGACATTGTCACGATTAACGATCTCTCAGGGACAGTCAGCAAGATTCAAACCCGTGCCACCACCATCATTGATTGGGATAACAAAGAGATCGTGGTGCCCAATAAAGCCTTTATTACAGAGAAATTAATCAACTGGTCGCTGTCAGATTCAGTCACCCGCATCGTACTACCTATCGGCGTGGCTTACGGCTCCGATGTGGAAAAAACTGAAAAGCTCCTCAGTGATATTGCCCATGCGCATCCGCTGGTTCTAAAAGATCCAGCACCTGCGGTGTTTTTCCTCTCCTTTGGTGCCAGCAGTCTTGATTTTGAGCTGCGCGTTTATATCAACTCTATTGACCATCGCCTTTATACGCTGCATATGCTCAATAAAAGCATCGATGCGGCCTTTGCCGAAAATGGTATTGAAATCGCCTTTCCACAAATGGATGTTCACTTGCGTGACTGGCCGCCAAAGGAAGATAATCAATAGATTGATGCACTATTTTCAACGCACGATTTACGACTCACAATTCACGGAGTGCATATGACATTATCAATCAAGCAACAAGGTGTCTTTCGAGGCATGGCATTCGCAATGGCCACAGCCATTATCGTGCTATCTTTCGCTATCATTGTTGACCCATTTCATTATGCTGAAATCAGTACCTTTAGCGATCGATTTGCCGTACTCGGCGGGTCACTTATTTTGCCAACCTTCTTTCTTATCTTCTCCATTGGCAGAATCGCAAAATTTCGCTTTTTCAGTCCTGAAGATATCGATGGTAGTGGCTTAACCTCTGGCAGCCATGACATCAAAATCCTTCAAAGCCTACTGCAAAATACACTCGAACAATTTGTAATTGTGTTTGCTACTTTCGTCGCTTGGGCACTACTCATGCCTGTATCTTGGTTATCCGCGCCGCCATTGTGCTCCCTTTTGTTTGCCATTGGACGCATTCTATTTTTCAAAGGCTATCATCACGGCGCGCCAGCAAGAGCCTATGGTTTCGCCTTAACCTTCTACTCCACTGGTTTGATGTTTTTTACGCTGGTTATCTATCAAGTGTTCGCATGGATTGGCTAGTGATTGGCGATAAGCTATAGCGCTGAATGAAAGCATGCTTCTATCGCGACATGCTTTATTCTCTTTTCTAATTTTTATATAAAGGAGACCTCACAGCATCAATAATCATGAGGAAAGATGATGTTCAGCCATGTAATGATCGGTGCAAATGACCTTGAAAAATAAAAAGAATTTTATGATGCAATTATGACGTCATTAGGGCATTCAGCAGGTATTCTCGACAGTAAAGGCCGATATTTTTATCGCCATGAAGGCAGCGTGTTAGGGATCACAAAGCCCATTAATGGCGAACTTGCCACGCATGGGAATGGCATGACCATCGGCTTTAAAGCAAGCAGTTGTGAATTGGTTGATGCATGGCATGCCGCAGGTATCGCCAATGGCGGCGTCACATGTGAAGACCTACCAGGATTGCGAGTCAGTGGCGATAGAAAATTATATTTAGCTTATCTGCGCGATCCATCAGGCAATAAACTCTGCGCAGCACATATTGTTCAAGCCTAACGGATTTAGCACGACAATAAACTTGGATGGCGTCATCATCACGCAACGTAAATGACGCCACCCTCTACTTTATCCCGCCGATTAAATTTATCCCGCCTATAAAAGCTCACAACACGTCAGCTCACGACCTATCATTCAGCACTTCAAATCACAGCAGCGATATACGCCTGTAATTCAAAATTCAATCAATACACTGTCTGCACTGCGTTTTGCCTCACCATGGAAAACCACTTCAATATTGTTACCATCGGGATCTAGTACAAAAGCGGCGTAATAGTCAGGGTGATATGGACGCTCGCCGGGTTGACCATTATCACGCCCGCCATGGGCAAGCGCAGTTTGATAAAACGCATCCACCATCGCGCGGTTATGCGCTTGAAACGCCAGATGATGTCGCCCCGTTAGATGACCGAGAGCTGCTGGGCCATCCACAGCTGTCACAAAAAGCTCATCAGCCCAAAAATAACCTTCCCCCTCACCGCCCATATCTATGCCGAGCACCGATAGGATTGCTGAATAAAATGCATAACTTGCTGGCAAATCTGCAACGACTAACTGAATATGATCGATCAAGCGACCGCGGTGAATTTGCTGTATTTCCATTGTCCTTTCCTCCCGATTATCCAACAAAGCTAAAAAAGCCATCCCATTGAATACTCAAAGTATGATGTCAATGAAATAAAGTGTGGATGAAATGCACCCTTTGCAGAATGAAAGCGCTCTCAAAATCAGTCAATGGATGAATGGGTAAATGGGTGAATGACAGATAGGTCTATCTTGCTCAGCAAAGCGAAAAGCAAGAAAAAAAAACCGCCCAACGGCGGCTTTTAAAATCGAAAATAAGTCGTTTATTACTGGACTGAACGTACTTGGTAGCGGCTAATTTGCGGTGTATCACCCGCAAACACCAACTGCCAATGTTCATCGATATCCAAGGCGACAGCGTCACCTGCCATGGTTTGCCCGCTGAGTTTCAATTTAAGATAAAGGTGCGACTCGCCTTTTTCCTCAACCAGCTCCATCTGCTCAATATGATGCTGACATCCCGGCGCAAAATGCAGGCGCAGCTGCGCATACCAATCATCAAAACCAGCACGCCCCGTAAATTGACCTTCCGGCACATCAAAAAGCACATCACGACTAAGCTGAGCATGAAATGGCGCTGGGTTTTCAGCCAAAGTATCCATTTGTGCAAACCATTGCTGCGCCAGTGTTTTCACTTGGTTTTCTCGCGCATTACTCGGTGTTTGACGCAGCCGATGAATCGCATCGATTAACCGCTCAGCATGCGTCATCGCTTTGGCTTGCACGCCCTCTAGCGTGTTGTAAACCCCAGGGATATAAACCATACCGTGGCTATAAATGGGCTTGTGATATTGCATACCACTTAGGTAAGCCGTTTGCTGCATGGGATGCATCAACTGCTCAATAGTGAAATGGTTAAAGCCTAAGGGATCATAGGCTTCCTCAGGCCCACCAATGGTAAAGGATGCCAGCAAAACCTTACCTTTCAGTTTGTCGCCTTTAGATCCATAAGCAAAGTTGTAGCAAAACACATCGTCCAACCATTTTTTCAAAATGGCAGGCATGGCATACCAGAAAAATGGGTACTGCAAGACCACAATATCTGCTGATAACAGCGCTTGCTGCTCCGCTTCAACATCAATTTGATAATCGGGATATAAGCTATCCAAACGGCGAATCTCAACCTGCTCAAGCTGGCTTTCAAGCTGGTTTAAAATCAGTTGATTGGTGTTAGATGTCGCAAGCTCAGGATGCCCTGAAATCACCAGTACTTTGCTCATACATTGCTCCAAGATGAATCTCATTAAAACCGCGAAACAACCATCGCGTGTCACTGTTATGGGCTCAGATTAACGAGTTTGATTATTCACTTGTAGTGCAGTAAATATTAATTTTTAATTAGGTAAAACCTAACAATAAAGAGAGCATTGCGATGCAAGGGACCACCTACCACCAGCTGCATGTGTTTCACCATATCGTGCAACAGGGCAGTATTCGCGGCGCGGCGCGGGCCCTCGGCATGACCTCCCCTTCAGTAAGCCAAGCATTGCGCTTATTAGAAACCAATATTGGTCTGACCCTTTTTCATCGCACCACGCGCAAGGTGGAACTCACCGATGCCGGTCGCCAGCTTTATGAACGCACCCAAGGTGCGATGACCTCATTGAATTATGCACTTGAAAGTGTGGCTGAGCTGGCACAGGTGCCCAGTGGGTTGCTACGCATTACCCTGCCTAAATTTGTCTATCAAGCCTATTTCAAGGCAATTTACCCGCTGTTTTGCCAGCAATATCCGCAAATTACGCTAGAGGTTGTGCTCTCAGATGCAACCTTAGATATCGTCAAAGAAGGGATAGATTTAGGCATTCGCTTTGGCAATAAACTTGAGCCAGATATGGTGGCCAAGCCGCTAACCGAGCCACTGCCAGAAGCGCTCTTTGCCAGCCCTGAATACCTCGCGCGCATGGGTGAGCCCAAAACCATTGACGATCTGCAGCGCCATCAGATGATTCAATATCGTTTTATTACGTCAAATCAGTTTGCGCAAATTCGCTTGATGGATGGCGGCCAGCCGGTACAAATCACCATGCAACATACGCTGATAGTGAATGATACGGATGCTATGTTAGATGCCGCAGAAGCGGGTCTTGGTATTGGCGGTTTAGTACTTTCTGCAGCGCAGCTGCGGATTGATCAAGGCAAGCTATGCCCCGTATTGCCACAGCTTTGGGCCCATGCGCCAGGACTTTATCTTTATTTCAGTCAGCACAGCCAAAAGGTAAAGCGCGTACGCGTGCTCATTGATTTTTTGATGACGCACTTTGCATCAGGCCAGCATAATCAAATTTAATCACTGGCCTTACTGACTGATTTTTCAAGGCATAGCAATCTACTCAAGGTCGAGATAGCTCAAGGTCGAGATAGTCCGGTCAAAGATAATCAAGATCTAAGTTAATCAAGGCTAAAGTTAATCGAGGCTAAAGTTAATCGAGGTCAACGTTACTCAAGGTCAAGGTTACTCAAGATCAAGGTTACTCAAGATCAAACGTAATTTGTGATGCAAACGCTTGGGCGAAATCCTCAAATCGTCTCGGTGCGCGCCCCAATACGCGCGCTACATCATTAGTCACTTCGTCATAGCCGCCTTGGCCGAACCAATCTAAAATTTCAGCCAAATGATCAGCCAGCCAATCACTCATCCCCGCTTGTTTCATCGCTTGCGCTGCAGCTTTCTTCGTTACCGGAATATAATGAATAGTTCGACCGCAAGCTTGCGACAATAGCTGCGCTTGCTCAGCAAAGGTGAGACTCTGCGGCCCCGTCAGGCGATAGGTTTGCTGCTCATGTCCCTGATCTATGAGCGCGCAAACCGCCACTGCGGCCACATCACGAATATCTACCACACTTTGTTTGGCATCGCCCAAGGGCAAAAAGAACTGTCCATATTCATTGATGGTTGGCAGGCTGGCATATAGGTTTTGGTAAAAGGAATTGGGTTGAATCAAGGTATAACTCAGCCCTGATGCTTTAACCTTGGCATCGGTTCTGGCGTGAACGCGAATGATTTCAGCGCCCGCATCCATACTCGCCCCCATGCCAGATAGCTTGACCAAATGAGATGCACCGCTGGCCTGCATCGCAGCAATCACATGATCGACCCAACGCTCATTATCAGGATGTGCCACCATAGACAAATACACGGCGCGCACGCCATGCATCGCCGCCTGCAAACTGACGACATCATCAAAATTACCCTGATAGATCTGTAAGTCCGTTAAACCCAATGCCTTGGCTGATTGGTAATCGCGTACCAGCACACGAAAATCAGCCTTCTTTTGTTGCAGCTGCGCCACCACTTGCGATCCCGTGTTTCCCGTTGCACCTAGAACCAAAATCGACATCAAACATCTCCTTTTGGGTCAGCATTCAACCCACGTCACTGCGCCCATTTTAAGACTAGCGAAGCATGTCCAAAGCGCGGCGATCAAACTTGCGATTCACTCAATGTGAACCAAACTTGAGACGAGTTTTTACATTCAAGGACACGACCATGTATCAAGCATTTTCAGCGCAAGAATGTCATCAACCACTTGTTTGCGTCGAAAAAACACTGCCCAAACTTCAAGACGATGAAGTGGTTATTTCGGTGCAATATTGCGGCATTTGCCATTCAGATATCAGCATGATCGATAACGAATGGGGTATTTCGAACTATCCCATTGTGGCAGGTCACGAAGTGGTAGGAAGCATTGAGGCGGTGGGCGCAAAGGTAACGCATCTTCAGGTGGGGCAAACTGTCGGCTTGGGTTGGCACAGCCACTATTGTCATCTTTGCTCACATTGTATGTCGGGCGATCACAATCTTTGCTCGGATGCACATTCCACCATTATTGGCCGTGACGGCGGCTTTGCCGAAAAAGTCATGGCGCAAGCCAGTGCGGTGATCCCGCTTCCTCAAGGGATGGATGCTCAAAGCGCAGGTCCCCTCTTTTGCGGCGGCATTACGGTGTTTAACCCCATGGTGCAATTTCAAATTAAACCCACAGACAAAGTTGCTGTGATTGGCATTGGTGGCTTGGGCCATCTGGCCATTCAATTTTTAAACGCTTGGGGATGTGAAGTGACGGCATTTACCAGCTCTGCCGACAAAGAGGAAGAGGCGCGAAATTTTGGCGCGCAGCACACCATTAACTCACGCGATCCTGCGCAAATTGAGCAAGCAGCCAATCAGTTTGACTACATCATCTCTACTGTAAATGTGAAGCTCGATTGGAATCTCTATATGACCACGCTCAAACCCAAAGGCCGTCTGCACTTTGTTGGTGCGACTTTAGAGCCCTTAGATTTAACCGTGTTTCCAATGATTATGGGACAAAAAAGTGTCTCCGCCTCCCCCGTGGGAAGCCCTGCAAATATTCGTAAAATGCTCGAATTTGCCCATCAACATCAGATTCAGCCCTTGATTGAAGTGTTTCCATTTACAGAAATCAATACCGCCTTGGATCGCGTGCGCAGCGGCAAAGCGCGGTATCGCGTGGTGTTGGAATGGTAGTTGAAACACTAGTTGGCTTCATTTGCATCGTTGCCATGATAGCCACTGACTGACCAAAATGACTGCCCCGCTCAGCTATCTTGCTATAACAGATGGAACAGGCAGCAAATGGGACTGATAGCAAAAAGCCGCTTCACGCGGCTTTATCTGTTATTTCATCGCACGTTTCATTTCCGCAAGTTCGCTTAATAAATGCAGTTGCTGCTGTGCATAGGTTTCAGTCAATGTGGTCATTTGCTGCTCTAATTGACTGACGCGCGCGGTTAATTGCGTGTTTTGCTGCATTAAGCGCTGATTCATCAACGCAAAATATTCATCCAGTTGTTCCATCAACATATGCATCTCCTTGTCTAATCCAACCGAACATTTATAACAAATTCAAACGCCTGAAATTTGAGCGCCCATCGCAAAACGCTCATTATTTGTGCGATGGTGTTGGCTATGCACATAACGCGTCACTATTCGCAATAAAGATACAAACATCGCCCAATGAATCATGCGCTGTATCACCTTTTATGCCTACATTTTTTATGGCACAGAAGGAGTTTTACATGCATCCAATACTTTCGATTTTCGCCATCACCGCACTTTCGACCCTTGCCACCACAAGCCATGCAAAAAAAGTGAACGATTCACTCGATGCCTTTGCGCCAGAAACATGGGAGATCGCAGATGGATGGCATAACGGTTACCCCTTTCTCAGCGATTGGCGTCATGATCGCGTCACCTTTAGTGATCAATCGATGCAAATTCAGTTGCGACAAAACCACGATGGCTCTTGGTCATCAGGCGAAGTACGCAGTAAAGACTACTTTGGCAATGGTTGCTTCCAAGTAGAAATAAAGCCGGTCCGCGCCGATGGTGTAGTGAGTGCCTTTTTTCTCTTTGCAGGTCACTTTGACCAAGACCGAAAAAGCAATGGCATCCATAACGAGATCGATATTGAGTTTTTGGGAATGAACACCAATTTGGTGCAGTTCAATTACTGGACCAATGATGATGGCTACGAAAATGCGCACGAACATCTGCACTATTTAAATTTTGATGCTGCCGATGACTTTCACCACTACGCCATTGAGTGGAGCGATCGCGCGATCAAATGGTTTATCGACGGCGAGCTTGTGCACCAAATCAATGACAGTGCCAGTGATCCCATACCATCCAGCAAAGAAACACGCTTTAAAGTGATGACCAACGTTTGGGCGGCGCATCCAGACTTAAGTAATTGGACGGGGAGTTTTGATAGTCAAACACACCAAAGCTATCAAGCTGAGTACAAAAACTACCAATACAACCCAGGTAAATGCCGGTTTTAGAGACAAAACAGGCCGCATGATGCGGCCTGTTTTGTCGTTGTTTATTCGATTAAGGCGGAGATAACAAAATCAGCAACTCTTGGTTGTCATTCAATAGATCGGCAATGGTGCAGTGCTCAAGCTCAGCCAAAAAAACATTCTTCGCTTGCGCGAGTTTTTCTTTCAGCCGACACGCAGGAGTGATATGACAAAATTCTACGCTGCAATTGACCAATGTCAGCGGCTCTAAATCCCGAATCACTTGACCTACGGTGATCGCATTGGCTGCGACCATCAGCTGAATGCCGCCATTTTTTCCGCGTACCGTGCGAATGTATCCCAAGTGACCCAGTTTATTGATCACTTTGACCATGTGGTTTCTTGAGACATCAAAAAGCGCTGACACCTCGCTAATGCTGGTGCGGCGTTCGTCTGGCAAAGAGGCCAAAAATATCAATGTTCTAAGCGCGTAATCGGTAAAGCTGGTTAACTGCATCCGTCCCTCCTGTGGCGCGAAAGTCTAATTCACTTCTTGCTTAAAAGATACATTTCAGATACAACATTAAACATGCATTAAAAATACATCTTATAAAAACCCAAAGGAAGTCCTATGCTCAGCCGTCAAACCATCGATATCGTCAAAGCGACCGCCCCCCTCATCGCAGAGACCGGCCCTAAGCTCACCGCGCATTTTTACGATCGCATGTTTGCCCATAATCCAGAGCTCAAAGATATTTTCAATATGAGTAACCAGCGCAACGGCCACCAGCGTGAAGCGCTGTTTAACGCCATTTGTGCCTATGCTGCCAATATCGAAAATATCGGCGCTTTACTTGGCGCAGTGGAAAAAATCGCGCAGAAACACGCCAGCTTTTTGATCACCGCCGATCAATATCAAATTGTCGGTCATCACCTACTCGCCACCATTGATGAGCTCTTCTCTCCCGGTCAAGAGGTGCTAGATGCATGGGCAGAAGCCTATGGCGTGCTTGCCAATGTATTTATTCAGCGAGAGCAACAAATTTATGATGATAACGCCGCGCAACAAGGCGGATGGCAGGGTTTGCGTGAATTTAAACTGGTTGAAAAAATCCAACAAAGCAGCACCATCACCAGCTTTGTTTTTGAACCCAGCGATGGTGGTTTGGTTAGCCGTTTTAAACCGGGACAATATATTGGTATCTATCTCAACAGCCCAAGCTTTAAAAACCAAGAGATTCGCCAATACAGCCTCTCCAGCGCGCCGCAGCCAAATCGCTACCGCATCTCAGTGAAACGCGAAGATGGCGGCCAGGTTTCAAATTATCTGCATGACGAGCTCAATCTTGGTGATACCGTAAAACTCACCACCCCATCGGGCGATTTCTTTATTGATGTCACGCCGTCGCAACCTGTGGCGCTGATCTCAGGCGGTGTGGGTCTGACGCCCATGCTATCCATGCTGGAAAGTCTTGCCTCACATCAAGCACCGATTCACTGGGTTCATGCCACTGAAAACGGTGAGCAGCATGCCTTTAAAGATGAGATCAATGCGCTGCTTGCAAACCATCACAGCGCGACATCATCCATTTGGTATCGCGAGCCGCAGGCGCAAGACAAACCAGGTGTGGATTATCAGCACCAAGGTTTGGTGGACTTAACCCATCTCGAATCACTGCGTGCAGATACCGATACCCAGTATTATTTCTGTGGTCCAACCGCATTTATGCAGCATATTGCCAAGCAATTGATTGATTTAGGCGTGTCACAAAGCCAGCTTCATTACGAATGCTTTGGCCCGCATCGTGTGCTTTAACCACACAAAACATGGCGCAAGATAAGCAAAAGCCAAAGCCAAAGCCAAAGCCAACCAGAAGATAAAACAAAGCCGCTCCCTGAGCGGCTTTTTAATGCGTTTTGGATGCGAAAGACAAAATCGACAAACGAACTGTTGATTTAATATCTGGCGCTATTTTGCAATGTTAAGCAATGGGACCGGCCACTTTGATTTTGACATGCACCATATTGCCCTGCAGGTAACTCAGCGGAATTTCGCTTTTCTCAATCACTGCCAGCGCGCTCGCATCGGCGCCTGCTTCAATGGCAATGGCTTTCGCTTCTTGCTCAAGACTCGCCATCACGGCTTTACGCTCAGCCACAGGAATCGGCACAATTTTATCGAGCTGACCGGAAATCTCGCCTAGCGCCACACCAATGGCATTGGCCACTTCAAAATGAAGTGGGCGCACCACTTCGCTGACGCCTTCAAAGTGATTGGGCATCAGCGCGCTACCGCCACCAACCAGAATCACTGGCACTTTATCGGCAGAGGTTTTCATCTTATCAATACCCTCTTCCACCACGGCCACCATGCGCTGATACACCGCGCTTGCTTTGTCCGCGCTCAGTGAAATCGCCTGAGCAGGATGCGTGTCATCGTGCCAGCTCATCGCGCCATGGGTCAGCGCCACATCGGTCAGAGTCAAGATGTCACCGCCAAAACTTAAAGCACGCTCGGTGAGCTGATGCCCCACACTTTGTGGCCCTAATTCAATGGCATCATGCCCATTCATCGCCACCATGGTGCCGCCACCAATGGCCAGCGCCAAAATATCTGGCATGCGAAAATTGGTGCGCACCTCACCAAGCTCTACGGCAGCACTGGATTCGCGCGGATAGCCATGAGTCAGTGCACCAATATCTGAGGTGGTGCCCCCTACATCGACCACAATGGCATCGGCCAATTGCGTCAGATGTGATGCGCCGCGAATGGAATTGGTTGGCCCGCACGCAACGGTCAAAATAGGATATTTCAGCGCAAATTCCTGCGACATCAAGGTGCCATCGTTTTGACCAAAATATGGTGTGACATGAATCTGATGCTTGACCAACGCTTGGCAAAAGCCATCCACAAAACGCTTGGCCGTACCTTGCAACGCGGCATTTAAAATGGTGGCGTTTTCACGCTCTAGCAGTCCCAAACTGCCCACTTTATGTGACAGCGAAATATTCACAGCGGGTAGCGCATCACTCACCCATTTCGCCACTTGCAGCTCTTGTTCACCATTGACTGGCGAAAACACCCCACAAATGGCAATGGAGTCCACCTTGCCTTGCATCTGTTGGCATAGTGCGAAGATCTCATCAAAATCAACCGCAGCTATCTCTTGGCCATCGTATTCATAGCCGCCATGGGCTTGATAAAAATGCTCGCCCAGCAAGGCTTGCCACGCTTTGCTCCAACCACAGAGCGGCGGCACACTACTCCCACTTGGCAGGGCTAAGCGAATCATACCGACCCGATCTAAGCCTTTGCGCTCAACAATGGCATTGGTGCATTGGGTGGTACCTAACATCGCATATTGAATCTGCGAACCTTGAATCTTTGCCTGCGCAAGCAATGCGGCAATGGCATGATCAATCCCAGTGGAAACATCGGCGCTGGTTGGCACCTTGATTTTAGCGACACAGTTCAGCGCGCTGTCTAGCAGCACACCATCCGTATTGGTGCCGCCCACATCAATGCCCAGTCGATAATTAAGCTCCGTCATATTAGGCCTCCAAACCATCGTTACAGGTGTACATTTGATAAAGCAGCTCAATGGGTTGATAGGCCACGGGATAGCCAAAATAGTTCGGCCCCACGACCTCGATCCCCTTCTCGGTGCGCCATTTTTCATCACATGGATAAGCAATCAAATCCACGCGCTGGCCATATCGCAATTGCTCCGTGGTAATGGGATGACCTGTCTCATGATCCAAAATTGAAATTAAATCAGGTGTACAAGCGAGCAAGGTGGTATCTGACAGATCTTCTGAGCTGTCGCCACCATGTGCCACCAAAAGCTCGTTTTGAAAATGCACATAGGCAATATCAATGGCATTGCTTGAAGCCTGCTTGGCTAGCTGCTCAATGGTAACGCACCCAGTGGCAAAACCGCCGCTGGTGTTGCGCTCAATATCCACAATTTTGCCCGTTAAAATGCGATAACCACCGACGATATTGAGCACCGCCTCAACGCCGCTTTTACCCGCATCGTTGGCCATGCGAATCGCTTCACCAATTTTCTGCGCTTTACTCAGTGTGGCGTTGAGCGCACTACTTTTTAGCGCTTTACCGCGCATCGGATAATCACAAATTGAAGAAGATCCACCCATTTGCTCTGTAATCGGACGCGCAAAACGCTCAGACCACACGCCATCAATCGGATAAAGCGTGACCACATTGCCCTTTTCATCGGCCATGGTATTGGGCGCAGAAGGCAAACCATCCAAATAGAAAGTCACCATTTGCGACTCAGGAAAAGCGCGGCCCATGGCATCGCAATCAATCACAGGAATCCCTTTTTGCGCAGCGACTAAAATAGGGATCAGTGAGTTAAATCCGCCCACCTCAATGGGAAAAGTCGCTTGAATGGATTGGCCAAGGGCTTTCTCCATGGCTTCAAAAGCCACGGTCATTTGCGATGTAGAATTGATTTTCTCGATAGAGACCGTAGGCGCGCCCATCATTGATGAAGGCACCACCATCCAATCATCTTCAACCTGCTCAAGGGCAATCAGCTCAACGGGTTTGACCGCATTGGCAATGGCTACTTTCGCCATCAGCGCGCCACTATAGGGATCGCCGCCGCCGCCAGTGCCAAGTACCGTGGCACCTAATGCGATGTCATCGATCATCTGGTCATTAATAATCACAAGCTGTCTCCTTACTACCAATCGAGATTTTTACCAGTGCCACGTACGCCAACATGGCGGCCACTATGCCATCAATGGCTGAAATATTTGTGATTGTGAAAAGGCCAAGAAACTCAGGTGCAGTGCAAGCACTAATCAAACTACCAAAGCCCCATGCCATCAGTCCTTTCACCAGCCAGTCCGGTGCATTTTGAATCGCGGCAAAGGTCAGGCGCTGCGGATCCAACAGGTAATACTGTGCTAAATAAACACCCGCTGATGGCGCAATAGTGACGCCAAGTAGGGTCAAAAAGCTGGTGAATTTATCCACCATGCCAAACTGGGCGATACAGATAGCCACGACGGTCATCATCACCACCAACACAGGACGAGGGATCCGCGGCATCGCCACAGACAAGCCCAAGGCTGCCGAGCACAAATTGCTACTGTTAGTGGTCCACTGGGCAAAGACCAAAATAATAATGGCGGCCATGCCAAGGCCTAAAGAGAAGAACACATTCACTAGATTGTCGGTGCCCGTCATTTGGGTCAGGAGCAAGGCGACCACGATAATGGCGCTATTACCGAGCAAAAAGCCAAATCCTGCCCCTAAAATCGCATCACGACGTGTTTTGGCGTAACGGGCGATATCGGGTGCGGCGACCGCAGCAAGGATCCAGATCGCCATCACATATGAAATGGCTTCACCCATGGACAATGGCGCACTGATTTGATGCGTCTCTGTCGCCGTTAAGCTGCTGGCTGAATAAAGGCCAAAGGTAATCAGGCTCACCATCAAAGGAACCGAATAAGTGCTGAGTTTTCCCAAAGCGCGCACGCCATAAATAGCGGTGATCATCATCAGCAATGCGCCAGCGACTAACGCCACAAAATGGCTGATCACAATGCCGTATTTGGCCAGCGCTTCCACCATAATGAGTGCAAAAAAATCAGCCTGAAAAGCAAACCACCCCACCAGCGATATGCCATTGATAATCCCCAGTAGCTTTCCGCCTTGGCGACCAAATACCGCGCTACTGACAAGCGGCGTAGACACACCCGCCTGATAGCCAATGTTGGCACAGAGCATTGCCAATACTGACAAAATGGCAGAGCCAGCAAAGGTGGCGAACAAGGCATCCTCAATGGCAAGGCCGCTACTTAAAAAAGCGCCCAAATATAGCCCAGAGATATCAATACCAATGGCCAGCCAAATGAGGCTAATCACATACCAAGAACGCTTGGCTCGCTTGGGCACAGGCGTTAATTCAAAATCATCTATCTTATGTTTTACCGTCTGTGCGTCCATCCTTGACCTCACCTTACAATTAAAAATAAATATTCATATAAATCACATAAACAACATTATCAATTTGTCACATTCCAATAAATACATATTATTAAATGCAAGCATTTGAATTTCGTTATGTATTAAATCCATGGCACTTCATATAGAAAAACTCGATAAACGCGACCTGCGCAAACTAGAACTTTTTTGTGAAATCGTTGAACAAGGCGGGATTAGCAACGCTACGGTGAGTACGGGCTTGAGTCAACCTGTACTGAGTAATCAGTTAATATCTTTAGAAGGGAGTCTCGGTGTTACCCTTTGCAAACGAGGACGTAGTGGTTTTGAGCTCACCGAGGAAGGCCATCTTGTGTATGGTTATGCAAATGAGCTCAGTGCACTACTTAGCGAATTTGCCAGCAAGCTCAATGGGGTGCAAAGCAAACTAACGGGCCACGTGCGGATCGGGTGCCTTGATAATACGGTGTCCTTGCAGCATAACCCCCTCACCCAAGCCATTGAGGCATTTTATCAATTGAGTGATGCCGTCGAGATCACCCTTGAGGTGGGCGATTTTACGGTGCTGCATGAAAAATTGCTCAAAAACCAGTTGGATATGATGATCGTGGTGCTTACAGAGCACAACACCAACCGCTTTGAGCATGTGGTGCCGCTATTTACTGAGCAAAGTTGTCTCTATGCGCGCCGCGATCGCGCTGAACAATTGGCCGCGCGTCACTACGACCTTGAAGGTGAACGCATCAACATTGGTGGATATGCGGTTGAAACCATGTGCCAGCTGCTTGCGCTGGACCAATATCAGAAAATTCATGTGGTGGATGGCTGGCATGTGGAGTCGAGTTTAATGCTCACTCGCGCGGGCACTCATTTAAGCTTTTTGCCGACTCACCTTATTGATAACCATATCAACCACTATGATTTGGTCGCACTGCAGCCTAAGCGCTGGCAATTTCAAAGCCAGTTTTCAGTGGTTTTAAAGTGTGAAGAAAAACGCCTATCACCCGCTGCACGAGCTTTTTTCCATACCCTGCAATCACATTCACAATTTAAGTCGGACATTCAATCAACCAGCGAATAAAGATATAAATAAAGATAAAGCTGCGCCCGCTAGCATTCTAAACTGAGTGAAGATGGTATTTTTACCCCATTGTCTAACGACCATTTCTTATTCAGGGATCGATATGACAGCTCGTCAACACCGCGCGACCCGTGATTTCAGCGCAAATGATGCGATACACAGCCAAACAAAACCCGCTACGCATCAAGCAATAAAGAACAGTGCCATGAACCATGCCAACAACAAACGCATCACCATGGCGCTATTTGCAGCGCTATTGAGTGCGCCCGTCTTAGCGCAAGGCCTACAAATTCACGAGGAAAACTATTTTTTACCTGCTTATCATGAATCGAAGGTGAACCAAGACCGCTTTGCGCCAATGAATCCTAATGGTCATGAAGCAAAATCCACCTTGATTCAATTTCAGCTTAGTTTGAAATATCAGCTCCTTAGCCTTAATTGGAACCCACTTGCACAGGCACTCAATCCACAAGCGTTGAATCAACAAGTGCATGAGCAGCAACCACAAGATGGCATTTATGTCGCTTATACCCAGCGCTCAAATTGGGAAGCCTATGACGATTCAGCCTACTTTCGCGATCACCAATATAACCCAGAGATTTTCTATCGCATCCATGGCAAGCCTTGGCAGCTCACTTTTGGCTTTGAGCATGACTCAAACGGTGCAGGCGGCACTGAGGAAGTGAGCTGGAATCGCCTCTATATCGATGCAAAATGGCAGCAGCCTTGGGGCTTTATTCGTTTTCGACCCTGGATGCGTGTTGGTGACCTTCCCTACAATCCAAATATCTCCGATTTTCTTGGCTATGGTGAAATGGAAATTCAATGGCAACCCACAGCGCAGCAATCACTGCAATTTCAGGTGGCTAATTTTTTTACCGACGATTGGAATAAAGGCTTTTATCGTATTTCATGGAACTTCCCACTGGTGCAAGAGCTGCGTGGTTATATCAAAGCGGAAACTGGGTATGGCTTGACCATCTCAAATTACAACTTTAGAGACAGTGCCATTGGCCTTGGTTTTGCCTTTGGGCTTTAGCGATTTAGCGATTTAGCGATTTAGCGATTTAGCGATTTAGCGATTTAGGTAAACATAACAAAGCCCGCATTAGCGAGCTTTGTCATTTGATTAAGCGGACCTATCGCTCTATTTCGATGGTTCATCTTTGCTTGTGCTTAAGATGGGGTTTCGCTCATAGGATGCGAACCAATCATCGACTTTGGGTTGGGTCTCACCATCGGGCTGCTGCGCCGCGGTTGCCTCTTCATTGGATGAGCGCTTGGCACCATAGGCATACCAGTCCACATCACGTGTCAGAATCATCAGGACACTCAGCACTGCAAAACAAAGCGTGGTTCCCATCAGTAGTGCATAGCTTTCAGCTTGGAGCAAACCAAAGAGCATGCCATAGAGGGCGAGCAGTCCTGCTGCAAAAAGCGCACCATGCTTTCTATTTTTAAGAATCCCCGAGACATAGATACTGAGCAGCGCTGTCGATGCCAAAGCAGAGACGCTATAGGCGAGATTAAAACCAATGTGCTCACTAAAGGAGATGAGCACTAAGTAAAATAGTGCTAGCGCCAAGCCGACAAAACCATATTGCACTGGGTGTACTGGGCGCGCTTGAAAGATCTCCAGTAAGAAGAAGCTCGCAAACACCATCATAATCACCAAGGCAGCATAGTTCACCGCACGGTAAGATTTTAGGTAGTGATCCACAGGCTCAATCAAGGCCACACCCATTTGGCGCTTGGCCAATGCATCGCAGGCGGCGCCACGCGTCACACAGGCATCAATCAAACTACCGATATTGCTCGATAAATGATTACTTGACCACTGCGCGGTAAACCCAGAGTCTTGAATCTTCGAGGAAATTGGCAATGAGTCCCCAATAAAGCTTGGATGCGGCCACTCAGAGGACATGGTCACCTCTGTCATTTTACCAATAGGCGCAACTTTAAGCTCGCCCATCCCTTGTAGTAGGAAGTTCAAATCAAAACGAACTGGCGCTGACAAATTCAAATAACGCACATCGATTGGGCTATAAAAACCCTGAGAAAGCGTGTCGATACTGGTGCCGGGATAAACTGTGAGATTGTGACCGGCTAGTGTCATTTGATCTAAACGCAATAAACCGCGGCTATCTTTCACGCTGACAATCAAGGCCACACCTTTGATTTGGTCATGACTGAGATCAGTCAACGCACTGAGATCAAAGGTGCCTTGCAAGGATGTTTGCGCGTTATACAGGCGCGCATGGTAAATCCCGCGATATTTTTCAAAGCTGCTGAGCTTGGCATTCACATCATAATCATTGGGTAAAATCAGTCGCTGGCGCATCACTTGCTGTGGCTTGCCATCCACCTCAGTGGTATCGCTGTAAAGGACACGAATAATCGGCCCGACAATCTGCTGCGCGCCACTGCTACTGGCGGCAATTTCTTGAATCACGTTTTGCTGTAGTTTGTCGCGATCTTGAATAAGGCTCTTGACCATGGACACTGGAATTAAGACGAGAAAAAACAGCACGATGACACATGCAAATTTCGACATTAATGGATGTTCAAATATATTTTTCATCATTTGGTTCCCCCTTGAGTTGCTGCCATTGTAAAAAGGCAAGATGGAGAACAAATGGAGCCAATATGGAGATTATGTGGAGATTGCGCCTGATTTCAGATAATAAGTGCGACAATGACACGTACAAAAACGCAGGCTAAAAAGCCTGCGCAAAAATCACAACGTCCCATCAAAAAGCTACATCATGAAGTTAAATGAAGAAGCTCAATCAAGAGACTCAATTAAGAAGCAATGGGCAAATAAAGACTAACTTTGACCCCTATCTCGCTATTTTCAATGTGCAGTGCGCCGCGGTGTAACTGCATCACCTGCTCCACAAAATTCAGGCCAAGGCCGGTACTTTTCACCCCATTGGCGCGTGGCAAAGAATAAAAACGCTCGGTTAAACGCGCGAGTGCGTAATCTGGAATATGGGGACCTGAGTTTTCAATGGATAGTTGTAACATGTCTTGCGACAGCGCTGCGCGCCATATGATTTGGCCATGAGGCGCGACGAAGTCCAGCGCATTATCCATTAAGTTAAACAGCGCTTGTTTAAGTAAAAATGCCTCGCCCATCACCCAGAATTGATCATCAACCAAAATGTGACACTGTAGCGTTTTTGCCGTCAGTTTCGCATCTGCTGCAGCCACAACGGATTCAACCATGGTTTTGACACAAATAAGCTCAAGCGCATCTAATTGCGGTTTTTTCTCCAATCGTGCCAACTGCAATAACCGATCAATCAAGGACTGCATGCGATCGCTTTCCCGCTCAATGTTACCCGCAAAGCGCAGAATTTCAGGCTCAGTTAAGGGCAGCTGCAAAATTTCACTGGCACCTTTAATGGCAGATAGTGGACTTTTCAGCTCATGCGTCAGGGTTTCTACATAAGTTTCTACATATTGTTTACCATCAAGCTGATTGCGCATTTTTTCGAGGGCGTCACTGAGTGTTGCATATTCATAAAACACGCGAAACTGCGGCTTGGCCACCTTTTCCCCTGCCCCCAACTTCTCCGCATAACGCTCTAATTTTTGTAGCGCCGCATGGGTTCGCCAAGCAAACACCCCGCCGACCAAGAGTACCACCACCCCCATGGCGAAAATCCAATACACCAGATTGCGCTTAGTGAGATCGATAAAGGGCTGAATCGAACGATTGGATTTAGCGACCGTCACGCTGCCAATAATTTTGCCGTGATGATAAATCGGCGCGGCGACATGCATCACCGAAGAGAGTGGATCATTGGGGTTTTGTTTGGTGCTACGCGCACCATATTTTCCACGCAAGGTAAGATAGACATCATTCCACTGCGAAAAATCAGCGCCCACATCCTTTTGCCAAGAGTCAGCAATCACAATACCGTTTTTATCGGTAATGTAGATGCGATGATTAATATCATTTTTACCCACCTGCCAAATTTTCGCCTGGGGTTTTCGCTGACCATAGGCCATCAGCAGTTGTGCAAATCGGCTCTCAGAAATTTTACCGTTGGCCACATCTTCCTGTGCCAATACCGCCAATAAATTCGCCATATCCACCAAGGTTTCTTCGGTGGTTTGGCGCACTGTCGGTTTCAGCTCTTGCAGCACAGTTTGGGTCACGGCATAGGCGGTGATCGCCACCAGCACAAAGCACAGCAGAAAAAGACGTAAACCCAGTGGAATTTTAGGCCAGCGCATTAGTCTACATCCTGCGCGTTACGCGGTGTTGTGCGTGGTTTTGTCGCGACGTCATAGTAATAACCAAAACCGCGTTTGGTTTGAATCTGTGCATCCATTCCCACGCTGCCCATACCCACAGTACGTAGCTTGCTGCGAATCGCCTTAATATGCGAGTCGATATTTCGCTCATAACAAGCATCAACCATCATATCTGCCGCCACCATCAGCTGCTCGCGGCTCAATACATTGGGCGACACTGCCATGAGTTTGTGCAAAATCTTAAACTCAACCGCGGTCAAACCAAGCGCTTGGTCACCATGATAGTAATCAAAATTACGAGCAATAAGCGCCTGATGACTCTCGTGTGAATCCGTCGTTGATGCCTCCGCCAAGGGTGCCATCTGCTGCGTTGCGCTTGTGGCAACAACGGGCTTGGCCGCAGCCGACATCACAACCGGTGATTTAATGCGTAATTTAATGCGCGCCAAGACTTCGCGAGCGCTAAAGGGTTTGGTGACATAATCGTCGGCACCAATTTCAAGCCCCACAACTCGATCAATCTCATCATTACGGGCGGTTAAAAAAATGATGGGCACCGCAGAAAATTCACGAATAGTTTTGCAAAGCTCAAAACCGTTACCATCGGGTAAGCCCACATCTAAAAGCACCAAGGCGGGTGGCTGTATTGATTGAGGCGTGGACTCAAATAAAGATTGCTGCTTCTTTAAATATTCAAGCCCTTGCCATGCCGTGGCAAACCACTGCACATCATAGCCATCACGCTGCAATAAATAGGTGAGATTTTCAGCAATCGCCTGCTCATCTTCAATCATCACAATGGTGAGTTTTTCTTGCACGCACTTTCCCTTAATGAACTGCGGACAGACCGCGATAAAATGACGACTTATCTATGGTGCCTATCATACGTGATGGAAGTACATTCACCAATTGTGCATACAAAAAACAAATCTTTTGACGTGAATTGAATCCAAAAGTCACCTCGAGTTAATTTATGACTTATCGTCAAAATAAATATTTCATTTTTATTAATTGCTCTTCGAGATTATGACACATCACGTAATTCATAAAAAACACTAAGACATCATAATTTATTCAACTTTGAAAAATAATACACCCCGCTCAACATAACAAAACATTCATCACCCAATAGTTCACATAGAAGGTAAAGACATGAGTACAGCGGCAACACTTCAGCAATCAAGCACTAAAAAAGCAAGCGACTACACCTATCTAATTGGCAAAATTACAATGGTTATTTGTGAGTTTGGTGGCATTTTCCTCTTCTTAATTGGTGCTTACTTAATTGTAAGTGGATTAATTGATGAATTGGATGGCCGCTTCCGTTTAGAACGACTTATCATGGATCTAGTCCCAGGTGCCACGTGCTTGTTTATGGGTTTATTAACTGCCGCAATGTCACAAATTATGCGAGCAATTATTTCAACAGCAGAAACAAACCAAAAAATTCTGGAAAAATTATCTAATTAATGCATTGACTATCCGTAAGGTGCTTACCTTACGGATAGGAAAAATTTAAATGTATTATTTTCATTACACATTATTCTCATTCCTAAGCATTTTCTAAAAATTCAACACTTACCACGCAGCATAACTACCCTTGATATAAAAGTTATCGAGGATTATTTATGCAACACAGTGACAAACAACATGTTCGCGAGCTATTAATTGCCACACGTTACGGCGTATCGGCTGCGGAAATGCCGCTCATTATTGGCGTCGAGCAAGACGATGCGCTACAGATCATTCATGGCTTAATCGCCGAGAGTGAAAACATTCACAGCCTCGGCGAAAAAGAGAACCCCGCAGAACTGGTACTCTACTCCATTGGAGAGATTGATCCGCGCGTTAAAAAATATCCTTAGTACGGTTCTTCGTTATTTCTCACTGTACGGGCACAATAAAATCATACCGCTTGCCTTGGGTATAGATCGACGGGACCACTTGGGCGTTTAGCATATAGTGCTCAATGTTTTGACAGCTATAGCAAGTCCAATCCGCTACTTGCGTCACTGTCATCACGCCACCTTGTGGAAATGAAGGCATGTATAGCAAATAACCTTGGGGCAAACGCGCGGTAAGATCGAGCAAAAACTTCTCATAGCCTTCAAGCCCTTCATAGCCTTTCACTTGACCATCAATAAAGCTCTTAAAATTAGCCACGTCGCCCATAATATTGGCTTCTCGGGTAGAGACATACTGATTAGGCGCATCAATGAGGTTGGTTCGCCCATAGCCAAAGGGCTCCTGCAACATATCAAACTCACTGTAATACAAGCCAAAAAAACGCAGCGGATCATTAATCGCATAGGCGCTTTCCTGATGAATCTTGGCGCCCGTTAAACTAGCTTCCCCTTCTTCGCGCATAATAATTGGCACCAGCTTGTTGCCTTTTTCTTCAAGCAGCGCAATCGCCGTTTCACGCACGACACGACTGGCATGGCGTTTTGCTTCAAATCCATCTTTAAATGGCGTGGCATCAAGGGCGACCACCCATTGACTATGGGCTGCGACATGGTCACTGTTGGAAATGGACGAAATGCCACCACTGGCAACGCCTAAAGCGCCAGTGATGTCGCCCGATGCTAAGCCAATGAGGCCAATCAACATCAACCCGCCGCCTTTTTTTGGTTTATTCAGCGCGGTTTTCACTTCCTCTATTTCTGCTAAGGTAAAATCGCGCAGCGGACTTTCTCTGGTTTCAAAACCAAAGGTATAGGATTTCGTGAGATAAGTTTGATTGGCCATATTCAGCGCTTCGCTGTGCGTACTATCATAGGCCACAGGCACAATCACTTCAGGCTCACTGGCGCAGCCAAGCATCATCAAACTCAATATAACAAGACAGCTATAAGCGAGCTGGGTTCGCCATCGCCCGATTATCCCTTTCCTATTGGTCATTCCGTTGATTCCTTACTTGTTGATAGGTCTCTATTTTTTCGAACATCACAGGAAAATCAACGAATGTCAGAGACTTATTTAGAAATTGAGGTCGCTGCGACACTCAGGATGTAAGCGCCATTTTTCTGCACACTCATAAATGCCAACTTAGCTGTACGTTTTACCTTGCAGTGCAGCGCGAAGCTGTGATCGCCCATAGTTTCTTCTGTGCCGACTCAAGCTATAATGATGCGAGTATCAATAGCAGTTGTAGGCTGTATGAAAAAACAATCGGGCTTTACGCTTATCGAAGTGGTGGTCACCATCATTATTCTGGCGATTTTAGCCGTCATTGCCTTGCCAAAATTTATCAATCTCAAGGATGAAGCACAGTTAAGCGCCCTCACCCGTATGCGTGGCGCGGTTCTAGAGGCTATGACCACTGCCAATTCGAAATTGATTGTCCGTGGCCTGCAAGATGACCCACGCGTCTGTGATGCAGCAAGCGCTAGCAAAGACTGTGAAGACAGAGATACCGGCATTCCTGGTTGTGATGAGTCTTTTTGCTTATTTGAATATGGCTACCCTGCGGCCGATGGCGTCACCATCGCGCATTTAGTGAGTGGCATTGCTATCAACAATAGCGAGCCAGAAAATGATGATTTTGCTGCTTTTTATTCAGTGAAACACGGCACCATGGTGATCACCTTTTCGGACAACGTGGTTGTTGAGATGTCTGGCGGACAAGTATCTGGCCATCATCTTAAAAAAGATCGCTGCTATATCACCTATGAAGCAGCGCGCAACCCGCATGAGAAGCCGACCCTCTCTGAGCCAATTAATTGTGGGCCCTAATCGGTATTCATTTCTAAGACAAACAGAAGGCCGCAATTGCGGCCTTTTTTCTGCGTGCTGAGTCATTCAATCAACGCACAAGTGATTCTCTATTCAACCATAGGATGAGTTCAGCATGTTGTTAACGCGTTGCATGCTCTCTCGATTTATTTTCGATAAAATGCAGTACTTATTTGTTTGTCGTTATATATCAATCACTATTTAAACGTTGGCCGTTCTCTTACGAAATTAATAAAACACCATATTTAATCCCACTTCTCTCTTTGTTCATTCCACATAAATAACACACCCCTCGGTTAATTGAAGCATTAGTTATCGTTTGAAAATCAATCAATCCATACAGGTAAAAACCACTGTTTTTACATTCATGGAACATTAAATATATTCCTGTCAAATCAATTATTAATGATTTTTCGTGCAATAATATAAGAAATGGCATGTTATTAATTTGGTGCGGAAATATACAAAATTTGAATATTTTAGATACAAACAATAATGAAAATTTATATCCTGCTATTGTTCATTTCTTTATCAAAAAACGCTGCTAACTTAGCAAGTGTCAGCACGTTAATTTATATCGCATGCTGTGGATTATCATTGTAATAGCCTACGATTTTTAAACCATAGACTATTTCTTTGAGACTAAGTGTAATACTCACTTCAGGACTAAAAGAAATGAAAAAATATGAACAAAATTGGGATTCAGATAATCAAATCACTAATGATGCATCTAACTGGGCAAAATATCGTAAAGATATGCTGAGTGCATTTCCCGCTTATCAAAATGAGAAATCCGACCCGCTTGCAAAAGCGATCAATAAAGCAGTTGAAGCTATTGACCAATTGCGTCCAAATGGTGAAGGCCCAGCTTATCTAGGCTCTGATCCTAAACTCAACATCGACTTTGATCATGTAAAACGCATCGCCATGCCAAATGGGATGAGTACCACTGAACAAGTGATCGATGACACGGTTGCACTCTTTGAAGGGTTACCAAACTGGGGTCACCCACTCACCATGTGTAACGTGATTCCTCAAGCCAATACCGCATCCATTGTGGCTGCCGTTCTCTCTGAAATTTTCTCACCTAACATTCTTGAGGGTGAGTATTCATGGAACGTTCACCGCGCTGAACTTGAAAGCGCTGGGATGCTAGGTAACTTGTTTGGCTGGAACCCAGAAAATACCGGCTGTTTGTACACCTACGGTGGTTCAGGCTGCTGGACATACCACGTCAAATACGCCCTTAGCCGTGTTCTTAAAGATTCACGTCAAAAAGGTGTACGTACTGACGCCAAAGTGATCTGCTCACATCAAGCTCACTACACCATGCTCAACAGTACTGACTGGATGGGTCTTGGTATGGATAACGTGATTCGTGTTCGTACTGATGTACATACCAACGCCATGGACCTTCAGCATCTTGAAGAAGTCCTCAAAGAGTGTCGTGACAACGATATTCCAGTCGCGTCTGTCGTTTGTACCATGGGGACTACCGATGCCAACGCCTTCGATCCTGTAGAAGATGTGCGTAAACTCTTGGACCAATATCCAAACAACCCTGAAAAATATGGTAAAGCCTTGCTCTATTGTGACTCAGTGGTTGGCTGGGCATGGGCAACATTCAAAGAGTATGATTTTGAAGCGAACCCACTTCAGTTCTCTAAAGAGATCATTCCATCTTTGAAAGCCAACGCACAGGCACTTGCTGGCGTGCAATATGCAGATGCCATTGGTGTCGACTTCCACAAAGTGGGCTGGTCACCATACGCAAGTAGCTGCTTTGTTTACAAAGATAGCGAAGAGTTTGAAGGGCTTCTCAAACGTCCAGGGTCTGCGTATTTGCAACCTCGTTCACCTTACAACCCACTTGACTACACATTGGAAGTTTCACGTGCAGCGACTGGCTCTCTTGCTGGTTGGGCAACCATGAAATACTTTGGTTATGAAGGTTTCCAAGCCATTCTTGGCGGCATCCTTGAAAACCAACACTTCCTACGTAATGTCCTTGCCGCGCACACTGAAACTATCTGCGTAAACCCTGAAGATCATGGCTTGGTCACCCTATTCCGTGCATACCCTGAAGGGGTATTTGCTGAAGAGGAATATCGTAAAGAGCTCACTGATCCCGCTTACAAAGATCAATTGGTTCGCAATAATATGCTAACCAAAGCCATTGGTGACAAATTGTATCATTGGTTCCGTGAAGGCAAACAGATTAATGGTCGCTATACACCATATATCAGTTTCAGTACCGGCTTCCGCGTTGCAGAATATAATCGTGATGACACTGATCCAGACGCCTATATTTTTGCACTGAAAATATTCCCAATGAATGTGCATATCACACCTGAAATTATGCGCTATGCCATTGACTGTGTTCTTTTAGCAAGAGATGAAGTTCTATCAGAAACTTGTTAATTGAATTCAATGTGCCAGCAAATATAGTTTGCTGGCACATTACTTTACTCCCATTCAACTGATTCAGTTGCCGTTTATATCTGCACTAACATATTTGTGCGATAAAAATCGTATTAATACAGCTCATATATTTCGCCAGCAATGTCTCGTTGATTGAGCATACGCTTAATATGATTATTTATGGGGTTACCTATGTCTAATGATAATTCGACTAATAAAGGCACATTAAAAGCAAAACTGACAATCACCACGCTTGCGATTATGAATATCACAACCGTGGTCAGTCTCCGTGGTTTATCATCTGAAGCTGAATATGGCACAACGGCTGCGTTCTATTATATTTTCGCAGCGCTTGTTTTCTTAATTCCCGTTGCCCTTTGTGCCGCTGAACTAGCCACTGGCTGGCCACAAAAAGGCGGGGTGTTTAACTGGATAAGTCAGGCATTTGGCCACCGACTCGGCTTTCTTGCCATCTATCTTCAATGGCTCGCCACCACCATTTGGTTTCCAACCGTACTGATCTTTGCTGGGGTCTCTTTGGCATTTATTGGCCCTGATCAAACATTTGACCAAGCTTTAGCTGCAAACCGATTCTACAGCGGTATCGTCGTTTTGGTTGTCTACTGGTTCGCGACATTTATCAGCCTAAAAGGGGTGAAAACCGCCTCTAAAATCAGCTCCACTGCGGGGCTTATTGGGACCATTATTCCGGGTATCTTGCTCGTTACCTTGGCGGCACTTTATATCGCCAATGGCAACCCAGTTCATTTTGATTTTTCAATGCGAAACTTCTTCCCTGATTTCACGAATTTTGACAACTTAGTGCTCGCCGCAAGCATCTTTCTTTTCTTTGCCGGGATGGAAATCAATGCGGTGCACGTCAGTGAAGTTGAAAACCCCTCTCGTGGTTACCCACTGGCGATTATTTACGCCACGATATTCACTGTGATTATCTTTATCTTTGGGACACTATCCATCGCAACCATTATTCCTAAGAGCGATATCAACCTAGTTCAAAGCTTATTGATTGCATATGATAAATTATTTGCGCACTTTGGCTTAGGTTGGTTAGGTAATATCACAGCTGCGGCTATCGCACTTGGGGTTTTAGGGCAAATCATTGCCATTATTTCAGGTCCATCTGCCGGTATTTTGCGCGTCGGTCAAAAAGGTTATTTGCCTTTATCTTTGCAAAAAGTGAATGCCAATGGCGTACAAAAAAATATCTTGATGTGTCAGGGCGCAATTGTGACAGCCTTGGTCATTATTATGACTGTGCTACCTTCAGTGCAGGCGGCCTATCAAATGATTAGCCAGCTGGCTGTTATTTTATACCTTGGCATGTACATCATGCTGTTCCTATCCGTCATTTATCTTCGCTACAAAGAGCCTAATACACCAAGACCTTACAAATTACCGGGCGGTAAAGTGGGCCTTTGGTTAATTGCAGGGACGGGCCTTATCGGTTCCATTCTCGCTTTCGTATTAAGTTTTATTCCACCATCACAAATCTCCACAGGCTCACCATCAACCTATGTTGGGATATTGGTTGCAGGCACCCTCATCTTCACGGTGATCCCATTCATTATTTATGCGTGTCGAAAACCAAGCTGGGATACAGCAATGGATGATTAACAGATAGTGAGGCGATGGCATGGCGATATAAGCCATGCCATCGATATTAAGGTGAGTGAATATGAGTACGACAACCTCAAAAAAAACAAATAATATCGCCAATATCAGTGTTCTGACGTTTGCGGTGATGAATATCACCACGGTTTTAAGTACACGGGGATTGGCACCAGAGGCGGAATATGGCCTGACATCGATATTTTACTATCTCTTTGCAGCCGTTTGTTTTTTAGTCCCCGTCTCCTTAGTCGCGGCAGAGCTCGCGACCGGGTGGCCACAAAAAGGTGGTGTATTCAATTGGATTGGCGCTGCATTTGGTAAGCGAATGGGTTTCGTTGCCATCTATCTACAGTGGCTGGCAACGACCATCTGTTTCCCAACCATGCTGATTTTTATTGCGGTATCCATTGCCTTTATTGATAAAAATCATGCCCAAGCCATTGCGGCCAACAAGTACTACATCCTTTCTGTGGTTCTTGGCATCTATTGGTTCGCAACTTACACCACATCAAAAGGGATCAAATCTGCGGCTAAAATAAGTGCTGCGGCCGGTATTATTGGCACCATCATTCCACTGCTGATTCTATTTATCAGTGGTCTGATTTATGTCTTTTGCCGTGACAGCGTTGACTTCCCTATTGCAGAAAATCAACTGGTTCCAGATTTTCATCAATTCCATAATCTTGTACTGGCCTCAAGCGTCTTTCTTTTCTACTCAGGGATGGAAATTAACGCCGTTCACGTCCAGCAAATGGATAACCCTTCCAAAAACTACCCCAAAGCAATTGCCATTGCTTCAAGTTTGACCGTGGTATTTTTAGTGCTGGGTACCTTGCTCATTAGCGCCATTGTTCCGCACAACAAAATTAACCTCGTCGAAAGTTTATTTATCACTTACGACACTGTATTTAACTACTTCCATATGCCTTGGATGAGTCAGGTCATCACCGCAGCCATCGCTATCGGGGTATTTGGGCAAATTACTGTGATTGTGGCTGGCCCATCAACTGGGCTTTTTCAGGTGGGACAGGAAGGCTATTTACCCAAAGCACTGCAGAAAAGCAATGGTAACGGCGTGCAAATGCCCATCCTTTATGTACAAGGGCTGATTGTTACGGTGCTATCTTTCGTATTGGTTGTCTTACCATCAGTTCAATCAGCATTTCAGATATTAGGACAATTGGCATCCATTCTTTATCTGATCATGTACTTAATGCTATTTTCTGGTGCGATTTACTTACGATATAAATCACCGGAAGTCGACCGTCCTTACAAAATACCTTTTGGCAATGTTGGTATTTGGTTTGTTGGGTTACTTGGCTTATTTTCTAGCTTTTTGGCACTTAGCTTAAGCTTTGTTCCCCCCTCACAAATCAATACAGGGAGTGCCTCTTCCTATATCACGATGCTGATTATCTTAACCTTGGTCTTTTTGTTGATTCCTTTGGTGATATACCACAATCGTAAAAATACCTGGCTACCGGCAAAATAGCTGATGTTGACGCCAATTCCTATGAGTTGGCATCAACTGAAAAGGGATAGAAGCTAACGCCCACACGTCAAAAAAACGTGTCTCAAAAGCAAAAGGCCGCTATTTATACAGCGGCCTTTTTCAATGTGGCAAGAGAGTGTGAATTGATTCGATTGCTGCGCCCTCGCCTTCTGACCAACAAGCAATGCCGACGTTGTCTCGCTTGACTCAGCAGAACTCTGACGAAGATTCACCCTGTCTTCAAGGAAGATTTCATTACACCGAAATGCAAAAAAGCCGCTGTAAAAACAGCGGCTTTTTCAAATTTGGCGGAGAGATAGGGATTTGAACCCTAGGTGGGCTATAAACCCACGCCGGTTTTCAAGACCGGTGCTTTAAACCACTCAGCCATCTCTCCGAGAACGAGGCGCATCATACTGAGCGCCCCAAACCTTGTAAAGGGTAATTTCAAAAAAATCATCTAACTGATTGCAAATTCAGCAATTCCATCAAATTTTGTGCACTGAGCCTGAGTCCATGACACTGATGTTGCAAGTTGCCTGACAGGATCCCTTGCTCAAGGTAAAATTCGGCCATTGCTTTGCTTGATTTTTGATCCAAGCTTTTTAATATCTCAAACTCATATTCAGTTTGCTTTCACATCGAAATAGGCATTTTAAGCTGATGACATATCGCTCTATTTTATTATCACTCTCATTACTCCTAGGCTCGACCTATGCGTATGCTGAACAGGTGTGTGATATTCAACCGGCGCCTCTTGGTGACGCATCAACACCGTGGAAACAGCTCGCACAAAGCTGTGATATTGGCCAAGGCTTATGGGGCCGTGAGCCCAAAAGCCACCGAGGCTCGTTTTGGCTACAATGCGGTTATGGCCAAGCGCTGCCCAATCCGAAAGTGCATGAAATGTTGCACCGCCTCTATCCGGATAACACCTTTATTATTCAAGATACGCAAAATAACTATCGCTGCTTGATTGGTCCTTTCACCACCTATGATTACGCCGCCAAGGGCAAAGAAGCCTTGGATAAAATGGGCATTAAAACTTTTATTCGTGAAGTGGCTAAATTTGCCCTCACACTGCGCGCCCCTAAGGGTATGGCGCATATAGCGTCCATTGGCCCAGTCCTTGAACTGGATAAATCATCACTACGCCCACTTTGGCAAGACCAAGTGGAACGTTTAGCCAATGTTGAGCTTTTTCAGGAAGAAAACTCCCCAAAGTCGGATGATGCGGTCGCAACTTTGATGGCCTTGCCTACGCAAATTGATGCGCCATTGGCGCCCGCATCACTGCCTGACTCCCTTCGCAAGGATGCAACTGTTGCGACAGCCGCACCGACCACGGCTGCCGTGGCAACAACGCAAGCACCTCAAACACAAAAGCTCACGCCACCAGCCCCCAGTGAAATAAAAGAGGCTGATGCGAAAGCCCCTGAAACAAAAGACACGAGGACAAAGAGCACGAAAGCAAAAAATACAGAAGAAAAAAGCGCTGTGGCCACAGCGACAAATATCAAAAACAATGCTCCAGAAGATAAAACGGCGCAAAAGACTGAAACCGAAAACGAAGCCCATGTAGAAAGCGAAGCGCAACTCGTCACCAATGCGCCCAAAGGCGCAGAACAATCACCATCGCCTGCACCGCTACCAACCGCGAGCGGCAGCTTACTGGCACTTGATCAACAGCAAGCCAAACTCAAACAAAAAGAAAGCGGCCAATCTGCAGATAGTGCCGAATTTGAAAAATCAGAAGGCATTGCCCTGATTCTTGCGCCGCCGCCACGCACTCAAGCACACAAACAAGAGAACATAGAAAACGCAGCGCAAGGCACAACCACAGTCACCACGGCAGCCATTAACGCGGCAGCAACGATGGCAACTAAAACGGCATCAAGGGTCGCCACATCAACCCTTGCTGTGCCTGTCGCCCCTACCGCAGCAGCACTGGTACAAAAAAGCGCCAAAGTTACAGATGGTCCATCTACTGCGCAAATCACGCAAAGCACTGAAGTCGCCGCAGAAGTAACCGTGAATGCTGTTGATGGCGCAGCTATGCCAACCCTCACTTTAAGTGAAGATGGCGTGAGCACAGAAACGAAGACCACCCCAGATAGTTACACCGTACTGAGCGGCGATCTCAAATTTGCTAAGGATAAAGCGCCCATTGATCTTGCGCCGCCAACACCTGAGCCAGAGCCAAAATCAGAGGCGGAGCTTGCCGCTGACCAAAAAGGGATCACCCTACTCGATGAAGCGGCCAATTATCATGACACCGGCATTATCGAGCTCAGCAAGCCCAAACCAACGCCAAAACAGGCCAATGGCAAACCCAATACTGAAAAGCGCAACATCATGGGTAGCATGATCTACGAGTTTTCGCTTAACAATGTCGATTACTTTATGCCACTGACCATTCAATCGCAGGAGCAATTACCGCCGCAGTTTTTAAAAGAACATGATCGCTACTGGTCACGCTTGGATTATCAATCAGCGAAACATTGGTGCAAAACGCAAAATATGCGCTTACCCAATATTGAGGAACTCACGGATCTAGCAGCGCAGGGCGAAGGATTTTTAGAACAAAAACGCTGGCCTAGTCGCATTAGCTTTTGGACTGAACAGGAAAGTGACGATGGTGAAACCATTGAAACCGTGAGCCTGCGAAATGGTAAGGTCGCGCGCTATCATAGCGAGGCGCTGCTCTATACCACGTGTATAAAAGAGTAATGGCTGCATTAACTCTCTCAACATCTCACTGTTAACGTATAAAAAAAGCCTGCATCATTGCAGGCTTTTTGATGATTGAGTTCGCAGCCACACCAAAGTTATCACCACCATAGGCGGTGGTTTAGGGATGACAATGAAAGTCATTCTAAACGCCTTGCTGATTACCCCAAAGGTAGACATGAAGCTGCGGTAGCACGCGCACCTCATACCATCCTCTTGTCATCACTTGTTCAGTGAGCCAGCGCATCCGCTCAGAAAGCTGCTCTAAACTCACCTCGCCTTTGATTTGATGATTGCAAGGCTGCAGTACCATGGCGAGCTGCGGATATTGCGCGCGCATTTCACCCGCCCAATCTAAATCACGCTCATCGCTGACCACAATTTTAAGGCCGATTTGCGTATGCTCAGCATGCGCAGCATCAAGGCAAGCTTGAAAGCGCTTGGTATCAAAACGCATCTTTGAAGATGGCGCTTTGGGACTTAAGGTCAGCACATCCAATTTGGCAAACCAAGGTTGCGCCACACTGCCTTGGGTTTCCATGGCAAAGCGATAACCCAACTGATGCCCTAAATCAATAAGCGACTCCAGCGGTTGCAGCGCAGGATTGCCGCCAGATAAAGTGATCAACATCGGCTGAAAATGGCTGAGCTGCTGCACTTTCGCCATCACATCACTGGCCGAGGTAAGCGGCCAAGTGTGCTTAAGCTTGCGATCCACGGCGTGCAGGGTATCGCACCAATCACAGAGAAAATCACAACCGCCGGTGCGAACAAAAATCGTTGGCACACCAATACCGGCCCCTTCCCCTTGAATGGTGGGCCCGAAAATTTCAGAAATGGCAATCATGATGGACGGTATTCAGCCCAGGTTTTCGGGGTTTCCGACACGCTAACCGCCGATACTTCAGGCCAGCGTGCATGCGCCCAGTCATAAAGGTGCTTGGCTAAACGCTCCGCGGTGGTATTGTCCTGACCCAACACATCATTGAGATGGCGATGATCTAAGTTATCATCAATATAGGCTTTAAAATCAGACAGTTCACGATAGTCTCGCACAAAGCCGGTGCTATTCAATGTGTCTGAAGCCAGCTCCACAATCACTTCATAATTGTGACCGTGTAGGCGCGTACAAGGGTGATCATCGGCAAGGCCGAACAATTGGTGAGATGCCGAAAAGGCAAAGGATTTGCGAATACGAAACAAAAAGAATCCTTAACAGAGCATTGCTCTGGGGTGTTTTTAACCTGGTGCTACGACAGGGAATCACAACCATCGTGATTCGCCTGAGAAACTACCCAACCCAAGGACAAATGTAAAGTCGCAATGCACTTCGTCTCATATTCATCCTGTTAGCACGCCGATACAGCCAGCGCAAATAAGCTACCCCATCAAGGTGTTAAACGACATGTTCCTATACTCAACGCCAGCCAATAGATAAAACAGACAGGAAATAAACAAGCGTATATAAGAGACGCATAAAAAAGCCCGCATGCTGCGGGCTTTGACTCAAAAGCGCTGATTCGAGTAATAGCCAATTGGACTTAATCTATCCCTAAAAAACCACCGGTTTGATGCTGCCACAGCTGTGCATAAATGCCGCCTGCAGCAATCAGCTCTTGGTGACTGCCCTGCTCAATGATTTGGCCTTGGTCGAGCACAATCAAGCGATCCATGGCTGCGATGGTAGACAAACGGTGGGCAATGGCGATCACGGTTTTGCCTTCCATCAGCTGGTAAAGACTCTCTTGAATCGCCGCTTCCACTTCGGAGTCCAAAGCTGAGGTGGCTTCATCCAACAGCAAAATCGGCGCGTCTTTCAACAATACGCGAGCAATGGCAATTCGCTGGCGCTGACCACCTGAAAGCTTCACCCCGCGCTCACCCACCTGCGCATCCAATCCCACATTGCCATGGGGATCGGTGAGGCCCGCAATAAATTGGTCTGCCTGCGCTTGCTGTAATGCCGCCATCAAATCTTCTTCTGAAGCATTAGGGCGACCATACAAAATATTATCGCGAATGGAGCGATGTAGCAGTGAGGTATCTTGCGTCACCATACCAATATTGGCACGCAGCGAGTCTTGCGTCACATCGCGAATATCTTGACCATCAATCAAAATACGTCCGGTCTCGACATCATAAAAGCGCATCAACAGATTCACTAAAGTCGATTTGCCCGCCCCTGAGCGTCCCACCAGCCCCACTTTCTCGCCAGGTTGAATATTTAAATCAAGCTGACTTAAGACCGGGTGATCTTCGCCATAATGAAAGTTAATTTGATCAAAATGAATTGCACCAGCACTCACATCAAGCGCTTTGGCATCGGCTTTGTCTTCAATCACAATGGGTTTTGCTAGCGTGGCTGCGCCATCAACCACGGTGCCGATATTTTCAAACAGCATGCTCACTTCCCACATGATCCACTGCGACATACCGTTCAAACGCAATGCCAAAGTCACCGCAATGGCAATCGCACCCACAGAAATCAAACTGCCAGTCCAAAGCCAAATCGATACAGCCGCGATGATAAATACCAGCAAGTAGTTATTAAATTGCACGCCCAAGTTGATGCCCGTGACCAAACGCATCTGCTTGTGCACTGTGGTAAGAAATTCGGCCATGCCCTCTTTGGCATAGGCTTCTTCACGATCGGTATGGGCAAAAAGTTTCACCGTTGAGATATTGGTGTAACTGTCAACAATGCGACCCGTCATGACAGAGCGCGCATCCGCTTGCTCTGTTGCCACGCGTTTGAGTTTGGGTACGAAGTAGATTTGTAGCGCGATATAGATAGAAAGCCAAAGCAACATTGGCAGCATCAACTTATAGTCAGCTTGCGCAATCAGCACCAGCATCGCCGTAAAATACACCATGACATAAACCAACACATCGAGCAGTTTCATCACGGTTTCACGCACGGCGAGCGCCGTTTGCATCACCTTGGTGGCCACACGGCCAGCAAAATCATCTTGATAAAATGACACGCTTTGTTTGAGCAAAAATCGATGCGCTAACCAACGAATCGACATCGGATAGTTGCCCAACAGTGATTGATGCACGATCAATGAGTGAATCAGCACCAAGCCTGGCATCACCACAAGCACCATGAGACTCATACCAATTAATTTGGATTTTTCCTGATCGACGAAGGTTTCCGGATTACTTGCCACCAACCAGTCAACCAATTGGCCCATAAAGCCCATCAACCACACTTCTAAAATGGCAAGGGTCGCGGTAATCAGCGACATCAAAATTAAAGGCACCTCAAAACCGCGCGTATAGTGACGGCAAAATGCATACAGCCCCTGTGGCGGCTGTATAACTTCATCGTCAGGCAATGGTTTTGTCCAATTTTCAAACCATTTCAACATGGTTGACTCCTATTTGGTCGCAGGGGAATATCATCGATTAATGGCGCGACTCTAATTGAATAAAATTTTGAAATAAAGCCTGATTTGCTCAACAAATACTGGGGCAATTGACAACAATAGCAAGAGCGCCATGATCCAGTTAAATAGACGCTGCGCTTTCCAGTTGGATAACCAACGTTTGAGATACACACCGCCCACCAGCCAAAGACCCACACTGCCCAAAGCAGCAAAGACAAAGATGGCACTGATCAGCAGCACCTGATAAATAAAATAATCATTCGACGTGGTGTATGCGGAAATAGCCCCCACGGCCACTACCCATGCTTTCGGATTGACCCATTGAAAGGCGGCCGCTTGCACAAAATTCAGCGGTTTTGCCGTGCTCACATCCAAGCGCGTTGGCGCAGCAGTGGCGACCCGATAAGCCAAATAGACGAGATACACAATGCCTAGGGCTTGAATCAAGCTGTGTAGCCATGGCCAAAGTTCAAAGATGGCATGAAAGCCCATACCCACAGCAATCAGCATCATGGGGAAGCCCAAACTAATCCCCCATAGGTGCGGTAGACTTCGGCGAAAACCAAAGTTTAGACCTGAGCTTAAAATCATAATATTGTTGGGGCCGGGGGTAATCGAGGTGGCGATGGCAAACAGTATCACCGCGACAAATTCAAACATAGCGCTTCCCTGCGTTGTGCTGTTTTATCTTTTGATGTGATTTCAATTGACCATAAATTCAGCATTTGCTCAAGATAAAATAAAAACGCCGCATCATCACACGCGGCGTTTATTTGATGCGTTTTCTTTCATCTATTTTGACGCGATGCGTTTTGCATCTGCCACTCGAACCATTTGACCGCTGCGATTTAAGTGATAACAGGCAAAATCTTCGGCAAGAAATAAGGTTCCCGCATAAGCCATGCGCGCTTCAGACTCAATATCCGAAATCGTGGCACCGGGTTTGCCATGCGTGTGATAACGCGAGCTAAAATGGGTGAGTAATAAATTAGGGATTTGGGCACATTCAGCAAAACGGGCAATGTTTAGCGCGCTTGAGTGCATGGGGCCTTGTCCAACCTTATCCGCAACAGCTTGGGTATAGGTGGCTTCATGGACCAATGCATCGGCATATTGAGCCATTTGATGCAGTAAGTTTGGCGCTGCGTTATCACCGCAAAGCATGATTTTTTGCCCTCGCGCGGCAGGTCGTAAATAATCTTCCGCACGATATGGCGGGACATCATAGCCCTTTTGCAGCTGACTCCAGATGGGCCCCGTGGGCACAGCGTCCGCTTTGAGCTTTTCAATATTGAGCTTGCGATCGCGCGGTTGGAGCGAAAAACCAAAGCCATAACTGGGTACCCGATGGGCCAGCGCTACCACATCCAGCACAAAATCATGGCTACGATAATTCTGCTGGCTTTGCTCTAAGCAAGCGACATCGAGCCAGTGCATCTCAAAGGAAAGGTGGAGCTCAGTCAGCGCAGCGCTTTGCTCAAACCAAAGCTGAATTGCCTGCGGCGCAATGATGGTCAGCGGCAGCGTTCGCCCCGCCATAGCGGCACTTGCCAATAGACCCAGTAAGCCATAGCAATGATCGCCATGCACATGGGTGATACACACAAGTTCAAGCTGCGATAGTGAAAGCGATGTATGCAAAATCTGATGCTGCGTCCCTTCACCGCAATCCACCAAGCACCAATTTTTATTGCCATAACGGCGCAGCGCCATGGCTGATACATTGCGATGTTTGGTTGGCGTACCCGCGCTGGTACCCAGCATGATCAACTCAATCATCGCTGACTCCTTGGTTTTATTGGATTGGCTTTATTGGATCCGCTTTAGATAGCGCGCGCAATCCAAATTGGTTGAGAAATGATTAAAACTAAAGCCTCTTTGGCCATAGTACAAACGATCATTCTCAATCGCTGCAGTAATAAATTGCACCGACATTGATGACTCACCCTGACTACGAGACTCAAGCTGCACAATCCCTGACCATTGATAGTGCCCCGTTAATGCCGGCTTGCCCACGATGGCATAACGCTCCATTTGCGATACCAAAGCGGACTTCGTTGCGACCTCACGACAGAGCGGATCTTGATATTTTCGCACTGTGCTGAGCATGATGCCGCGCTCTATGTTTAATTCAACAACTTGGTAGACATTAGGCGTCTCATCGACGCGACACTCTGAGATCCAGCGACCTTCTAGCGGCGATAGTGCTTTATTTTCAAGTGCATCGACTTGTGCCAAACAGGAAAAAGCAAACACAGCGCTAAAGCCAAGCACTGCGCCATAACATAATCGAGAAACAACTGATTTCATAAAAACTTGAGGCGTTTTGCCTAGCATGTTGACTCAGCAAACTCACCCATTACCCTAAAAACAAAAACGACTGACTTAAACCAAGCCAGTCGTTTGATCAAAAAATTAAAATTTAAAGCGCGTGATGCGCCATTACCCAGCGCGCTTGCCCTGGGCCAAAATAATCTTGCTCTTCGCCTACTTTAAAAAAGCCAAGGCGCTGATAAAGATGACAAGCTGGTGCATTTTCAGGATCCACCGTCAGGCGAATTTGCTGATAGTTCAGACGCACCATCGCTTGCTGCAACAAAGCGCGGCCAATCCCTTCACCCTGCACACTATCATCCACCGCCAAAGACAGGACCCACCCTAGGCCAGCGTGCTCACTGTTTGCCAGCACAATGTAACCCAAAATCCCCTGCGGTGAGCGGCAGACTAAAAACCCCTCAGACCAGCAGTCAAAAGCTTGGCGAAAGAAAAAATCAGGATAGCTGTGATGACCAAACAGTTTGTGCTCAAGCTCAGCAACAGCAGCTAATTCATGTTTTTCAATCGGACGAATTAAGCGGGGATGGCTCATGGATCCTTGCTCACAAAAAAGTTAGAAATAAGCCTCAATATGATCGCATAAATTGAACCTTGAACAAGTCTCAGCCACCGCCTTATGCGCCTCTTTTACCAAGGCTTGAGCGCGATCACGAAATTACCGCACAATCGACTATTTCCTCATCACTTGTCTATTTCATCAACCAACGCGTGATCAATCAGTCCGTTACCTAAATTGGCTATTTGGTTAACGAACTATCTCATCAAGTAACACAGCTGACCGTATTTGTTTTACCGACAGCGCCAACTGTCTTGATAAATACTTTGTAGCTCAAGATCAACAGCAAATTGAACATCCAGTGTTTGTCTTGAATCAGCTTTTGAAAGCTTGGTTTGGCAATCCCAGTGCTCAATCACTGTCGCTTGCTTTGTTTCCTGCTCAGCCGTTGGCTTGTGGTAAAGCACAGGGGCACAATCCAGCGCCAGCGTATTGCGATGCGTCAAAGCATTCGGCTCAAAGCTCGCTAGCCAAGGTTTTAAATCCGCCACCTCGCATAGTGCAGATTCGCGCTGGGTAGACTGCGCCATCTGCTGCCAAAACAAAATTTGTACTTGCGTAAGCTGCGCAGCACTTAAGGTTTGCGCCTTTGCTGCTGATACTGGTGCTAATACTGATTGGGACTCGCTTTGTGCTATCTCGCTTTGTGCAATAGATACGGCACTGAATAAACATCCGACGACCAGCGTCAAACATGCTGCGGATTGATTCATCTCTTTTTCATCCTTAAAAAATTCGCTCTTATCCTTTGAGCAAAAAATGCATCATATACAAAAGGTTACCAATCAGATAGCGAAATGCATCTGAAATTTCACTTGTATCTATGTAACCCGCGCCCTATTATCATCGCAATTCGACGATTGACTATATTTAATGAAGATGCAAAATACTGAGCTTGATTGCCAACCTTGTTCGCTACCACAGCCATCGGCAGCACACAAAGTACAGATTCAACAACTGGCAGAAACTGCCAAAGCCTTGTCTCATCCAGCTCGCGTGCAAATTTTGACCCATCTATTGGCACTGCACCAAGCGGGCGGCTGTTTAAATAGCGATTTGGTGGGACAACTCGGCTTGGCGCAATCAACGGTATCTGAGCACCTGCGAATCCTTAAAAAAGCGGGCCTGATTGAAGCAACACCCATGCCGCCACGCACGTGCTATCGCCTCGCACCGCAAGCACTCGTCGAATTTCAGCAATTGTTTGCCGCACTTTTTGCGCTCAAACCAAACAGCAAGCCAAACTGCAAGTAAAGTACGACACTTTTTTTGAGCAAAGCACGGGCTTTGCTTTTTATTGACAACAAACATCGTTATTCGACGATTAACGAATTATAACTACCAAATAACAGATGCCGAATAACAGATGCTGAATACAGAAAATGATGCAGCCGCATCCCAACATTGGAGAGCCCAAATGAATACAGCCTCTGCTACGAAAGTGGCCACGCCGATGCCCAAACTCGGTTGGCTCGATCGCTACCTTACCCTTTGGATTGCCCTTGCCATGATCCTTGGCGTCAGCATTGGTGCACTTTGGCCACAAGTGGCCGATTGGCAAGAGTCCATGACCATCGGCAGCACCAATATACCCCTGGCCATTGGCTTGATTTTGATGATGTACCCGCCCCTTGCCAAAGTAGACTATCGCTTACTGCCCAAAATCCGTCACGACAAACAAGCCATTATTCTCTCGCTGGTGATGAACTGGTTAGTGGGGCCGATTTTGATGTTTGTGCTGGCGCTGATGTTTCTCGGCTCTCACCCCGGCTATATGGCAGGCGTGATCCTCATTGGCTTAGCGCGCTGCATCGCCATGGTCTTGGTTTGGAACGATCTCGCTGATGGTGACCGCGAATATGGCGCGGCGCTAGTTGCGCTCAATAGCCTCTTTCAGATTGCCACATACAGTTTTATGGCTTGGCTGTTTATCTCCGTACTTCCGGAAAAACTGGGTTATGCCAGTACCGAGATTGACATCAGCATGGGGCAAATCACTGAAAGCGTGTTGATCTATCTTGGCATTCCATTTGCTGCGGGCTTTTTAAGCCGCACCCTACTTTGCAAATTCAAAGGACAAACTTGGTATCAGCAACAGTTTTTACCGCGCATTGCACCCATCACCCTGATTGCGCTACTGGCGACCATTGTGCTGATGTTTAGTCTTAAAGGTCAGATGATTCTCACCCTTCCTTTGGATATGCTGCGCATCGCGCTGCCGCTCGGCATCTATTTCGTACTGATGTTTAGTGCAAGCTACCTGATTGGGCGAAAACTCAACATTGCGCCAAATAAGAATACTGCCATCGCCTTTACCGCCACGGGCAATAACTTTGAACTTGCCATTGCTGTGGCCATTGCGATCTTTGGCCTGCATTCAGACCAAGCCTTTGCAGGGGTTATTGGTCCGCTCATTGAAGTGCCAGTATTAATTGCGCTTGTCCATGTAGCTCGCCGCTGGCAGCAGCAAGACAAACAAGCGACTCAACAAACAGCGGCTCAAACCGAGTGATAAACACCCGAGCGAAAAAGAAACGAATAATTCAATGAAAATGCGGCTAGTGCCGCTTTTTTGATCGATATGGAAGAGAGAAAAAACTCGAAGAACGAGAGCAACGAAAAGAGGTTAAACCCCTAAAATCCAATCTAAGCTCAGCCAAGTGATTGCCATCAGCACCGCCGTGGTTGCCAAGGTCATCACCAATACCGCTGCGGTGGTTTTCAGCCAGCCTTGCAGCCCTTTGGCATGAAAACTCCAACCCACCAATCGCACCAGATGAACGATCCAAGCCAGTACTGCCACCACAGTAAAATAACCGAGCATGGTTGGGAAAATGGAGTAACGTAGCCAAGGGTTCGCCATATAAAGCAGCATCAAAGCCGCCAGTGTGATGAGTAAGGGCAAAGACCAAGCCAGCGCAAAACGCATTTTAGCTGCTGAAACCGCATAGCCAAATCGCCGACCACTGAGCGCGAGAAAATAGCCGGCAAAATAGAGCCAAGCCACCAGCAATACCCCCAAGAACGCTGCAAAAGCAAAACTTTGCAGTGCGATTTTTAATAAGTTTGCTTGTACCAAAGGATTAATAAAGAGCGGCGCGGTGATCACCAAACCAAATAAACCGCCCAATAAACAGGCGAGAAATCGCGCGCTACTTTCACCTTGAGCTCCTTGCGAAAAAGCCGCTTTGCCCGTCGCTGTATCAACAAACTCACCCTGCTCCCACTGGCGAATGGTACTCACTGGGCGCGTTAACATCGCCCACCATAATCTCGGTGTCATTCTCCCCTCCTAGGCTGATTACACTTCCCATAACATACCCACTTTTTTGTCATCCAGCGAGTTTAGCGTCGATTTATTGCGCATTTCATAAGCAGTAAAAAAGCGCCATAAAGGCGCTTTTTTATGTCTTCGATACGGCTCACTTTAGTAGGATCACCGTAGAGTAACTATCTGATGTTGCTATAATTCCATCTGAATAGTGTTTTTGGCTATAGAGTACAGCTGGAAGCGCATCCATTGAGTTGGACCATTGGCCTACAAGTCCCCCCGTCGCCAAATTGAACTGTCGCATTTCATGTCTATCAAGCCCAACACCGCGAGATGTCGAATAATGGGTCACTGTTGATGAATCAAGCCCTATACGCCATAAACCTTCATAGAATTGTCCCAGATATGTCACTGCACCATTGCGATAAAAATAATGGTAATCATTTGAAACAAGAGAATTATCCGTATCCAGCCTAATAATGTAACTATGACCCGTTAACCAAGTGATTTTCATATCATCTTGGGTAATGCCCAGACCATCACCAACCTCAGATACTTTGTTTTCAACGGCGGACAAAATGTCAGCTCTGCTAGGCGCAGCATGTAAAGTCTTGCCGCCACTAGAATCAAGAATGACGATATTTGCATGAGTCTCATCGTAGTATGCAATTTCGCCTTCTAAATGCTCTTGATTTGCATAGGTGTCATAGCTCGGATAATGAGGGAACACAAATTTTTGACCATTTTTTATAGCGCCTCGCTCCCCTAATGCAATGGTACTTGATGCTGTGTATTTCAATTCACTTGGCTTTGGCTCTACTAACATGAAAGACTTATCAAAGTACTGCACTATCTTGTTTTGAGATAAATTAAACAACCCTAAATAAGGCCCATCAATAAACCATTCAAGGTCATCTGCTTCATTTGAGTTATCAAGCGTGGCGGACTCATTTTTAATTTGACCTGTGTTTATATCTAGCGTAATAAATTTTGATGAATCGCAATTCGCCACTAATACAACATCATCCCATTTTTGGGTATAACAGGGATGAAACCCTTGGCTAGGCTCAATTGAGTCAACATAATCAAGGGATGAAAAATCTTTTTGCTCCCAAGCCACAGTTAATCCCGACACATTATATGCCACACCATACACTTCATCGATTGTGCTTTCCTGCAGACGACCCGTTTCATCTATCACAATAATCATGTCAGAAAGAAGCTTGGGATCAACCTGTTGTAAATACTCAGCAATTCGTCTTGATTTTTCAGATAAGTTACTAATTTCTGAAGTATCACTTGTCGGCTCTACAGGTAACAAGTGTTGAATCGAGCGAGCTAAAGCATGAGCAAAAACTGACCCTTGCGCAATATAGTCTTGAGAAATATCATCTACGCTGACATTTAATTCGCTTGCTAGGTCCGCCAGTGACATATTTTTTATTTTCGCAAGTGTTGAAAATGGAGTAACAGTAAAATGACCCTGTTCCGCAATCATCACTTTGTTGTAATTGACTGCACCTTGAATGTCGCTATCCGTTGTTTGCCCCGCGATCACTTTAACAATCGTATCAAATTGTCCATCAGCTGCGTCTACCCAAATTTTCCCATTTTCATCTGTTAAACCGAGATATTCATTGCTGTCAGCAATACGATCGCCATTGCGGTCAATATAGACTTGCGCCGCACCCAAATAACCATCAATCACTATATATTGATTCTGTTTCACTGAAGGTGTGCTATCAGAACCACTATCACCGCCACCACATCCATACAGTGCAGCAAGTAAAGCTGCGGCTATTATTCTTTTTTCCATTTTGAACTTAATCCTTTGGTTCATAAAACACGTAAATCCTTTCAGGGGCGTAGTGCCAGAATCATTTCCATTTAGCGGTCAATTTTATCAATTCAAATATCTATTTGTTTAAGATGTCCTAAATCTTATAAAGCGCAGCTCAATCTCTTATGCACTGCATAACTTATCTACATCACAAAATTAGAGAAGTTCGATATTTTGATAATAAAAAAGCGCCATAAAGGCGCTTTTTACGTGCAACAAAATCTCTGCTTAGGATTCACTCGCGGTGAGTGCTTCACTGCTCTGAGCTTGTGAACTCGAATCAGTTTGGTTATCCGCTTGTGTCGTCTGTTGCGTGGCATCAAGCGCGGCTTGCTCAGATGGCAAACTTGGCGCGGCCACATCAGCAAAGCCTTTAAGACCCACGACGTGCACATGTTCGCGCTCACCGATGATCTTACGCATCAGCTTGTAGGTGGTACCTTTCTCTGGGCTGATATTTTCAGGTGCCGCGATCAAAAGCTGCATATCCAAACGCTCACAAAGTTCAAACAATGTAGCGATGGAGCGTGCATCCAAACGCGCGGCCTCATCCAAGAAGAGCAAGCGACATGGCACAATATCTTTAGCGCGTAGTCGGCGTGATTCCTCTTCCCAGCTTTGTACCACCATCAGCAAAATAGCTTGGCCGGTACCAATGGCTTCACCAGTAGATAGCGCGCCACTTTCCGCTTGTAGCCAACCATCACTACCACGATTAACCTCGATGGAGAGATCAAGATAGTTACGATAATCCAGCAGCGCTTCACCCAGAACCTGCGCACTTTTTTGACCCACATCGATATGCGGATTGAGGCGCTGGAACAGTTTGGCAATGGCTTCTGAGAAAGTCAGACGCTGATTACCAAAGAGATCTTGGTGCTGACGATGATGCTCAGAAAGCGCAGTCAGTAACAATAAATGGCTATCGCGCACTTTCACATTCAAACGCACACCATTGACCTGACCAAAGCCAATGCGTTGCAACCCTTGGTTGAGCTGACGAATTCGGTTTTGTTCACGCACAATGGTTTGGCGAATGATATTGGCCACGCTTTCCGCGCTGATCGCCAAGCGCACTTCACGCTGGCTCAACTCTTCAGTCAAACGCGCCAGCTCCACTTCCATCTCCTCGATGGCTTCCACTGGATCGTCCGAGCGAATAATGTCGTGACGAATACGATCTTTCAGATGCTGGTACACGGCGATGTAGAACAGCACTTTACGCTCAGGGCGCGCCATATCTTCCGAGTGACGCAGCGCATCGCGCAGGGTTTCGTTATCAGCCACGGCAAGGCGAAGTGCACCAAGGGCTTTATCTGAGCGAGAGCGAAGCTCTTCGGCGCTCATGTATGCAAATTCGCGGCGCTGCAAACGGCGATCCACATCGCTGTCTTTGGCTACGCGCATCACGGCGCTCCAGTTCGATTTCACAGAAACCCCTTGGCCGCGCAAAATGCGGTACTCTTTCATCGCACGTTGGTGCAATTTACCTTGGCTGCGCACTTCAAGCTCGGCAGCAGTCATCGCTTTTTCAAGCGCGCTGCGCGTACGACGGCTGGTTGCTAGCTGACTGGTTAAGGTTTCGACCGCAATTTTTGCTTCTTGCTCAGTTAAGGCATCAGCGCGAACACCTAGCATTTGGATATCACGAACGAACTCATCAATGGTGTCTTTTTTCGCTTGGTGAGCACTGCGCAGCGCCGCCATCACTTGATTGGCATCACTGAGTTTTTGCTGCACCAATTTCAAATCAGCACGGCACTGATGACGCGTTTTATCCGCCTCAGCCCATTTTAGTTTGAGCTGTTTATCAAGATCGCTACTTTGCGCCACCATGGCTTCTGCATCGTGATATTGGAAGTGCGCACGGCGCTCATCCACTTCACTGAGGGCAAATAGCTGCGATTTAAGCTGCTGCAGCGCGCGATCCAGTTTCTCAACCTGCGCTTCTAGGCTTGATTGCAACTGCGGATCAAAAGCCAAGGCTGCCATTTGCTCATTGAGCGCTTGGAAGACCTTGCCATAGCGATTAAAGAAGGCGTGGGCATCTTGACGCGCTTGCCACTGGCGCTGACTTTGCGCGAGATAATCGGCGCGATCATGGGCTTCAAGGTGATCCACCATTTGGCCAAGCTCGGCAAGCTGCTTCATCGACAAACGATGCGCTTGTAGCTGCTGACGCTGGGTATTGGCTTGCTGATTCAGCTCAGCCAAACGGCTATCACAATCATTCATTTGCTTGCGCAAGACGCGCATGCGTGGCTCTGGATCTGGCGTAAATGCCAAATTTAAGTGCGTGGCAACAAAATCGCTAACATGGTGGTGCAGACGCTGCCATTTTTGCGCATCAAAGGCCCAAATCGCATGTTGCTCTATGCAGGCTTCACGTTGCTCGCGCAGCAATTCAAGCTGCTGTTCACGCGCTGCGCGGCCAAAGAGCGGAATCTCAGGATAGCGAGAATAACGCAGCTGACGATTGTTTAAGCGTACGCAAACTGCGTTGCGAAGCTCTTCAGCGCTAAAGCTGCTGTCATCAAAAGCGTTGGCATCGCCTTCAATCAAGTAAAGATCGTCAGGACAATCACTCAGCTCTTCAAGAATCGGTTTGATCTGCTCGATATCACGCACCACCACCGCATGACGGGCTGGACCATACATGGCGCTAAAATAAGGCGCATCATCAATTGAGATATCTTCATAGATTTCACTGAGCAGTTGGCCACCCAACTGCTCGGCGATTTTTTGCAAACCGCTGTCATCACTACCGCCTGGCTGCGCCAAACGAATGATATCGCTTTCAAGCTGCTGCTTTTGCGCAGCTAATGTATCGCGCTTGCTGACAGCATCACGCTCGTAATCCAGCACATGCTGCATCGCACCCATCACGCTTGCCGCATCACAAAGATCGGTGGTAAAGGCAAGACGCGGATCAGCTAGTTGTTGCGTTAGAATTTCCAGCGCATCGTTAGCCGCCACCCATGCAGGCGCTTGCTGCTGCAGACTTTGCAGCTCCACTTGCGCTTGTCGATGCAACTCTTGCTCGTGCGAGCGTTTGTCACTGAGCTCATCCAGCCAAGTGGTGAGCTCTTCAATTTGCGCTTCAAGCACGGTTTGCGCTTCAATCAAGCTTGCTTCATCACTGATATCCACACCATGACGCGCAAGATAGCTTTGACGCAATTGCTGCGCTTGCTGGTACTGCTGATAAGCGCGCTCCAGTGAGCGGTGCTGCGCATCTAAGGCATCAGCATTGAGCAAACGTGCTTGGTGCTCACGACCCGATTCAAGCCATGATTTTGCATAGTCTTGTGCTTGCTCACGCGTGATCTCAGCGTCTAATTGCAACACCAACTGATAGGCTGCATCAAACTGAGCACTGCCCGCTTGTATCAGTTCAAGCTGATGTTTTTGCTCAAGCAAAGATTGCGTATCTTGTTGCTGCTGCTGGCGTAAACGGCTCAGTAGCGGACCCACATCTTCTAAACGAATCGCGCGGCCCATATGCGCCGTGGCTTGCTCAAGCGCTTCATTGGCTTGCTTATATTGCAGCGCGCGGGTTTGCTGGGCATTGAGCGCTTGCTGATAATCAGCCAGCTGACGCTGCAAGCTGTCCACTTCGCTTTCAGCACTTTCAAGCGCCATTTCGCGATCGACAAGAGACTCCTGCGCCTCTTCCACCACCATGGTTTGCTCTTCTAAGCGCTCTGAAAGCTCAAATAGATCTTCTTGGTAGCGATCCACTTTTTGCTGCTGCGCATAGGCGCTTTGCACGCGCTGATAATGGCTGTGCGCATTATCCAGCGCGACTTCAAGCTCCTCTTCCGTCGCTTGCTCTTGCTTGGACTGAATCGACAACTCATTCAGTTTGTGCTGCTCATGGTTCAAGCGATAAGCCGCTTCATTGGCGCGGCGACGCTCTTTCAGCACGCCATCAATGCGCTGCTGACGCTCATTGACATGGCGCATATAGTCCGCCGCCACATAATCGGTGGCTTGACGAAGCAAATGTTTGAATAAATCGCGGTCTGCTTGCGTAACCTTAATCGCTTCAAGGGTTAAGCGGTTTTCACGCAGCGCCGCTTCCATATCTTGGAAGGCTTTTTTCACGCCACTGTTATGCGGCAATAGATAGTCACGCAATGAGCGCGTAATGGTGCTGGAGATACCGCCGTATAGCGATGCTTCAATCAGACGGTAATACTTGCCACGATCGCTTTGGTTGCGCAGTTTCTTCGCCAGCACACCCATCTCAAACATTTGGTTGTGATAATCGGTGATCGCATTAAAAGCTTTAAACTGCAAACCATGGAAATCGCTGACAAAATCACGCATCTCTTCATAGGGACGCACGCGGGCGCTACCGCCCACTTTGGGCTCAATAAAGATTTCGCTCACCAGCAAATCTTCAGGCAGGTCTTGCAACATAAAGGCCTTGATGTCGACTTTCTTGTCGCGACCCGCCACTTGTTGCAATTTCACGGCAAAAACCAAGCGCTGCTGGCGTGAGTTCATCACCTCCAGCGCAGCATAACAGGTGCCCGGCTTAAGCTTACCGTATAAACCTTTGTCGCGGGATGCGTTGGCGCTACCCGCTTCGGTGGTGTTACGAAAATGCAGTAGGTTTTGGTCCGGAATCAAGGCGGTAACAAAGGAAGCCATCGCGGTAGATTTACCGGCGCCGTTACCACCAGAGAAGGTGGTCACTAGTTCATCAAGATCAAAGGTTCGGGCAAAAAAACCGTTCCAGTTGATCATCGTGAGCGATAAAAATTTACCTCGCTCCATCATAGGGATGTCTCCGAATCCTGTGCTGTGTCATGCAATGGCGCATGGTCCATTGATGTGCGGTCTGATGACTCAAATGCGGCTTGTTTAAGCTCAGCTTCACGCGCGGCAGAGACTGAGATCTCGCCATCACTGAGCAAGCGACGCTGCGCTTCCAGTGGGTCTTCACCACTGCGAACATCAGCGCCAAAGCGGAACACCGCTTCACTGATGCGAAATTTATCGCTATCGGCGATTGGCAAAATCATGCCAATACGGCGCAAGCGGCGCAGAGAAACGCGCATTTTTTCATGCAGCTTATCGCGGTCGACATCTGAGCCAGTCGCACGCAGGGTCACCATGCGCATCAACTGACCGGTATCCACCAAGGTGAGCAGCTCTTCAAAGACATCTTGCGGCGCAAATTGGCCTTCTTGGGCCAAGCGCTCAGGACTCAAATAGAGGTAACACAACACTTTACCAATGAGCATATCGAGCTCGGAGAGCACGCTTCGACCAATCAAAGTGGTTGAACGCGGGCGCAGATAGAAAAAGTGCTCAGGGGCGCGCACCAACTCAACGTTGTAGCGCAAATAAAATTGACTCAGTGGTGCTTCAAATTCCACAAGGTAAGCGTGATTGTCCATATCATCGCTGCCGATATGACGACCGGCACGTAAGGCGCTATCTAGCGCTGGAAACAGCGGATTGGCAATGGCTTTGGCCATCGCTTCTGGCATGTAGGTCTCAATAGTTATCGATGACATTTGCTTGTACCTTCGCACCATAATGACTAATAACGTGCCATTTCGGTTGCACTGCATCAAGCTCAGCTTGTGAGTAACCCAGTTGCAATGCTTGGTCGACCACTACGCGGGCAAGGTCGAAATGGCGTGCGCGTGGATGGGCATCCAAATATTCGCGCAGAACGCAGGTCAAATCGATGGGATCGCCTGCTTGTTTAAATCGCGTCAGATGCTCGCCAATCACGGCTTGCAACTGCTCTTGAACCTGATCCAGCTCTTCATATTCCATAGGCAAAGGCGCATCACCAGTGACATCTTGATTGCGCAGCACCAAGGCTTCATCGCGCATATCCATCAAGCGTTCGTCACGGGCATAAGTCAAATGCCAAGGGTTATCTAAGTAGCCGCGAATGGACTCGCGCAAGCGTTGGCTAAAGGCGCGGTTTTTATCCATATCGATGGCGGTTCGAATAAATTTATGGACGTGGCGGTCATAACCCATCCATAGATCAATGGCCTGCTGGCCCCAGCTGACGATACGATCGAGCTTGGTTTGCAGATCAAACACCAGCTCATCGACAAACAGCAGCTCATCTTCGCCATACACCAAAGTCTGAATATGTTGCAGCTCGGTTTGCAGCTGATCGGCAACCGTTTGCAAGGTATCTTGCAGTTCGCGCAAGGTATTCGAGGTTTCACTCAGCAACTGCTCACAACTCATAATGGCACTGTGCCAATCTTGATTGAGTAGTGAGGCGACATCTTTTTTTATCAACTGCTGATGTTCATCCATCACGCGTTGGTTCAAATCGATGCGATCAAAGAGATCCGAGACTGAGTGTTGCAAAACAGGGTGAACCTGATGCAACCAATCTTCAAAACATTGCGCTTCGCTCGCCGCTTTCGCCGCTTTGCTGACCTCTTCTGCCACCAATGCTAAAAGCACAGATAGTTTGACCGAGGTAAATTCGCGCTGCTTGGCATAATAATCTGCAATGCCAAGACCCAAGGGGGTTAAGCGGTAAATACTGCAGCCCTCATCACCTTGTTCGTAAAAACGCGTCAGCAGATGTTGGCGCACCAATTCGTTAATGGCATTGTTCGCGCGCAGGGCAAGGGTTTCTTCGACTTGGGCGAAATGGGTGCTGACCATGGCAAAGGTGTCCACCAGCTCCCCTTCTCCCAACTCTTGTTGGTGTTGGCCATCATTGACCAAATAAACAGCAAGTAAAAAGGCCAGCCGCTCGTTGTTTAGGGTTAACGCTAAATCTTGCGTTTTCACCCACTGCACAAGCTCTGGCACAGTTTGGGTTTGTTCGCGCATGAACCGTCCTAATCTTTCATCATTTTATTCGGCGGCAACCTGAGCCCAGCAATGGATATAGCGCCCTAGCGAGAGATAAGGCTCTTGCTGACACAGGGCTAGCTCCATACTGAGTAGCTCATCAAAGGTGTATTCGCCGACACGGGTATCACGCATATAGTCATGGAAACAGCGCACCCCGCTGCGACCGAGGATGTTTAATCCTTGGTTGGTGAGCCAGCCATAGGCTGTCTCTGGCACAATCCCTTTTTGCGGTTGAAGTTTAAAGCGTTTGCGATAAGGCATACCCTCTTGGATATGACGAATATTTCCGCAAATCAAATTCTTAAACACCAAACCATGATGGTTATAAAACATCAAAGAGAGTATGCCACCGGGTGCAAGCTGTTGGGTGAGATGAGTGACAGCAGATTCTGGGTCTGCGAGCCACTCAACAACGGCATGAAACAAAATTAGATCCACGGGCGCACTCAGGTGCTCGCCAATGGATTGTGCAGGGGCATGAACAAACTCATATTGCTCAGTGAGTCCCGCCTCTGTAACAGCCTCTTTCGCCAAATTTAACATTTGTTCCGAGATGTCACATAAAATGACATGATGGCCCAAAGCGGCGAGACGTTGCGACATCTGCCCCACACCACCGCCTGCATCCAAAATTCGCAGCGGCCGTTTGGGTAAGGTCGCAAGAATCTGCTCTAAGTCGCGCCACAAAACGGCTTGGCGAATATCGCCCTTGCCGGAGCCATAAATGTTTTTGGCAAATTTGTGCGCAATATCGTCGAAATTTCGATCCTGATTCACGTCGCTTTCGTTATCATGTCATGTTACACGTCGCCATTTTGGCATAACATTGGCGAGAATAAAGGCTTGCGCACGCTTTTTGTGCTCAAGTGTCGATTATTCGGACGATTTTGATGTTTGAACTGAAAAAAATACTCTCTGCACTCTTGATGCCGCTCCCAGCCTTGCTTGGTTTGGCACTCATCGGCCTTTATTTGATCTGGTTTACGCGCCATGCCAACTGGGGGCGCTGGATGTTGACCATCTCATGGGTGATGCTTTTTTTACTCTCTTTCCAACCCGTGAGTACCACATTGTTGGCCAGCCAAGAGCGTCAATACCGTGCCTTTATTCCTGATCAAGAACGTATCGATTATGTAATGGTCCTCGGTGAAAGCCATGTGGTGGATAAAGATATTCCGGCCACCTCAGAACTCAGTCGCGCCGCACTGATGCGCTTGATTGAAGGGATTCGAATCTATCGCCTCTATCCGGGCTCTCGTTTGGTGCTCTCTGGCTATGATGGCGGCACTGAAATTAGCCATGCACGAATGATGGCCAAAGTTGCCCTTGAGCTTGGCGTCCCTAAAAGCGATATTTTGCTGCTTGAAACCGCCAAAGATACATGGGAGGAAGCTAACCAAGCGGCCTCTGCTATTGGTGATGCAAAAATTGTACTGGTAACCTCAGCCGTACATATGGAGCGGGCAATCAATGAATTTGAAAACGCAGGTTTGCACCCAATTCCAGCGCCAACCAACTTTTTGGCGCATAAGAACATTAAGCAGCCTTGGGTGAAATACGTGCCAAAACCGCTCTATCTTGAGCAATCCACCACCTATTGGTATGAAACCCTAGGCGGTTGGTGGCGCTTGTTGCGTGACAACACCAATCCACCGGAAGCTGAGCCAGTTGAAGCAAGCCAAATCGATTAGCCGTGTAATCACTCAACTACTCAATACACATTCGAAAAATGCAAAAAGGACGCCAAGGCGTCCTTTTTCATTGCGCAAAATGAAGCGTCAACCGGTTCTCTCAATGACCTATTCAACTCAACCTCTAGCTTATCGGCTTCATTTCCTGTTGCTTCGTTTCTTATTTTCTGGATGCTTGCAAGGCTCGTTTCGTTATTGCAAAACCATTTGCGATTCACTGACGGCTAAAAATGCCTGCGTAATTTGCTGATAGAGTCCATCTGTCCAATCTGGCGCATCATCAGGAACCACCAAAGGTTGCATACGTGGATCCGTAGGCGATATCACCACAGAAATGTTATCGATTCCAATATCACTGGCCAGAACAAAAAGCTGCTCAATGGCTTCATCCCCCATGGCTAAGCAACCTATAGAAACGGCTTTGCCATGGATAAAGATATTACTACCGGGCTCTTGACGCCCCTCTTCTTTGGCTCGCGCCCAGTCAAACTCATTGGGGTAATTGAGCTTCATAGACAGATGATAGGTACTATTTGGATGCAACCAAGTAATACGATAGATCCCTTCTGGCACTTGTCGGTCGCCTTCACGCAATTTCGGTCCGAGCACACCGCTGGCGGCTTTGACGTCAAACTCACGAATAAGATGCCACTGCTGATCCGCATCCTGCGCCCAAAGTGCAAGGCGTTTTTCCGCTTTCACCGCAAGCAGTGCCACCTGTTTACCCGGATAGGCGACCTGCGCTTTTTCATAATAGGGCGCAAGCTTTGCCCGCGCCTTCTCACCATATTGCGCCACCACCTGCGCAACGGTTCGCTTTCCTGTCATCTCTTGCTTCCAAGGCACCCAGTAGGCTCGCCCATAAACATAAAACAAAGCGCTGGCTGCCATGACACCGATAAGACCCAGCCAGATCACCGTTCGCATCTTTGACATCACTAAATATCCCTATTGCTGATGTGGCGCAAATGCTCTCCTATCCCTTCCTTATATTAAATAAAGGTCAATTGCTTCTGTTTTTCTGCCACGTCATCATCATTGATTTCACGCAAAACACGGCATGGATTCCCGACAGCAACGACGCCGGCGGGAATATCGCGTGTCACCACGCTGCCTGCGCCAATCACACTACCTCGTCCAATCGTTACCCCAGGTAAAATCGTCACCTGACCGCCAATCCACACATGATCCTCAATGGTAATAGGCGCTGCGTATTCGTAGGCTTGCCTATCTTGCACGCTCAGCGGGTGAGTTGCTGTAGAGATCAGAACATGAGGTCCAATCAACACCTCATCGCCAATGGTCACGGGCGCGCAATCAAGAATGGTCAAATGATGATTGGCATAGAAAAAACCTTTGAGATGAATGTTAAAGCCGTAATCACAGTAAAAATTTGGCTCCACATAAAAGCCTTGCTCGGTTTGAAAAAGCGCAGCAAGATGCGTGAGCCGCGAATCATCATCGGGCCGCGCATGATTAAAGTGATAACACGCCAGCTTGGCTTTCGCGCGCGCCGCTTTTAGCTCGTCATCCCATGGCTCATAAGGCATTCCTGCGATCATTTTCTCGCGTTGGCTCATGCTCATGCATACATTCCTTTGTAATGGATAGTCATTGCGCGGCTTATTGCTCACTTGTACCAAAGTTCGCTTGCTCAGCAAGTTGATGGAGCACCCTCATCGCTTCTTCACTGCGCGATTCCGGCACGTAAATATGATCATGAAAATAAGCTGCAAGCACATTGGCACTGATCCCCGCCTTGGCTAGAGCGCTCGATACCGCCGCCGTAAGCCCCACGGCTTCAAGGCTAGAGTGCACCGTTAAGGTAATGCAGTGAAACCAAGCTTCCACTTCAAAGCCATAGAGCATCGCCTGTGCATGAGGGACAATCATGGTCAGTCCCTCTTGCTCAAAATAGGTCGCTTTGGGCTCAATCACATGACGAATCGGGTTACTAGGCAACATGGTAATAAAACCATAACGCTCATTATCTAAACTTGGCGCCATACTGGCGAGCAGTTGATTTAAATTGGTTTCCCCGACCATCTCGTTCTCCTTCTGTTTGCAAAGCACTCAAAGTGCAGCCATTAATCGCGCAGTAATTGCCGCGCGATGCGTCTGTAAATATACAATATCATTGAGATAGCTTTGGCTATGACCCTGCGCAATATCCATGCTGAATTTGTCATCGCCCTGCTCTGATTGTGCTTTCATAAATGCCACAAGGCAATGCAACCGCTCAATCATAGTGTTTAGCAAAACAGCACGCTGCTGAGCATTCATACCATAGGCGTTGGCAAATATCAGCGCCCGCTCAATTTGCGCATCTAAATCACCCAAACGGTCCACTTCATGGGTTTTAAAGGGCGCCCAACAATATATCGCATAAGCTAAATCCCAGACGCGCGGCGCGGGATGCGCGGTATCAAAATCATAAACGCCCACCACATTTTCACCTTCGCAGGTCACGTTATAGGGCGCAAAATCGCCATGGCAAATCACCTCCGCTGGCTGACGAGCGGGCAATAGCCAAATCATCTCATCATCCAGCAAGTCAATATAATCAGCTGATGCATCATGAAATTGACGTAATAACATGGCAGCGCTCACCAAGGCTTGCTCGCTGGCGATCGCCCCTTGCAGAGGATAATCATAGGTGGTGCCAGGCACTAAGGTGAGTCGTTCCATCTTTTGGCCATCATGCCATTCAAAGCCCAAGGGCTTGGGTGCATAGGGAAAAGATGACTGTAAATACGTAAGAAAATAATGAACGGTTGGCGAGCTGGAATTTGCGGCGCGCAGTACGGTATGCTGCGACATATGAACTTTTGTCATTTATCTCCTGTTGTCTCACGACAAGTGGTTATTGATGGTTTGAATGATATAAAAAAGAGCGCCATCTTGATGTGATAGCGCTCTGTGATTCTGTAAATGGTATATCTCACTGATTAGGGTTTGAATTGCTGTGATTTTAGTTCGAAGCGTAAATACCGAAGCTCCTTGAGCATATAACCAACCGCTAGAAACAGACTAGACATACAGAGAATCAGTGGTACATACGTAAAGAAATATACCCAGCTATACCAAGGATTCGAGCCCATTGATAGCAATTGCTGAATAAATAAAATCAAGGTAAGTAACATAGAAAAACTAAAAAATAGCGTGCCACAAATGATCAACGCTGCGGGTAAAAAACCTGTTTTTACTTTATCAAATCGAACCGCATCCTGCTTTAGAAGTAATGCTTGATATGCAACCAATGCAGTCTCTTTGCTTTCTGCTTCAATACTATTTTCCACCACAATAAACTCTTGATATTTGAGTAAATTAATTACTTCACCAGCTTTTTCAGACAACAAATCCACAGTGCTATATTCAGTTCCTTTGCGTAAGATGGTGTACATCCCCATGATGCTCTCCTTGCTTCATCTTTTTTGATATGGCGAATGCCCTATGAATAAGCACATGATTTCATGCGTTTCAGAAGAAAAAAAGGGCGGAATCATCGCATTCCGCCCTTTTCAGTTAGCTATCACAACACATTGAAATAAATTGATAAATCAATCCATCTTCGCGCTAATCAATGCGCATTCAATGGCGTCCCAATCACAAGGCTGTGAATGAATCACTTCAATACGTGATTCAAACCCTTCAAGACTCATGGCACTTACCGATAACATGCCATCACTCATATTAAATACCATGCTACCTTCGCAGGTATTGACCACGCCTTTGGCTCGCTCAACGGGCAGTGTACGAAACCACTGGCGTAGCTTTGCTAAATCAAACACAGCCTCAGCACCAAAAATCCAGCCACAGCTGACATAGCCTTGCGCCTGATGCGCTTTACGTACAAACGCTTGATCAGGGGCAAGTGCAAATTGTGGCTCTTGCGCCGCATGTTCATGATGGTGAGCATTTAAATCATGCGCCGGCTGATGAGAACGAATTCGACTCATTTGAATGCGCGGTGTATCAAGAAGGTTTAGTGGCAGCGCACCTTGTGCAATCTGCGCGATATTGGCATGTGGGTGATACTGCATTTGCCAGCCACTGAGCGCTTCAAGTAAATCAGGGCGATAGCAATCACCTTTGCTGGCCACCAAACAATCGGCACTAAGCAGCTGATCAACATAGGGCTGGTGACTGGTATATTGGCTATCAAGCAGATGCCGGGGGTCAACCAAAGCAATGGTGGCACGCAAATCAATATAATCGCGGTACTGCGCCGAGGTTAGCGTGGCGATGACCTGCTGCGGATGGCCAAGCCCCGTGGGCTCAATCAGCAAGCGATCCGGTTTTTGTCGCAGCAATGCGGTGATGCCAACGGACATTGGAACCCCTGCTGTGCAGCACAAGCATCCACCAGGGATCTCCTTAATCATCGCACCTTGCTCGCTCAGCATCGCGCCATCAATACCAATTTCCCCAAACTCATTAACCAATACCGCCCACTTTTCATTGGCCGGTTTATATTTCAGCAAATGAAGAATTGCGGTGGTTTTTCCTACACCAAGAAAGCCGGTGATGATATTGGTGATAACAGCCATGGGGTTACTCTCAAATCAATGACGCTCAAATAATGAAGCGCAAATAAAGACGCGCTTATGATAGCGCGTCTTCTCACAAAATAGAGGCGAAATTACTTTAATCACACACCAACCAGTTCGGTTTTTGGCGTTTGCGCCATGTAGCAAAACGTATTTTGTCATAGCGGTAAAAATTGCGATAAGCCGTGACAGGGTCACCCTTCACTTTATATTGTTCCGGCATCGCTTGTGGAAATTCTGTCAAACCACAAGCTGGGTAGCTAAATTGTGGCGCGAGGATCGCATTGAGCACCGCAATAGATTTGTGATCTTCAGTTTTGTCATAGCGGTATCGATATTCAGCATTGAGCGCTTGTGCAAGCTGCGCGAGCCATAAAAAATTATCGTAGGAGTCTTCTACCCAAAGAACGCTGGGATGCTTTAAATGTGTCGAGCGATAAGGTGCTGCCATCCCTTTTTTATTCAGTGCTGTACAGAGAATTTGCACACTCTCTAATATCATTTTTACCACATGCTGATCGCAATGATACTGCGCGCAGCGTTCAATATTTTCATCCAATACAAAGATATTCATGGCGGCTCCACTTCTCTTTCATCTAAGTATAGTGCGACCGTGAATATGCTCCTTTTCATCACGCTTTGAATTTTTACTTTTAAATCGGTTGGATAACGCCTTTTCCTTATCCTCACCCGTCACCGCCATCACCCTATGATATGATGCCCAGCTTGTGCACTAAAATAAGGATGAACCATGCCACTTCAACGCCAAGCTTTTATCTTAAATGCCTATTTTGGCGAACTTTATGGCATCGCATTTTTCGAAACCATGATGTGCAGCCATCCGCAACTCAACACCATCTGGCAACCTCTACTCGCAATCGAGCAATTCACCGCAGCTCAGCTCAAATCAGCGCTGCCTTTAGATAAAACTGAAGATGCAACCGCAATCAACCAAGCCATTGCCCGTGGTCAAGCGCAAGCTTGCGAATGGAAAAATCTATCTGAGCCACAATTGCTCGACACGCTCATTCGCTGGGTTACCCCTTATGAGCAGCAATATCGTCAATGGCAGCACACCCATCCTGAAGATCGCACGCTTGCACTGATTGCTGATCATGAAACCACCCTTTTTGCTGCGCTTCAGGCAATAAAAAAGGAGCTGTCACCCGCTCCTCTCTACACACAATTTTATCAGCAATATCGCTAGAAATTTTCACATGTCCATATATCAATTTATGGACATGTCGCGTAGCAGCGCTGCTCGTCTTGAATTTCAAACCAGCAAGCTTTTTGATCCGTATAAAAGTGCTGCCACTTTCGTGGCTCAAAGGGCGTATCCAGCGTCCCTAAGGCTATACATTGGTAGGTGTCGCCATACTCTCCCTGAGGCTGCCAAAATAGATTGCTCCCACAATGGCGACAAAAATAACGCGTGGCGTGCATGGTTGCTTGATAACTTTGCATCGCCTCATGACCAAATATCTGTAACTGCTGATGTAGCGCACTGCCAAATGCTAAAAAGGCCGAGCCTGACATTTTCTGGCACAACTGACAGTGGCAATAAACCACATCAGATAAATCGCCATGGACCTGATAGTGCACCGCACCACAATTACAACTTCCGTGATAACACATCGATCTCATCCCCTCGCAACGTGCCCAAAAATATTTTACGCCCACCAATAAAAAACGCCGCGATCAAAGCGGCGTTTTTGAATCGATTTCAAGCTTAATTGGCTTTGGGTATCGCAAGTTGCACGCGATAGACGGTGACGGTACCACTCACCTCGTTACCTACCGCTAAATAGTGCACACCATTGCGACTAAAATACTGCACAGATTCAGGCCCGAGATCACCAGCCGCTGGGTTATAGACGCCATTTTCACAGGCCCCACCATCACTCACTTGCGTACAAACAGGTTGGTTGAAGTCTCGCGCTGAATGATAGGCGACATAACGGCCATGATTGGGATCAGTGACATCATAAATCACAATACCACTTTGACGCTCAAGACCAATAAACAGATACACACGACCATTAATTGACGCCAAGCTTAAAGCTTCTGGCTCAATACCTTTTTCATCACTTCGAGCATCACCTTTGTGATGTGCTCGGTGATCACTATTAAAATGCTCGCGATCATGATGCAGCGCGATACGGGCTAACTCATCGCCACTGTCATACACCAAGGTGCCATCAGTTTTCCAAATGGAAAATGAGCGGCCACCAAAAGCCACAATGGAAGAGCGAACACTGGCCGGTTCCGTTGGGATCACCAATTTAAGACGCCCCAAGGCTTTCGGGTTTTGCAGTTGCGCTTTCAGTGGATGGCCATCTGGCACACTCAAATCGCTACCACGCACCGCATCTGTATGCGCTAAACAGGGGCCAACTTCATTGCGATATCGATTGTCATCTTCATCAATCGACTCACCAAGCCAGTGATAACCTGTATTTTCACAGGCCTGAGGTGTGGTTTGAAATTGATATTCACGCATCTCCCCTTCATTGGCCGTCACCAAATAGGTTTCACCTGCAACCTGATAGCTAAGCAAAGCATCCGGCATATATAAGCTGGTGAGCCCTGGGTAAGTTTTGAGCTGACCAATCACCCCATCTTGATCGGAAGGGTCCAGCCTTGCTTGATGCCATGATTTTTCACCTAAAGGAAAAATACTGACCACATGTTTTTGGCCAATATCAATTTTTGCAATGGCGTTATTCTCTTGTAGCGCCACATAGAGAAAACCATCCTCTGCAAAGGTAAGATATTCTGGCTCTAAATCTTGCGCAACAGAGGCATTTGGCCCACTAATACGGACTTTGCTATCCAACTCTTGGTAGCGACTGGCATCGATATTAAAGTCTCGAAAACTAATTTCATTGACCGATGCTTGCATCGGCCCCTTGGTTAAATCAACCAGCGTAACACTGCCCTGTGGATCTTGACTGTAATCATCACTGGGCTGGCCTTCATTGGCGCTAGCAAGGTAACTACCATCCGCTGAAAATTGCACCATATCTGGCAATGCACCGGCACGATAGGTCGTTACCAGCGCCTGGGTATCAGAACGATAAAGCGCAATGATGCCGCGCTGCTGCGGATCTTGATGAGCAATCGACACAGCCAGTAAACCGCGATGCGCGGCAACACTGGTCGCAGCCCCTAGCGGAATCCCTGCATGTTTTGCCGCCACGGACAAAGAAAGATCACCAAGCGGCTGCGGTGCACCGTTACGATCAAAGCGGAAACGATCCACTCTTTTGGCTTGCGAATTCACCACTAATAATTGATCGCTACACGCATCATAAGCCACGACTTCAGCAGCAGACTGATCAAAAGGTGTATGAGCAATACTGCGCCCCACTTTTTCAATACCAATGACATAACCCGACTCCACCGGAATGGGCTGCTCAGGCTGGCATTGAATGGTGATTTTTTGTGGTGCTGGAACTTCAGCCGTCACCGTTGGCTCATGCGTCTGAGGCTCACAGCCCATGAGCATCAGCCCAGCTAGACTCAATAACGAGAGTTTTGCTCTAGGAGATGAGCGAACCATAGAGACACCGCAGCAAACGTCGCCGCGAGAAAGAGAAATTGGTAGCAATGTCCTGCGCATGGTTTTTCCTTGCGTGGCAAAATAAGCAGCTAAAGCTAGCGCTATTTCGACAGAAGATGAGTCATCATTCATTAAATCTAGAGGTGCCTCGCGCCATGACGAGGGTTAATCCTGAAAATGCGAGATACCTCGTAACAATTTTAGGCGTATTTTCATTCATTTGAGCACAAAACAGCTAACAAATTAGACAAATCACTAAACCACCACTAAAACCCTTTTAAATTCATCGCTTTATCTATATGATGCGCACAGTTAAATGATTTTATTTAAATAATCACTTGAAATTTAAGGAGATTTTGTGCGTATTTTCCGTTTGATGGCAATCTTGGTCGCAACTTTATTAACAGCCTGTGCAACCACATCCAACCCACCAATTTATGCCAGCAAAAATGACATTGCCAACTGGACACTCCAACAGCAGCAAGCTTACGCACTCGGTTTCGAAATGGTTTCAGATACCAGCCTGCAACAGGACAATGCAAACAAGCGCCAAGAGTTTCTCGACAGCCTCACGAAATCTACTTCAATTTTAGCTGAGCTGAAAAAAGCAGGATTTGAGCCAAAAGATGTCGCGCTGATCAAGGCGAATTGGCATGCGGCAGATCAGACTGTACGTATGATGTCTGAAACTGCAACGCTTGAACTACTTGAAAGTAACGCAGAGCAAGTAGCGACCGTCTCACTTACCTCATACCTAGCCCCCGCTTACCTTGAGGCCATTGATCTTTCTGTTGAGCAAGGGATGCCGATTGTAATGCTAGGCATGATTGATGCGGGCACAGGCAATGCAAGCAAGCTATCTGCAATTGAAAGTGAAGCGGTTCAACAATCACTCAATGAATTAGATGACAGCTTTTTCAATCAATTTGTCATGTCGTTCATGCCTTATATGGCGCAATTCACTCAGCTAACAGAAGCGCCGTAATTGACGTCAATTTCCTGTTACTTTTTAAAAAAACGCGCCTTAGCGCGTTTTTTTTGCTTAAGTTGCTCGCAATTTTAAGTTGAGAAGATTAGCGTTGATGATAGCTGCAATCTTTCTAAGCAGGATGAATGATGAAATCATATCGCCGCACTTTGATTGTCTTTCTTCTCTCCCTTCTCTTTCTAGGGTGCCAACACGCGCCAGATACCCCCTTAAAAACCAACGTTGCAGCACCTTCACATTCAGCACTATCTACCAATTGGCATATTGATTACGCCATGGGGCAAAATAAACAGCAACTCTATCAACAGCGCAGCTCTCTTGAGATGCAAAGTTTGGAATGGATGCATAGCATCTTGCTCGGTGCCTACATTCTCAACCAACAAATTTCTGAATATGCAGGGGCCGAGCAGGCTTATCTTGCCGAGCATGCGGCCACGATCAATCAAGCGCTACAAAACGCATTAGAGTCATTGGACACACAACTGATGCAACCCATCGCAATTGATGGACTATCCCCCACAATTCAGCGTCAGTGGCAAATTGAATCCATGAGCTTGCTGCTTTCGATGCACTATCTCTATGAAATTCACAGCGAACTCCCGAGCAAAAGCCACCCCAATTTCTCTGCCTTTCTTGATGGCTTTTTACAGCCTGCATTAGCCACCCCAATTTCTCTGCCTTTCTTGATGGCTTTTTACAGCCTGCATTAGCCACCCCTTATGCGCTATCCAGCGCTCAAGAAAAAGCGGTCAATCATGCGTTTCTTGCGCTCGACCAGCAAGAGATGACCGCCCGTTATACTGACCTGATCGCCAATATTCAGTCTCTCCTCGACCAGAAAATATAAAATCAAACACACCAAGAAAACACTTTATTTTCAATTGGTTAAATCAAAATCCCTTGCATTCTATTCTGCAGCTTTGTAATCTTTGATTATTCAAATAAATCAAAGAGATAAGCATGAACCAGCACAAAGACACCGATGCTTTGACGCAAGTCCGTTGTCACGACTTACCCGCCAAGGTCTATATTCCACTGGATACCATCAAATCCCCTGCTACCCGCCTTGCCACAACCATTCATTATATGGGTCTGGCAATCGCCTTGATTGGTTTTGGCTTTGTGCTATTTGGTCCTGAAACCATCTATTACAACCGCCTACAAGGCATGAGCTTTATCCAATATTGGCAAGCCTATCCTGGCCCAATCGCATCGGTGGGAATGCTCATTGCCGTCATTGGTGGAAAGATGGCAAGCTCACTTTGCGAAAGCGCGCAAAAACAAGCCATTGAAATGATTGAAGCTGCCATTCAAATTGAAGACAGTGAGCTTCCGCAAGGACATAAAGTGAATATGGACGAACTGAAAACCAACCACTTTTGGATCTCTTTCGTCGAAGATAGTGAAGCGAACGAAGAAGCGAACAAAACCGCGGAAAAGCTAGAGAATCCCAAACAAGAAAAACAAGAGCCACCACTGATTGGCTAAATAAAGTAAAAATAAAAAACCCAAGTAAATACTTGGGCTTTCTGGATTGTGCTTCATGGCACTGATTACAGACGAATCGTTACAGCTATTTTTGCTGGTTTGCGAGCAATTGGGTCACAAATTCAGGTACCAGCGCAGTTGCACTGCCCTGCTGATGCTCATCAAAAGCGCTATTCACTGCGCTAGGCTCTAAATTCAGCTCCACCGTACGCGCACCATGTAGGCTTGCTTCTCGCACAAATCCTGCGGCGGGATAGACATGACCGGAGGTGCCAATGGAGATAAAGAGATCGGCGCTTCTCAGAGCACTAGCAATTCGGTCCATTTCAAAGGGGATTTCGCCAAACCACACAATATGTGGCCTTAGCGTTTGTGCTGGCGTACAGCACTCACAGACAGTCTCAGGCAAAATCGGGCCTTGCCAATCATAAACCCGCTCTGAATGGCAGCAGCGAACTTTCAACAGCTCGCCATGCATGTGAATCACATTTTTGCTGCCTGCACGCTCATGTAGATTATCGATATTTTGAGTGATCACCAATACCTCACCATCAAACGCTTGTTCCAATTGAGCAAGGGCAAGGTGCGCGGCATTGGGCTGAATATCTGGCTGCTGTAAATGAGCGCGGCGATCATTGTAAAAACGCTGGACTAAAGTTGGATTTCGCTCAAAACCTTCAGGCGTCGCGACATCGTCAACGCGATGATTTTCCCACAAGCCATCGGCGGCGCGAAATGTTTGAATGCCTGATTCTGCGGAGATCCCCGCGCCCGTTAACACCACGATACGATTGATTTGTGAATACATGAATGCTTGAATACCTGAGCCAATAAAGAGCGTTAGTGTGCCATAATCATCGCATGCTCGCGCCCAATTCCGATAAAAAGAGCGGTCTATGTCAAACCCCGAAATGCATCAAGCACACAATCCATTTTCTCAAGCCTTGCAAGCGAACAACCAAAATCTACCCTGGCTCATTTTAGCGGGCGGTCGCGCGACCCGTATGGGCGGTGTAGATAAAGGCTTAGTAAAGCTCGGCGCACACCCCTTAATTATGCACAGCATGACGATTTTGCGTGCACAGGGCGCTGCAGTGGTGATCAATGCCAATCGAAATATCAGTGACTATCAAGCTATGGCGCCTTGTATTTGCGATCAACATATTGGCCAAGAAATTCAATTCGATGGCCCTTTAGCGGGCATTGCTGCAGGTCTTGCTCAACTACCGGATGATCAAGAGTGGATGGGCTTTAGCCCCTGCGATTGCCCTAATCTGCCGCAAAATTTAATCGCACGTTTAAATGCAGCTAAGCCCGTGCAAGCGCCGCCACTTTGGGTGCTTTGCCATGATGGTGAACAAAGTCAGCATGGTGTGGGCTTGGTCCATCGCAGTATTCTTCCCACCTTGCAAAAAGCACTGACGGAAGGCGAGCGACGCCTTGCCAAATTTCAACACCTCACCGGTGCTTGCTATGTGGATTTTTCAGATACGCCAAAAAGCTTTATCAATCTCAATAGCACGCATGAATTGTCACAATGGCAATCGGATCATCGAGCATAAAAAGTGCGCTAGTCGCACTTTGTCGATAGCACCACATTAATGCCCAGTACTTTTAGAGAACAGTTGGATCACTAAGACGCCTGCGACAATAAGGCTCATGCCAACCACTGCGGCTAAATCTGGTATCTGCCGATATACAGCCGCAGCCACTAAGGTAATCAATACGATGCCCACCCCAGCCCAAATTGCATAAGCCACACCCACATCAATGGTTTTCAGCGAGACGCTTAAGCAATAAAAGGATGTGGCATAGCCCAACACCACCAAAAAACTTGGTAGCAATTTGGTAAATGAGTCCGATGCTTTGAGCGCACTGGTTGCAACTACCTCAGCCATAATCGCAATCGCTAAATAGACATAATGCACGTCACTGTCCTTATCATTTCACACAATTTGGCCTGTATTGTACGCCAAGCTCGCACCTTCATTGCGAGCAATGATGACATCTAGTCATTTTTGCAAATCAGGCTCGCAGATTACGTCTTAATATTGTTGATTCCTATTCTCAATTGATACAAATCAATCAAGCTAACACGGCGATATTTTAAGGTTTTGCGCAGCAGAATATTTTGATTTATCGAATAGAGAGCAGCCAAGGATGGATATGCGCAGTAGTCTTTTCATTTTCCTATGGGCGGCATGTTGCCCAATCAGTCATGCCGAGGAGCCCGTGCGCATTTACGAGGCTTATTTTCAAATTCAAACCAAGGCCAAAGAAGAAAATAGCAAATCCCTCTCTTTTTTATCCAATGGCGATCAGATTTTGACCGACAAAAATGGCCCTGTCATTAAAACCAATGATGGGGTTTATATCAGAACGCAAAATGCCGTCGATGAATACATCAAAAACAGTCCCGCCTTGGTGATTCGCACCCTATATTCAGATTCCTTTAGTACTATTGATTTTAATCACATGCTGATTACCCGCCCTACCGAGGTCTTATCCGGTGCAAAAATCCAACTGATTTATGATAACTATGGTCAAGTCATTCAAACCATTGATAGCGCAGGCCCAGGACGAACACGTACCCATCGCTATGATAAGCAAGGACAGCTTATTGAAACCCATGACTCGCTAGTCGGTATCATTCACCATTGTTATCGCAAAGATTGCGATAGAGATGCCCCTTTATTAGTGGAGAAATTTGATGGCACTGAAGTTTATATGACCCGTGATGAGCTGAACTATATGGCTGCATTTCGGCAAAAATAATAACTCAACCACAATCCCAACCTGACCTGTGCTCCATGCGGCATACGGTGCACTTGTTTTTCTCACGCAGCGCTCTATGATTTGAGGCAATTGCTCGCCTCAATGTGCCCGACATGCCGCATTCACACCGAAAATCGCCAAAAAAACACGCCAAAACCAGTCAACAAAGCGAGAAGCAAAGCGTAAATCCGGCCGAACGACTCAGCCGCCGTTTAGCCCGTGAACACCGAACTTTTGTTTACATGACACAACTTTATTGCCATAAACATCACCAACACCCCTTAGGCAGTCTCTGTGATGCCTGTGCCTCCTTAATGGCGTACGCAGCGCAAAAACTGGATCGCTGTCCCTATGGCGATGACAAACCCACCTGTGTCAAATGCCCCATCCATTGCTATAAAGCGAAAGAGCGTGAACAATCACGAGAAATCATGCGATATTCAGGGCCACGGATGTTAGTGCGCCATCCAATTCTTGCTATTTTGCATCTGATTGATGGACGTCAGCCAGTCCCTGAGCAACCCTCAATGCGCAGTAATCGTCAGCGCAGAAAAGCGGAAAAGAAATCCTAATAGATCCTTCAATGTTCATTTTTTGCATCGCATTTTGGAGACAAAACAGCGATAGATTGTTTGAACTCAAACTTTTTTAGGCATTTTTGCGTGTTTTGTGGGAGAATTAAATCATCACCTGCTCAATAGCAGGTTTTTTTATGATTGAAGGATCCCCTATGTCGATTAAAACCGAGTCCGTTCGAACCCCTTCCGCACAGGCGCCACCGCCAAAAAATACCCCACAAAAAATTGATCGTCCGGTATTCTTCCTCTCAGGCGGCTTGCTGATCCTGTTCTCCTTAATGACACTGCTCAACCTTGAGTTAGTGACCACGCTGGTCAATCAAAGCTTTCAATTTGCCATTCACTATTTTGGCGCATTCTGGCAGCTTTTATTGCTCATCACCTTTTTTATCGCCCTCTATCTTGGCTTGTCACACACCGGCGATGTTCGTCTTGGCAACTGTAAGGCACCTGAACTACCCACCTTTCAATGGATGGCGATCATCATGTGTACCTTACTGGCCGGCGGCGGTGTTTTTTGGGCAGCCGCAGAGCCCATGGCGCACTTTCTCTCTACGCCGCCACTTTATGATGCACAAAACGCCTCGGTGCTTGATCATGCCCATCAAGCACTTGCGCAAAGCTTTATGCACTGGGGCTTTTTAGCCTGGGCCATTTTAGGAAGCTTAACCGGTATCGTCTTGATGCATCTACACTACGACAAAGGACTACCACTCAAGCCGCGAACCTTGCTCTACCCCATCTTTGGCGACTATGTGATGAAAAGCTGGCTAGGCACTGTTGTTGATGCCTCATGCGTGTTAGCGGTGGTTGCTGGTACTGTAGGCCCCATTGGCTTTTTGGGTCTACAAGTGAGCTATGGCCTTGCTGAGCTTTTCTCTTTAAGTGATACGCTTGCGCTGCAATGCACTGTGATTGGTGGTTTGACACTCATTTATGTCATTTCATCGGTCTCAGGGGTTACCCGTGGCATTCAATTACTCAGCCGATTTAACGTTATTTTGGCGATGTTTTTGGTTGCCTTTATCTTCTTTTTTGGCCCCACTGAATTCATTGTGGATTCATTTGTCGCAAGCTTTGGGATTTATCTGGATCAATTTATTCCCATGGCAACCTATCGCAATGATGGCCAATGGCTTGGATGGTGGACGGTCTTTTTCTGGGGCTGGTTCTTAGGCTATGGTCCGCTGATGGCGATGTTTGTTGCGCGCATCTCACGCGGACGCACCATTCGTCAGCTGATTAGCTTAATTGCTATTCTGGCTCCCATCATGACCTGTTTCTGGTTTACTGTGATTGGTGGGACTGGCATCGCCTTTGAAATCAGCGATCCGGGTGTTATTTCAGAGCCCTTCACTGGCTTAAATCTACCCGCAGCGCTACTCGCGATGACCGCACAACTGCCGCTGGGCTATTGGATCTCCATCCTCTTTTTACTGCTCACCACGATTTTTGTGGCAACGACTGGTGATTCCATGACCTATGCCGTATCCATGGTGATGACGGGTGACGATCACCCGAATAGTGGGATCCGCGTGTTTTGGGGCGTGATCATGGGCGTCATGGCAATGCTACTCATCTCCGTGGGCCAAGGTGGCATTAGTGCGCTGCAATCCTTCATTGTGGTCACAGCCGTTCCCGTATCTTTTGTGTTATTACCCAGCTTATGGGCCGCGCCAAAGATGGCACTGGACATGAAAAAAGCACAGCAGCTAAAACACTAGGCCAAGGCACTAGCTCAAGATACTCAGTCAAAGTGCCTAGAACAGAAACAACTCTGAAGAAACAAAAAGCCACCCTTATCGGTGGCTTTTTTTTAATCAAATAGCATGCATTCCTGCATCACTCAGATTCGATTCGCTTAGATATAGTATGCTTCAACGGTGCCTTTTAGCTTCACAAGCATTGGCTGACCAAGGCGATCACGCGCTTTTGGTGAAGGGATTTTAATCCAACCTTCACTGATGCAGTATTCCTCAACATCCGTGCGCTCTTTGCCGTTAAAACGAATGCCAATTTCATGCTCAAAGCACTCTTTTACAAAAAATGGGCTGCGCGGATTGCCAGATAGGTGATCAGGCAGTGCTGGTTTATCGCTCATGTTTTATTCTCATGGGTGGTATTGAAATCGGCGCTCATTGTAGACAATGCATCTAACGCACTCAACTCTCATCGTATCGCTTCTTTGAACCATATCGCCAATGCCAGGCGGCCATCAGATAAAACCACGGATAGCGTGGTTTTATCTGGGGTAATTCAAGCTCGCGGATTATCAATATTCGGTAATCAAATAACGCACAAGGGTTTGCTCTGGACCTTGATAAGTACTGGTTTTCTTACTGCCATCGGCAAGGAATTCATGGTGTATTTGAGAGCTATAGTGCGGCATCAATGCGTTTTCATTGATGATGTTTGATAAGGTGCCGTTTGCCGCATACTGAAAATGCGACACCATGGTGAGCTGACCCGCATCATCATAGCTTTTTGTTTCGAGTAACCGCTGCGCGGCATCATAGAGATTCACCGAGCGCCCTAACAAAGTGTCAGTGCCTGCATTGAAAGTCGATACAATCTCTATATTCGGCTCAGGGCGGCTAAAACGCATCTCATAATCGGACAGAGGAGCGTTCACATAAGACTCACGGATACGCATGAGCTGTCCATTGGCATCATAATCGTAGGCGGTGATCATCATGAGCTCATCGCCATCATAGGATTGAATTTCAAGCGGATTACCCTGCGCGTCATACTGCGTTTGTTGATAGCTGAGCAACTGATCGTTATGGGCAAGATAGCTCATGACCTTTTCACTGCCGCTAGCTGTGCGCTCATACACAAGGTAACTATCGGATTGCGGCTCTTTCGGATAATGCTGACGACTGACCACCAACTCACCCGCATCATTGTATTCCTGATGGGTGACTTGCGTCAGTTCCCCCTGCGCATCAAAATAGGAAATCTGTCGAATAGGCGGCTCTTGATTCGAGTCAAGTTGCGCGTGCTCTGATTGAGATGTTGTCTGACAGCCGGTAAACATCATCACGGCCATCAATAGCCAAGCGCGATTCAATCCATGTTTCATATTCATCATCCCTAGATAAACAAATAAAGTCTTTTGATTCAAAAAGATAGAGTCAGACTATAACTGAATATCAATAACTTAGAAATATGAAACTAAAGGCGCTCGCCCAATTTACCACCAAGCAAGGTACACAACCCCAAACCAGGCAGCCATAGCAATGTCAGGCCAAGCAAAATATAGGGCTGGTTTTGATAATGCGCGACTTCTGGGGCATAACACACCATCACAGGTGCACTGAGCACACTAAAAATCACCACGTGCCGTGTGAGACGTAAGCGGTCAAGATGCCCAAGACACAGACCACAAATGAAAGGGATAAACAGATAGTAATAGGCGCCATAGGGCACCTGCATATGGGTGCTGGCCCAGCGCAAAAAGCCAAATAACGCGGCATACAGCAGCAGAGTCAGCGTCATCAATCTTAGGTTAATCATCTCGTTTCGTCCTTGAAACAGAGTTAGGCTCAGCGCCCTACCAGCGCCATGTGACCATCACACCACCGCCATCGGATTGCGCCCAAGGCACCAGTTGTACATTGTCATCAAATGCATCGGTAAAATACCAACCCGCAATGGTGCCAATCGCGGCACCCGCTAATACATCGCGCCAATAGTGTTTTTCAGCTTCAACGCGCCCCACGCCAACAAGTGTCGCAACGGTATAGGCAGGGACACCCACTTCCCAGCCATAACGACGATAGAGTGTGGTCGCTGCAGCAAAGGCATTGGCCGTATGGCCTGATGGAAAGCTATCGTCATCACTTTTATCTGGGCGCTCAGCATGAATGGTGTTTTTGCCCACAAGCGTTACCGCAGAGGTGCTCCCAACAGACCAAGCGGCTTGCTCAAGCCCTTGCCAATCGTGATGATAGGTCGGCAATAAAAAAGCGGTCGCCACTAAACCATAGGAGCCAATATTGCTCATGGTTTTCCAGTTGTCTTGATTCGATGCATGAGCATTCGCGCTCAAGAGCAGCGTACTGGCAGTTGCAAAAGCGCAGATAAATTTTTGCATAGCATCCCTAAATTGAATGACTCACTGAATCCAAGCTGGATCAATCTAAAAAAACAGGCGAATTGTATCACAGGATGAGACAATTAAGCGCATCGAAAGATGCGTGTTGGCTCGCGAGATGGCCGTTTTTCAGCCGATAAAAAAAGAGAGCGCCAAGGCGCTCTCGCAATTGATATCAAGGATCGATTGGAACAATCAATGCTCGCTCTGGTGCTCTTTTTGATCCTGCGCTTTAGCAAAATCTGCCAGTGTTTGAAAATCACTGGCGTGCCATACCGCACGTTGACGAAGCGCCGAAGGAAGCGCTGAAAAATGCGCTTCATTGTCCTCGGCATGTAACGCAAGCTCTGCCCAATCACTGATTGGGTCACCCGAGCGCAGCGCCGTTGGCAGCGATTCAATCAAGCCATCAGATACACCGTTGGGTGATAGCTTCAGCGCAAGGTGATAATCGCGATGGATAACCACCCACTTATTGGGCAAACGCTTGTCACTATCCCACCAAGTGCCATCCAACGCCTCTATTTGGCGCTCAGTTTCCGCAATTGGCGCCGCGCGATATTGGCGCAGCTTTTTAGCAAACGCCGCGTCCATAGCCTGCTCAAAACCCTGCACAGTCAAATGTGGATCAGCTTTTAAAATCGCCATGGCTAAATTGGCGCCCAGCATATTGGAGTACAGATCTTCCGGTGAAAAGGCAGAGGCGTACTCTTGAAAACCGCTCACCGAAATCATGCCAAACCACTGGGCGATTTCATGCCACTGAGCCAAGCGAAATGCCATAACCCCTGCGATATCTGCCGCCGCTTGGTCGCGCTCAGCCTCACTCAATTGGCGCGCATTGGTTTTGAGCACCACCACCCGTTTGCGAAGCTCTGCAGGCAGGGCAATGGCTTTTTCTTTACCAAGACTGGTGCGAATTTGCTGAAACAGAAAATAGGTAAAATCTGCGGTATCACGGACATGTGCGGTATCGATAAAACCGCCTTTTTGGGTATAAATCAGACCATTATGCTCACGACTAACACCCAATAAACTGCCAGAGACACTGGCAGAGCCATCATTGTATTGATGCTGACCGATGCTCGATATCTCTTGCACGTTGGCTACAGAAAAAAATGGAACCGGCACTCCGGCCACTTCCGCTTTGAGATCTTTACCAAAGGCACAACATGGCCGAACGCCGACAGGTGCAGCGGCTTGTACTGGTAAATGAACCAATGCTAAGGCAGCAAAAAAAATAAAAGAGAGGCTCGTATTTTGTTTCATCATCGATTGACCTATTAAAACGCTTCATTGATATGAAAATAAAAACCACTGCTTTCCTTGCCCATACCAAAATCAAACCGCACATTAATCCGCGGTTTAAAGGCGAATCGATACCCAACTCCCACTGTAGGAAGCCAAGTTTCTCGCCATAATTGCGCAAAATTTGGCGCAATTTGCCCAGCACCAAGCCAAGCCACCACACCGTGACGACCGTTAAGGTGCTGGCGCAGCTCAATCTGCGCGTTGAGTTGATAATGATCGCGATATTGACCGACGTAGTAACCGCGCATTCGGCGATCGCTGCCCATCTTGCTCATACCATACCAGGGCACATCCCCAGTGACGCCTTGACCAAAGATATCCCAAGCTAAAACGCGCTCAGCAGAAAGCGGCCAATACTCGCGATAGTTCAGGGTCATTCGATCAAAGTCATGATCTGATCCTAAACCCTGTCGATAGGCCACCCATTCCGCACTGAGCAAACGGCCTTGGTTTGGATTGGGCTCAAAATCGCGGCTGTCATATTCCAGTGCAATCAAAGTACCGCTGGCTTGCGAGCGATGTTGCTGATTGGGCGCTAATGCAGAGCCTTCATCCACATCAATCTCGCTCACGGCTTCATAATCCCAACCCAAAGTGAGGTAAGTTTCGGGTAAAAACTGATACGAAATACGCGGCGTCAGCTTTAATATTTGCGCGGTTACTTTGGTCTTATTGGCATCATTTTGCGCAGCGGCGCGTCCTTGTCCCCAGTAATAGGTTGGTTCATGGCTTAGCCAAACATCGCCGAGTAAACGCAAGGTGTCTTGCTTTAAATAGGTTCGATTTTCAAAGCCAAGGCCATAGGCACCTGATGTCGAAACAAAAGATTTCACCGACAGCGTTGAATACGGCGTCTCATTTTGCCAATCATGGGGAGCATAGAGCCCCACAGCGGCCACACCAAAACCCAGTCCCTTCTCTGGCGAAGCAAAAGGACCTGGAAGCACACCCCAATCAATCCCTTGTGACACGTCAATTTGCTCGCTGGCGCCCAGCTCTTGCAAAAATTGCTCAAACCAGTCGGTTTTATGGTTTTGAGTCTCGCTTTTTACACTGGCCGTGGACTCAGCAGCGGCATACGTTGCCATGCCAACACTAACAAGGCACAGTGCGCCGCTCGCAATCAGACGTTTTGACAAACAAGCTGCCATAGTTTGACTTAGAATCGATAATCGATGGAAACAAAGGCACTGCGACGCTCACCCATACCAAACTCACCCAAAAGGTACCAATTGGGTGATAGCTGATATTGCGCACCGGCAATAGGGTTCCATTGTGTCGATAGATGCTGCTCCACATAAAAACGCGCAGATTCCAAGTTCGGAATATTCAGGCCGATACTCTTCATATCACCGGACAAAGACTGCTCCACATCTTGATACATACCACCAACCCAAAGACGCAGCGGTACTCCCATTTGGTTAAAGTCGTATCCCAAACGAGGCGAAATCACGATGGCATCAATACCCCCATCAATCACAGTGAGGTTGGTTTTGGTATAACTTGCATCGACTAAGGCAAACCAATTTTCATAACCGCCCACCAGCACCAGACCGGCACCATAAAGATCGCCATCCAAGTTCAACTCAAAAGGAAAGCGGGTTTCTTTTTGTGAAAGGCGCCCTTTCATCACCACTGTCGTCTTAGAGTGCCCCGTTATTTTGCCCGCCATCCCATAAACATTAAGAAAGGGTAATAGCCATACATCAGCGCGAAGGTTCAGTACCTCTGTCGATTGCGTACCACCTTCGGCGGAAAAATCAAATAACTTGCCAACAAAATCAAGTGCAGAAGAACCACCAAACGCAATGGAGTCCACCGCAATGCCTTGCTCTAGGCTCATATAATTCACATTAATGCCAAAAGGCTTGGGGAGCACATACCCCAATGCTTCCGCTTTCTCTTTCCAAATCGGTAAAGAAAAATTTTGGCTATTCGCCATCGGCGATAAAAACAGCAACAGCGCCGACAACAGTCGATTTCGCATTGAACATTCTCAAATTATGGGGAAAAGAAGGGTCGAACATCTCAAGACAAAAGAGCTAACAACGCAGTCAGGCTCTATTGTGAATGACCTTGAACAAGGTCAGGGGTGTCGGCTCACATACTTCATTGGTTTTGCGCACATCATGCGTGAAAAACCTTTATAGAAGCTGACCGATTTTCATGAATGGTGAATTGAAATACAAGTGCTATTGATATTTTACGCAATCATTTTTGGCCGCTATCGCGTGAATAAACAGAGACATATTGACTATTTCGACACAAATACACATCGCAATTTATCTGCGTATTAACCTACTAAAAAATAAACAACTGCTTTGCTTTGCCGTATAGAAGTTCGCCATCACATCCCTTTCACAATGACGATAATGCCCCGCGCTATCACAAAGCGCACGGTACACAGCCAACGGACACTAAGCCAGTTAAATGCAGCTATTACACTTTTAGTGCAGCTTGCTGCGCTTTAGTCAACCCAGAGACCACCAAATCATAGGAGCGTACCATCAGATCATTGAGCATGGCGCCGCTGAGCTCATCACTCAGTGTCACTGTGATCCAATGGCGTTTATTCATATGATAACCGCGCGAAATGGCTTCATATTCATCAACCAAAATATCCACATCCACAGGCGTTGCCTTGAGGGTGATACGCGTTGGTGTCTCATCTTGCGTCACCAAGGCAAACATCTTGCCCATCACCTTATAGACTTTAGCTTCAGGGCCAAATGGGAACTCAGCCTGCGCGCCAGCAAGGGTCGATAGAAACAGTTCAATGGCTTGTTGATTCATCTGCACATCCTTTATTGACGTGGCAATCATTCTCTACACCTCATATTAAAACAATAGCCCATGGACGCTTTGCTTTTTCTTTTGCACCGCTAAACTGCGCTCTTTTTGCTGAGCCAACCGCTATGAGTCGCAAACCTGATCGCCAAACTGCCATGCAGCAAATCATTGACCAAGCCCTCACGACTTTTCCGCTTTATGATGCGGACACCTTTGTTTGTGGCCCAGATAATCTATGCATCGGCTGTCCGAAAAAGCTAATGGAACTGGTCGAAACAGAAGTCAGCTATTGGCAACATGCGCTCAAACGCGGCGTCATACCGCAATTTGATGAGATTCGCCGTTTTGGCAAACTCTGTAAAAACGTGCACCGGGGACTGGTGCGCAATCAACGTATTTAACGACATCTATCCAAGCCGATTGGTGATCACGACCCACTCGTCACCGCCTGAAGATCGCAGACAAAATTCAATGCTTGCTGCAACGCCGCTTCACAATGGACAGACCAATGTTTATGCGCTTGGCAGCACTGTAAAAATTGCACCAAACACTGAAGCTGAGCACGATTAAAATGCACCAGACGCATTTTGGTCTCTTCTACATAGGCTGGTTTTGGCGCCAAGTTATAAATCAAAAATTGAATTTCACTGCGATCGCGCTCATCGATATATTTTAGGCAATGCAGCAAATAGGATGGCATGACCCAAAGCCAGCCAGCTGCCGACAAACAAGACATCTCATGTTGCACCACGCGAATCGCCGCTTCTGGCAATGGATGACGTTGATATTCAGCAAGATCATCACGCAAAAATAGACAATGAGGACAGCCACGAGGATGAAAGGTCAAGGCCATGCCTTGAGGCTTTTCCATGGCGGGAAATGCATCTGCAATCTGGGTAAATAAAGACTCAATGGGCACCAAAAACACTCCATGTTGCAATCCCATCTTTTGGGGGTATCCAGCAAACCCAATTCCATCTTTTTCAGCAACTCCAAGCGAAAAAACTGACGCCACGATCGCAAACAAAATCCCTTGTTACAGCGCATTTCATCGCAGTATTTACCACCGTCGTGACTCGCATCATCACAGATTAGCGCTGATGATGCAGCTTTTGACTCAACCAAGCCGCCAAACGACGCACTTGCGGCAAAATCAGTAAATTCAGCGTTAAAGCGATGGGCCAAGCGATACTAAAGCTATGAAACCAGCGATTCAGTAACATGGCATCAATCCCCGTATTGATGGTGGTTAAGACACCAGACATACAGCTTGCCATGGTCAATGAAGATAAAACGGCCGTGAGCCAAAATTGAATGCGAGTCATTCACCCTCTTCTGTTTTCTCGATTTACTTTTGATAGCAGCAGACTAATACTTAGCGTAAATCGAAAAAAGAGGGAGAAATTAAAGCGTGAATTCCATATATGGAAACATGGATGATTTATATCTATTTTGCCAAGTGGTCGAAGCTGGCTCCTTAAAACAGGCGGCGCAAACACTCAAACAACCACTTTCAACCCTCTCGCGCCGTTTGCACCTATTAGAGCAACGTTTCAATATTCGACTGTTAGAAAAACAAGGACGTGAGCTGGTTGCAACGGCTGATGGACAACGCCTTTTTGAGTCTATTTGGCAAAATTTTAACCATGCGCAATATGGGCTGGATCATTTTCTTCATGACCAAAATGAAGTGCGAGGCCATATCAATTTTGTCGCGCCCTATACCATGTATCGCAATCGCCTCAGTCACATTATCGAACAATTTATGCTCGATCATCCCCGCGTCACCATGGATGTTGAACTGAGCTTAAGCGATCCCATTCTACGTACAGACCGCGACTTAGTGATCGCTTTTCACACTGGCGAGCGCAGTGATATTATCGCCCGCCCACTGTTTACGGCTGAATTCAAGATTGTCGCCAGCAAGCGCTATATTGCGCAATATGGGCGGCCCCAAACGCTGGATGCATTAGCGCAGTGCCGCTGGCTAAGCTTAGTACACAAGCCGCAAATGGAACTCTTTAACCAGCAAGGCCAAGCCGTGCCCTTTCGCGCCAATGTGGTGATGACGCTCAACGATGTCACCTTGCAGATTAAAGCCATGCTTGCAGGTGTCGGCATTGCCGCCATTCCAGTACACCATATTCCTGAATCAGCTGATTTAGTGACCTTGATGCCCGAATATCACCTATCGCCATCGCGCGCATTTCTTCTATACAAAGCGCGCCAACATCAGCCCAAAGCACTCACTACGTTGATTGAGCGCATCATGGCTGAGCCCATTTATGTGCCGCCGGCCAATTAAGCGCAAATCGTTAAACCAAGCGCACGGCTTGCAACCAAGACTGGGCTAAAAACTAGAATAGACGCAAAGAAAAAAGGCAAAAAACGAATTCGCTTTTTGCCTTTTTCTTTATATTGCACCGCTACTCTTCTTCACCATGCCTTGTTGCTTGCTGATAAAGCAGCGACAAGGCGTCATCCGCATTCACATTGAGCTCATCGACCAAGGTTCGCACCATATCATCCACTTCATCAATATCTGCATGCATATGCTCAGCAATCATGCGGGTCATTTCAGAGGACGTCATACACCATCTCCATTTTACTGCCTTCATACATTCAGTGTAGGAGATGGGCTGCGCGCTTAAAAATTGTCGGTGAACTCTTTTTGAAAATAGAGCACTTTTTGCAGATAACGGCGCGCTTCATCTTTTGGATGTTTGGTGGTGAGCGCGTTATACACCCCACGTGGCGACGTTGCATTGAGCTTTGACATAGCACGTTTGCGATCCTTATCAAAGGTCGCAAGTACCCCGCCGGTTCCCCCGTTATAGGCGGAAATCATACTAAAGTGACGTGATGTTGGATGCTTCACATCGCGCAGATAACGCGTTTTTAAAATATAGAGATAAGCCGCACCAGTATCGATGTTATTAGCAGGATCAAACAGATACTCTTTGGTTGGAATACCCGGCTTATTTTTCACCAATTTAAATACATCAGCACCGGCTGTTTTTGGAATCACCTGCATCAAACCATAGGCACCCGCATGACTCACGGCATAGGGGTTAAAACTACTTTCTGTTTTGATCACCGCGTAAATTAAGTCTTCTGAAAGGCCATATCGCTTGGCTGCGGCTTGCACTAAACTGGCATATTTGTATTCACGCTGCTCAAGGTGATCGGACACCATATCGATCTTGACGTAATAGGCGGTATTCCCGTTTTTCAGCTTTTTCTCTTGCAGCTTATTGGCAATCAAATAATCAGCATATCGACCCGCACGCCACTCCCAGCGAATCGGCTGCCCTTCATGGTCCACCACTTGCCCCAATAAAAACGGCTGGCCTGAAATCACCGCTTCTTTATCGCTAAAGAGCTCGGCATCTTTGGGATCGGCTGGCATCAAGAGGGTATGCACAATCGCTTTACGCAATTTGTCTTTGGCGCTCCAGCGTGACACCGTAGAAACATAAATTTCGCCTTGGTCAAAATCGATATGCGCGCGAGTACGATAGCCATCGATATATTTCACATAGCGATGCTTACCCGCCTCAACATAGTCTTTATCACCCCACTCTTTTTTGGCATGCGCCTCAAGCAAGGAGAAAAGAAATTCGATGGTTTTACCACTGGTAGTTGAAGGCGTAGAGCCCTGTTGAGGGGGCGGCGAAGAAGGCGCGCAGCAGCCTGTCACCACCAGTAAACAAAGAAGCGCAACTGCAGAAAATTTCATAACGCCTAATTCACTTGAAAATAAAACGCCATTTTATACACAACAGATTGATTTTGAGGATAAACAGCGCTCACAAATTTTTATCGACAAGGTAATTAGCTGCGCTATTGGTGATTGAAACGACATAAAAAAACGCGCCGAAGCGCGTTTTTTTATTACAAGCAATGGGCATTAGCCACGAATGTTCAAGAATGCAGCACCACGAACACCGCCTGAATCGCCATATTTTGCTTTGACAATGCGCGGGGCACGAGCCAGAGACAAAATATATTTTGGCAGACGCTTTGGCAGCTCTTCATAGATCAGCTCAAAGTTTGAAAGACCGCCGCCCAAAACGACCACGTGCGGGTCCATACCAGTAAAGATATTACCAAAGCAGATCGCCAACAGTTCCATGAACTTATCAACAAATGCTACGGCTTTCTCATCCCCTTTGGCATTGCGCTCAATGATCTCAATCGCTTTTAATTGCTCGCCATATTCAGCGGCATAAAGCATTTCAAAACCACGGCCAGAAAGGTAGTTATCGATACAGCCTTTTTGACCACAACCGCAATCAAAGATAGGTGCATTTTCACCTAGGTGGAAATAGGCATCAATCGGCAAACGGGCATGACCCACTTCACCTGCAACATGGTTAAAGCCAGAGAAGACCTTACCCTCCACGACAAAACCGCCACCAAAGCCAGTCCCCAGAATCAAACCAAGCACAGAGCCTTGATCTTGCAAGTCAGCATCCCAAGCTTCAGATAGTGCAAAGCAGTTGGCATCGTTATCGAGCTGAATTTTACGACCGATTTTGGCTTCTAAGTCTTTGCGCAATGTACGCCCTTTTGCCGCAGGTACGTTGCTGGTTAGCACTTCACCGGTATCTGCTTTTTCAATACCCGGAATACCCACACCGATAGCACCTTGGGTTGCAAATTCTGCATCGTATTTGGCAACCAAATCCGCCACTGCTTGCAGTAGTGCTTCATAGTCGTCACCTGGGGTTGGCACACGCTCGGTTGCAACGCGCTCTAACTGCTCGTTAAATGCGCCAAACTCAATTTTTGTGCCGCCAACATCAAAGCCGTAATACATCTCTGTCTCCTTTTGGTCATCACTTGATCGGATCACGCTCTGGGCATCATGACCAAGGATGTTTCAATCTTGATTTGCTAACTGGCTGTTTATCAGGGTTATTTATTACACGCAAAAAAATAAATCACAATTTCGCAGTAAATTTGATGCAACCCATGCAAGTGGTTAAAATTTAGGCTCTCTGCTCATTTTTCCTGCCAAATAGCGCTCTTTAAAGAGATCAAAACGCTCATTCAATGCATCCGCTGCATGAGGACAATCTGCAAGCTCAAGTACCATGGCCGCAACCTCAGCGGTTGCCAAATGGTTCTCTTTTGCCGCCACTCGCATTTGATAACGCGATAAGGTTTTCGGACAAATTGACAGCATGGGCAAATGGTGTAAATAAGGACTTTTACTAAAGATTTTCCGTGCTTCTCGCCAGCTGCCATCAATCAAAATAAACAGCGGTGTTTTGCCCGCAGCAACGGCGACTTGATGCACGACTGGTTGCTCTGGCTTGGCATATTCATCGGGAAAGACCAAAAATGGCTGATACTGAGGATCGCTAATTTTTGCTAAAAGTTCTTCGTTTGGCTCGTTACGTGCCCAAATATAGCCAGAGGTGTCCGCTATCACATCGGCGATTAAACGCCCTGTATTGCTGGGTTTGAGAATTTCATCGTCATACATCAAGAGTAAAACAGCTGCATTGCATGGCGTGCGATGGGACACACCACAAATACAGTAAATTTCGCGCAGCATACAGCGATCGCAGCGCTGCATTTTGCCGCCGCGCGCATTAAAGGGACGACGAGAGATTGCCAAGCGTTGCTGGCGCAGTAGATGAAGTGCGTGGGGTAACATGAAATTGGATCAAGCAAAAAAACACCGGCGCATTCTACGCCGCTCATGGATTCCTGCAAGCGCTGCCCTATTTTATCGCCAGTGGTATTGCCACCATGCAATGACACCCTAGATCTTGCAATACCACACTTACAAACATGGCAATCGCGACAATTTACCGATGCTATCACACTGATATTGCACGCACCTTATCAAACCTTCTCACGAGAGCCGCTCAATTCATTGAGCGATGAGACACCTGTCATTGGGCACGGCTTCATGACAAAAGGTGAGACACTGTCATGCCCCTCATTTTGCTGCTGCGATTTTGCCACCGCGACGACTGCGCGCTGGCGACTGGCAAGGATTGGACTGAGCCGTTCAACCAACCCATTGTAAATTGATGCGTACTCCTCAATGAGCTTGAAGTTAGCGGCATGCATCGGCGCTTGTAGTGCTTGGCTGACCTGATGGCGCTGCTGATGTAAACGCCAAATCAGTTGCACGCCATAGCCGATTAAAATAAGGCATGCAGAAAGCCATAGGGCGTAAAGGGTTGTCGGCGGCTTTACGGCTAAACGCTGCTTAAGCCTTAGCAATTCAGCTTGAATCTGTTGCTGACGCTGATTTAAGGCTTGCGTCATCAACATCACTTGAGATTGAAAATCCGCCAAGGCCATGGATTGGCGCTGCTGCAAATCCACCAGCGCCATATGCTGCTGCAACAAGCCCTGTGTTGAGAAACCCAGTGCGACCATATCAAAGGGCACCAAAATATTGTGATAGTTCACAAGGCTTGGTTCGATGCGCATCAGTTCCTGCAAACTCACTTCCATTCGCGCAAAACTGTGCTTGAGCTGGCGCAAATCTTTTCGTGCGCGCGCACCATTTTGTTCCACTAAATAGGCAAGATAAGCACTTTCCATTGCTGCAGAGTTATTGACAAAGGTGGTGACATACTCTGTCGCTTCTGGGTTATCAGCAAATAAAATCAACCCCACACGGCTCATCTCAGCGCGCACCATGGTGATCGCATAGCTAAACTGACGTTTTTTATCCGCAATCTCTTGCGCCAAGGGAATGAGTTCCCCTTGATAGTGATAAAGCACACGTCCAGATTGTTGCAGTTGCTGCCACGGTTGATCATTACGAATATTGAGTAACAAGGCTTGCTGCGCTGAGGATGGCAGCTGTTTTTTTGCTGCTTCAAAGGCTGCATGCTGCTGTGTGAGGCCGCGTTCTAAACGCTCAAAACGAGCGATCGCTTGTTCTAACTCACCACGAGCATTGCGCTGCACCACATCGTTGGCCCACTGCCCTAACTCAAAATTAAGCTGTTTTAAGGTTTGATGATGCTGGCTAAGCGGCCAATATTGCTCAAAAAAGGCATGCTCATCGCTCAATCGCGCCATTTTTTGTGACTGATACAATCCCGCCATGAGCATCAGACACAGAACCATCAAGCACATCCAAAGGATCAGTGCTCGTGAAAGACGCCATTGGCTCACTTGAACTTGAGATAAACCTTGCATTGAACCTGCTGAATCCATTGACAACAAAACACGCTCCCTATGTCAATCCATTGTCTTTGACGTGATTGAAACAAGAGAACAAGTCAATGCGATGACTGATTTATGTCAATTTGAATAGAATTTGATGACGCCAGCCTATGTCATGATTCTCACTTATCATTTACATCGTCGGCAAAAGCCCCGCAATAAGGGGCATCTCACAGAGGAAAATCGGCAATATTGCAAAAACGCGATCTGATGCCGAATCCATCACGGCTTTCCCAGCTTTTCTATAGTAGGCTAACCTCACCTCATACAAACTAGGACTGAATAATGATTTTATTTCGACTTTGTCGACGCTTATTGCTGACTTGTTCTCTCTTTGTTTTTGCAGGCTGCGCGAGTGAGCCTGCGCCTCAGCCAAAGGCGTCAACACCTGATGAAGCCATCATCTTTGCCGGTTACGCTGATTTTTATGATGACTGGCAAGGCGTACCCTATCGTTTAGGTGGCGAAAATAAAAAAGGCATCGATTGCTCTGCTTTTACCCAGCGCGCCATGTCAGCCATTTATGCCATTGAGCTGCCCAGAACCACGTTACAGCAACGCAAAGTGGGCAAGCTGATCAAATGGGATCAACGCCAACGCGGCGATTTGGTCTTTTTCCAAACAGGGAAACGTCAATATCATGTGGGATTATTGGTTGATGACCAGTACTTTATGCATGCATCCACCTCGCGTGGCGTCATGGTGTCTCGTCTGGATAACCCCTATTGGTCACCTCGAATTTGGGAGATCCGCCGCTTCTAATGCCACATCTATTTTTTACTAAAATCGCCAGTGAGCAGCTCGAACTCTGCCAACGTGAGTGCCATGGCGATTTTGACCAAGGACCAGTCAATGCCAACCATATTGAACAATGGTGCAACAAAAAACGGGCCATTAAACGCCATGAAGTGAGTGAGCAGATTTGGTTTAAAACCTGCACACAGGGCTATATCACTGAACTACATTTTCACCCCGATGGCCGTGTGGATGAATTTACCCTCTTTGATCGTTTCCATATCAATGGGCATTGGCAACTGCGCCACGGCATTTTGGAAGTCGTGTTATTCAAGGCTGAAAATCAATATAAGTTTCAAGTCATTGCAAATCGTATTCACCCAGTCCATAGCGCCATTGAGTACAAAAATGGCGAGCGCCATGCCTACTTAAAACTCGGGCAACTCAATCCATCGATGTAATACCTCGCTTTCAGCGTTGACGCATCCAGCTAATTGGCCGCTATTTCAGAAAAACAAAAAGCCAAGCATTGCTTGGCTTTTTGATGTTTGAGTATTCGGCCATTTAAACTTTCACACACATCACGTGATAGATACCATCCACGACTTCCGTGCCTTCCGTCTCATGCTCAAACCCAGGGAATGCTTTATCCCAGACCTCAAGACTGCGCAGATAATTTATTTGTGGGCTGGTACTATCGCCAAAGCTTTCACCAGACATCAACATCGGAATACCCGGTGGATATGGAATAACCGCATTGGCGGCAACACGCCCTTCCAGCTGATTGGATGGCACCATCTCCACAGCATCATCCACAATTGCCTCAAAAGCAGCGCGCGGCGTCAGAACCGCTTCAGGCAAACTGGAGTATGCCAAATTGAGCTTTTCTGAGGGCGTATGCTCTTTGAGGTATTGGAACATACGCTCGCCCAAATCTTTCAGCCCCATTTCGCCATAGACATCAGGGTAATTTTCAGCAAGATCTGGCAATACCTGTTTTAATGGCACATTGCGATCGTAATTGGACTTAAAGCGCAGCAAGGTATTGACCAAAGTCGCCCATTTACCTTTGGTGATCCCCATGGAAAAGAGAAACATCACTTGAAAATCAGTGGTGCGCGTAGGCACGATGCCAAAACGCGTCAAATATTGGGTGACCAATGCAGCAGGGACACCGGTGTCCAAAAGCTTGCCATCATCCCCCATCCCCGGCGCAAGAATGCTGACTTTAATGGGATCGAGCATACACCAGTCTTCAGGCATATCTGCAAAACCATGCCAGCTATCACCTGGTTTCATCACCCAAAAATCTTGGTTCGATGCCAGCAGCGCCGGATCGGCTTCTTCAAAAGGCACCTCAATGCCAGTGACCGGATCGGTCACTGTTTCCGCATTCCATGGTTTAAAGAACCAATCACCATCGGCTTCAAATTCGCGATACAAACGCCCCATGGCTTGGCGATAATCCACCGCCTCGTTGATCACCTCTTGGGTTAAGGAATAACCGCGATTACCTGCCATTTGTGACACAGCAATATCATTGGATGCACTGATGGCATAGAGCGGCGAGGTGGTGGCATGCATCATATAGGCTTGGTTAAAACGCTGAAAATCAATGGCATCTTTACCATGGCGAATATGAATATAAGATGCTTGAGACAAGGCATTGAGCAACTTATGGGTTGAATGGGTCGCAAATACCGTCGGCTCACTATCCGAGACCGATGGTTCACCTCGCATGGCAAAGTGATCTTCATAAATTGGATTAAAACGTGCATACCCATACCAAGCCTCATCAAAATGAAGTCTTGGACTACTCTGACCTAAAATCTCTTGCACTCGCTTGGCGTTATAACACAGGCCATCGTAGGTACAGTTCGTGATCACGGCATAAACCGGGTCTTGCTCTGCGTAATCTTTGGTGAGCGGTTCACTCTGGGCTCTGGCTTTTAGTGTGGCTTGCGCCATCTGCTGGGGATAAATCGGCCCAATAATGCCGTAACGATTACGGGTTGGCAGCATATAAACAGGCCTTGCACCCGTGAGCATCAGTCCCTGCTCAATGGATTTGTGGCAATTACGATCACAAATCGCAAGGCTATTTTCCTTCATACACACCTGCATAATGGTGCGATTGGCACCCGAGGTACCGGTTACCAGTGAGTAAGAGCGATCAGCACCAAAAACTTTAGCGGCAAAGGCTTCGCTGTCACCAAAATAGCCCGTATGATCCAATAAAGAGCCCAGAGAGCCGCGCTCAATCCCCATATCAGAGCGAAATAGCCCTTCACCGTAATAGCTGTAAAATCGCTGACCTGCCGGCGTTTTGGTAAAACCCACCCCACCTTGGTGGCCCGGCGCGGCCCAAGAATACTCATGTACATCGTCGTATTTCATCATTGCCGACATCAGTGGCGGTAAAAGTTGTGCTCGATAACGCTCCATTGCTGCAACTGCACGACCCACAATAAAATCGGCGGTATCTTCTAAAATCCAAGCAAACTCATCGACGCGCGACATCAATTCGCGACTCACGGACAAGGTGATTTTTTTTCGTGAAGCCAACAAGAAAACAGGCACCCCTTGCTGACGATGGTTGAGCTTATCGATGAGCTGAAAGAACTTCTCATTCTCTTCTGCTTGCTGCCCCGTCATTTGCGAGGTCAACATAAAACAGTCCACCGCGATATTGGCGTTAAAAATAGAATAACAATCATCAAAGGAGGTCGCCATGGTGACCGCGACGCCCTCGGTTTGAAACTCATCTAAAAGTCGGTCGAGCGCATTTTCAATCACACCTTCTTTGACCGTATCGTTGAAAATTAAGGCATGTTTCTGTTTACCGTAGTGGGCCATATCCATTTCCTTTATTCATACAATTCAAAAATATCGACATTAACAATGTGATGGTTTAGTTGACTCTGGCATCTCGACTGGCAATAAAGCCGTAAAAGAAGTAACCCAATAAGGTGATCAGAGCGCCATAAAACACAGACTCCTGTCCCGTAGCGTAGGCACCATAAATGCTATAAAGCACCGCCACTGAGCCAATACTGATGGCAATGCGATACTCTTTAGGATCCACATTGGCTTGTTTCAAAATAATACCCAGTGCAGTCAGCGATAGAATGTACGGCACCATATTGATAAACACTGCAAGGTCCACCAGCACGTTAAATTGCTTCACCAAGGTTGGTGAAATAGTCATTACCGCCAACGCAAATTCCAAGGCAAACATAATCAGCATGCCCTGCACTGGTGCATCAAATCGGTTGGTTTTGGCAAAAATAGGCGGAAACAGCTTCATATCAGCGGCGGCTTTTGAAACCTGCGCATTAGTAAACTGCCAACCCAGCAAAGAGCCGATGCAGGCGATGATGGCCATAATGGTGATCACCTTGCCCACGGTATCATCAAACATATAACTAAAGACCAAGCCAAAGGGGGCATCGGAAGCGGCTAATTCATGATTGGGAACAATACCTTGAATCACGGTCGTTGATGCTACATAGGTCACGGCAGAAAAGATGGTCGCCAACATGCACGCGAGCGGTACATTACGCTTGGGATTTTCAACCGCGCCTGAGTTTGCCCCCGCCGATTCAATACCAAGAAATGCCCAAAGCGTCAGTGCAATACCTGATGAGATCGCCTTATTCACGGGTACATCATTGGGGTTCCAAGCTTCAGCAAAAATTTGGGGCTCAAACCAAAACCAGCCAATTATCGACAAGCCCAGCACAGGTATAATCACTCCCCAAACCGTCACCGATGAAATTCGGCCGGTAATTTTGGCGCCGCGCATATTGGCAAGCAAAGTAATCGCCAAGATAACGACCACGCCAACAAAGGTGTGAATGGGCGTGCCTTTCATCCAAGGAATAAAGGTTTCCAAGTACCCGACTGTGGTCACAGCAATGGCCACGGCACTAATCACTAAACAGACATAATAGGTATAAGAGGCAATAAAGAAGCTGGATTTACCATGGGCTTTTTGCGCGTAGGCAGACATACCACCATCTTCGGTGCAGTACATCCCGCATTTAGAAAATGCATGGGCAATACAAAGGGCACCAATGGCGGTGATCCCCCATGCGAGCAGTGCGATACCACCGGTTTGCGCCAAACTTGAGGGTAACAAAATAATACCCGACCCCATCATATTGACAGTAACGATGGTGGTCAGGCCAACCAATCCCATCTTATGACTACTTGAACTCATCTCTGTGCGCCTTGCAAACGTATGTTTGGCTAAGCTTAGTGCGCATTTTGCAGCAGCAGCAGTCATGGCATGTCAACTTATTGAGACATCAAAAAATTAGCCCCTTGCGCTCAAGTCTCGCCCGCCGCCAGTCGTCGATAGCCGTGATTGACCTATTACGCCATGGTGAATCAACCCATCACATTTGAAATACACCACAGTTCGACGCTGCGATTTGGCTTATGCTGATGACAAAGTCCATAACAGAGTTTGATATGCACAGCCTTCCGCTTTATTGCGCCGAACAAATTCGCCAAGGGGAAATTCAATGCGCCCAATCACTTGGCATTTCGCTCTATCAATTAATGCAAAATGCGGGGCATGCCGTGGCGATGCAGGCTCTGTCCATGGCAACAACACAACAAGCAATATGCGTCATTTGTGGCAGCGGCAATAATGGCGGCGACGGTTATATCGCAGCCATCGCACTTTCCAAGGCCGGCCGGCAGGTTTGTATCATTGCACTCACGCCCGGTGAGCAGTTAAGTGGTGATGCGCGGCTTGCCTATCAAAGCGCCGTCACGCAGGGGGTTTCAATTCATCCCAGCAGCGCGCTTGCGCGTAACATTGCACAAAGTGATTTAATCATTGATGCGATTTTAGGCATTGGCTTGTCCGGCTCTGTTCGCCCGCACACCGAGCAAATCATTCAGGCAATTAATCGCAGTCAAAAGCCTGTCCTTAGTATCGATATTCCTTCTGGGCTCAACGCAGATACAGGCCAGCCCATGGGTGAAACCATCATCGCAACCCAAACGCTCACATTAATTGGCATCAAACAAGGGTTGGTCACGGGCAAGGCGCGAGATCACGTTGGCACCCTAACACTGGCTGATTTAGCGTGCGCCAAGCTGCTGTTACAAACGCAAGCGCCGCGCGCTTATGGTCTCACAGCCAATGTCATTGGCCAGCGGCTACTGCCAAGAAAAGCCAGCGCACATAAGGGCAATCACGGGAAGTTATGCTGTATCGGTGGCAATCAAGGGATGTCTGGCGCGATTTGCTTGACCACACAAGCGGCACTTCGAAGTGGCGCAGGACTGATCAAAGTGCTTACCCATCCACACACTATCTTGCCCTTACAGCTAAGCTGCATTGAAGCCATGACTCAGCCCTTTGAGGTCGGTACAAAGAACATCGCTAATAAACCAAACGCTGAAAATATCAGCGCAATGAATTGGGCAAGCCATCTCATTTTAGGCCCAGGCCTTGGCACAGATGCTTGGGCGACTGCGCTATTTCATCATGCATTGCAACAACAAAAGCCTATGGTGCTTGATGCTGATGCCCTAACTTTATTGGCAAAGGCGCAACATCCGCTGCGCTACGATCACTGGATATTAACACCACATCCAGGCGAAGCCGCTCGCCTTCTTCAATGCAGCGTCAGTGATATTGAACACAATCGCTATCAAGCAGTAAAAGAGATTCAGCAGCGCTACGGCGGCGTCGTGGTGCTCAAGGGTGCTGGCTCACTCATTTGTGATGGCTATCATACGAATGTATGCCTTGCTGGAAATCCCGGCATGGCAACAGGTGGTATGGGGGACGTGCTCACGGGCATCATTGGCGCACTATTGGCACAAAACTATTCGGCCATGGATGCAGCGCGCCTTGGCGTTCTCGTGCACAGCCATGCGGCAGATACTCATGCGCAGCACTACGGGCAAATCGGCTTATTAGCGCGAGATGTGATTCAGGCGCTGCAAAGCGTATTTCATCTTGCAGGCCAAGATCGCCATAACGCATCAGCGAACCCTTTTTACGAAGCATTTGACCAACAAGCATCAAATTAAAGCATCAAATTAAAGCATCAGAAAGATGCACTTGAGCCTATCTTGCCATACCACCACTTGGCTCGATTGTATGCTTTTTCGACACATTTTTATTTTTATAGCGGCATTGATTTGTAAAAATATCAATACACTTTCGTGTTAAAAAGAAAGCAAAGGTTGCCGGAATGTGCATGTCAACTAAGCTGGATGTTAGATACCATTAGCCTGTTTTCACGTTCTTTTTCAATGATGATCCTATTGCGCCATGACTTCTTCTCATTCCGATCCCAATGAACAGGTCAGTGTGCGGGTACGTGTCCGCCACCAACCTAGTAAAACCGTTCGACGCTTTATGTCTAGCCATAAAACGCCGATTCAAGTCCTTCTGCTCTCTGCACTGGTTGGTGTCGGAGCCGGCCTGCTGGGGACACTATTTGAAATGGGGGTCAGTTGGATCTCAAGCCATCGTACCGATTGGCTTAAAACTTCAATTCTTAGTGACTTTGCACCACTGATGTGGATTGCAGCCGTTGCCCTCAGCGCTATTTTCGCCATGTTCGGCTACTACTTAGTACACCGCTTTGCGCCAGAAGCTGGCGGCTCAGGTATTCCCGAAATTGAAGGCGCAATGGATGGCGTTCGTCCGGTCCGTTGGTGGCGCGTGTTACCTGTCAAATTCTTTGGTGGCTTAGGCGCTTTAGGCTCAGGTATGGTATTGGGTCGCGAAGGTCCAACTGTACAAATGGGCGGTAACGTTGGCCAAATGATGGCTGACATCTTCCGTTTAAAAGATAAAGAGGGGGTACACACCCTGCTCGCTTCAGGTGCCGCCGGAGGCCTTGCCGCCGCCTTTAATGCACCACTAGCCGGTGTGATGTTTGTGGTCGAAGAGATGCGTCCACAATTTCGCTATAACTTGATTTCGATTAAAGCCGTGATGATCTCGGCGATTGTATCGAACATCGTTTTTCGCATGCTACGCGGGCAAGATGCCGTTATCACCATGCCGCAATTTGACGCAGCGCCTCTCGGATCTCTTTGGTTATTCCTACTTCTCGGTCTGCTATTTGGCCTGTTCGGGGTTTGCTTTAACAAACTCGTTATTCAAACCATCGAAATGTTTCAGCGCATCCATCGCAACGAACGCAAACGCTTTGTACTAACTGGTGCTGCCATTGGTGCAGTGTTTGGTTTATTGCTGCTCTATGTGCCTGAAATTACCAGTGGTGGCATCATTTTTATTCCTGAGTTTTCGGCTGGTCATTATGGGCTTGTCGCACTACTCGCTATTTTTGCTTTTCGCCTACTCACCACACTGATCTGCTTTGGATCTGGCGCCCCAGGCGGTATTTTTGCGCCAATGCTAGCACTTGGCACCCTGTTTGGTACCTTCTTTGGCACCGCAGCCTGCCAATTATTGCCTGATTTGGGGATCTCCCCTGGCATGTTTGCCATTGCTGGTATGGGGGCATTGTTTGCGGCCACTGTTCGCGCGCCAATTACCGGCATTTTGCTCGTCATTGAAATGACCCATAACTATGACCTGATGTTACCACTACTGATCACCACCCTAGGTGCCGTCATGGTCGCGCAGATGGCTGGCGGTAAACCTATTTATTCGCAGCTTTTACAGCGCACGCTTGATAAGCAACGTGCGCAGCAAAAAAGTGCTGAAGCTGAAGAGGAAGCACAGCAGCCCGCTTAACTCAATGCATATTCAACAAAAAAGCCAAGGCATTGCCTTGGCTTTTTTATATAAAGTCACGCATGACTCATTCATTGACCTGCGCTAAATAACGTTGTTTTAACGCAGGATGCCACAATGTCTTCATGGCCAAAGACAACGCCATGATAGATGCGACAGCAAAAACAATCTCAATACACAGCAACACAACCACACCATGCTGCAACAGCAAATAAACCGACATCGCAATGATAGCCAATGAGAGCGCAATAAAGAGCGGCGCAATGAATGCCCCCAATCGCCAACACCAAGCTTTAAATTCATGAGCATTGCGCGCAACAGCTAAAGCCAGCACCAATTGCAAAAGCGGCACCATCAAACGTGTGATGTTATGCTGATCACCTTGAATCAGCACCAATCCCACATGGATGCACTGCACCATGGCAAATGCATAAAAATACTGGGTCATCTGCTTCATGCGATCAAAGGTATTCATGGCTAAATCACTCGATTATTCTAAAAACAACATCTTGGCGTGCTGTGTCTAAAAGTACAAGCGCAGCGCTGTTATTTGATTACATTTTGCCTACTTAAACGCAACATTGTTCGTAAGATATACTGCAGTGCTACTTCTGAGCTATGTCCTACCCGCAGCCTCACCATCAATATGAATCTTTACACCCACTCTGAGAGATGCAGTGCATCCACTTGAAATCAATATGAAAAGTGGTTTAAGTGAAAACACATTCATCATCAATCTCACTTTATTTTTGCAGTCTGATTCACAAATTTTTGTCTTCTCTATGACTTTCTTATTATAAAACAATGAATTAGACCGAAATGCCATGCGTTAAATATAAAAAATCATTTAATTTCATAGAGATAGCACTGATGATTCTTCTATCAATCAACACCAAGCAATCAACTGCAAGTGAGTTTCTATGAACCGTAAATCGACATTAGCGCTATTGGCCCTTTTCACCCTCAGCACACCAGCACTTGCGGCTGGTATTGGCATCAAAGCAAAAGCAGCGCAATCACAAGCACAAGAGCGTATTCAAACGGAAGTCGCGCAAGTAGCTCAAAGCTGTGGCAATGCCACATTAACCGCAACAATCGACTGGAGCGCGTGGTCTGGCTATGACTACAGCACCGAGCGTATGGATGGCGAAAAAGCGGCACGCTGGACTAGCGGTGTCATTAACAACATCTATAACGATATGATCAATCTTTGTACCAAGCACGAATATGCATCCGCCTACAAAGCTGAGCTATCAAAGATCACCACCATCAACTTCTCAGGCCACGCTGATTTTGCAGTCCGAGACACCGCGTTTAAACTCTCTGAAGATGGCACTGTACTCAATGTTACTCTAAACGGTAACGGCGCTTACAACAGCAAGTTTGCCAACTTCCTTGAAGCCGTATGGGAATAAACTCAATTCAGCCTTCCTCATGCTCAATACAAAAAAGCCAAGGCGTTTGCCTTGGCTTTTTTTAATTCGACCCATTTAATGCTCAATTATATGCTCGCACCAATGTTGGGCCGCGTGATATCAATCAAATCCGTCGCGCCATATAGATGAAAACCATCGAGCAATGGATCAATCCCCTGCTCTAACTTTAGGGTCATCTCTTCATCATAAAGCGGTACCAAAGCAAAATAGTGCACTGTTTTATCGCTTTCTAATGGCAGCTGATAAAAGCTTTGCGGGACATGCAATGAAGGCACAATCATCATCCCACTCATTTTTGTATTGTCAGCAAAGGGCTCAGATGGATCGCCATTGGGTAAGGTATGCCCCCATCCCAGCCAGGTTTTATACTGCTTTGGAAAACGCGCAATAAATTTGAGCTGGGCGATGGGCCAATACCATTGCGACTGGCGAAACGCATTTTCATTCACTTCCCACTCTTGCGGCAGGGTGACCATTAGCTCCAAATGCTGCGGTGCTTGCACACCCAAAGGCAAATTCATGGGGTGATCGCTCATTCCTGCGGTGATTAATGTATGAAAAGGGCGCGTTTGCGTCGGTTTGATGTGGTAAATATCGATAGGCTGCAGATCAGCACTGAGATCATGATAAATCTGGTCAACTGGCGCAATGTGCTCGCTGATATGCTGCTGCATACGCTGGCGATGTTCCTGGACAAAATTCACGTTCATAACGACACACTTCCTTGTGAATGAGATGCCAGCATAACATCTGCGCTGCAGTGACGATAGCGAAAGGACTTAAAGCAAAACCAACCACTACGCCATTTCTGAGATGGTTTGAGATTATGCCCCAACTTCGCTATCAAAAAGGTTTTTCAGTAAATCGATAAATTCACCTAAAAACTCACGCTGTTTTTCGCACAGCGGTTTTTGCCAGCGACTGGCCAATACTTCAGCAAGTTCTTCGACAATTTTGTCCGCTTCGGCAAGCAATGCAAAACGTTGTTCCGCTTCCAACTGCGTTTTTTGTTCACAAATCGTCATTACCATTGTGGCAACTTTATCCGTTACAAAATCTTCCAGTGTTTCGCCATCGCTAACGACTGCGCCACCTTCAAACAGTGAAAAGCTTTCAACCAAGTATTCAATCAGGGCGTCATAGCCCGAAGTACCGATAATCATGATATTGATTTTATAGAGAAGTGATGCCCCTATTCTAATCCCCTGCTGAATAATCTCAACGGCCAAAGTCACGTCCAAGTAGCATGTTTTCAGCGCTAATGGCGACATTTGAACTCATTGAACGATAGATCACCGATTTTTGTCGTATCGACAAATAATGCAACTTGTCGCAATGAGTAATTACTCATTTAATGCCTTCGATTTGCGTGAGTGCACAAAATTTTGAAACACTGCGCAAAGCCAGGGTGCGGCCTTGCTGCGATTTGACGAATTCAATCGTCATACCATCTATGCCTTTCATTCCGCACCATGTTGTCAGTGCTGCGCCAGCAGCATGATTGAGGCCCAACCCATGACCACTTGGACCCTTGATAACGCGCGCGCGCGTTACAACCTGCCCTATTGGAGCCAAGGCTACTTCGATATCAATTCGCAAGGCGAAGTCGTTGCTTGCCCAAACCGTGAACACCCAGAACGTCAAGTCTCCCTTGCCAAGCTCGCTCAAGATTTAAGCGACCGTGGCGTTTCTTTGCCAGTTCTGGTTCGTTTTCCGCAAATTATCCATGACCGCGCCAACAGCCTGTGCTTGGCATTTAATAATGCGATCAAGGAATATGATTATGAAAACAACTATCTTGCGGTTTACCCCATTAAAGTAAACCAGCAGCAAGAAGTTGTTGAGGCCATTTTGGCCAGCCAATCCGCGCAGCAGCAAAAACAGCTAGGTCTTGAAGCCGGCAGTAAGCCTGAGTTGATGGCCGTGCTTGCCATGGCGCAAAAAGCCAGCTCAGTGATCGTCTGTAACGGCTATAAAGACCGTGAATATATTCGACTGGCATTGATTGGTGAAAAACTTGGCCACCGCGTTTATATCGTGCTGGAAAAACGCTCTGAGCTTGATTTAGTGCTCGAAGAAGCCCGTCAACTCGGTGTCAAACCACGCCTTGGTTTACGTGTTCGTTTGGCTTCTCAAGGTCAAGGGAAATGGCAGGCAAGCGGCGGTGAAAAATCCAAGTTTGGGTTATCCGCATCACAAGTATTCCAGGTCATTGATGCGCTGAAAAACGCAGATGAACTTGATGCGCTGCAACTGGTCCACTTCCACCTTGGCTCGCAAATGGCCAACGTGCGTGATATTCGTAACGGTGTAGGTGAAGCATCTCGCATTTACTGCGAGCTTCGTGCCATGGGCGTGCCTATTGATACCCTCGATGTCGGCGGCGGCCTCGCCGTAGACTATGAAGGCACCCGTAGCCAAAGCCATTGTTCCATGAACTATGGCGCAAAGGAGTATGCCAATACCATCGTGGCCACTGTGGCTGACATGTGTCGTCAAACACAAACACCAATGCCGCGTCTAATTTCTGAATCAGGCCGTAACCTCACCGCGCACCATGCCGTGCTGATCACCGACGTGATTGGTGTTGAGCGCTACGAGCCAAGCGATCTCAATGCGCCAGCAGAAGATGCCCACTACTTACTCCAAGATTTGTGGCAAAGCTGGCTGGAGCTTCAACAAAGTAAACCCCATCGCGCCTTGGTTGAGTTATATCGCGACTGTCAGTCTGATCTAGCTGAGATCCACGCGCTATTTAACATTGGCATGCTTGGTTTTGCTGAGCGCGCATGGGCTGAAGAGATGAGCTTGAACATCTGCAATCAGCTCAGCCATATGCTGTCGCAAAATAATCGTGTGCATCGTCCAATTTTGGATGAGCTCAATGAAAAGCTCGCGGATAAATTCTTTATCAATTTCTCGCTCTTCCAGTCAATGCCGGATGCTTGGGGGATTGATCAGGTCTTCCCCGTGATGCCATTAGCGCATCTCAACCAAGCACCAACGAAACGCGCAGTCATGCTTGATATCACTTGCGACAGCGATGGTGCTATTGAGCATTATGTCGAAGAACAAGGGATTGAGACCACTTTACCGGTTCCACCATGGGATGCCAGCAACCCCTATCCGATTGGCTGCTTTATGGTCGGCGCATACCAAGAGATTTTGGGCGATATGCACAACCTCTTTGGCGATACCCATACCGCTATTGTGACCATTGATAAGAAAGGTGAGTATCACATCGATAATATCGAGCTTGGCGATACCGTCGCTGATGTCATGCGCTATGTGCACATGTCACCCGATGCCTTCTTGGCGGCTTATAAAGCGTTGGCTCAGCAACATGTCGCGCCACGCGAACAAGCGGCGCTATTGCATGAGCTCAGTGAAGGTCTTCGCGGTTATACTTATCTCGAAGATATCGATTAGTCACATATCATTTGCCAAGGGCTATCGCCCTTGGTGATTCAATTTGGAGGCCGTGATGGCAACCCATAACGATACATCTCTTTACGCCAACAACTTTGGCTTTATGCGCCAACCTTTGCACTTCAAACCCACTGAAGTTGATTGCGATGTGGTGATCACTGGTGTTCCTTTTGACCTTGCAACCACAGGCCGCTCTGGCAGCCGTATGGGACCAACCGCGATGCGTCAAATCTCAACTCACCTTGCGTGGGAAGAGAAACGCTTTCCTTGGACCTTTACATTAGAAGATCATGTCACCATGGTCGATGCTGGTGATTTGGTCTTTGAAACCGGGAACAGTGAAGACATGATGGCCAAACTTGAAGGCCACACCAGCGCGCTATTGGCGCAGGGAAAAACTTGTTTAAGCTTTGGTGGCGATCACTTTGTTACCCTGCCACTGCTGCGCGCGCATGCGAAAACCTTTGGCAAGATGGCCTTGATTCACTTTGACGCACACACAGATACCTATGATGCGGGTGGTCGTTACGATCACGGCACCATGTTCTATCATGCGCCAAAAGAGGGTTTGATTGACCCACAACACTCAGTACAAATCGGTATTCGTACCGATCATGGCGATGCAGGCTTTACGGTGATTGATGCGCCAAGCGCTAATGATATGGCTGTGGATGCTATTGTTGCGCAGGTGAAAGACACCATTGGCGATCTGCCGGTTTATCTCACCTTTGATATCGACTGTCTTGATCCAGCCTATGCACCAGGCACAGGGACACCTGTATGTGGCGGTTTGAGCACAGATAAAGTGCTTAAAATCCTACGTGGCTTAGCTGGTATCAATTTGGTAGGTATGGATGTGGTTGAAATTGCACCTGCCTATGACCAAAGTGAGCTGACAGCACTTGCCGGTGCGACCATTGCATCAGAGCTACTGCACATGTGGGCTGTTGCCCATAAAGGCGCGCCAAAAGCCTAATGCTTTAGTTCGACAAGTTTGCTTCTGTCTTCCTTAAAGAGAAGAAAAGGGAAGCAATGAAATATAAAAAAGACCGCAGCTGCGGTCTTTTTTATGCCTTAAAACTGATGGCGATAACCCACAGTAAAAGCGATATCTGTGCTGTTATCCATATTGATCAGATTTTCAATCATGGACACTTCAAGCGCATGACGATGCCATTGATAACGATACCCCAACAGCACTTCGTTTGAAGCATCACTGAGATCTTCAATCTCCTCTTTCGCCGCGCCAGCATACCAATGGTATTCCACTAGCAGCGCATGATTACCATTGATTTGGTACTCATAGCCAGCAGCCACCGTGGCTGCATTTTCGCGATAGGGCATATCACCAAGCCCCTCTTTTTCTGAACGAAAAGTGATACCCACCGTGCTATAGGCGCGATGTGCTCCCGCGCGATAACTGTAGTTAAGCTGCAACGCCTGCTCAAATCCCTCGTCGGCAAAAGGACCAGAATTGACGTTGTGGTAGTAAAGAGAACCGCCCAAAGACAAACCATGTTGCTGCGTTTCAAGCAATTGATATTGAAGATAGAGCGTCAAGGCTTGATTGAGAGTTTCACCTTCAAAATCATGAAGTTCAATGCCATATTTGGGCACAGATAAGTCAAAACTATGGTTGGGTACCTCATCTCGTCCATTTTGGCCGATGCCAAACAAATCATGAAATCCTCGGGTTAAGCCGTCCAAGTGGTTGTCTGCCGCAAAATGCCAGTTATAGCGCCCTTCCACGTACCATCGAGAGCTCAATTGATGGCCGACCCCTAGTACCAAGGCATTTTGATAATAATCAGCGCTAATATCAGAAGAATGGGCCCAAACGCTTGCCACTGTCCCGGTTAAATAGAACTCGCTTTGACCCGCTACTTTCGTAAAACCGCTGCGAAGCTCAGGCGTTAGGCTATTGGATTGTAAGGGTGATTGCGCATAGGTTTTCAAAGGCCCAAATTCAGCCGCGAACACTGAGTCCACGGGCAGCAAAAAACCAGCGACAACAAAAGATAAGCAAGAGAAATGCGCGCATACTTGGCGCTTAAAAAGGTGCATTGCGTTCCCCCGAACAATGCAAAAATAGGAAAAATTACTCTACGCCAGCCAGCTGAATAGAAACTGGATAAATTAGCAACAACAATGCTAGGCGCGGCGAAAACCCTATGATATATTGCCGCCAATCCACAATTTGGCATGAATGCTGTTTCCAATACAGCTCACGCAGACGATGCACTTGAGATTGAAACCGATTTCAATACTCACCATCCACGATGCCAAACAATTGATTCAAAAAGCTCAAGGGGCCACTCGGCCACAGCGAATTCGCCGATATCGAGAGATATCGGCTTTTGTCATGCTTCCAATGCAGTAGGAGTTAGTGTGCAGCGTTACACGCTTGAAATGAAAAAACTGGTGAAACTCGCCACCCCCATTCTAATCGCGCAAGTCGCACAAACCTCCATGGGGTTTGTTGATACCGTGATGGCGGGTGATGTCAGTGCCACCGATATGGGTGCTGTTGCCGTTGCGGCAAGTATTTGGCTACCCACTATTCTTTTTGGCTTAGGTCTCGTCATGGCCTTGGTACCGATCATTGCAACCCTCAATGGTTCGGGCAAAAAAAATGAAATTCCATTTCAAGTACAGCAAGGCTTTTATCTCGCAGCGATCATCTCGATCCCCATTATGCTGCTGATGTATAACGCTGGCGTACTGATTGATATGCGTGACAACATTGAGCCGCTGCTCAAAGAGAAAACCATTGGCTATCTGCACGCCGTGATGTGGTCCGCGCCTGCATTTTTAGGCTTTATTGTGCTGCGCAGCTTTGCTGAAGGCTGCTCGTATACCAAGCCTGCGATGATCATCGCCTTTATTGGTTTAGCTGCGAACGTGCCACTCAACTGGATTTTCGTATACGGCCACTTTGGCCTACCGAAATTAGGCGGCGTGGGTTGTGGCGTGGCTACAGCCTTGGTCTATTGGATCATGTTCTTTGCCATGCTGGCCTATATGTTTATCTCGAAAAAGCTCTCGCGCATTGGGATTTTCAAAAACTGGCAAGGCATCGATTTTAAAGCCCAGTGGCGTTTAATGCGTCTTGGCTTTCCGGTAGCGGCTGCTATCTTCTTTGAAGTCACGCTGTTTGCTGTGGTGGCTTTTTTAATTGCGCCACTTGGCTCGATCACCGTCGCTGCGCACCAAGTTGCCGCCAACTTTAGCTCGATGATTTTCATCATTCCAATGAGTATTGGCTCAGCTGCCAGCATTCGTGTCAGTTATCAATTGGGCGAGCGCAAAATCGAAGGCGCGCGTATTTCAAGCTATTGTGCGCTAGGTTTAGGCTTGGCAATTGCTACCGTAACCGCCCTACTTACCTTCCTTTTGCGTGCGCAAATCGCCGATCTCTATAGCGACAATTTGCAGGTGATGGCACTGGCCAGCCAATTGATGCTACTGGCCTGTATTTACCAGTGGACCGATTCTATCCAAGTCATCGGCGCTGGCATTTTGCGTGGCTATAAAGATATGCAAGCGATCTTTGTACGTACCTTTATCGCCTACTGGATTTTTGGTTTGCCAACGGGTTACATCCTTGGTTTAACCGACTGGGTCATTGCGCCAATTGGTCCTTTTGGATTTTGGTGGGGTTTTATCGTTGGCTTAACGGTTGCTGCTATTTTACTGGGTCAGCGCCTACTATGGCTTCAACGTCAACCAGAATCGGTGCAACTGAATTTCTCAGCCCGCTGATCAAGCCGCCATACCTTAAACCTAAAAAAGCGCAGCTTCAGCTGCGTTTTTTATTCTCTAAGTATCTTTCATAAATAGCCATTTCGAACAGCTTTTGCGCAAACGCACCAAAATGTGATTTTTGTCCGTTGACAGCCGATCATGACAACAGTATTCTAGCCCCGCTTTCAAGCACAATGCGTCTGTAACTCAGTTGGTTAGAGTGTCACCTTGACATGGTGGAAGTCGGTGGTTCGAGTCCACTCAGACGCACCAAATTCCAATAATCGCGCTATCCCAATGCGATTATTTGGGCGATTAGCTCAGTTGGGAGAGCACCTCCCTTACAAGGAGGGGGTCACTGGTTCGAGCCCGGTATCGCCCACCACATAGAAAAAGCCCGCTCATTGAGCGGGCTTTTTACTTTTCTAAATCCTCATTTTCATTTTTATACTTTGCGTCCTTATCAATAACAGTATTCATATTTATCGCATGATTGCCCTATAATTTGCGCGCGATCACAATCACTTAAATGCAAATGAGTATCATTAATGCAATCTCATTGTATAACAGGATGTTGTGATGACCTTACAAGATGAAGTGGCAAAAACCTTACTGATTCCGCTCTACATGAAAGCCAAAGAGAGCCGTCGAACCAATGCTTTTTTCGACGACCCAACGGCATGCGAAGTCGTTGAAAAAGTACCCTATGACCTCTCAATTTATGAAAATGCCATTCGTAGCCAAGTAGGATGCGCACTACGCGCAAATTATTTTGATCAGCTAGCCATCGATTTTATTCAGCAAAACCCACTAGGTGTGTTGGTGAACTTGGGCTGCGGCCTTGATGCGCGATACCAAAGAATCAGCAAACAGATTGAATTGCCCGATACGCTGTTTCTCTACGATCTTGACTTGCCAGAAGTGATGGCATTTCGCGCAGAGCTAATCCCATCCAGCACACAAAATCCCAGCTTATCTGGCTCATTATTTGATAAAGAATGGATCGATACCCTATTCCATCGTCATGGCGATGTACCAGTGCTCTTTATTATTGAAGGCGTTTTTATGTACTTTGATAAAACGGAAGTAGCCAATGCGATTCGACAAATGACCTTACCCTTTAGTCAAAGTGACATTGCCTTTGATAGTTCATCAAGCTTTATGTGTAAGCACTCAAGTCGGCACGATACCGTAAAACATACCAATGCTCGTTTTAAGTTTGCACTGGATGATCCCAAAGAGGTCGAGAGTTGGCAGCCCAATCTAAAGCTGGTATCAATGAAACGCTACAATGAGTTTTCGCAATGGCGACTCACAGGTCGACTCAATTGCTGGATGATGGCATTGATACCTGCACTCAAGAATGCCTCTCGACTTTTGCACTACCGCTGCCATGCTTAAAATGCCAATAAAGGTAGCTCACGCTCACAAAAATAAAGGCCGCATTCGCGGCCTTTATCAATGAACACAGTCAAATGAAAACCATATTAAAATGGCTGCGGCGCAAAACCTGTCACCACTTCTAAGCGCAGCTCTTTGCCGAGTTTGGTCATTGGGTGTACGACCACCAAACCTTTTACTGATTTTTTCAACTTACCCATATCCGCTTGCTCAGTTTTACTGATTTCGCGCGAGTAAGGCATATCAAGCAAGCTTTTACGCTCTTTGTTCAGCTCAAAACTTTGCTTGTGTTTCAACTGGCTAAGCTTCTTGCTCAAGCTCTCAATATCATCGGTAAATTTTTTGATCATCGCCTGATCATCGCGTGATTTTGCAGCCGCTAATTTATGCTGGCAGGTATCGATGCGGTTGGTAAGCAGCTGAATCTCTTTTTTAATGCTCATGGCAAATATTCTCAATTTATTCTGGGTGAACAGCGTGATATCACGCTTTCAAGATGGGTCGTTCTCTTGGCGAGGATTGTAGCACAGCCTCAAGGCTGCGCATGTATATTGATCAACGACATCATAGAAAAAAGCCCTCATATAAGAGGGCTAAATCTGATCAGCGTATATCGCTGTCGCTTAGGCGTTCTCTTTACTGATGTAGGTCTGCGCTGTTTTTTCTGCCAATCGCACGATCACCGCAACCGCTTTTTCCATCCCTTGCACCGTAATAAACTCATGCAAACCATGGAAGTTATAACCGCCGGTGAAAATATTTGGACAAGGCAAGCCCATAAAGGACAAACGCGCGCCATCCGTGCCACCACGAATCGGTTTGATATTGGCTTCAATACCGCAATCCGCCATCGCCGCTTGCGCCAGTTCAATAATTTCAGGGTGCGGCGCCACCATCTCTTTCATATTGAAATAGCTATCGCTCAACACAAGCTCTACACGGCCTTTGCCCTGCAAGTTTTGATTCAGCATTGCAACTTGCTCAGTCATAAAGGCTTTACGTGCAGCAAAACTGTCTTGATCAAAATCACGAATAATATAGTGCAAGGTGGTTTTGGCCACACTTGGGCTCATGGCCACCAAGTGATAAAACCCTTCATAACCTTCTGTTGATTCAGGTGTTTCATCCGCAGGCATCATCAATTGAAATTGCGCAGCAATATTCATGGCATTGATCATTTTGCCTTTCGCCGTACCAGGATGCACATTAACACCATGCACAATCACTTCAGCGGAAGCTGCGTTGAAGTTTTCAAATTCAAGCTCACCCACAGGACCACCATCAATGGTGTAGGCCCATTGCGCGCCAAATTTCTTCACATCGAAACGATCAGCGCCGCGGCCAATCTCTTCATCTGGGGTGAAGCCCACACAAATTTCACCATGTTGAATCTCTGGGTTTGCCACCAAGGTCGCGATCGCTGTGAGGATCTCTGCAATACCAGATTTGTTATCCGCGCCCAATAGCGTGGTGCCATCAGTGGTGATGAGGGTATGACCATGCAAACCATTCAGATCAGGATATTGCTCTGGCGAAAGCACTTCACCGCTGGTTCCAAGCGCGATGGTCTGGCCTTGATAGTTCTCAACCAATTGTGGTTTAACCTGCGCGCCAGAGGCATCGGGCGCGGTATCCATATGGGCAATCAAACCGATAGCTGGCACATTTGCTGAGACATTGCTAGGTAAACGCCCCATGAGGTAGCCATCATCACTCAAGCTTACATCCGTTAAACCAATGGCAATCATTTCGGCCTTAAGCTGATTGGCAAAAACCAACTGACCTTGGCTACTTGGGCAGGCTTGATCACTTGGATTGGATTGAGTATCAAATTGGACATAACGCAAAAAACGTTCGACGAGCTGATTCATAAATTCTGATTCTCTGTAATGCGCGGGAGATGGGCTGTCCATAAGGGCAATCTATCTAAAAACCCGACAGATAATAGACGTTATCACTGAACCTATACCTCTCATTAACACAAGTCAAAACAAATCCGGCCAGCTACTCGCTTAATAGTTTGCGAAAATGCGATGGCGTCATCTTCTTCACTTCTTTAAATTGGCGATTAAAGTTCGATAGATTATTAAAGCCAACATCTTCTGCGATCAGCGCGATAGCGCGATTGGTGGTCGCTAAAAGTTCGCAAGCCTTACCGAGACGATACAAACGTAAATGCTCGACAAAGCTCTCCTCAAAATGGCGCTCAAACAACCGATAGACTGAGCTTTCACTCATATGCAGCGCTTTAGCCAGCTCTTTGAGTTGAATCGGATTTTGGTAGTTTTTCGCAATATATCGCCGCGCTTGTTCCACCCGTGCCACCACAGCATCAGGCTCATCTTGCAAACGATATTCATGGCTCCGAACCGAGAGCGGTTTAGCCTCTTTGTCTTCCGTCAGCAGCAACAAAAGCTGAATAAAATGAGCAAATTGCCTCGCTGGGGACACATTGGCAAAATTCTCTAAAAGCGAGGCCACACGTTCAATGGTCTGTGCGCCAAAACACAAGCCCCGATTACTGCGTTTAAGCATCTGCTCCACGGTACGCAGCTCTGGGATCACGCGGCCACACTGCTCAAGCCAGCGCGGAGAGAACCATAAAATTTTCTGGTGCACCACATCACTACGATAAAGATCCGTACTGGCGGTCACCATATGAGGCACCCCCGGCCCTAAGAGAATGAGCTGACTGCCGCCCATATCCATAATATGGTCGCCCACAAACAATTTTCCGCGATAAGCGCAGCGTGGATCGTAATAGAGCACCAACTCATATTCTTGGTGATAGTGCCAACCGCAGTTGATCTCATAATGACCTTCGACCAAGCGATAATCTTTCATCGACCAACGAAAATCATCGGCGCTACTAATGGTTTCAATATTTGGTTTCATGCCTCATTAATGACATTATTCTTTCAGATAAACAATCAATAATGACAGAATATTATCACTAAACGGGAGCTACGTATTATCTATCCCTGCCGAACCTCGTTAATCTAGAGTGGTTTGATTTACCCTTTGATTTCCTCCAATAAGCGGGTTTTTATGCACTTTATCTCCAAAGCTGCGGCATTCATTTTGACGTGTTTTTTCACCGGTCTTGGCGGCGCTTTTTTCTATCCCCTATCGACCCTCTATATGGTCAAAGTGCTAGGTGCCAGCCCAATGCAGCTCACCCTCTTTTTGGTTTCCACCATTATCACCGGCATGCTGATTTCCCAGCGTTTGGCGCGCTATTCAGACTATGCCGGATGGCCCCGCAAGAAAATCGTGATGATCTCCCTTGCATGTTACAGTGTCACGGTCTTCGTTTGTGCATTTAATACCAACTACTGGCTGGCACTTGCCGTCGCCATTGTCATCAATGGCTTTAGCGCGGCCGCTTTTCCGCAAATTTTCGCGCTAGCGCGTGAATATGGCGATAAACACTTTTCATCGCGCAGCACCTTATTTATGAGTACCGCGCGCGCCTCCATCGCACTGGCATGGGTTTGCGGTCCACCGCTGGCTTTTTCCATGCAAAGCGCCTTTGGTTTTCGCTATACCTTTTTAGCGGCAGCGGCGATCACCTGTATCACCATTACAGTGGTATGGCTGTTCTTACCCAACAATATTTGCCAAACAGTAGAAGTCCCAACTGATGAGGACAAAACGGAGCAAGAGCCCGATCGGCCTTGGTATCTCCAATTTCAGATCATGAGCTTTTTGCTCGCGACCACATTGATGTTTTTTGCCAATAACTTATATGTAAACGGCTTAGCGCTCTATCTCACCGAGGTTCGGCAGATTGATTCAGCTTGGACAGGCTATTTGATGGGGGTGGCCGCCGCAATTGAGATTCCGATTATGCTCACTGTGGGTATGCTGGCGATTCGACTGGGGAATCGTCCGATTATTCAATTTGGACTGATGTGCGGCGCACTCTTTTATTATGTGATGCAGCAGCGCCTAGAGCCTGAACAAATGGTACAAATCCAGCTTCTCAATGGTATTTTTGTCGGTATTATCGCCACCCTTGCCATGGTAGAGATGCAAAATATGATGCGTAAATATATGGGAATTGGCACGACCCTTTTTAATAACGCCATGCTCTGTAGTAATTTGCTGACTAGCTTTTCACTTGGCATTGTTGGCCGCTATTTTGGTTACCAAGCCATATTTATCATTGGCATGTATGCCTGTTTTGCCGCTATGTTGTGTTTAATGCTTCCCAAAATCCGCCAATATATTCAAGCCAATAAACAGCAAACCGCTTAAACCGAGCGCAAAAAAGAAACACAAAAAAAGCGGCGCAGCGCCGCTTCTTACCTCACATTCAAACCGAGCACCTTGCCGCAGGCAACCGCGAGAAATCCCCTCCGGTTGCCTGTGTTTTATACGCCCAAGCCGTTAACGCCTGTGTTTAAGATGAAATTGCCAAATTCTGCGCAATTTCGATATCGTCTGAATAATCACGCACCAAGTGGCTGCAGTTTCGCCCCATCGCTTTGGCCATATACAACGCTTTATCGGCGCGATATAAAGCATCTTCAAAATGCTGGTCTGCATTTACACATTCCGATACACCAATACTGACCGAAAGCTTACGATCTGGCAGAAGGTGTGACCAATCATACTCATAAACTGACTTACGAAATCCATCGGCTTGCTGCAATGCAAGATCAGCCGTGCAATGTGGGAACAGTAGAACAAACTCTTCACCGCCAAAACGACAGGCAAAGCAGTCCATCTCTGAAAAGTAATCTTCAATAAATTGCCCAAGTCGCTCAAGGACTTTGTCACCGACAATATGGGTCAAATCATCATTCACCGCTTTGAAATGATCGATATCCATCATCAAAACAGACATACCCTCAATGTGCGTCACTCGCTGCAAATGCTGCTCTAAACCGCGGCGATTAAAGAGCCCAGTTAAGAGATCACGGCTGGCATTTTCTTCCAATTTCGCCACCGTATCTTGCTGATCGGCATGGGCTGCTTTTAATTCAATATTCTGCTTTTCAGTCACACTGAGCCTAAATTTCAGCTCCAATTTACTAAGCCGTGGCATACAGTTATTCACCAAATCCGTAATCGGTGAATGATCGATGATGATGGATATCAGCTCATGCGCTTCTTTTTCACAGGCCAAGGCGCGAGCAAAATCCCCGACACCTTCAAGCGCTTGTGACTCCACTGTCAGCAGTCGCGTTTTCACATAGGGCGGCACTCTCTGAAAAAGATTGCGCCTTGCTCGCGCTAGCAGATAAACCGATAACTCAACTTTGCCCAACTGGTTCAAGCAGCAGCAGGACTCATATAAAATGGCTGCGCGCAGCCACGCCGTATGAAAGCGTTTACCAATATGTCTTGCACTGGCCAACATATTAAATGCGCGATGAATGTTGCCTTGCATACGAAAGAATTTCGCACGATAGACATACACTTGCTGCTGCATTAACTGCCCCTGACTGCCGGTGATTTCAAATTGTGAAATCAACTCTTCACATTCAAAAAGCAGCTGGCTGGCAAGCACGGTATCGCCACATTCAAGCGCACTATTGAGCTTATAGAGGCGGTATTTGAATTTTAACTCGGCAGCATCAATCACCGCTTCAATTCGCGAAATACGCCGGTAATAACGAAGCGCTAGGTCATGCTCACCAAACACACAACACAGGTTACCAATACCAACAAGCGCATCGATATAGGCGTGCTTATCACCGTAATCTGCGGCTCGAACGGCCAAATCCATCAAATAACTCAGTGAGCCTTGGTAGTCCCCTTTATCCAAATAACAATCGCTGAGCATGCGATAGGCTTGCAACGTGGTTTGTACGTCTTTTGAGCGCGTCGCAAGTGTCTTCACCTCTTTCAAAAGGTCAATGGCGCGATCATATTCATAATTAATCGCAAAGGCAGAAGCCTGCTCAACCAATTTGAGCAAGGTTCCACTTGCGGTTGTCGTTCGATTATCGACAAAATTCGATTCATGCTGACAAATCAGTGAATCAAGATTCATCTGTCACCTCAAGTTGCTGAATTTCCTGTGATACGGCATTGGGAAGATTGAGTGCATCATAGGTGTATGAAATAACGGGTGGCTCTACATCAAAATCAGACCATGGGAATTGCGCGACCATCTGCGCTAAGCGCTGACAAAAATGTTTGGCGCGCACCTCACCATGCTCCGTGAGCACAAACAGGGTTTGGCTATCATGCTGACACAGCCACTCTTGATGTAAGGTCAACATCAACGCCAAGGATGTGACCTTATTTAAGGCGGTAAATTGAGAAAGCTGAATTTGAATAAAGCAATCACCTGGTAGTGGTGATTGTACTTTTGTCTCTCGCAGCGCACGCCATTGCATGCGACCAATCAACTGACCGGAGAGATTGTTGGGCTGAATAATCGAGACCACACGGGCATCACCCACATCCGCTTCTCGCTGCGCAATCATGTAAAGAATGCGCTCATCGAGCTGATACGGGGTTTTACCTTCACGCTCTTTGGCTGAATTGAGCGATTTTTCGCGGCGTCTTTTTTCGGCAAAATAACGATATTTTTTAAATGCTTTGAGCGCTAACTCATGGTCTTGATTTTGCTCTGCGACCTTGGCTTGCTCTTGGCTGATTTGTGACAACAGCTCACCGCTATCAAATTGATGCGCGGCAACTTCAGCATGATTCAGCCACTCTAAAGCCTGATCTAACTCATTTTTGGCGATGGTGATACGCGCAATACTGATACAGCAATGCGCTTCCATCCAAGTTTGCTTGTGCGAGAGTGCCAATTGATAGGCGTGCTGACAGCTGCGCTCAGCTTTTTCTAGTGCGCCGAGCCCCAAATAGGCCATGCCGCGAAAATCATGAATTTCAGCGACCCAGGTTGGGTCAAATTTGCCAACCAAGACGGTTTCCGCGCGCTCTAGAATAGGCAACATCTCATCGTACATGGCTGATAATTTCATATCCCATGCCAATAGAATCAATGCCTTGGCTTCTAGAATGGGATAATTACGCACCTGCGCCACATGCACTGCGTGCGAGTGCGCGGCGCGCGCTGCATCAAGCTGATTCAAAATACGCCACACGTTGCCCAAACCAATCAGAGATTCAATTTCGATATCAATCTCTTTGAGCAAAATGGCACGCTCGTAGGCTTTCACCCAAAACTGCTTGGCCGAATAGTATTTGGACTGCCCCCAATAGTGCAGTGCATGAAGATGGTAAATTTGCGACAGGTAGTCGTTTTCAAAGGTATCGCGCGCGAGTTTTAAGGCTTCTTTGACCACTTTTAAGCCGCGCTCGTAGTCCATAATGTGCCAATAGGCATAGGACAAAATCAGACTAGCATTCAGCCCACCTTCGGTGTCTTCGTTAAATAAACACTGATCACGAAGATCCATGGCTTCATTTCGAACCCACTCGGCATCACTTTCTAAATGCTGCCATAGGTGGGCAAAGCGAGCGTTTTGATGATCCTTTAAACTCGGCATGCAAACATATATCCCTAAATCTGACTCAGATCAGTATATGTCAGCATTTTCAGACCTTTAACAGCACCGATTCAAAACTGTGATAGGCCAGATAAATATTGGCGAGAGCGTCAAAACATTGACATTTCGGGGCATTGGCGAAGCGACGTAAACCCGTTTTAGTTTATTGAAGGTGTTTCATATGTCGCGCTTCAATCACAGAGAATAACCACGAAATACTCCAACACAGCGCAAAATAAACAGCACCAACCACCAGCCAAATTTCAAAAAATTGATTGGATGATGTGGCCATTTCATTACCAACAAAGGTCAGCTCTTGAATCGATATCAAAGAGACAATGGACGTGTCTTTGACCAAGGAGATCGCTTGGCCCGCTAACGCTGGTGTAATTGCCGCCAATACTTGTGGCATGATCACAAAGCGAAACTGGTGCCAAGGCTTTAGACCTAAGCTTTTCGCCGCCTCCCACTGCCCATGAGAAATGCTCGCTAAGCCAGCACGCACCACTTCTGCCATGTATGCCGCAGAAAGTAATCCCACACAAATCACACCAGACAGTGTATTTTCCCAAAGCCGAGGGGCACCAAAGAGCACGTCGACCCAGCCAGAAACCTCTCCGCGATACGCAAAGAGCTGTGATAAGCCAAGCGCTGGCAACAAGCGCGTGGAGACGAAATAATAAAAGATAAAAACAAACACCAAGGGTGGCAAATTGCGCACCAGCAGCACATACAAAGTGGCTGGAACGCGCCATAGTGCATGGCGTGAAAAACGCGCAAAACCAAGCAGCGCACCCAGCACAAATGCCAGCAGCATCCCCCATAGACTAATGCGAATGGTCGCCAATACACCATGGAAAAAATAAGGCAGCCCCCCTTCCCTTGGCGGCGTAAATAACAGCGTAAAGGTGCGATGCCATTGCCAAGTGTAATTGAGCTGACCACTGGCTCGGTGATAAAGCCAAGCTAGCGCCACAGCAAGCAGCGCTAAAAGCGCCCAATCTAAAGCAGTGAGCCGCATAAAGCGCGAGATACCAGATGGTTTATGCTGAAACGTCATTATTGTGCCATTTGCGACTGCCAGTCTTTGCTAGCAAACCAGTATTCATAACGCGCTTTCAGCCAGCCATCATCGGTGCGCGCTTGAATCCATTGATTCAAAAACGCCTGAATATCGGTTTCCCCCAAACGCATGGCAACGGCTTCATTGCCCTGATCTAAACGCTCAGCAAAAGGGAGGTATAAAATGTCAGGATAAGCCAAGGTTTCATATTCAGGCTTTGGACTGGCTGAAATGACCGCATCTGCATTGCCATTAAGCACTTCTTGAAAGGCTTGCATCTCATCATCAAATTGCAAGATTCTCGCTTTTGGAAAATACTCGCGCGCCACTGCCACTGTCGTTGCACCGCGACGCGCTGCAATTTTCACTCGGCGAGAGTTTAAATCTTGATGGGTTTTCACATCCGGCATACGTGAACGATTCACCGCAATTTGGATCCCGGAATGTGAATAGGGCACCGAAAACAGCACACTCTTGCTGCGCTCAGGAGTAATCGTCATGCCACCGATGATGACATCAAATTTATTCGCAAGAAGCGCGGGAATAATCCCATCCCAAGCGGTTGGAATGAATTCAACCTGCCAGCCGCTGTCAGCAGCCAAACGCTTGGCCACATCAATTTCAAAGCCAATCAGGTCGCCCTGTTTATCACGCATGGCCCACGGAACAAAGGTCGACATGCCGACACGCAACACGCCGCGTTCGTTAATTTTATCGAGATTTGGGGTATCACTGGCATGTGCCAAAGGTGCAAGCAATAGCCAAGCGCATGCCCACAGGACAGACTTCATTTTCATGTTCCATCGCATCTTCTGTTCTCCTTTCTTATTCACGGCGCCAAGCGGCACCTAATCGATGTTCAAACCAGGTCGACAATGCTGATAAAGACAAGGTCAGCACAAGATAAACCGCAGCAACAGTGAACCAAATTTCAAATGACATCGCGGTTTCTGAAACGATGTTGCGACCTTCTGTGGTTAAGTCAAAAATCGCCATCACACTGACAATAGAAGAATTTTTTATCAAAGAGACCGCTTCGTTCGTCAGCGGCGGTAAAATTCGTTGCAATACCTGTGGCAAAATCACGTAGCGATACTGGACAAAGCGGCTTAAACCCAAACTTTTCGCCGCCTCAAACTGCCCGCGTTCAATGCCATTTAATCCCGCACGGAAAATCTCAGCGGTATAAGCCCCTTGAAAGAGCGACAACACCAAAATAGCTGCCGCCCAACGGTCTAAACCTATCATTGGACCAAAGGCAAAATAGACGAGGTAGATTTGCACCAATAACGGCGTATTACGAATCAATGCAATATAGGTGCGCGCCATGGCTCGACCCACAATCGAGTGTGACAAGCGCAGCAACGCCGTCAGTAAACCAATCACCAAAGTAAAAAATAAACTGATCAGCGAAATTTTAATGGTGACCCACAAACCAGAAAGAAGTTCAGCAGGCCACCACTCCCCATCCTCATAAAAAGCGATGTAATCTGGTACGCGCTGCCATTGCCAGGTGTAACCCATGGCTTTGGCACCTGAGTCCAATAACCAAACCATGGCCGCAAATACCAAGGTCATCTGCAGTAATGCAAACGCAATGGGACGAATGGCCCCCTTGAGAGATTGTCCGAGCTTCATTGGGCCTCTAGTGGGTCAAAATCTGATTTAAAAATGCGCGGGTACGCTCATGTTGGGGCTGCGTAAATATCTGCTCTGGTGGCGCGGACTCAATAATTTCCCCTTCATTCATAAACAACACACGATCAGCCACCTGCCTTGCAAAGCCCATTTCATGAGTCACGCAAACCATGGTCATCCCCTCTTTAGCCAAACTAATCATCACATCCAGCACCTCTTGAATCATCTCAGGATCCAGCGCTGACGTTGGCTCATCAAATAATAAAATATCAGGATGCATACAGAGCGAACGTGCAATCGCCACGCGCTGCTGCTGACCACCGGAGAGTTGAATCGGATATTTATTCGCTTGCTCGCTGATCTTTACTCGCTCTAAATACTGTAAAGCGCGCGCCGTTGCTTCAGCCTTACTGAGCTTCAATGTATGAATCGGTGAAAGCGTTAAGTTTTCAAGTACCGTCAGATGAGGAAAAAGATGGAAATGCTGGAAAACCATGCCAACCTTGCCTTTCAGCTGACGATTGGCAGACATCGGTTGGCCTAATACTTCAAGCGCACCTTGTTGAAAAGGTTCGAGCCCATTAATGCAGCGAATCAAGGTAGACTTACCCGAACCAGATGGCCCACAAATCACCACTTTTTCACCAGCCGCGACCTGCAAGGAAATAGATTTTAAGACTTGGAACTCACCGTACCATTTACTGAGTTGATCAAACCCGATAATTGTATTTTGACTGTTCAAATGAGCTCCTGCTTTTTTTCGCCAATCCTAACGATTTTGCATCATAACCACAAATTGCTTAACAAAACAAAAGGCAAACCAGTGTAAACAACTGCGCTTCAGCGAGACTTTCAGTCACGGATAAGACTTGTCAGTATAAGCAATCGACGAATCGTTCTTTTTTTGCGCAAAAGAAATCTGCATCATAAAAAAATATAGACAGCTATTGGTGGCGGGCGTAGGATTAATTTCATCAAGCGGCCATCGTATAATGGCATTACCTTAGCTTCCCAAGCTAATGACACGGGTTCGATTCCCGTTGGCCGCTCCAAATTTAGCGGTCGTGGCGGAATTGGTAGACGCGCTAGCTTCAGGTGCTAGTGTTCGAAAGGACGTGAGGGTTCAAGTCCCTCCGACCGCACCAAGATATTGCCCTTTCTATTGAGACAAATATTGTGTGTTTGTACTAAGAATAGAAAATAAAAAAGCAGCCTATCGGCTGCTTTTTTATTTTCTATTCAAACAATGATGGCTGTCGCGAGTTATTTTAGTTTTTTCACATCATTCACAACGATGAAATAGACCATATCGCCAACTTCACCTTGATATAAGCCTTCACCATTACAAATTTTTAATCCAATGGCAGCAAGATAACTCGCCAAGGTTTGATCGGCAGCAACACTGATCACGCCTGAGGTTAAATAATCGATATTTGACATCTGGCCAAAGTTTTTAATCTTCAATGATTCTTTTGAGATCAATTCTGGTAGCTGAGCATCATTCCACGCCCACTCCCAAATGTTGTCCGGTTTAAACAGGCTACCAACCACATGCGCCTTCGCTTCAAGCACGAGCTCATCTGTGATCAAATCATGTAACTGAAGAATGCCCTCAGCTGAGACCAAATTCCACGCCACGTTCTGTGGGTTGAATTTCGTTAAAAACGATTTTTGCTTTTCACGAAACTCATCGGAAGCTTTTTCCAAAAAGCCACCAAGCTTAGCGCTCAGTTCGCAATTGTCCTGCTTCTCTTTGTCGAAAATTCCTTCCAGCATCCTGCAACCTCATGTTAAAACCGTGACTGCATCGCAGCTCCACGTAATGCGGCTTAGTTTAACAAACTGATTGAATAGCACGCCTCAAATATTCAGCTTTTATGAGCGCTCACACACCTTATATTGCAACGTTCTCACTCTCGCATTCACAACAATGATCTTGCGCATCACTCATCAACAAGTCAGCAAAAACCTGATTTTGTGCATATATTTTAATCGTTCAGATGGTTCAAATATGCTGTAACTGGCAATTTTATCGATTACACGTTGAAAAATTAAATGATATGCATATGGTACGCCATGCTAAGACAAATTAAATATGGAGAAATTATGTCTAAATTGCGCAATATCCTCGTTTCTGCTCTGCTTGCTCTTTTCCTTGTCGGCTGTGGTGGTGCACCTGAGTTTGACGGCAGTAGCCAAGCTGCTTTTGAAAAATCAGGTAACGTAGTCGTTGAATCATTGAAAGATCAACCTGAAGTTCAAGCTGAATTTGAAGGTGCGATGAAGGAAATTATGATGGGTGCCATGATGGCAGCCATGGCAGGTAAACTCGATGAGCAACAACTTGAAGATCGCCTACTAAGCTCACTTGATGGCAAAACCGCTCAAGATGTGATTGATCACAAAAAAGAAATTCTAAAAGAAATCGTTGGCAAGTAAGCCATGTTTCAATGAAAAAAAGAGCCGTGATGGCTCTTTTTTTATGCGCAAAACCCGTATGCCACAATGTGATTTTGCATCCATTTCAACACTCAAACCACAACCAATTTCAGTGAATGCCCGAGTCATTTCCAAAGCTCTGAGTTCTTATTTCAGAGCAATGTCAAAGCTGCTCCCACCCATTGAAGCGCAGGGTTCCCACCGTATAATTGCCCCACGTTGTCATGTATCAATGGAGAAAATACATGTTGAAATACCCTCAATGGATCCTTGCCATCAGTTTTGTTTTTTCACTCATAGGCTGCGGGGAAAATACCCCAACCATCGACAGCCAAAATGAAACGACCTACCAAGAGTCGATGAGAATGGTGATGGAATCGCTCACCACTGAGCCTGAAACCCTACTGCAATTTCAAGCAACTATGTCTGAAATTGCGATTCAACTTTCCAAGCCAGTGCTTCGCGGAGAGATCACTGAGCAAGAGCAAGGAGAGCGCCTCGTGCAGGCATTGGATGGGAAAAGCGCACAATATGTCATTGAAAATAAAGATGAGATCATCCAAAGCATCCTCATGAATTAAGACTGTTCGAGCATTGAATAACGTTCATGGATGCGCTTTGGTTTTAATCATTCAATTTATGCGTCATTGATCGCTCAATAGACATCGTAAGCGACATTGAGCCATCAAATTTTGCCTAGTTAGAGCGCAAAGCTGCAAAGGTTCCAGCACAACTTTGTGACTAATAAATTGAGCTGGATTAAAAGATACTTTTCACACTTTATTATACAAAGGAATGTATCCATGAAATCACTCAAATTAGTATTGATGCCTTTATTGTTGACCTTCTCCTTAATCGGTTGTGGAGATAAAGGCGTTAGTTTTGATGGTCAAGATGAAAAATCATTTTTGCAGTCCATGAAACTAGTTGAGCAATCTATTTCCGAACAGCCTGAAACGAAGAAAGCTTATAATGAAGCCATGGAAGCGATCTACTTTAAGGCGACGATGCAACTTTATCATTTGAAAGCCTCTGAATTTGACGCGCGCATTCGTGCTGCACTCGATGGTAAAACAGCGCAAGATGTCATTGATGATCAAAATGATATTTTTGTTCACATTGTCAACGGGTAATGTCTTATCTGGAGGGCCGTGGCGCCCTCCAATGTGCGAGCGCCACGGCTCACTCACATCATTAATTTCACCGCACAGCAAACGTTTGCTTTTTATCTGGCGACTTCACTTGGTTCTGGTATCATGCTCGCGTTTTCTGACGTGGATTTCACCACGATAGTGCCGACAAAGTTATAGGAAATAACGACATGAGCCTTGCTGATCAAGTTCTGGCAGTCAATGATGACCTGCCGATCCGTACTCACCTTCCTGTCCACAGCGGTAAAGTGCGCTCCGTTTACTGGCTAACTGAAGAAGATAGCCGTCGTTTGATTCAAGAAAAAGGCTACGATGTTGCCGCCGATGCACCACTTGCAATTATGGTGATCAGCGATCGCATCTCTGCATTTGATTGTATTTGGCATGGCGAAGGCGGTTTAAAAGGCGTTCCTGGTAAAGGCGCTGCGCTCAATGCCATTTCAAATCACTGGTTTCAGCTTTTCAAAGACAGCGGTTTAGCCGACAGTCACATTCTCGATATCCCTCACCCACTGATTTGGATCGTCCAAAAAGCACGTCCGGTGATGGTTGAAGCGATTTGTCGCAGCTATATCACCGGCTCTATGTGGCGCAGCTATGCCAAAGGTGAGCGTAACTTCTGTGGCATTGACTTACCGGAAGGCTTGGAAAATAACCAAAAACTCCCTGAGCTCTTGGTGACCCCATCAACCAAAGGTATTTTGAAAGGTATTCCTGGCGTTCCTGAAGCAGATGACGTCAATATCACCCGTCAGAATCTAGAAGACAATTTCGCGGCCTTTAACTTCAGCGCACCTGCGGATATCGACCGCTATGAAACCATTTTAAAAGAAGGTTTCTTGGTGATTGAAAAAGCACTGGCTAATATTGACCAAATTTTTGTCGACACCAAATTTGAGTTTGGCTATGTCACCGATGCATCAGGCCAAGAAAAACTGATTTATATGGATGAGGTGGGTACCCCTGACTCATCTCGTATTTGGGATAAAGCCGCTTATGAGCGCGGTGAAATTGTGGAAAACTCAAAAGAGGGTTTCCGCCAATTTTTGCTGAACTACTTCCCAGATCCAGATATTTTGCTCAATAAAGATCGCATGCCTGAGCGTTTTGATTTGGCGAAAAATAATGCCTTGCCATTAGATGCGATGATGGATTTGTCAAAAACCTATCTCGGTATTGCTGAAAAGATTGTCGGTCATCCGATTCATCTGAGCCAAAATCCAAAAGCAGAAATTATTGAGATTCTGCGCCGCGATTACGGCCTAGTCGACTAAACGGATTTGTCGATTAAACGGCTTAATCGATTAAACAGATTTGTGAATCAAGTCGATGACGTGGATGAATTAAGATCCTCAAATCATCCATAAAAAACGCGCTCAATGCGCGTTTTTTGTTATCAATAAAACGTACCACCGTTCGATACGCTTATTCCTGCGCACTACTTTGCCATGCAAAGCGCAGCAAAGTGCCATCTTCTTCAATAAAGAAATCCTGCTCTTGCCACTCATCAAAAAGCACCACCACCTGCGCTTGCTCGCTCAAGATTACCGGACTAAATCGGCTGACATAATCCATCACCTGATCGGCCTCTTTCAGACTCATTAAGGGACGCAACGCTTCCCATTCAGGCAAAGCTTGTGAATCAAATCCAAGCTCAAGTGTGGCTTCTAAAAATTCATTCCAATCATCAAACTGCTGATCGGTGGCAATCGCCAAAAGCAAGGTTTCCTCACTGCTTGGCGAGTCAAATTCATACTCATCCACTGAAATGAACTGCATGATTTTTAACCCTCTTGATGCGTGCGCCAATATTGATAAAGCGCGTCGATTTGCTCACTACATAAAAGTGGCATGGCTGAGCGCAGCATCGCTTCAGGCCAAAACCACCACTGCATTTGCAATAGCTTCTCTATCTGCTCAGGTGCAAATCGTGGGCGAATCACTTTCGCCGGATTACCACCAACCATATGATAAGGCGGCACATCCTTAGTCACCACAGCGCGACTGGCAATCACGGCGCCATCACCGATTTGCACGCCTGGCATAATCATCGCTTCGCTACCGATCCAAACATCATGCCCAAGTACCGTATCCCCAGCGCGTTCAAAGGCATCATTGGCACCCTCAAAGGTATCATTTTGCTGGTAGAAAAAAGGATAAGTCGCCGCCCAGTCATGTCGATGACCTTGGTTGCCCGCCATCATAAACACCGCGCCAGAACCAATGGAGCAAAAGCTACCAATAATTAAACGGTCCACATCATCGCGATCAGCGGCTAAATAACGTGCGCAATCATCAAATGAATGTTGATGATAATAACCGGAATAATAGCTATGCGGCCCTACAATAATATTGGGATTGGTGATCTGCTCACAAATCAATTTACCCGCGAAAGGCGAGTCAAAATAGTTTTTCATAACAGTTCAAATTCGTATGAAGCCTAGAATTAAGATCAATCCTTGGCACGATGTACATCACGGCCAAACAGCGCTGGCCAAAGTTCATCTAACTGCATATGCGCTTCGATGGCATCAGCAATTTGGTTGATCCCCTTTTCACGCACGGCGGCAAAATCTGGCGCACCGCCCCCTTTGTGCCCTGCCCAAGCCAAAATTTCTTGATACGCTTGCGGCGATTCAAAAATACCATGCAGATAGGTACCAAACACCTGCTGATCCTCACTGACCATGCCATCAAGGGTGCCGTTTGCCAAATGAATGGGCCACGGTTGCGGCGCTTGTTCTCCATTGACGCGCGTAGTCACACCCGCATGAATTTCATAGCCGGAGACGGGCACTGTGTTGCCATTGAGTTGCAGAGTACCTTGCACTTGTTTGAGCTGTTTTTCCTCAGCCAAGGTGGTTTCAGTGGCAAGATATCCCAAGCCTTGGCACGAGCCGGTATCGCCTTCGATGGCTTGCGGGTCATGCAGCCACTCGCCCAGCATTTGATAGCCACCGCAAATACCCATCACTTTGCCACCATAGCGAAGATGCTTCGCAATTTGCTGATCCCAACCCTGCTCGCGCAAATAAGCCAGATCCGCTTGTACGTTTTTACTGCCTGGTAAAATGATCAGATCGCAGGGTGGTAGCGGTGTGTCTTTGCCAATAAAAATCAGCTCCACACTGTCATCCACACGCAGTGGGTCAAAATCGGTATGGTTACTAATGCGCGTAAACACCGGCACCACGACGCGTAGTGCGCCCTCTTGATGCTGCTGCTCAGGGTTAATTGCATCCTCAGCTTCTAGCATCAAGCCATGAATATAGGGCAGCACCCCGAGCACAGGTTTACCCGTGCGCGCTTCGAGCCAATCGAGTCCCGACTCAAGCAATTTGATATCACCGCGAAAACGGTTGATCACAAAGCCCACCACCCGCGCTTGTTCCGTCGGTGAAAGTAGATCAAGGGTTCCCACCAAATGGGCAAACACGCCGCCGCGATCAATATCCGCGACAATGATCACCGGCACATCTGCGTTTTCCGCAAAGCCCATATTGGCGATATCCCCTTCACGCAGATTAATCTCTGCCGGGCTACCCGCGCCTTCAATCATCACGCTTTGAAATTGCTGACGCAGTTTGCCAAACGAGTCCATCACCGCATCCATGGCAACTTTTTTATAGTCATGGTAAGCCTGCGCCTGCATATTGGTCAGCGCTTTGCCCTGCACAATCACCTGCGCGCCCATATCCGTCGAAGGTTTAAGCAAAATCGGATTCATATGCACGCTCGGCGCAACGCCGCAGGCATAGGCTTGCACCGCTTGCGCGCGGCCAATTTCGCCGCCATCTTCTGTAACGGCACTATTGAGCGCCATATTTTGCGGTTTAAAGGGCGCAACCTGCACGCCACGACGGGCCAATACGCGGCACAAACCTGCAACCAATACGCTTTTACCCGCGTCCGATGTGGTGCCTTGAACCATCAAGGCTTGAAGGGTTGATAACATCACTATCCTTTTAATTTCTGTGCTAAACCAGCAATCACAAAACTCACTTCAGTCGCTTTTTCAGCAATGGCTTGGTGCAGCCAGCCGGCCTCATCGACAAATTGTCGCGTCAGCTCACCCAGTGGCACAATACCCTGTCCCACTTCGTTGGATACCATCAATACAGGCCCTTTGGCATGGTCCAACGCGGCTAAGAAATTTTCTCGCTCGCTTGGCCAGCAGCCTTGATGTAGGGCATTACTCAGCCAAAGGGTCAGGCAATCAATCAGCAACACGCGATCAGGGTGACTCCAAGTGGCAATTACATCCGCTAAATCAAGCGGCGCCTCAATGAGCTGCCAATCATTTGGGCGATCATTTTGATGCTTGGCAATACGCGCAGCCATCTCGGCATCACCTGCCGTTGCCGTCGCCACATAACAAACGGCCAAGCCTGTTTGCGCAGCTAACTTTTCAGCTAAGCGGCTCTTTCCTGAGCGCGCACCGCCTAAAATGAGGTGAAGCGATGGAGAATCACTTTGCGCCACGTTTTAAACCCCACAATATTGGTTGATTTTCAACCACCCTCTCACTTTTTTATCGCACCATTGTCTATGATGAATGAAAACCTAATAACAGGGCGTTACGAGGTGGTTATGATTGATGTGATTGAGTTTGAAGGCAAGTACTATAGCAAAAAAGGGCTCTATGATCGTATTGACCAAGGGGTGGATGGCGATACCCTCATGGAGATTCAACGACTACTGAACCTGCATAAAGTGCATTTAAAAACCTGCAAAGAAACACGAAAACTGCTCTTTGATGCGCCATTTATTACCACCAGCGCGGGTTTATCTTATCTGCAAACCTCGCTGCTCGAACATCAAATAGAGCTTACCATTCACGATAAAGATGATATTACCCTGCGTGTCGATGATATCTGCTGGCGCCATGAGCATGACTCGCAAGCCGAGCAGGATCTCAGCCGTGTGCTGGGGAATTATCATTAATTAAACCAACTACAATCGACATCAAAATACTCAGCCTTCATCGCTGGCTAATTTTATTAACCTATTTTTTGCTAATAGACTAAAAAGCCCACGCAATCACGTGGGCTTTTTAATCACAGCTTTTGCTGAAAAGATACCAATTAATCCTTTCGCAGTAACTTCGCCAGCACTTGCACAGGGTGCTGCACTTTCACTTTTTCAAAGCGCTTCACTTGGCTGCGACATGAGTAGCCGGTGACCATGACGCGATCTTTTGGCAGCTCTTCAAGGCGCGGTTGCCAGCTGAGCTGATACACCTGCTTGGATGCCTCAAATTTATCGGCTTCATGACCAAAGGTACCCGCCATACCGCAGCAGCCTACAGGCACGCTTTGCAAGCAAGCGCCAAAGTGGGTAAAGATTTGCCCCCACTCTTTTTCGGCATTGGGCAGCTTGGTTTTTTCAGTGCAGTGCGCCAATAGATACCATGGATTTTGATCGCTTCGCGGCGCGTAGGCATTGCTGTCATTGAGCACATCCAAGAGCCATTCATGGGCCGTTTGCACCACAAAATCGCCCCGCTTATCGCCAAGCACCTCGTTGTACTCATCGCGATAACAAAGCACCAAGGCGGGATCCACGCCCACCATCGGGATATTCAAGGTGGCAAGGCGGTTTAAAAAATCACTGGCTGATTGCGCTGTTTTGGCAAATCGGCGCAAAAAGCCCTTAATGTGCTGCGCTTTCCCATTGGGTTTAAAGGGCACCACCAGCGGCTTTTTATTGAGTGATTTCGCCAGTTGCACAAAGTCCGCTACCACATCCGCATCGTAATAGGTGGTAAAAGGATCTTGCACAATTAGCATGTAATCTTGGCGCTCATTTTCAGACAGCGCTTCTAACCATTGCAAATCAAAACGGCTGGCATGCTCATCTTTGAGCTGCTGCTTGAGCGTTGGTACCGAAAGCTTCGGTGTATCCACATACCCCACCAGCGCTTTGGTTGCGATTTGCGCAATCTTTGGCTGCGTAGCCAAGTTCACCAAACGCGGCATCGCGCCCATGATCGGTAACAAGGTCTCAATATTGGCCACCAAATGATCTTTGGCTGGGCGCAAATAACGGGTGTGATAAAGCTGAATAAAACGAGCACGAAAACTCGGCACATCCACCTTAATCGGACACTGGCTAGCGCATGCTTTACAGGCCAAACAGCCCTGCATGGCATCCATTACTTCGTGTGAAAAATCGTATTGCTTGGATTTGAGCAAACTGTTTTTCACTTTGGATACCAATGTCAGCATGGATGGCGTTTTATCCATCAGCTTTTGCTCAATCGCAAGAATATCCACGCCTTGCTCGCTCAGTTGACGCAACCATTCGCGCACTAAACCGGCACGACCTTTTGGTGATTGGCGGCGATCCCAGCTAATTTTCAGCGATGGACACATCGGCGATGCGCTGTCGTAGTTAAAGCACAAGCCATTGCCATTACACTCCATGGCTGCGCGAAAACTATCACGGGTTTGTACTGGAATTTGACGGTCAAAGGCGCCGCGTTTTTTATCGCTGACCTTAACCAAAGCAGCCTCTGAGCCAAGCGGCGTACAAATTTTGCCTGGATTTAAACGGTTATGCGGATCAAAGCTGGCTTTAATGCGACGAAGCTCAGTAAAGAGCTCGTCACCAAAAAATTCTGGACCATATTCAGAGCGAAAACCCTTACCATGCTCACCCCACATCAAGCCGCCATATTTCGCCACTAGCGCGACCACTTGGTCTGAAATCGTTTGCATCAAGCGCTCTTGCTCAGGATCGCACAAATCCAGTGCAGGTCGCACATGGAGCACACCCGCATCAACGTGACCAAACATACCGTAAGCCAACTGATGACTATCGAGCAGGGTGCGAAACTCACCAATAAAATCGGCCAAATTCTCCGGTGGCACGCAGGTATCTTCAGTAAAGGCGACAGGTTTGGCTGCGCCTTTTGCTGCGCCAAGTAAGCCAACCGCTTTTTTACGCATGCCGTAGATTTTGCCAATACTGGCCAGATCATCGGTAAGCTGATAACCAATCACACCAGCGCTTTCATCGGCAATCAGTGCGTCCAATGTTTGGCATAGCGAGGCAACTTTGGCATCAATTTCAGCTTTATCTTGGCCGGCAAACTCGACGATGTTGATCCCTAGCATCTCTTTGCCAGGGACATCGGTGAGCAGATCTTTGACCGTGTGCCACACCATATCTTGCTGCGCCAAATTCAGCACTTTGGAATCGATGGTTTCCACAGACAATGCGCTGGCAGCAACCATCACAGGTGCATTGCGAAGCGCCGAATCAAAGCTGTCATATTTGACATTAATTAGGGTGCGCACTTTGGGAATCGGCGTGATATTGAGCTTGGCTTCCGTTAAAAACGCCAAAGAGCCTTCTGAGCCACACAAAATGCGGGTTAAATCGAACTCTGATAGATCGTCATTAAAGACATGTTTGAGATCGTACCCAGTTAAAAAGCGATTGAGCGGTGGGAATTTATCAAGAATCTGTTGGCGCTTATCACGGCATACCTGCGCCGTAGTGGCCACTGCGCCGCCCGCTAACCCCTCTTTATTTGAGAGTGCATCAATTTGGCTCGCTGCTACTTTTTCAGTTTCCAGCACAGAGCCATCCACCAATACGGCGGTGAGTCCAAGCACGTGATCGGAGGTTTTACCGTAAGCCAAAGAGCCCTGACCCGAGGCATCGGTATTAATCATCCCGCCAATGGTGGCGCGATTACTGGTAGAAAGCTCTGGGGAGAAGAAATAACCGTAGGGACGCAAGGCATCATTGAGCTGATCTTTAATCACGCCGGTTTGTACCCGCGCCCAGCCTTGCTCAATGTTAATTTCCAGCACGCGATTCATATGCCGAGACAGATCAACCACAACACCCGAAGTCAAAGCTTGGCCATTGGTCCCTGTGCCGCCACCGCGCGGAGAAAATTGAATCGCTGTGTAGGCTTGTTTTTGCCCCAAGCGGCCAATCAGCACTAGATCTGCGGTATTTTTTGGATGCAACACAGCTTGCGGCAATACTTGATAAACACTGTTGTCCGTTGCAACAGCAAGACGCGCACCATAGCTCGTCTCAATATCGCCAGCAAATCCTTGGTTTTTTAATTCGTCGAGATAGGCAAGCACAGTGGCATTCACACTATGCTGCTTGGTAAGTGCAGGTAACATTGCTCTCCTTGTCCAGTTTCAACGCCGCAATCAATCGCGGTCTCTGGCTTTTCAGTGCCCACACTTTAACCCACAATCGAATGAAGACAAAGCAGCAAGGCCATCATCCCCCTGAAAATGGCTATATTTTTTGCCGAACTTCAATGCCTTGGTTGTTAACCCTGTGGTGTGGGTTTGGGGGAGTCGAAATGATAAATATCATCTCGAAATTGCACTTCACCCTGCTCATCCACCCAAGCCGTTTGATAAATCGCATAGGTCGGAATTTGCTGATGCACGGGCAAATATTTGGTTTCAGTCTGCTCAAAATAGCGCGCCATGCTGGTATCGCGATAACCTGAGTGGGTTAATAGCGCCACAGCCAAAGCATCGGCCTGCTCTACACGAATACAACCTGAGCTTAATGCCCGCTGGGATTTTTCAAATAGTCCTTTGGCATTGGTGTCATGCAGATAAATGGCGCTGGTATTAGGCATGGAGAATTTATATTTTCCGAGCGCATTCCAGCTGCCGGGGCGCTGGCGCAACCTGTAACGAAATGACTTGGGTGTCACTGTGGTCCAATCGATGGTATGCACTGCAATTTCAGGCGAGTCATGACGCCAACCATCAATAATCTGATAGTGATTCATCAAAAGGTAACTGGGGTCAAGCTGCGCTTTTGGCAAAATATCTTTTTGCTGAATCGAGCGCGGCACATTCCACGCAGGATTGACTACGAGCGTATTAATTCGAGAATCAAAAATGGGCGTTTGGCGACTAGGACGGCCAACAATCACTTTGCTGGCCAATACATGCTCTTGGTTGAGCCATAAATCCAACTGATATGCCGGAATATTCACCAGCAATAAATTGTCTTGCCCTGCTGGCCATAGTCTTGCCCTTTCGGCATTGAGCGCCAGTAATTGATAGCGTTTACGATTGGAGATAAACAGCCACTGCCAAGTGTTAGGTCCTATCACCCCATCCACTTTTAAGCCATGTCGCGCTTGAAATGCCTCAACGGCGCTAACCAATACCGCGTTGTAGCGCTCTGGGGCGGACTCTTGCAGGCCTAGCGCCCCCACTAACGCCTCACTTATCTCGGGCGTGAGTTGTCGGCCATAACGAATGACGCCAGGATATTCGGGGACTTGAAATTGAGAAGGACTGAGATCCAATTGATTCATCGCATGTACGAGCTTGTGATATTGCACAGAGCCTGGCTGCTGGCGCTTTAACCAAAGGGCGATATCTTGCTGCAGCGCAATTTGCAACTCTCGAATCATGCCCTGTGAAGGTGGCGCAATACGAATGATCGGCTCTTGATGAAATAACCAAGTGCGCCCTTTTTCAGAAAGCTGCTCAAGGTAGCTGGCATAGAGTAGCAAGCTGTCAGTAGCAATATATTCAAATTGCGCCCAATGCTGACTTTGATACAGCTCATGCAACATCTGATACCGATGGGCAAAATCATCATAAATACCGCTATGCGCCATAGTATGAAAGGCTTGCAACAGTTGTAATTTGGCTTCATCACTTTGCCAAATCGACGCATCGCGTCGGTTCGCATTTAAAATCGCATGCGCTTGGCTATATTCGCTTTGCAAACCAGAAAATGAGTGCACACCATGCACCATGGGCACAGCCCCAGCATATCCAGTCGCACGTTGATAATAGGGATGCCAAGAGCTCTTACCCAGCCGCTCTTGAGGAGGCAAACGATAGGGACCGACGGCCACAATCTCATTGGTATCGAGTACAGATAAACGTTGCAATATCGGATCCGGCGGTACCGGAATCGTTGCGCTCACAGTCGACGATTGCGAGCTTAGCAACGACACCAGAATCAGAATGCGCAGATCAGAAAGCGCTGATGTCCAGTTGCGTAGACTCATTTTTCCACTCTTATGTTGTGTTTACGTCAAGTATGGCAATCACGCGCCACTTTGCCGCTGAAATCACGATTTGACTGAAAAAATGATCGACTAATTTACAATCCGCCTCATCCATAAGACGGCAACACTCACCTAAGACAGCAACACAAACCTCGGCACATAAAAAAGCGCCGCAAGTGCGACGCCTTTTCTCATCGGTTTTGACAAACCAGCTGATGCTAAATATTGTGAATTTATAGACCCAACTTATTGATTACAAAGTCAGTATCTTTATCGCCGCGGCCAGACAAGCACACCAGAATAGACGCCTCAGGTGACATGGTCGCCGCACGCTTCATGGCGTAAGCTACGGCATGGGCGCTCTCTAGCGCAGGGATAATCCCTTCAACGCGTGAAAGGGTCATAAAGGCATCTAGACACTCTTTGTCCGTAATACTTTCATAATTCACACGACCAATTTGTTTGAGGTACGAATGCTGCGGCCCAACGCCCGGATAATCCAAACCAGAGGCGATGGAGTAAACCGGTAGCGGTTCACCCTGCTCGTCTTGCAGCAAATAGCATTTAAAACCATGGATCTCACCCGGTGTACCTTGGGCAATCGTCGCGGCATGCTGACCTGAATCAAGACCAAGACCTGCTGGCTCAACACCGACAAGCTCGACATCAGACTCATTCAAAAAGCCAGTAAAGATCCCCATGGCATTACTACCACCGCCGACACAAGCTGTGACTACATCTGGCATTTGACCACGCATCGCCAAAATTTGCTGATGCGCTTCAGTGCCAATGATGGCTTGAAAATCGCGAACCATCATTGGAAATGGATGCGGGCCAACCACAGAGCCAATGGCATAGAAGAAGTTTTTCGGATCGCGCATAAATTCAATAAAGGCGCTATCGACAGCATCTTTGAGTGTTTGAGTGCCAAAATCCACAGACACCAATTTACAACCCAAAATCTTCATCTTGGAGACGTTTGGATGCTCTTTGGCAATATCAATAGCACCCATATGGATTTCACATTCAATCCCCACCAAAGCACATGCGGTGGCCAATGCCACGCCGTGTTGACCTGCGCCCGTTTCAGCGATTACTTTGGTTTTGCCCATATGCTTAGCAAGCAACGCTTCACCCAAGCAATGGTTAATTTTGTGTGCACCCGTGTGGTTTAAATCTTCACGTTTTAGATAGATCTGCGCACCGCCCTGCTGCGCCGAAAGACGCTTTGCATGATAAATGGGGCTTGGTCGTCCCACAAAGTGGGTAAAAAGCTCAGCAAGTTCTTGCTGAAATTCTGGGGTTTGACGAATCTCATGGTAGGCTTTGGCCGTCTCATCCATGACTGCTTTCAACTCAGCGGGCACATATTGGCCACCAAATTCACCAAAATATCCAAGTTCGTCTGGCATCGCGCCAAGTGTGACTGCTTTCATTTGTTATCCCTACGACAAAATACTTACTAACTAGTACATGAATACATCATCCTCGCTTTTTCAAAAAGCGCAAGTCTTTGAACATCAAAAAATGTCAGTTTTCACAAAAAATATCGAGAAGAATGAACAAAAAACTGTTTTTTTTCGTTTGTTAGGTTGAGGTTACGAGAGAAGTTCGTAAACTATGGCTATCAAACTATTTCAAGGTTCTCTCCATGCTGAAAAAAGCACTCATTGCGAGCGCTCTTGTACTGAGCTCACAGGCTGCCGTTGCTGCAACCCCAATGAACACCATGAGTAACTTTAGTTACGACTATATGGATGTTCGTATTGGCCTTAGCCCACTCACTTATGGTGCTGGCTTTACTAAATCAATTCACCCCAATGCACATATAACTGGTCGCATTGACACTGAATTCGATCATGACTGGGATGCGGCTCTGGGTGTTGGTTTCCATGCACCAATTAATAACTGGGCAGATCTGACCGGTGAAATTTTAGCGCGCTCAAGCAAATCACCACTTACCAATGATGATGATAAGTTTGGTGTTGAAGTCAATATTGGCGTTCGCCAATGGCTAGGGCCTCAATTGGAAGTGGGCGGCAACCTCGGTCACCTATCCATTGACAACAAAAACAAAGTCATTGGCTCTGTTTATGCGCGTTTCCACTCAACTGAGCTTTTCTCCGTTGGTGTTGAAGGCCGCTTTAACGACGCTTATGACGACCAAGCGATTTTCACCACTCGCTTTAAGTTCTAAGCTGTTTTCAGCAAAACACGACACATCAAAAAGCAGCACTCAGTGCTGCTTTTTTTGTATCTGCAATTTTTCACGAAACTTGAAAATCACCGTTCCGGTGCTATCCACAGCGAACCGCCCTGTACCATCGGTTTTATCTATTGAATCAACTGCTCAATTCTTCTTTATTCTTCAAGGAAAGAGAGGCATATTGAGGCCATAATTTAAAACAGTCGCTAAGACAATCCCCGATAGGAGAGAAGGTATGTTTGTTGTTATTTTTGGTCGCCCAGGTTGCCCATTCTGCGTTCGTGCAAAAGAGATTGCTGAAACCCTGCAAGAATCACGTGATGACTTCAAATTTCGCTATGTCGATATTCATGCGGAAGGCATCAGCAAAGCAGACCTAGAAAAAACCGTCGGTAAACCAGTTGAGACCGTGCCACAGATCTTTATCGACCAAGAGCACATCGGTGGTTGCACTGATTTTGAAGCTTATGCAAAAGCCAATCTCGGCCTCTATCAATAAGTTTTTTTGATGAATAGAAAGGCTCGCAGGTGCGAGCCTTTCTTTTTGATAAGTTTTTCTTATGCGAGTGATGGATAAATGTCATCTTTCGCGCACTTAACAGCAGCATCAAATCAGGCATAATCGCCCCGTCTCCTTAATTTTGACTGCTCTGGACTCAAATCAGTGAATATTGACGTCGTCACCCTGCTTCATCAGCACGACATCCTTCTGTTGTTCGTTGTACTTGCTCTTGGCCTTTCCATTTCAAAAATTCGCCTGGGCAACCTCAAACTTGGTAATGCCATCGGCGTCTTATTAGCGTCTCTGGTGCTTGGCCATGCCGGATTTACCTTTACCGACGATGCTTTGACCATCGGCTTTATGCTGTTTATTTACTGTGTCGGCATTGAGGCCGGACCAAACTTTTTCGCAGTCTTTTTTAGGGATGGTAAGCACTACCTGTTGCTCGCCCTCATCGTGCTCGTCACCGCGATTGCCCTCACCTTAGTCCTTGAAAAAGTACTGGGCCTTGAATATGGCTTAGCCACTGGCATGATGGCCGGCTCATTGACCGCAACGCCAGCGCTGGTCGGTGCTAAAGACGCGGTAAACTCAGGCCTTGGCGCCATTCCTGATGGTTTAGATATTCCTTCAGTCATTAACAATATGAGTGTGGGCTACGCACTGGCTTATTTAGTGGGTTTACTCAGCCTTATTTTTTTGGCGCAGCTGCTACCCCGCTTTCAAAAAGAAAAACTCTGCGATAGCGCTCAGCGCATTGCCATTGAGCGCGGCTTAGATGGCTCTAGCCAACGCAAAGTCTATCTACCTATTGTGCGTGCATATCGTGTCGGGCCTGAGCTTGTGAGCTGGGCTGAGGATAAAAGCTTGCGTGAGCTTGGTATTCACCGCCAGACCGGTTGTTATATTGAGCGCATTCGTCGAAATGGCATCTTGGCAAAACCTGATGGTGACTACATTTTGCAAGAGGGCGATGAAATTGCCTTAGCAGGCTATCCGGACAGTCATGCGCGTCTTAACCCAAGTTTTCGTGAAGGCAAAGAGGTCTTTGATCGCGACCTGCTAGATCTACGCGTGGTTGAAGAGCAAATCGTGGTGAAAAATGATGGCATCGCAGGCAAACGCCTGAGCGATCTCAATCTGTCTGAGTTTGGCTGCTTTTTGAGTCGCGTGATCCGCGCGCAAATCGAGATGCCGATTGACCACAATATCGTCTTACAAAAAGGTGATATTTTAGAGGTCAGTGGTGAGCGAAGCCGTGTACTAGATTTAGCTGATCGCATCGGCTTTATCTCCATTCACAGCCAAATTGCTGACCTTTTAGCATTCTGCAGCTTCTTTATTTTGGGATTGCTACTTGGCCTTGTCACCATGAACTTTGGCCAAGTGAAATTTGGACTGGGTAACTCTGCAGGCCTGCTGGTTGCAGGGATCACCCTGGGCTTCTTGCGAGCCAATCACCCAACCTTTGGCTATGTGCCACAAGGGGCACTCACCATGGCCAAAGATTTAGGATTAATGGTCTTTATGGTGGGCATTGGCTTAAGTGCGGGCGGCAATATCATTGAGCATCTCAATGAAAATGGTAGCAAAATCATGCTCGCCAGCTTTCTAGTCAGCGTCGTGCCTGTGCTGGTCGCCTTTTTGTTTGGTGCCTATGTGCTAAAAATGAACCGCGCCCTACTCTTTGGCGCAATCATTGGCGCTCGAACCTGCGCACCGGCGATGGACATGATTAACGAGCAAGCGCGCAGTTCAATCCCTGCGCTGGGTTATGCCGGCACCTATGCTATCGCCAACGTGCTGCTGACCTTAGCCGGTACCTTAATGATTATCATGACTTAATCGCGTTCATCGTCTCGACCAAGCACGCATTTCGCGCTGATTTAGCTGACCCAAGGCTGAATCAGCGCCCCTCCCCAACTACCCTTCAATCTAATAAAATGCTATGTTGTGAGCAACTTATATCGATATGACTGGAGCTCAACAATGCGCATTTTAGTGGTAGAAGACGACCCAATCCTAAGTCATCACATCAAATCTCAACTTTCAGAGCTCGGCCATCAAGTGCTGTGCGCTGGCACCGCCAAAGAGGGGCTCTTTTTTGCCAAAGATTACCCCAATGATGTGGCCATTGTTGATTTAGGTTTGCCAGACAAAGATGGCATTAGCCTGATTAAAGAGATGCGCGCTGCTGATTTACGCTTTCCTATTTTGGTGCTGACTGCTCGCTCCAACTGGCAAGACAAAGTGGCAGGTCTCGATGCTGGCGCCGATGACTACATCGTGAAGCCGTTCCAAAAAGAAGAGATTGTCGCACGCCTCAATGCGCTGGTTCGCCGTAGCTCAGGCTTTGTTAAACCTGAAATGACCGCAGATAGCATTCATGTCGATCTGCTGGCGAAATCAGTACGTGTCAACGATAACCTACTTGAGCTCACCGCCTTTGAATATGACTTACTTGAGTATTTAATGCGCCATTCACGCCAAGTGGTCTCTAAACAGCGCTTGCTTGATGTACTTTATGAGGACCAAGAAGGCGATCCAAATACCATTGAAGTAATGATTAGCCGTATTCGTAAAAAAATTGCGAATGCCGGCCAAGAAAACCCAATTTCGACCATTCGTGGCCAAGGCTATATCTTTGAGATCCAAGCACAATGATCGCCTTCAAACCAAGAATACGTCGCCGTATTCTTTGGGCATCATTTAGCATCATTTTGGTCATCACCCTTGCTTTGGCATTTGTGATCAATCGTGCTTACCAGCAGCAGCTCAAAACCAGCTATACCGGCGAGCTATTTAACCAAATGCCCTTGGTGGTTGCAGAGCTCAGCCAACAAGGAGTGATGCCCAATGTGGAAGTCTGGCTTGCAGAACTCGATACCTCACGCACCGAGTACTATTGGGTGATTTGCGAGCTTCGCAGCAAGAAAACCCTCTGGGCATCGGAGCGCGCGCAGCAAGCTCATTTCGGTAATTTGTGTAATGAGCTACCACCGCCAAGCCCAGCCCCAGCGCTGTTAACGCGCGCCAATGGCGATAGCTACATCATTTACCAGCCGATTAACAAAGATGAATATGACCCGCAGCATCAGCTGGTCCTGCTTCGCGATGGCAGTGCCTTTGTCGCCAGTATGGCGCGGCTCAATAGCAACCTTATTTTATATATCGGTATTTTTCTCATCACCGCAGCCTTGCTCATTGCCATCGTCTTTCATTGGAGTTTTCAACCGATACGCCGATTAGCCGTTGAGCTAAAAGAGATCTCCAAGGGACAACGCAATCGCTTAGGGCCAGCCTATCCAAGCGAGCTTGAAGAGGTCACCGGAGCCTTAAATAACCTGCTCTATCTCATCGAAAAACATCACTATCGCTACCGTAATGCCATGGATGATTTGGCGCACAGTCTGAAAACACGCCTTGCGGCCACATCTGCTATCTTGGATGACCAAAGCCTGAATCGTGATGAGATGAAACGCCATATTCTTGAGCAAATTGGCCAAATGGATAATTTGGTTCAATACCAACTCAAGCGTGCAATGATGGGTAAACGTGGCTTACAAAAAGATCGCAGCCTCCTATTACCTGTGATTGAGCCACTCACCATGATGATGGGTAAGGTCTATGCCGATAAGCACATTGTGCCAATTTTAGATTTTGACCCAGAGCAAACGTTGCCGATCAATAAAGATGACTTGATGGAGCTGCTTGGTAATCTGCTTGAAAATGCCTATCGATTTGCCATTAGCCATGTGCGCATCTCTGTTCGGCAAAATGGCAACCATTTCCGTCTGGTGGTGGAAGATGATGGCCCGGGTGTTTTACCAGAACATCGCGAAAAGATTTTCCAACGCGGCGTTCGCGCTGATCAGCGCAATCCAGGCACGGGGATTGGTCTTGCGGTCTGCCACGAACTGGTCGATAGCTACCATGGTACTATCACAGTAACGGACTCAAGCCTACAAGGCGCGGCCTTTGAAATTAATTTCACCATCGAGTCTTAAATCAAGAATCCCTGAGTGAATATGCTCAATGGATAGTCAAACAAAACGCCACATCATGTGGCGTTTTTTATATTGGACACAAATGCCGTGCTGCAAACTCAGTTAAGAGGTTTTTCTCAGTGGCATATTGGGCGTTCTTGCTGAGTCTGCACCAAAGCCATCGACAAAGTGATCCACTTGAATGGCACGCATGCGAAGCTGATAAGCTTGGTGCAATTGCTGCGCTTCTCGCTCATTGATTACCCCTTTCTCCTGCGCCTGCTCTAATTGCGCAAATGCATCATTCAACCGTGTGAGCTGGCCTGATTTCACGGCTAAGCGTATTTTCCGCTCAATTGGTGCTGCGTCGTAAAGCGCGATAAAGCAGGTATCAATCAAGCCTACAGCATCGAGCTTCTCCATATTGTGATAGCACAAATGAGTCAAGCGATCGCGCTGCTCACCCGGTTTCATCAATAACTGACTGATCTCCAGCAACAGCTCATCTTTCGGCGGCGCATAATGAAATCCCACTGGGAAAAGCAGTACGCGTAACATCAAAGCAGTGCCCTTGGCTGGGAAATTTCGCAGCATTTCATGCATCGCCTCAGCACATTGGTGCAAACAATACTGCATGGCGTAATGCACCAAGGGTAAGTCCTCTTTACGGCTGCCTTGGTCTTCATAGTGTTTTAACACCGCCGAGCCCAAATAGAGATGACTAAGCACATCACCCAAACGTGCCGAGATCAGCTCTTTTCGTTTCAGTGCGCCACCTAAAGCCAGCATCACCCAATCACTAGTGACCGCGAGCGCACGGCTAAAACGACTGAGCTGCCTATAGTAATCAGCAGTGGGTCCGGTGACTGGTGCATGATTAAAGCGACTTCGCGTCAGGCCATTAACCAATCCCATCAGCAAATTTTTGCTACTAAATTGAATGTGCTTTACAAAAATCTTATCAAAGTGCTTAAGCCCTTTTTTCTCACCCAAGGCCGCCGCTTTAATTTCAGGCAGCACATGTGGATGACAGCGTGTGGCACCTTGACCAAAGATCATCAAGTTTCGCGTGAGAATATTGGCCCCTTCCACAGTGATCGCCACTGGCATCCCAAAATAGGCCTGACCAATATAATTCAATGGTCCCAGCTGAATGGCGCGACCCGCGTGCACATCCATGGAATCATTGAGCACCTTACGCGCCAGTTCGGTCATATGATATTTAGCAATCGCCGTCACCACAGCGGGCTTTTCACCTAAATCAATGGCTGTGGTAGTCAATGTGCGTGCCGCTTCTAGCAAATAACAGGTGCCACCAATATGACCTATTTTCTCAGCCACCCCTTCAAAGACACCAATAGAGTGACCAAACTGTTGGCGAATATAACTATAGGCACCCGTGGTTCGTGCGCACAGATGACCCAACGCAGCACCCAAAGCAGGCAAAGAGATACCGCGGCCAGCGGATAAGCACTCCACCAGCATGCGCCAGCCTTTGCCAGCATATTCTTGGCCGCCAATCAGCCAATCCATGGGAATAAACACATCTTCACCACGAGTTGGACCATTCATAAAGGCCATCCCCAATGGGTTGTGGCGATCGCCCATTTCAACGCCGGGATGACTTCGCGGAATCAGCGCGCAGGTGATCCCTAGATGCGTCTCTTCGCCAATTAATTGGTCTGGGTCTTCCATCTTAAAGGCCAGTCCTAGCACAGTCGCTACAGGCGCTAAGGTGATATATCGCTTATTCCATGTCAGGCGCACACCCAGTACTTGCTCACCTTGATATTCGCCATAACACACCACACCGCGATCTGGAATGCTGCCAGCATCAGAGCCTGCTGTTGGCCCTGTGAGCGCAAAGCATGGAATATCTTCCCCTTTTGCAAGACGCGGTAACCAATATTCACGTTGCTGCTGAGTCCCATAATGAGAGAGCAGCTCGCCCGGCCCCAATGAGTTTGGTACCATCACGGTCACAGCAACACTTAAACTCTTGGTGGCGATACGACTGACAATGGTGGAATTGGCGAGCGCAGAAAATCCCTTACCGCCAAAATCAGGGTCAATAATCAGTGCAAAGAAACCATGGGTTTTCAGAAAGTCCCAAATTTCTGGCGGCAAATCTCTATCTTGCGTGATTTGATAGTCATCGACCATCGACAGTAAAGTTTCTACTTCATGATCAAGAAAATGCTGCTCGGCAGCACTTAATACTGGCGCAGGATAATGATGCAGTTGATGCCAGTCCGGCTGGCCAGCAAAAAGCTCACCTTCCCACCAAACACTGCCCGCTTCCATCGCTTCAGTTTCCGTGGCCGATAATGGCGGAAGATTTTTTTCGAAAAATCGAAACACAGGTTGCGTTAACCATCGCTGGCGATATTGGCTGATACGGCTCATCTATACTTCCTCCATTTAAAACGACCCTATGGGTACGTCACGAAAGATGGTTGGCTAGGTGCCATCATTCCCTGACTCAAAAAAGGGATCAGGGCATATAGCAACTGACGAATGGTCAGTTGCTGCTGAAATTGGTTTTCACTAATCGCTTGAAGGGCAGGACTGGATAACAACGTAAAGGCCGCGGCGCCGAGAGTAAAATGCAGACGAAGAAACAAAGTATTCGCACTCACGGTGGGACACGCATTGGCAACAAGCGCGTGGAATTGGTGAAGCACAGCGCCAAATTGCAAAGTAAAGTAACGACGAAGATGGCCCTGACTCTCGGCGTAACCTCGGCCAATTAACTGAATGAAATGCGCCAGTGCTTGCGGTCTTTGCGCCGCAACCGCCTCAAATGCTGGAATAAAACAGCCAAATATCGCGTCCAATGACGCGCTTTGTTGCTGCTCCAAGCGCGCAAGCTGCGATTGAAGCTCGGGAATAAAAATCACAAAATGGCGATTCAGCACGGCCTGAATTAAACCTTTTTTACCGCCGAAATGATAATTCACAGCCGCTAAATTGGTTTGTGCTTGAGCCGTTAATTGTCGCAAAGAGGTTGCGCTATACCCTTGAGATGCAAACAATTGTTCAGCCACTTGCAGCAGATGTATTTTGGTTTGTTGGGTCATGCCCGCTCCAAATTCAAACACCTGTTTAAAACTTAGGATGCAATCACAGATTTCGCAATTGATCAGAATAAAAAATGCGCTGGTGCAAAATTCCGCATTATTCAATTTTGGTTTCAACAGCAAATCCCGTAAAAAAGAGGTCGCGAAGGCTTCGGCCAACGCACCACTGCTTTTTTATTTCGAAGAATCTCTTCTAGACTCATCGGGTTACGAACCCGATGAGTTTTTTTTTTGAAGTTTTTCCCATGCCTGCTGAACTTTCTGAAATCGCACCAGTCTTACTCTGTGAAAGCGCCGTAAGGAAAGTTTTTCCCCCTTTCCTTATCGCGCTACCACTGCTTTAAACGTAACTCCTAAATTGTGTAATGGATTCTCATGTTGCCCACGCTTGCGTGGGCTTTTTTTTGACTGAATTACCAACGTGATGTAACCCAAATTCATTCATTTGTAATTTTTTGACAGCGCGCCGTACAAAAAAAGCGCAACACAGTGCAAAACGTAGCGAAAACGGGTAAATTAGCGGAAATAATTATTAGACATCCGTCAAAAACTAAACAATTTTGAAAGATATTGTCAGGGTTTCGCTGGAGCAAGGCGAAGCTTGGATAGTATATTGGCTGGTACAAGTCCCCATGTGGGTTAACAGCATTGTGGAAGCTTCATGAATACCCTAGAGAAAATTCAAAAACATTTGGATCATTTCAGCAAGTCTGAGCGCAAAGTTGCTGAGGTGATTCTAGCCTCTCCGCAAACTGCTATTCATTCCAGTATCGCAACACTCGCTAAGATGGCGGATGTCAGTGAGCCAACGGTGAACCGTTTTTGTCGCCGCCTTGATACCAAAGGCTTTCCAGATTTTAAACTTCATCTTGCGCAGAGCCTTGCCAATGGCACCCCTTACGTCAACCGCAACGTTGAAGAGAGTGATGGGCCGGATGCTTATACTGCGAAAATTTTCGAATCCACCATGGCGTGTTTGGATGTAGCCAAAAACAGCCTAGACACCAGCCAAATCAACCGCGCCGTTGACCTGCTGACACAAGCCAAGAAAATCTCATTTTTTGGTCTCGGTGCTTCAGCATCTGTTGCCCATGATGCGCAAAACAAGTTCTTCCGTTTTAATATTCCCATCGTCTTTTTTGATGATGTGGTGATGCAACGCATGAGTTGTATCAATGGCGGCGATGGCGATGTCATCGTGGTGATTTCCCATACAGGGCGCACCAAAAGCTTGGTTGAAGTCGCGCGTCTAGCTCGTGAAAACGGCGCCACTGTTATTGGTATCACGGCGAAAAACTCACCGCTTGATCACGAGTGCTCCTTGACTATCACCCTTGATGTACCGGAAGACACTGATGTCTATATGCCTATGGCCAGCCGCGTGGTGCAAATGACGGTCATCGATGTGTTAGCCACTGGCTTTACACTGCGCCGTGGTCCAGGATTTCGTGAAAACCTTAAGCGTGTGAAAGATGCGCTCAAAGACTCTCGCTTTCACAAAGTGGAAAACTAATTCTGATGTGTCTCTAAGTCGCGTGCATCTGAGATAACAGCCATAGCAGACGCCATGACACGTTCCATGAAGCAAAAAGCCTGCGCAATGCAGGCTTTTTATGATTGATACAGAGGGTTTATCGCATCGATTCCTGATTAGCTTTCGCCCAAAAACTCCCAAGCATCATTGAGCACCACCTCTTGCCATTTTCCCTTTTCTTCATCAGTCATCATGCTGGCGGCAATCGCATTGCAAGCTAACTGCTTAATTTGGTAAGCCGACAAACGGTACTTCTCTGTCGCATCACGCAATTGCTGCGTCACACTGCCTTGCTTATCGGGTGAGCGACTATATAGGTAAGCTTGCCCTCGGCCCATGAATAAGAAGTCATCAAAGCTATCCGCCTGCACAATTTGCGCACTCGACATACCTACCCACTGACTTTCAATTTGTAGCGGTGCCAAAGCATCACTCAAACCCTGATCACTACGAATCAATTGCCAGCAGCGATCGCGCTCATTCACCTGCCAAATACTCGGCTGGCTATCAATCGCACAACGCAATGGAATAGGCGCGGCGCTCAATGCCGTGATCACTTTGCAAAAATCTGAATACTGCGTGTGCTCAGTCAAGGCAAGGGTAATTGAGCCAAGCCAGGGGTGCATTTGAGCCATCGCCATAGCAGCGCGAATTTGTGTGTCAGTGACTTGTTCTGGATGCATGGCAACACTTAAGCGCCAAGTCATTCCCCAATTGGCTTCTGCAGATTCAAAAGCATCCGTTAGCGCTTCCATAATCGCGGCAAAAGAGAGTGTTGAATGGGCAAAGGGCATAATGCTCGGCTCGACATGAACCACCCCTTCAGCATGGCAGCGCAGCAACCAGTTATGCGCCAACTGATAATAATCCGCATCGCGCATCAATTGGCGATTCAATACCTGCGGATCGCTCATGCTCTCGATGCCATCTAACAGCACATCTCGACCACCAAGCCGCGTATCCTCAAGCTTCACGTCCAACTCTAACTTTGGCAGTGCTGCAAGCCAATTTTCCATTTGAACCCTCTCCTACTCACATCCCGTAGCGCAACCATAGCTGACACACGCCTCCGAGGACATGCTCAGCGACTCATTAATATGATACTGGTCGCAAAGCAAAAGAACTAAGGCAGTGCCCGCAATTTGTTCTCAACACCCGCCTCATGGCGCAATTCAAGAACAAAACGTGATGGCGTTGCGCCAGATAACAACCAAACATGGCGACGAGCTCGTGTTAAAGCCACATAAAACAAGCGCCGCTCTTCACTATCCATAAAGTCATCTTCAATGGGCATCAGGCACTGTTGAAGCTGAACCGACCAATCGGTACGCAATTCGACAGGGAAAAGGCCTTGGTCCATGCCAAGTACAATCACAAAGTCTGCTTCTTGTCCTTTGCTTGCATGAACCGTCATGGTGCTCAGCTGCACACCTGGCAACGCCTTAGGTTCAAAATTTAATCCCGCCAATTGATGATGTTGCCGAGCCAAAATGAGCACAGAAACTGGCGCTTGATGATGCGTCTGGCTGAGTTTCATCAATAGCGGGCCAAGCTGCGCCTGCGGTGCTAGGGTCACGGCCGCCCCATCACCCTGCGTGAGGCTATTCAGTGGCTTGTATTGCTGATATGGATTTTGCAAAACAAAGTCATTGGCCACTTGCCCTAAATTTTGTGAAAAGCGATAAGTCGTATCGAGATAGCGTAACACCGCACCAGCATGCAGGGATTTAAACTCAGTAGTCAGTTTAATTTGCGCACCCGTAAATCCATAAATTGCCTGCCAATCATCCCCCACCGCGATCAAGGCCGTAGCCATTTTTTGTGGGCATGCTTGGCGTAAGTGCTGCAAAAATTGCTGGCGCAGCGCTGAAATATCTTGGTATTCATCAACCAGCAAATAATGCCAAGGGCACTGAATTTTGCCTTTATCCATCAGCTCACTTGCCACGCGAATCAGCTGCGCATAATCCAAGCTATTGGTTTCAGTTAAGGCTTGTAAATAGCGGCTATAAAGCGGCCAAATCAGCGCCAAAATCTCCGCAGCAGCAAGACCTGTGCTTGGCTGTTGCGCTTGCAGCTGCATAGTCAGCGATTTTTTGTTGAGTCCCATTTGACTCAGCAAATCGATCTGTTGCCAGCACCACTGCTGCAATTTTTTTTGATTAACCTGCTCTGCCAGTGGCTTATCACCTTTTAAGCCTGGCACTTCTTGCACCAGCTTTTGCCAGCGGCGCAAGTGCGCGCTTTGCTGCCACAAATCAGCCAACTGCGTTGCCAGCCATGCTTTTCGAGCGCTAGCTTTATCGGCCAACGGTGAAATGGTGATCGTCTGATTTTGACTGACCAACTCAAAGGCCAAACTATGAAAAGTTTTCACCTTAATCGCGCCGAGCCCCATGCTTGATAATTTATCAGCCATCTGCGTTTTCGCATCGCGACCAAAGGCCAGCAAACAGATTTGCTCAGCTTTTGCTAATTTAGCCGCCACCAGCCAAGCCGCTTTTAACGTTAAGACATGGGTTTTCCCTGAGCCAGCACCTGCCAAAATCAGGGTTGCATCATTGTGCTCAAGGATCGCGCGTTGCTGACTGTCATTCAGCGGATGCGCACTACTTTGCGCAAACCAAGGCTGCCAGCGCGCTATTAATTGTGGTTGCAATGCATCATTGAGTTTGCGCTGTGTCGCTTTACCTTGCTCAAGCCAAGGCAATAGATGTGACACTTGGGTTGCGTATTGCGCATGTAAAAGCGGCAAAGTGAGCTGATGTTCAGCCATTAATTGCTCGAGACGCTGTTGCAACTGATGCAGTTCACTATCACGCATTAAAGATTGGCGCTGCGCCACGCTTTGTGACAGCGCTTCATTGGCTTGAAAGATAAAGGCCTTCAGCTGCACATCCATATGTTGCCGCCAAGACTCAAACTGCTGCGCTAAACGCTGAACAAATTGCTGCGCTTCAAGCCAAGGCAACCCAAATAGCGCCACAGGCGCGACCGCTTCCCCCTGCGCATTGACCACGCCATCGAGTGTTAAACGCGACCAACACAGCTCGCGCTTTAGACGAAATGCACCCGACCACTGGCGAAATGGCAATGGAATTTGATTTTGATCGCGCCCAGTAAGCACTAACCCATCTTGGCTTAGCGCGACTTGATGAAAATCCCAGCGATTTAAAAATGCGGCAAATGCGCTCGCTTGCAGCTGCATAAACTCTCTCATTGATGAAAAAGTGGTCGTCCGTGACCCCAATTGGGGAAATGAGCCAAGGTTACGAAAAAAAAGCCGGAAGATCATTAAGAAAAATGCGCCCTTTTGCTAAAGTAGCGTCATTCTTTTCTGACTCAAATCCTCTTATGATGCCTTGGTCTGTACCTACCTCAATTCGCCGCTGGATGGCGCAAGAAACCACTGCGGTCAGCTTACGTGTGATGCTCGCACTTCTCTCGGTCGCAATCCCAGCTTGGTACTTACAAACCACCCATCATATTATCCCTTTCGTCTTAGGGATCATTGCGGCTGCTTTGGCAGAAACTGATGATAGTTTGCGCGGTAAGAGTAAGTCTTTATTGATGACTTTGCTCTGTTTTGCCATCGCCTCTTTTTCTGTAGAACTTCTCTTTCCCTACCCTTGGCTATTTTGCTTAGGCCTGTTTAGCTCCTGTTTTGGCTTTATTATGCTGGGTGCCATTGGTCCTCGCTACGCCAGCATCGCCTTTGCTTCAATCTTACTTGCCATTTACACCATGATTGGAGCCCACGTTGATGGCGCAATTTGGGAACAACCCGCAGCCCTTTTGATGGGCGCGGCAAGTTATGGTGCGCTCTCATTGTTTTGGCAGTGGCGCTGGCCGCTACAATCCTCACAGCGCAAAGTCGCTGATGTATTTGAAGTGCTCGCGAATACCTTTGCCATTAAAGCAGAGCTCATTGCGCCAGTGCGCGATCTCAATCCTCAGCCCTATCGCCTGCGCGCCGCACAAAACAACGCCACCGTGGTACAGCACTTAGATTTAGCCAAAAACGCACTGCTTCAACGCGCCCGTCGCAAACGCTTTGCCGCGCCCAATGAGCGGTTATTATCACTCTATTTCCTCGCGCAAGATATTCACGAGCGAATCAACTCAACCCACTATCGCTATCAAGAATTATCGCAAGATTTTCATCACAGCGATGTGCTCTTTCGTTGTCAGCGCTTACTGCAACTACAACAGCAAGCATGCCTCGATTTGGCGCACAGTCTGCGCACAGGCCAGCGCTATGAGCACGCAGCGCTCAATCAACAGGCGCTCTATGAATTGCATCACTCAGTGTCTTATTTAAAAGGCCATCGCAAACTGCAATGGCAAGCGTCGCTACGCCAATTGGATTATCTCAGCCAAAATCTCAGTGCCGTTGAGCAACAACTGCAAAGTCTGACCCAATCTGATGGCGCATCCTTGGTGATTGAGAGCAACACCGATGAGCGCACGCTCGCAGACAACAACCCGCATACCTTGGTCACCATGTGGCAACAGGTGCGCAGCCAACTGAGCTTACAAAGCCCCCTGTGCCGCCATGCCATTCGCCTTTCAAGCATGCTGACCTTGGGATATATCCTGATTCAAGCCTTTAACATATCCATGGGCTACTGGATCATGCTGACCACCTTGTTTGTCTGCCAACCCACCTATAGTGAAACCAAGAAAAAATTGGGCCAGCGTGTTGCCGGGACATTGGTTGGCTTAATGGTCGGGATCCCCCTACTTTATTTGGTTCCCTCTGCCGAAGGGCAACTGGCGATCATGGTATTTACCGGCGTGCTCTTTTTTATCTATCGCACCAAGCAATATGCCTTTGCGACCTGCTTTATCACCCTATTGGTTCTTTCTTGTTTCAATCAATTTGGTGAAGGTTATGCCGTCATGCTACCGCGGCTTGGCGATACCCTGCTGGGCTGTATTTTAGCGGTACTCGCGGTGATCTATGTTTTACCCGACTGGCAAGCCAAGCGACTACCCAAGGCGATGGCAGAAACTTTAGCAGCCAACAGTGACTATCTTGACCAAGTCTTGATTCAATATCGTACCGGTAAACGAGACGATTTAGCCTATCGCGTGGCACGTCGCCAAGCGCATAACGCGGATGCCAGACTGACCAATATTGTCACCGCCATGCTTGGCGAGCCTGAACGCCGCCGCTACGCCACCGATGCCAGCTTTCGCTTTTTGTGCCTCAGTCACGCACTGCTTAATTATATTTCGGCGCTCGGTGCCCATCGCGCACGAATTGAAGACAGTGAAGTCCACCTTTTCGTCAATCAAGCCCATGGTTCAATTCACCAAGCGCTTGATACTTTAGTAAAAAAAGTAGAAAAAAATGATCAAACCCTGTGCAGCCACTGCCTTCTTGATGCGAAACCTGATAATCTAGGGCACTTGAGTGAACAAGGTCAGCTGATCACCCAACAGCTTGAATTAATTCATCGTTTGCTACCTGAATTTGATCAATTAGTGAATCGTCTGATTCAAGTGACGCAAGGGCAATCACTCAACCAAACAACAGAGCAGAATCAAAAATAACTGCTCGATATTGATATACGCTATTTCAGTCGCGTGTTTGCTTTTGCCAGTCCAACAGCGACATATTGATCCATCAAAGAGGATGTTATGACCACCCATATAGGTATTTTGGACGCCGATCCCGTTCGCCTAATCACCCCAATTTTAGATAATGGGATCCCAGCGTCACGGTTGATCCTGATTGGTGAGTCAAAGCAACTGGCTGACTTTGAACGCATGCAAGCCATCTTGGTACAGCGCCAAGTTGAGTGCGAATTTTTTGAAATCAGTGACACCATTCGAACCTCAGAGTTGCAAGCGCAAATCAGCGTACTGGCGCAGCGTCTAATGCAAAGCCAAGATCCCGTATGGTTTAACGCCAGCTGTGGTTTACGTCACCGCTTGCTATCCGCCTACGAAGTATTTCGTAGCATTCAATGCCCAATTTATGTGGTTGAGCCTTTTACCGATGCCATCTGCTGGCTGTACCCACAAGAGATGCAGCAAAAGCAGGTTCAAGATCATATTCAGCTTGCTGATTACCTTTCTATTTTTGGCGCGCGCTGTGAAATTGAAGAGCCAAACATCTCTGCGCATGATGCCCAGCAACTGATGCTGCTTTGCCATGCATGGGCCAACAACGCACTTGAACTTGGCCCTGGCCTTGCCACTCTCAACTACTTGGCGACCACCTGTCGTAAAGAGCAGGTTTTAAGCGTTGAGCTAAGCGAAAAGCAGCAAGGCTATCGCGAGCTTGCGATGCTGATTAATGATTTGATGGCCGCTAAATTAGCCACCTACAAGCAAGGCATGCTAACTTTTCGCGATGAATTTGCGCGCCGTTTTGCCAACGGTGAATGGCTTGAAACCTTTGTGCATGGCACCGTGAAAAAAATTCAGCAAGTCCTACCGACAATCCAAGATAACTCCATCGGGGTGCAGGTCTATCGCCAAATTGGCGAAAAAGAGGTACGTAACGAGCTGGATGTGGCAGCAATCGTCAATAACAAGCTGCACATCATTGAGTGTAAGACCAAGGGCATGAACCAAGATGGCGATGATACGCTGTACAAGCTTGAATCTATTCGTGATTTGCTCGGCGGCTTACAAGCACGCGCCATGCTGGTGAGCTTCCGCCCACTACGTGGCCACGATATGATTCGCGCCGAGGATTTGGGACTCGAGATCATTGGCCCAGAGCAGCTCGGTGATTTAGAACATCTGCTGCATCGCTGGTTTGTCGACGCTCGCGGACAAGATTTCCTATAGCGACGATCTGCAAAAACATCTTTGATACGCACGTGCTAATAGCACACCAATCAATGCGCGAAAATCACGATAGAAAAGAGGCCTGATGGCCTCTTTTTTATTCCATGCATTCTCATTGAATGCATGCTCTCGCAATCGAATGTATCGCAATTTTTCAGCGTCATACCTTACGAAAATCAACGGTCAGGATCTCCTGCGCATCATCCGCGTAATCCAGCGCCGCAATCTGACTTCGCTTTAACTCAAACAACTCATGCGCATCCAGCGGGTATGGCATGCGAATCAACATATGGGTGATCCCCTCTTGCTGCGCAAGCTGTAAAAGACGCTGTAAATTCTCGCCATCACTAAAGCGACTAGACAGCTGACGTTTGGCACGCATATAAAGGCGTTGGCGAGCAGGCAGATGCGCATCATCCGCTTGGGCACTTTGATCCCCCTGCAGAACTTCAATAAAACTCTGTTGGCTCATCAAAGGCGCGACTAAAAAATCGCTGTAATTACAGACCACTGAGTTTTCAATTAGATCCATCACGCCTCCCTATGATTGCAACCGCCATTTACAGATCAAGTGAATACGTTAATCAATGCCAGTGACAGAAAAAAGACGCCGACGCCAATTAATTGGCAAAGCATTCAGTGAAAGAGAGAAAGGTCACAACTTGGATTGAAATCACAAATCATCGATTCGAAATTTACATTATTGATATCAAATAAAACGCCGCATTAAAGCGGCGTTTATCACAGCTAAGATATAGCGATGTCTGAAAAAGCACCGACTAGCGATGACCTTGCAAAAATTCAGTGCGCGTTGCCAAGTTGCTCTTGAAAATACCACCAAGCGCTGTGGTTTTAGTTTGGCTGGTTGCATCCATCACCCCGCGTGATTTCACGCAGTAATGCACCGCATCAATACTCACAGCCACATCATCGGTTTCAAGCAGGGTTTGTAGCGCCACGAGAATTTGCTGCGTCAAACGCTCTTGCACCTGAGGACGCTGCGCAAAGAAGCGCACAATACGATTGATTTTAGATAAGCCAATGATTTTTTTTCGCGGTAAATAGGCCACGCAAGCTTTGCCATCAATGGTCACAAGGTGATGCTCACAGGTACTGGTCATGGTGATATCGCTCACCCGTACCATCTCATCAACCCCCATTTTATTATCAATCACAGTGATTTTTGGGAAGTTGTGATAATCAAGACCAGAGAAAATCTCATCGACGTACATCTTGGCAACACGCTTTGGCGTATCCATCAAACTGTCATCGGTCAAATCGAGAGACATCAATTGCAAAATCTCTCGCATATGCACTTCAATTTTCTCTTTTCGCTCTTCCCTAGCGAGAGGATTTGGCTGCATGGGTGTTTCTAGCCCTTTGGCTAGCAGTGCTTGTTGAACTTTCTGCGCGGCTTCACTCAATGCCATTGACAACTCTCCTTTGCAATCCCCGAATCGATCTTGATCACAGATAAAGGCCGAAGCATACTCTTATACAATGACAAATCAACCTCCAAGTACCTTGGATGCTCGCTTCAGCTCGCTGAAACTTTGAGCACAATGGGTGTTTTACGGTCTCCCACGAACAAAAATGATAGGAATAAACAATGGGATGTTGTGATCAACCTGGCTTGCTGCCGATTGAACAAGCGATTACACAGATGTTGGCATCTGTTTCTTCAGTCACTGAAATCGAAACCATTGCCCTAGACAAAGCGCTAGGACGAATCACCGCAAAAGCGATCTACTCGCCGATGCAGGTGCCACCTTTTGCTAACTCAGCAATGGATGGCTACGCTTTTCGCCTTCAAGATATTGATGCAATGTCAGCTCAACCGATGCCAGTGGCAGGGAAATCTTTTGCTGGCCAACCTTTCGTCGGTGAGTGGCCTGCGCAAAGTGCCATTCGCATTATGACCGGCGCGCCAATTCCAGCAGGTTGCGACTGCGTTATCATGCAGGAAGACTGCCAAGTCGATGACAGCGGCATGGTTCGCATCACCCTCGCGGCCGAAAAAATAAAAGCAGGTATGAACATTCGCCCTGCTGGCGATGATATCGACCAAGGTGATTTGGTGATCGAGGCTGGCGTTCAGCTCTCTGCACGCGAGCTCCCTATGTTGGCCTCTTTAGGCATTGCGCAGATTGATGTTTACCGCCAACCTGTGATCGCCTTTTTCTCCACAGGGGATGAGCTGAAAAGCGTCGGTAGCCCACTAGGCGCCGGTGAAATTTATGATAGCAACCGCTTTGGCATTGCCGCGCTGCTCACTCGCATGGGACTACAAGGCTTAGATTTGGGTATGATCCCAGATGATATCGATGCCCTTCGCCAAACCTTTATGGAGGCGATGCAAAAAGCCGATGCGATTATTACCTCAGGTGGTGTCAGTGTCGGTGAAGCTGATTATACCAAGGATATTTTACAAGAACTTGGTGAGGTCGGTTTTTGGAAAATTGCGATTAAACCAGGTAAGCCTTTTGCCTTTGGCAAGCTTCATGGCGAAACAAAGAGCACCCTCTTTTTTGGTCTACCGGGTAACCCTGTCTCGGCGATGGTCACCTTGCATCAAATCGCCCAGCCAGCACTGGCAAAATTGGCCGGTCACGACCATTGGCGTGCACCACTCACGCTCAAAGCCACCACCCGCAGCAACTTTAAAAAACGTCCGGGCCGTACCGATTATCAGCGTGCGATCCTGAGTCAAAACAGTGCTGGTGAATTGGAAGTTGAAAGCACAGGGAATCAAAGCTCTGGTGCGTTTCGCTCCATGCACCTTGCCAATGCTTTTGTGATTTTAGAGCAAGAGCGCGGCTTCGTAGCCCAAGGTGAAACTGTCACCGTAATGCCATTTGATAGCACGCTGCAAGCCTAAGCATGCACAAATAAAAAACGCCTCAGATGAGGCGTTTTTTATCACTTGTTTCAAACCGCTTTAGAATGATCAAGTCTTACCAAGTTCGAGCTTGATAGTCATGCCAACTGATAGCGCCATCTCCATCAACGTCACCATGGGTGCCATCGAGCCCAGCCAAATAATCCAACATATAGCGCGGCGCTTTTAGTGCAACCAGCGCATCACGCTGAACGGCAATCGCCGCCACTTCCGCTTGTGTGCCGCCCCAAGCGCTATAGGGTACGGATGCACCATATTGGCTTTGCGCCTGCTTATATAAGTAAGCGTGGTAAGCATCATGCACAATGGTGCCAGCGCACCAATACAGAGAGTGAAACGCTGTCACATCGCTCATATAAAAAGTCATTGGACGATGCATCACATCCATCCCACTTTTGTCATGCTCAACAATGGCGCCGATATTTTGCGTAATATAGCGATAGTGCTGTGGGCTTTGCTGCGCGATCATAAAGAGTGCATGTCGCACTTGCGCCACAAATTCAGGACTTCCCGTGACCACAGGGCTTTGCTTGAGCATGCGCTGCTCAATATTTTCCAGATCGCGACTCACCGGCTTCTGTCTGACTTGATTCGCCGTCAACAAATTCACAGCCCTAGTATCCGTGTCCTGTGCATGCCAAAAAGTAGATTGCACAGAATGTTGTAACACAGCGTCGGCGCTCTCCTGAGCATCCACAGACCGCGTAAAAAGCAAGGTCATTAACACCAACAATATAAACATGACCCACCAGCGCCCATAAAAAAACGACGCATTCTAATGCGTCGTTTTAAGCGGCGGTAGTTACAAATAAGCAACCACTGATTAACTGTTTTTTAAATAAGCAAATCGTTCAAAATGCAACCTATTGCGCGGAATTTATTCACTTGGAATCGGTTGGTCTTCGATAGGTACTTTTGACCAATTGATCCAATAACACTTCTGAATGCGCTAACTGCCAAGGAATTTGTGAGCCTTGATTAGAAAAAAGTGAAATACCTTGGCCTAGTAATACAGGCACCGTGGTGATCACCATTTCATCGAGCTGAGATTCTGCGAGCGCGCTTTGAATCAGTTGCCCACCATCAATGTAGATGCGTTGATGACCTTGACCTAACAAGGTTTCTAGCATCTCAGTAACACTGTTGCCTGAAATCAAAAATGCTTTGTCCTCAAAGCCTTCAGGCAGTGCATGCAAACTTTGACTGGCGACATAAACAGGTTTGTTATAGGGCCAAAAACCAAATGAAGCGACGGTTTCAAAGGTATGACGCCCCATCAAAAGTGCATCCACAGAGGCCATAAATTGAGCAAAACCAAAATCATCTTGCGTGGGATTATCAATTTGCTCAAGCCAACTTAAATCGTTATCGACACCAGCGATAAAACCATCAAGGCTTTGCGCCATATAGGCAATTGTGTAGATAGCTTGCGGCTGAGTTGGACGCATCATTGACTCTCTTGTTTGATTGGCTGAGCCCCATGATGCCCGCTTGAAGATGATGATTCAATGCGCGCTCACCGCTTTTCTTCTTTTGCCCTTGCCTGCACTTTACCGCTGATGAAGTGCGCTGACTCGCCGTTTTTTTGCCCTTCCATCATCTCTGATATGTCATATATCACATCATTTTGCGCCCTCACACCACAATGTCGCGCCAGAGTTTAATTAAAATTAATTAAAAAAATCATATAGATAAACAAAACCCCTTGGCCGTCATAGAGGTTTCAAGATAGTGCAACATAAGCGTCACATTTCTCTCCTAATCTGTCCCTCGTCCGATAGCAAAGCAGGAACGACCTGCCAAATAAGGAATATTGTGATGAAAAAAACAGTTATTGGTGCGCTGACTTTAGCAAGCGCGATGTTCACTCCAGCAGTTCTTGCGGAGGAAACGGTATCAATCTCTGGCTCAACCTCGGTCACCGAGATCATGGAAGTTCTCGCTGAAAATTATCAAACCATGCACAAGGGCGTCTTTATTGAGGTTCAAGGCACGGGCTCATCTGCCGGTGTAAAAGCAGCAAAAAACGGCACCAGTGAGTTTGGCATGGCCTCTCGCGACCTCAAGAATTCTGAAAAAGAGGATACCCTCAAAGCAGTGGCGATTGCCCGAGACGGCATCGCCGTCGTAGTCAACAACGGCAACCCTATTCAAGATTTGACCATTGAACAAATCGCCGCAATTTACAAAGGTGATATCAACAACTGGTCACAAGTCGGCGGTGAAGACAAGCCCATCGTGGTCGTCACCCGTGATACCGCATCAGGTACGCGCGGCGCTTTTGAAGACATCATGGGTCTGAAAAAGAAAGTGAAAGGCGTAAAAGTCTCAGCCATTACCCAGCGCGCGCAAGTGGGCAATGGTAACGGCGTGGTGAAAACCATTGTCGCCAATAACCCATTCGCCATTGGCTATATCTCTCTTGGTTCAATCGACAAGTCGCTCAAAGCACTGTCTGTAGATGGTCACATGCCATCAAGCCAAGCGGTTCAAGCTGGCGACTATCAAATTGCACGTCCATTCCTCGTGCTGTATCGCGATGGCAAACCAAGCGAGCAAGCACAGCAATTCCTAGCTTGGGTACTGTCAAAAGAAGGCCAAGCGATTATCTCGCAAAAAGGCTATATCGCCGTGCAATAAGTTTTACCCCACCACAGGCCTTGCCTGTGGTGGGTTTTCTTTAAACAACGGGGATTTCCTGTTGGAGTTTTTTATGACCATCGCATCAAAACAGATTTCAGCCGCTACATCCATGCATGTAACGGGTCTACGTCAACGCCGAGGCCGCGATTGGAAAGAGCTTATTTTTAAAACGCTCTTTTTAACCAGCGCCATTATTGGCGTTTTATCCTTAGCCACCATTGGCTACTTTATTTTCCGTGAAGGCTTGCCAGCCATTCAAGAAGCGGGAGCTGTCAATATCGTCACTGGTGTTGATTGGCTACCGCCCGCACTGTACGGCATTGCGCCGATGATTGTGGCCTCCATTGCCTCGACCGCTGGCGCGGTGATCATTGGTGTGCCAGTGGCTGTTCTCACCGCTATTTTCATCTCAGAGATCGCCCCCAAATGGCTAGCAAATTTAATTCGCCCTGCCGTTGAGCTGCTAGCTGGGATCCCCTCTGTCGTCTATGGCTTTTTTGGCCTCGTGATTATCGTACCGCTGATTCAAAATATCTTTAATGTGCCAGCAGGTAACACCATTTTGGCAGGGGTCATTGTGCTTGCGGTGATGATTTTACCGACGGTTATCACAGTCTCTGAAACCTCGCTGCGCGCCGTCCCGCGGACCTATAAAGAAGGCTCTTTTGCGCTGGGCGCATCGCATATCTACACCATTTTCAAACTGCTCGTGCCCGCAGCGCGCTCAGGCATTATGACTGGCGTGATCCTAGGGATTGCTCGCGCACTGGGTGAAACCATGGCGATCATCATGGTGATGGGTAACGCCCCAGCCATGCCGGGAAGCTTTCTTGATTCAGCGCGAACGCTCACAGCCAATATTGCACTTGAGATGTCCTATGCCAGCGGCATTCATGCATCGGCGCTTTACGCAACAGGGATCGTCCTGCTGATTTTTATCATGATGCTCAACGGCATTTTGCTTTATCTAAACCGTGAACGCGCGAGGTAATCCCTGATGTCACGTAAAATGACAGACGCCATTGCATTGGCATTGATTTGGCTTGCCGCCAGCCTCACCGTCGGCTTTCTTTTGTGGATCATTTGGTACATTTTGAGTAATGGCCTCAACCATGTGAGCTGGGCATTTATTAGCGAAAACTACTCGCGCATCGGTGAGGCTTCCGGTATTTGGCCGATGATTGTCTCCACCATCTATATGGTGATTTTGTCCATCGCCATTGCTGCGCCCATCGGCATTATGACGGCTATCTACCTCACGGAATACGCCAAGCTCGGCAGTAAGCTGGTCAAGGTGATTCGCTTTTGTACCGAGTCGCTGGCAGGCATCCCATCGATTATCTTTGGTCTCTTTGGTTTAACCTTCTTTGTCACGGTGCTGGGGCTTGGCTTCTCTATTCTATCCGGCACCCTGACCTTAAGTATTTTGATACTACCAGTGATCATTCGAACCACAGAAGAAGCACTAATGGCAGTACCACAAACCTTTCGCGAAGGCTCCTATGGCTTAGGCGCATCTAAAATCTACACCATTTGGCGTTTGATTTTACCCAGCGCCATTCCAGGCATTTTAACCTCAATTATTTTGAGTATCGGCCGCGTGATTGGCGAGTCCGCACCTGTATTTCTCACCGCTGGTATGGTAGCGCGCATTCCAGAAAGCCTGACGGACTCAGGCCGCACCTTAACCGTGCATCTTTATAAGCTGACTCAAGAGCTTTATACCCAGCATGAATGGGATCAGGCCTACGCCACCGCCACCGTACTTATCGTCGTGGTCCTTGGCTTAAACCTATGTACCAAGCTGATTGGTAAGCAATTTAGTAAAGCCACCTATTAATCGACCTTGCCCAGAGGCACTCAGGTGCTGGCAAGCTCAACGCATTCGAGACGAAAACATGAACAAGTTTAATATTGAAAATCTCAACCTCTACTACGGTGACAACCGCGCATTGAAATCCATTAACTTGCCGATTCCATCACAGCAAGTCACAGCGCTCATCGGCCCTTCAGGCTGTGGTAAATCCACCCTATTGCGCTGCTTAAATCGCATGAACGATCTCATTGAAGGGGTCAAAATCGATGGCAAAGTCACCATGGATGAGCAAGATATCTATGGTCAAATTGATGTGGCAGATTTGCGCATTAAAGTGGGCATGGTTTTTCAAAAAGCCAACCCGTTTCCCATGAGCATCTATGAAAACGTGGCCTATGGTCTTCGCGCGCAAGGCGTTAAAGATAAAAAGACCTTGGATCGTATTGTGGAAAAATCACTGCGCGGCGCAGCGCTTTGGGACGAAGTCAAAGATCGCCTGAAATCCCACGCCTTTGGCCTCTCTGGCGGTCAGCAGCAGCGCCTTTGTATCGCGCGCACCATTGCCATGAAACCCGATGTAATTTTGATGGATGAACCGACCTCGGCGCTCGATCCCATCGCCACCAGCAAAATTGAAGATCTCATGGAAAGCTTGAAAAAAGAGTTCACCATCGTGATTGTCACCCACTCTATGCAACAGGCGCGACGCATCTCTGATCGCACCGCATTTTTTCTGATGGGAGAGCTGGTTGAGCACGACGACACCCAAATCCTATTTTCAAATCCACAAGATGATCGCACCCGCGGTTATGTGAATGGTGATTTTGGATAAATGATAATAATGAAATAGTACTGCGATGGAACTTGCCCCGACATTGTCGGGGCTTTTTTATGCGGCTTTTGGCGCGATTACCGGATTCGGCAATAAGATAGGGATGTTGCGTGCGTCAATTATTCGACTGCGAGAGATTTTGAGCCACTGCGCTTATTATGACGAAATAGCGCCACCTGGTTTTTCTCAAAATACTCAGAGCAGCGGCGCGATGCAGCTTCCTTCTTCTCGCGGCGCAGGGCTTGATGTTGCTTCATAAAGCTGTTGAGGCTCATACTATGCTCCTTGTTTTATATCCTAACGTTATTGCCATAGCATAAAGAGGACAACTAGATAATTCTGCTAGTAATTAGCTATGTGATTTATCAATTTACGCGGATTTGCCTAATTGTCTAGCCTCTAGCACAAAAATCGCACAGCCGATCGTCAAAAATGTGACGCCCTGAGTAGACTCCATGTCGAATGAAGCGTAGTTGTTGCATTTCTCTTTCAAAATGCCCAGAGCAACGTCTCAAAAAATGTAATAGCCTTATCAATAAAAGTTGAGCAGTGATTATATTTTGACAGCCTATTTCAAATTTGCTGCTAAATCAGGCCATTGCACCTGAATCCAATCCTGTCCTTGCTCATCATGCGTGATCGCCACTGACATAAGTGCCGCATAGGGCAGATAAATCCGCTGCCAAAATGCGCCCTCTTTTGGAATTTGCAGCAGTAAGCTCATCAGTTGCTTCATCACCCCGGCATGCGTCACGACCATCACCGACTGCCCACGATATTGTGCAAGAAGTCTTTGCCACGCCCCCTCAATACGCTGATCAAAGGTTGCCATACTTTCTGCGCCTTTTGGCGTCACCTGCCAAGGGTTGCTGAAAAATGCTCGCAGTGTCTCACCATCTTGCTGCTCAATAGTTTGCCAAGATAAGCCATCCCACTCACCGAAATCATACTCTTGCCAACTGGCATCTTGCAGACAATCAACTTGCCACTCAGCCGCTTTGGCTTTGGCAAATCGCGCGCAGCGAACCAAGGGGGAGGTAATGATTTGCTGAGCGACTGGTGCATGTGTCGCGGCTTGCAGCATCTGCTCAAATCCCTTTTCGGTGAGCGCAAAATCAGTTTTACCACGCGCGCATCCTTCCCCTTCTGGCTGCCCATGGCGCAAAAATGTAATTCGGGTTTGTTCGATTGCCATCTTGACTCCCTAGGTTGTCGTCATCACTAAATCGAATGACTGAAAAGCGAATGACTGAAGAACGAATCACTCACAGACGAAATGCATCACTTAATAAATAGCGTCAAACGAGGTGGTCAACCAACATCGCTAAGCACATCACCATGGCGCATTTTACTAAGCGCCGCAAGATCAAGGCATTATCTAAAAAGAACATCCATATAAAAGAGCAACAAAAAAGCCACTAAACAGTGGCTTTTGGCGCTTTCGCGTAGCATCAGGCATCAAAACGAAGTTAGTCGTGATCATCCAATTTAATATGATGATGACCCACAGTCGCTTTGGCTTTGAGATAGGCTTCATTGCCCGCTTTTAGGTGCACATGGGTACCGATCACTTCTTGAATCTCAATACCGTGCTCACCAAGCTCGCGCACTTTTTTCGGGTTATTGGTAATCAAACGTACCGCTGGAATATTCAGCGCTTTGAGCATTTGCGCTGCTTCTTTAAAGTCGCGCAAATCATCAGGGAAACCGAGGTGCTGGTTAGCTTCGTAGGTATTCATGCCTTCGCTTTGCAAGCGATAAGCATCAATTTTGTTATATAAGCCAATACCGCGACCTTCTTGGCGAAGATATAAAAGAACCCCACCTTCAATAGCCATTTTTTCAATGGTCTCATCCAATTGCTCACCACAATCACAGCGTGATGAATGGAATACATCGCCCGTTAAACATTCAGAGTGCATGCGAACCAAAGGTAAGGTTTGCTCATCGGCCTTGTTAAAAATTAAGGCAACATGTTCTTTTTCAGTCGCTAAACCGTGAAAAGAAACAAGTTCTGCATCAATATGACTTTGTTTTCCCACACGAAGCGAGACGCGGGCACGTACACTGGCCATCAATAATCCTACAGCTGTGAATAAGGCTAAAAGCGATAGCTTACGCCAATCGCGAGCGAGTGCAACCCTTGTTGCAACAGGGTTTTGTTCGACATTACTGTGATGCCATCGGCATTTTTTTACTAATGCCATAAATTGATAACACTTTTGACAATCAACTTGGCATAATCCACGGTGCGATACTGTGTCGCGATTAGGATTGTCCTTTATGTTGTTTTCCGCCCAAGTATCGAAAGTCTTCCCACTTCTGCTCTGTGCAAGTATCGCCACCTTCACCAGCGTGACCACCCAAGCTGCAAGCATGCAGTTTTTTGTCACCGAAGATAACGATGGCGCCGTCGGTCAAGATCGCGACTATACCAATGGCACGATTTTAGGCATTAACTTGCCGCTCCCTGCACTACGTGGTAGCCGAGGTGACACCTTCACCCTGCGCGGCGGCCAGTTGATGTGGGTTCCCTCTGATATCGAACTCGCCAAGCCACAAGCCAATGAGCGCCCCTACGCAGGTTTGCTCTTTGCTGAAGCGGGCGTTCAACTATACAGCCCATTTAATGTCGCCAAGTTTGATCTTATGGTCGGCACCGTGGGGCCAAAAGCAGGCGCGGAAGACACGCAAAAATTTATTCATGATTTGATTGGCTCGCCTGAGCCCATGGGTTGGGATTATCAAATTGATAACCGCTCCGTATATCAAATCAGCGGTCAATATGAACAGCTCGTGATGCGCCAGCGCGGCATGCTGAATATGGATACCGACTTAAGCGTGCAAGTGCGCGGCTCCTTAGGCACCTTCCGTGAAGAGGCCGCTATTGGCACTTACTGGCGTTGGGGCCAAGATTTAGGCAGCAACTTTGGCGCCATTAGTATGAAACAGGGCCGCTTTTTCGATCACGCAGCCATGCTCAACAGCCCACGCGGATTTTTCCTCTTTGCTGGCCTTGAAGGCTTATACCGCACCCGCGATATCACCATTGAAGGCGCAAAACCTGATGAAAACGCCGATATCAGCATTGAGCCTTGGCAAGCAGGCGGTATTTTAGGCGGCGCCTGGTATGGCCCAAACTGGGGTCTGACCATGTCTTTTGCTATTCAAACTGCAGAGTTTGAGCAAGATAAAAATGGCCATCACCCTCTCGGCACCTTTAGCGGTTTTTATCGTTTTTAATCTTTGCACTCAATTTCAGTGACCTGACAGCGATCATTGTGCTGTTTTCGCCATTGTTATTTTTTACAAAGGCCGTACAATCGCCCAGTTTAGAAGTGACTGCCGCAGCTATGCGGCGCAGTTGTAGAAAGGAAAACAGAATGATTCAAGTTGTTGGTCATAAAAACCCTGACAGTGATAGCATTTGCTCTGCACTTGTTGCGACCGAGCTTTTGAAAGCCCGTGGTCTAGAAGCCAAAGCCGTCAGCCAAGGCGAAATTAACCGTGAAACTCAGTTCATTCTTGAGCGCGCTGGCGTTCAAGCACCTGAGCGTTGCCAAGGTGTAGCTGGCCAGCAAATTTGGCTAGTGGACTACTCTGATCTTGCGCAAGGTCCTGATGATATTGCTGATGCAGAGATTCTAGGTATTGTCGATCACCACCGCCTAGGTGACGTGACCACGACCAACCCGCTTGAAGCATGGATTTGGCCAGTCGGCTGTACTTGTACCGTTCTGTTCAACCTATTCAAGATGGAAAATGCCACCATCACCAAACCACTTGCAACCCTTATGATGTCTGCAATTTTAAGCGACACCGTGGGCTTTGCTTCTCCAACTTGCACTCAAAAAGATAAAGATGCTGTTGCTGAGCTAGTGAAAATTGCTGAAGTGGCTGATCTCGATGCATTTATCAAAGATCTATTGATTGCGAAAACTGACATCGCAGGTTTGACGCCAGCACAGCTAGTGGAAAAAGACCTAAAAGCTTACCCATTCAATGACCGCCAAGTTGTTGTTGGCCAAATTGAGCTTGCCACACTTGAACAAGTGGCAGAGCACATGGAAGCACTTGAAGCCGATCTTGAGCGCCGCTGCGCAGAAGAAGATTTGGCTTTTGCAGCATTGATGTTGACCGATATCACCACCAGCACCACTCGCCTACTTTATAAAGGTGAATGGGCAAGCAAAATTGACGCACACGCGGACAATGGCTTGATGATGATGGAAAACACCCTCAGCCGTAAAAAACAAGGCTGGCCTTGGCTACAGCAAGTGCTTGCGTAAGTCATACCATCTGATAAAAAACGCCAGCATACGCTGGCGTTTTTTTATGGATAAATCATCCATAGGTAATGGCTCGACCATGGATGTCACTGAGAATATATCCGCACTATTGCATCCGTATAGGGCACATAGCATGGCATATAATTAATAGACGTCTAGATGTTTACACAGCCACAATAAATCTGATACCTTGAATCCACATCATTGACTCAAAAGGATATTGAGCAAGATTCATGTTGGAACTTAAACACCTACGGACACTCGCTACACTGCGCGATACCGGCTCATTGACCGCTACAGCGACGCAATTGCACCTCACCCAATCAGCGCTGTCGCACCAGCTAAAAGATCTCGAATCACGGATTGGCTCACCGCTTTTTTTGCGAAAAACGCGTCCCGTGCGTTTTACCCCAGAAGGCCGCATTTTACTCAATTTGGCGGATGATATTTTGCCGCGCATCCATCGTGCCGAGCACCATTTAGCGCACACCAAAGAAGACAGCCACGGCCGCTTGCATATGGCCATTGACTGTCATTCCTGCTTTCAATGGTTGATGCCCGCAATTAAAGCCTATCAACAACACTGGCCCCATGTGGGACTCGATTTTAGCGCGGGCTTTGGCTTTGATCCCCTGCCCGCGCTAATTGCTGGCGAACTCGATTTGGTGGTCACCTCAGATGTCAGCCCCCGTGGCGAGGTCTTTTATGAGCCGCTGTTTGATTTTGAAATGGTATTGGTGCTCTCCCCCACCCATCCGCTGTGTGAGAAAACAAAAATTGCGCCAGAGGATCTGCTAACCGAGTGCCTACTCAGCTACCCAGTCCCGCGTCAGCGCCTCGATCTATACAAACATTTCCTGAGCCCTGCCAATGTCGAACCAGAGCAATGGAAGCAAGCGGATAATACCTTAATGATGGTTCAGATGGTTGCTGCAGGCTTGGGCGTCACTGCGCTGCCCAGCTGGGCGGTCACCCCCTTTGTTGAGCAAGGCCTTGTGTGCATGCGCCCGCTAGGCGATGGCCTCTGGCGCCGCCTTTTTGCCGCCGTGCGCGACAACGAGCGCCAACGAAAATTCGTCCAAGCCTTTTTCAGCACCGCCAAACAGCAATGCCAGCACCATTTAACGGGGATTAAGTCCGTTTAAATACCAAAGTAATCCAATACAACAGCGCAGTTTAGGCTGCGCGCTTTTTTCGGCTGCTATTCCCTCATATCAGACAATCTCACAAACACTCAGCAATAACGGCAAATATTTCAATTAAAAATGCGTGAATAATGATTATATGTATAAAGATCTAACCATGGTTTCGCGCTAAATTGAGGAAATATAGACAGCATAAATTGAACTCGCTGTCTAATACACTGTTAGTTTTTCGGAGGAACAAGTGTACAAATATTTATATGGCAAGTGGGAGCATCTACAAGGATTAGTCGAGGGAAGTGATCACATAAGGCTATGCGATATAAGGCATTATGCTCGCCTAGAAAACGAAAATATGCAAGATGACGAGGAGGTTAAACACTTTGAGTTTACACCCGAGTCAATAAAAATTTCTTTTGCTGGAATAGAAGTAAACCCCGATGACCTTGTTGGTAACGTAAAGTTTTCAATGCCAGTGCGGAACTGCTTATGTATTTGCTTCAGCAATAAGAAAAATGACCCCGAGTTATTCGAGAAGTTTGATGCTGACGTATGTATAGAGTTCAATGTTGCATATCTAATCGACTTCTTGAAATTTGTGTTTGAAACGAGGTTTGGTGGCAAAGTTGTGGCTAAAGATGTCGAGTATTATGACAAAAATGCAGGCTTAGATTATCTGCCTTCAGAAGCTGCTGTTTTTACCAAGCAAATTAAATTTAAACATGAAAGTGAATATCGTATAGCAGCATTTTTGCCGTATGACGCGGAAACTATTATTAACATACCAGATAAAGACGCATTTAGAGCATTTAAACGTTGCAGTTGTCCTGAGCAAGTAATCAAAGCTGGTGGTTGTAGTTGTTACTTTGCGTTTTTACATAATGGCCTAACTGATGGTTTTAAAAGCTATGTCGGCGAAATTAAAAAACTAACAAACAATTGAGTGTGATTCGAAACGCTCGGCACTTTTAATTTCAATCTGTTTAGTGATTACGGTTTAGTGTTTGAGTAAAGTGGCAGCGATCGCAGTACCACAATACTCAGATTATATGGACCGCGGTGAAACAGGCGTTGCTTTGAATCAACTTGAGCCGCTCAAACAATTAGTTGAAACGCAGCTTTTGAAAGGCGCCGCGCTCCCCCAAAGCCTCGATAAATATTCGCAACTATTTTCAAGGTTTGTGTTACTGCCTGATGGCGCCATCGTGGTGAAAATAGGCCGCTCAGGGCAAGTGTTGGTTCTAATACCAAAGGTCGAAAAAGATGGGGTGATTTGGCAATGCATAGGCGGCAGCAACAAAGCCGTGCCACCACCATGTCGATAAATGGCTCATAGCTCTGTGAAGTCAATGATTCAATAGTAAAAAACAGACAAACAAAAAGCACCCGAGGGTGCTTTTTTCATCTTTATCTTGTTTGCGATTTATCTGGTCTACTTCGCTTGCACGGGTTGACTTACACTAGTCCGATTTGAATTGATTATTGAGCGGATCGTAGCGGTAACCACACTCATCTAATTTCTGATGTAACTGCTCAAGATCCAAATCGTATCGCAAGGCCAGCTTATCTAGACTTTCACACTCCAGCCTAAGCTTTTCATTGACGATACCCAGCATAATGTGACCATCGAGACTCATCAGTCGGTTGATATCCATTGGCGCCCCTTTGTTACATTGCTTCCTGTGTCCCTATAAAAATAGTTCACCCTAGGCAGCATGCAATGCCATCAACACGATCAATACATGCTTAAGCGGTCACAGGCCCCCAGAAAACGCAGGCGTTGAGCAATACCATGGCTAGCAAAAGCACCACATGGCTGCTCAGAAGTAACCATTTTGGCATCTCTTTGAGTCGCCAAAAGCTCACAGACCAAGCCACAAGGCCAATCACCAGCATCACAAAACCGGTAATAAAGGTGGCCATGATCATTTGCTGTTGCGCTTGCGTCATGCTAAGCATGGCGTAAGCCACGGTTAAGCAAAGCGGCATGGCGCTGATGATCCCTGCTACAGGTAAAATACGGTAAAAGGCTTGTAGGCGACTTTTTGCTTGTAGCAGCATCACATGCATCAAACTTGAACCCATCACTGCGCAGGCAAGCACTGAGAAAACCAGCGCCGCTGGGCTAAATTGCCAAGCAAATTGCATCAGCCAAGCTGCGGCAGCGGCTGCGGTCAGAGCCAGTAGCCATAGGGGATCATGATTTTTCTTCCAGCCTTTATGACGCCACAACAGGTAAATGCCCATGGGGATCAACGCCAACAGTAGCCAAGGGTCAAGCAGCGCGGTCAAGGCATAGCCACCGAGCAAAATCACCATCTCTTTTAATAAACGACGACGCTGACCCGGACAAATTTGCCCACGGCTTAGCACCACACCTGACAACACTGTTGCACCAATAAGTGCAAACAGAACAACAACCAGCAGCATGACCACACACTCAGTTTCAAATAAGGGACGCGATCTTAACCTGCTGACTCATTTGGCTCAACCAAAGGCCGCCATACATTCGCCTAAAATGCGCGAAGATAGCCTCATGAAGTGCACAAATTGACGATGATAAAAATGAAAGATATTGCACCGCGTGCAAAACAGCGTTAGCCTTGCCAGCCTTTTTCATTGGCAGTAAAGATCATCTATGGATGCACAAAACGAGATCATGACGGGCGATAGCCTGATTGAAATCATCGAAAACCAAATTGAAGATGGCGAACCCCTCAAAGTTAAAGAGACGCTCATGCGCCTCATGATGACGGGTCACAGCCGTGCAGAAGCCGTTGAGCTCATGGCTTGCGCACTTTCTGTCGAGGTTTACGATGTGGCAAAAAATGATGCGCCTTTCGACCACGACCGCTATAAGCGCAATTTAGACCTACTCCCTGATATGCCATGGGCTGAAGACGAGTAAGGAATTGTGATTGGCACCGATGCTGCCAACAAAAAACGCCGCAATGCGGCGTTTTTTTATATCTGTCATTCTATTTGTCGCGATATCTAGCGAGATAAAGCATCAAATCAACACCCATCAAAATGACAGATGCTTTACGTCTTTAGCTTGACGTTTTTAGCTTTGGTTTTTAAGACTTAGGCCTCGCGCGTCACTTCTCCAACGCGATTTAGATATTGCGCCGCGCCTTGAGACCAATAGTGGCTATAGGCTTTTTGCGGATAACAAACCACAGTTAACAGGCAACCTTCTGCAAAATGCTGCGCTTGGCGCAGCCTATAAAGTAGCTGCACACATTGGTGAAAGGTGCTGGCCTGTTGCTGTTGAAAGGCTTGCTGCGCCTCGTCTGTTTCACCTTGAGCTTCAGGCCAGACAATCGCATCACTTATCAGCCATTCGCTTTGCAAGGGCCAACTTTGGGGATCATCGATATCAGCATTTTGCGCGTCAAGCTCCCATTGTAAGGTGCGAGCGGAAAAAGCGATGCGCTGGGATGCCCAATCAATTTGCAGCGCAAACCCCGTGAGCATGGGAGATTGTTGTGACCATGCTTGATAATGCGCAAGCACGGCCGTTGAATGAATAGATAACAAAAGACAGCCTTGAATGAATATTCAAATAATATGCAACTGTTAGATTTAACAGTTAGCTTTTCAAACAGCGCTCAACATGGCGATACCCGCTTGGATTAGGCAATCAAAAAAGCCACACCACAGATACAAAGGGCATATAGGCCATTGGCTGAGATAAGAAACTCGTCATCTTGATGACAAGCTGGGCAACAAAAAGTGAGTGAATTAATTTTCAGTGGTTTCATTATGATTATCCTGATTTTTTATTCGTTTAAAGTTTAAGTAAGCGTTCTGTCAAAAACAAAAAATTTCGCGTCATGAAATAGATTCGTTGGATCCGCCTCGCTTTTTTTTAATCAGGTTTTGTGCCAATTCAACATCCATCCCACTAGTTGACCGCGAAAATCAGCGCGCAATCACAGTAAATGCGCTTCATTTTAAGCCACCGAATACCATGTTGCGTGACAAAAAATAGCTTTCGCGTGTTTTGTCAAAAATATGTCAAGGGTGGTTGCCTTTCCCACCGCTTATCGTCTCATTTTTTGAACGCCGGAATTTGGAGCACCATTTCAAAGCGTGTATGATGCGCCGCTGATCACAGAAGAATAAGCAATTTGAGCATCCCTATGTCGCTTTCACATCCATTTAATCCAGACCAAAACGCCATTCCACTGGCGGAATACCCCAAATATTGGGCGGAATGCTTTGGTACGGCGCCCTTTCTACCCACCACTCGCAAAGAGATGGAAGCGCTAGGTTGGGACAGCTGTGATGTGATTATCGTGACCGGCGATGCCTATGTCGATCACCCAAGTTTTGGTATGGCGATTATTGGCCGTCTATTAGAGAGCCAAGGCTATCGTGTGGGGATCATTGCGCAGCCTGAATGGCAAAATAAAGACGCCTTTATGGCGCTTGGCAAACCCAATCTCTTTTGGGGCGTGACCGCCGGCAACATGGACTCGATGATCAACCGCTATACCGCGGATCGTAAACTGCGCCATGATGATGCCTACACCCCAAATAATGAGGGCGGCAAACGTCCCGATCGCGCCGTGCTTGTTTATTCTCAGCGCTGCCGCGAAGCCTATAAAGATGTACCCATTGTGCTTGGCGGCATCGAAGCGAGTCTGCGCCGACTTGCTCACTATGATTACTGGTCAGACAAAGTCCGTCGCTCAGTGCTGATGGATGCTAAAGCGGATATTTTGCTCTATGGCAACGCCGAGCGTGCCTTGATTGAAGTGGCGCATCGCCTTGCCAATCATGAACCAATCGAAACCATTACCAATGTGCGCGGCACTGCGGTGATGCAAAAAAACATTCCCGAAGGCTTTACGGAAGTGGACTCATCGCGCATTGAAAAACCAGGCCGCGCCATGACCATGCCCAACCCTTATGCCGTCGAAGAAAACTGTCAAAAGCAGGATACCGAAGCCAAGCCAATTATTGTGCGCCCAAGCAAGCGTGATGCAGCAACCTCTGTGGTGCGTTTACCAAGCTATGAAAAGCTGGCTGGCGATCGCATTTTGTATGCCCATGCCAGCCGCGTCATGCACCTTGAAACCAACCCCTATTCTGCCCGCGCGCTGGTGCAGCGCCATGGTGATCGCGAGCTTTGGATCAATCCACCGCCAATTCCACTAAGCACGGAAGAGATGGACCAAGTTTTTGCGTTGCCTTTTGCGCGTCGTCCGCATCCAAGTTATGGCAAAGCAAAAATTCCAGCCTACGACATGATTAAAACCTCGGTGAATATCATGCGCGGCTGTTTTGGTGGTTGCTCATTTTGCTCGATTACCGAGCATGAAGGTCGCATCATTCAAAACCGCTCCAAAGAGTCCATTCTCAATGAGCTCAAAGAGATTCGCGACAAAGTCCCCGGCTTTACCGGCACCATCTCCGACTTAGGTGGGCCAACCGCCAACATGTATCGTTTGGGCTGCTCTGATGCCAAAGCGGAAGCTAACTGCCGCCGTCCATCCTGCGTGTTCCCTGAGATCTGTAAAAAGCTCAATACCGATCATAAACACACCATTGACCTATATCGTGAAGCGCGCGCTGTTGAAGGGATCAAAAAGGTGATGATCGCCTCTGGTGTGCGCTACGACTTGGCGACTGAGTCCCCTGAATATGTCAAAGAGTTGGTGACACATCACGTCGGCGGCTACCTTAAAATCGCCCCTGAGCACACTGAAAAAGGCCCACTGGATTTGATGATGAAACCCGGTATGGGCACCTATGACAAATTCAAAGCGATGTTTGAGAAATACAGCGCTGAAGCAGGTAAAAAGCAGTATTTGATCCCCTACTTTATCTCGGCGCACCCAGGCACCACCAATGAGGATATGCTCAACTTGGCGCTGTGGCTCAAAGCTAATGATTTTGAGTGCGATCAGGTGCAAAACTTCTATCCATCGCCCATGTGTAATGCCACCGCGATGTACCACTCAGAAACATCACCTCTGAAACGTGTGAGCTATAAACAGCGCGATGCACTGCCAGTCGCCAAAGGCGAGCGCCAACGCCGCTTGCACAAAGCGCTGCTGCGTTATCACGATCCTGCCAACTGGCCGCTCATTCGCCAAGCGTTGGTTGAGATGGGTAAAAAACACCTGATTGGTGAGCGCCCTGAGTGCTTGGTGCCCTCTGAGCGCGGTGAGCAGCGCAAAGCCACCTTTGCTGAAAAACGTCGCTCTGGTCGCCATGGCAGCAACCGTTTTGCCACCAAACACACAGGTCCAATTCCTGTGGGGAATACTAAAGGTCCGCGTAAAGAAAGCGCGCAAAATTCACAGCGCGGCTCGCAATCCGCCTCAGGCCAACCGGGCAAAGGGAAAAACCAAGGTAGCGCCTTTAAAGCCAAAGGACCGCAGGTGCAAGGCAAAGGACAAGCTGCAAATAGCGCAGGACAGCGTCCAAACACGGCGAAGTCCAGCGGTAAGGTAGGCGGAAAGCCAACCACCAATAACAAGGGTGCGAATAAGGGCGGCAATCGAAACGGTCAAGCTAACCCAAATGGCAAGCCTAAGCATCGCTAAGCGCCATTCATATCGCATACATAAAAAAACACCGCAGCTGCGGTGTTTTTTGTTATGGCATCAATCGCCTTAAGATTTTGTACCACAAGCCACTGTCTCTGGTGAAACGACCGTGGGTAGATACTGTACTAAGACCATCCCCACGATTGCGCATATCAGTGGTAGCATCGGCACCATCCAATAAAATACAGCGAACCATTGGGCTGCGCGGCCATAGCGATAACGCATAGGGCGATAGGTTTTCATCCCCTTGGGTGGAAACTGCCCTTCTTTCAGGCTTCGCCAACCTACGCCGCCCATCAGCAAAAATAAAATCAGCGCAATCGCTAAAGGCAGCCAAACCAGCATGGTCCACCACAGCTGCACTAATCGCTCAGGGTGCTCGCCGAGCTCACAGGGTAATCGCTCAATATAAGGCAACAGATAATAACTTTTAAAATAAAATCCAATCGCCAAAAGTGCCACGGCAATCAATAAGTGACGCACTTTTTCACGCCAGTGATATTGCGGGGAAAACTCAGCAGACGTTTTCATCATGGGTCACTTTCTCTTTCAGCTTTTGCACGACTTCATCGCCTATTTGCTCTTTAGGCAAAATATAGCCGCCATCCACATAAAGCGGTAAAGCCAATCCCAAGCATCACGCTCAATGAAAATTGCATCCTCACCGCATGTACTTCCACCGCGAGTACTTTGACGGATCATTATGCGTGGCGCAGTGATAGGCTTGATGATAAAAAGAGCACAACATCTCAGCCTGTGAGATGTTCTAATCTTCCTTGTAACAATTTGAAATTTTATTAAAAATTCAAACCCACATTGACCACCAGCTCATCATTATGGGTACGGTAGAGCGTGCTTAGAGTCAAACGTTGAATCGACAGGGCATAGCTGACGGTCGCGCCCATCTCAACATCATCGTCATCTTCCAGCCAGAAATAGCCGTTATCGCCTAGAATTCGGTTGCTGTCATACCAATTGCGATAGGTTTGCGAAAAGATGAAATCCGCGCCAGCACCAAAGGTAGAGCGAACTTGCGGGCTATGGGCGACGGTGTAGTTTGCGCCTAAATATAAATTGCCCAGCTCTTCAGTGATTTGCTCTCCGACTTGGCTGACATCGGGTAAAAATACATAAATATCTTCCCCTTCATCTCCCATTTTTTGATCATCCAACTGCACACCAAAACCGAGAAACCAGCCAAGGCCGACCTGATTGCTGCCCATTTCAAAGTTCAAACTATCGTCCGAGCCATAACCCAAAGAGATATAGGTATTGGCCTGCGCCCATGGAGAAAGACATAGCAGGAGCATCAACAATCTTAATTTCATCACAACATTCCTTTGTTAGATTAGGGCTTTATCGATTGGTAAATAAACAGTGAATCAAGAATTTATCATCATAATGCTAGATAATATTGGCGCTGAGCCGGGGTCAGCCGCTCAATCGCATAGCGAAGCGAGGTGCGAGGCATCTGTTTTGTATGCGCATCAAGAAACTGCGTCAATACCGCTTCATCGCGCTTACCCACTTCTCGAAGCATCCAACCACAGGCTTTGTGCATCAGATCTTCTTGATCTTGAAAAAGCAGCTGACAAAGCGATAGCGTGAGCTCAAAGCGATTTTGACGAATCCAATGCCAACTGGCCACCATAGCAATTCGTCGTTGCCACAACTGCGGCGATTGCGCCCATGCGACTAAAAGCGAGGTGTCACCGGCATGGTAGCTGTCAAGATAAGCGCCCAAAATATAATGGGCGGAGCAGTCCACTAAATCCCAATTATTGACGCGATGCCAATGGTCGATATAAGCCTTGGCGAGCGCTTGCTGGCCTTGCGCATCTAACCGCGGGTAATGATGCACCCAATAGAGTAGCGCGAAGTGACGAAACTCATGGTAAGGCGATTGCAACCATTGCAATGAGGCGGATAAATCAAAGGAAACCTGCTTTGCCAAGCGGCGCAATTCAGGCACGCGAATGCCTAAAAATTGATCCCCTTCGCCATATTCGCCCGGCCCCGTTTTAAAAAAGCGCGTTGCCTTTTGCGCCAACGCTGGGTCAGCCAATGCCATTAAATGATCAGCAACGGCATGTACTTGCATCATCGATTCCCCTCTTGCATCTATCACAGTTCAAAGCGCGAATTCAAAAAGCACTACAATCAATGAAGTTAAGATAAATTGCATGGTAATACATGCATTTTCATTCAAAAAAAATTAACTTAGGCTTAACCGCTTCTATTTTCAAGGATGGCACCATGCAAGCACCTCGCCTTCTGCTTTATTTTGCACACCCATCGCAACGTCAGTCCGAAATCAATCGTCCCATGTTTGCGCTAGCAAAACAGCGTGATGACCTCACCTGCGTTGATCTTTATGCGGAATATCCAACATTTGATATTGATATAGCGCGTGAGCAGCAACGACTTCGTGACCATGACATCATCATTTTTCAATTCCCGCTCTATTGGTACTCAGCACCTGCCATTTTGAAAGAGTGGCAAGATCTCGTTTTAGAGTATGGCTTTGCCTATGGCCATCAAGGCACTGCGTTACATGGCAAATCCATGTTATGTGCGATCACCGCAGGCGGCAAAGAAGCTGCCTATCAAACCGATGGCTACAATCACTATCCCATTCGCGAGCTGCTGCGCCCCTTTGAGCAAACCGCCAACTTAATTGGCATGAATTTCTTGCCGCCCTTTGTCCTCTTTGCATCGCGCAGCGCCGTGGAAAATGGCAGTAGTAAAACACACCTTGCGCAGTGGCAGGCACTATTGTCGCAGCTCAGTCGTGGCGATTTAGACTTACCACAAAACGCACAGGGATTAATTCAACTGCCCAATACTGAGCACATCTAAGGAGCTGGCATGACAAGCTATTTTATTCAGGCTTTTATCTATCTGCTGGCAGCAGTGATTGCCGTACCGCTAGCCAAACGCTTTGGTTTAGGCTCAGTATTGGGATATCTCATTGCGGGCGTGGTGATTGGCCCAGTGATCGGCCTTGTTGGCAGCGAAACCAATACCATTCAGCACTTTGCTGAATTTGGCGTGGTGATGATGCTATTTTTGGTGGGTCTTGAGCTCGATCCTAAAACCCTATGGCGAATGCGCCATCGCTTGCTTGGTTTAGGTGGTTTACAGGTTTTTCTCACCACCTTGCTCGTCACTTTGATTGCACTGCAATTTGGCCAAAACTGGCGTGTGGCTTTGACCATAGGGTTTATTTTCGCCCTCTCCTCCACCGCAATTGTGCTGCAAACGCTCAATGAAAAGCATCTTAACCGCACAGAGGGCGGGCGCAGCGCTTTTTCCGTCTTGCTGTTTCAAGATATTGCGGTCATTCCGATGCTCGCCATTATTCCATTTTTGGCGCTGCCAGAATTGGTTGAGCAAAGTCAGCAACTGGCGCAACAAGCCAGCGATGCCCATAGCAGTTTAAGTTTGGTGGCTAACCTGCCCGGTTGGGCGCATGGTTTGGTAGTTATGCTGGCGATCAGTGCAGTGGTCGTCGGTGGTCATTTTCTCAGTCGCCCGCTACTCACCTTTGTTGCTAACTCGGGTCTACGTGAAATATTTACCGCCACCGCTTTAATGCTAGTGATCGGCATTGCGGCGCTGATGAGTGTGGTGGGCTTATCACCCGCACTGGGTACTTTCTTAGCAGGCGTGGTACTGGCGAACAGTGAGTTTCGCCATGAGCTTGAGTCCAACATTGATCCGTTCAAGGGTATATTGCTCGGCCTTTTCTTTATCACCGTTGGTGCGGGCATTCATTTTGGCCTGCTATTTTCACAATTTTTCACCATCATTGGCCTCACTCTTGGCTTAATGCTGCTCAAAATCATTATTTTGCTGCCCATTGGCCTACTCTTTCGCCTGCGCGGTGTTGCGCTTTGGCTTTTTGCACTCAGCCTTGGGCAAGCGGGTGAATTTGGCTTTGTATTACTCAGCTTTAGTGCGCAAAGCCAAGTGCTCAGCAGCGATATGAGCCAAACCCTTTCCATGGTGGTTGCGCTATCCATGTTCCTCACGCCGGGTCTGTTTATTGCCTTTGATAAGCTGATCGCACCGCGCTTTCAAGCTAAAGAGAACGAACGCGAGGCTGATGATATCGATGAACAGGGCACGGTGATCATCGCCGGTGTGGGGCGTGTTGGGCAAATCATTAACCGCCTTTTAGTGGCGAATGGCGTGCAAACTGTGGTCCTTGACCATGAAGCCACACAAGTCGATAACCTTCGTAAAATCAACACTAAAAGCTATTTTGGTGATGCTACCCGTCCAGATTTATTGCACACCGCAGGCATTGACCAAGCAAAATTGCTCATTGTTGCCATGGATGATCAAGAGCGCAGCGTTGAGCTGGTACGCTACGTCAAACACAGCCATCCCAACCTCGCGGTTTGGGCGCGCGCCTTTGACCGGGGTCATGCTTATATGCTGCGCAGCGTTGGTGCCGATCATATCGAAAGTGAAACCTTTCACTCTGCGCTTGAACTTGGTACCACAGCACTTTGTCAGCTCGGATTTCATCCTTTTCAAGTGGAAAAACAGAAACAGCGCTTTAAAACCGTCGAAAAACAAAGTTCAGATGCGCTTTATGAGGCGTGGCTCGACGACAGCGAAGGCGAACGATTTGATAATAACTATCGCAAGCTCTTTATCGAGTTAGAAGAAACCATTCGAGCTGCTATTTCACAACAGGCGGACAATCACAGCCGAAGTGTCCATGGCTGGACGCCGCCACCGAAACATTATGAAGAAGAATTAGCCGATTCGGCACCAATCGAGGAGTCCCGATGAAATCCTTAGTCGATGCATTGGCCAACGTTAAAATTATTCCCGTGATCGCCATAGAGCAGGCAAAAGATATTATTCCCATTGGCCGTGCGCTTGCTCACAATGGCCTGCCTGCTGCGGAAATCACCTTTCGCTCAGCCGCGGCGGCCGAAGCGATCGCCCGCCTTCGCGACGATCAACCCGATATGTTAATTGGCGCTGGCACGGTATTAAATATTGAGCAAGCCAAACAAGCACAAGCTGCGGGCGCACAATTTGTGGTGGCCCCGGGACTCAATCCCAATACAGTGAAAGCTTGTCAGGATGCACAGATTGCCATGATTCCAGGCGTCAATAACCCATCGACCATTGAGCAGGCCCTAGAGCTTGGTTTAACTACCCTCAAATTTTTCCCGGCAGAAGCATCGGGTGGCATTGCGATGATCAAAGCGCTACTTGCGCCCTATCAGCAAATTCAACTGATGCCCACGGGCGGTATTAATGCTCAAAACGTGCAAGATTATTTGGCCATTGATCGCATCTATGCTTGCGGCGGCACGTGGATGGTTACCCCCCAGCTCATTGCGCAAAAACAGTGGCATGAGATGGGACAATTGGCGCGTCAGGCAAGCCAAATCGCAAACAACGCATTTAGCCTAAATCTGGTTTAGTGAAGCTTATTTCAATTCAGCTTTATCTAGCCCAATAAAGCTAAATCAAATCTGCAAACCCACAATTTAGAGTCGGTGATACCGGCTCTAAAATTGCACCTCATAGCCAACCACAATGGCTAAATACAGTAAAAAACTACCACCGAGAATCAACCAGAGCCGGCGACGACCTCGCTGGCTTTTCACATTTTTCGCCAAGAAAAATGCAATGGTAAATAGAATCAGAATTGCTGCAATTCGCGTCATAATCGACCGCCTACGCTGAAATAGATGTCATTCCAAACAGTATCACTCATCTAAGCATACCTGCTCTGCGCAACAAGACACAGCGGAAGGCACAAATGAGTCGCCATTCATTTATCCAAACATGTCATGGCAAAAAATGCACAAAACCCTTTTCTGTTTCCTATACTTTTTCTCACAGTTATATCAACCCATCATCTCTTTGTGATTTGACACAGGACTGACATTCACCCACCCCAATTGCATATGCTTTAATCAGCTTGCTCAAGGAAAGACGAATTATGCACCCAGTCTTAGACTACAAACCGCAACAATCTAAAGTCCCCGTACTCTCCTGCGGTCACTCATCCTTTGCGTGGCGCCCGCTGCTCGACTCACTTGCAGCCTACTATGGCAGCCAGCAAGCCATTACCGTACTTACTGAACAGCTAGATATCGCAGCGCCCCTTCAGCGATTACTCGCCGAACATGGCTATGATGTGCTGCCTATTCATAAAGCAGCTGATACCAGCATGATGTGCCAGCTGATCACCATGGCAGAGTCTCACATTATTATGGTTAGCCGCGCCAGTTATGACCGCCTCAACTTACTGTTGCGTCAATATCATCAACCTCTATGCATTGTGTTGATGGATGAAAGCTGGACGCCTGATTGGTGCTGGCGCTTTGGCAGTCATCAGTTTTACTGTCTGCAAGATATTTAATCCTTTCGAAAACATAAAAGCGCCGCAATTGCGGCGCTTTTTATTGCTCTTATCCACGATAAGATAACCTGACCGTAATCAGATCACTCGTCGGCACTCAGTCATCCTCCAAGGGTTTAAGCTTGGTGGAGCCACCATGGAAACGCTCGCGGCGACGCTGAATGACAGCAAAGAAGCCAGGAATCAAGCAGGTACCGGCAATCAATACGCAAAGCAAGCCCCCAAGTAAGGCGATCCCCAAGGAGTTTTGACTCGCCGCACCTGCGCCGCTAGCCAAAATCAACGGCACCATCCCCAAAATAAAAGACCATGATGTCATGTTCACCGCGCGAAAACGCAAGGTTCCCCCCATCACAGCTGATTTATCAATGGGATGCTCTGCTTGCTCGCGCTCATTTTTCGCAAATTCAACGATCAAAATGGCATTTTTTGATGCCAGCGCAATCAGCAAGACCAAACCTATTTGACCATATAGGTTGAGTGGCGAGGAAGTGACCCACAGAGCTAAATAAGCCCCCAGCGTTGCCACTGGCACCACCAAAATAATCGCCAGCGGAATCGACCAGCTTTCATATTGCGCCACCATAAACAGATAAATGAAAATGATCGCCAACATAAAGGCATAGATCGCCATGCTACCGGCTTGAATCTCTTGGTAAGCCATCCCTGTCCATTCATATTGGTAACCCTGCGGCATCACCTCTTGCGCCACGCGCTGCATCGCGGCGATGGCATCACCGCTGGCATAGCCCGGCGCAGCCACCCCTTGAATCACAGCGGCGCGATACATGTTGTAACGCCATGCGACATCAGGTTCAAAGACAGGTTTCACTTCAATGAGCGTACTTAGTGGTACCATAGCCCCCGTTGATGAGCGGACATAAAATCGACCTAAATCACCCACCTCACCGCGAAATGGCGCATCAGCTTGCATGGTCACACGATAGCTTTTGCCATAGAGGCTAAAGTCATTGACATACATGCCCCCCAAATTCGCTTGCAACGTTTGGAATACTTCTGACAGTGGAATCCCCAGCTGTTTCACTTTTTGCCGATTAATATCGATATAGTAGTGCGGCACATTGGCGCGAAAGGTACTAAAAGCGTAGGCAATTTCAGGCTGGCGGCTCGCCTCAGCAATCAGGCTATTCATCACCTGCGCAAGCTCAGAGCGAGAGCGCCCCATGGTGTCTTCGAGCACAAATTCAAAACCAGCCGCTGTCCCCATACCCGGTACCGATGGTGGCCCAAGCGCAAATACACTGGCCTCTGGCAACGCCTGTGCGGCGCGTCCATTAATCCGTGCAATAATCGCATCAGCCGATTGGTCGCCATCCATGGCATTGCGCTCTTGCCATGTTTTGAGCTTGATAAATAAAGTCGCACCATTGGCAGCCGCAGAGCCTGAAATCACCGCATAGCCATTGGCTAAGGTGATACCTTCAATGGCGGGCTCTTGCTCCACAATGGTCAGTAACTTCTCGGTCACCGCTTCAGTGCGTGACAAGGAAGCCGAATCTGGCAACTGGACATTGACCAGTAAGATCCCTTTATCTTCCTGCGGCACAAATTCACTGGGGGTATTTTTTGCAAGCTGACCCAGCGTGGCAATGGCGATGACGAAAACCAAAGCCAGCACAATGCTTTTACGCACCAAGAAACCCGCAATCTTGCCATAGCGCTCAGTCAAACGATTTAAGCCACGGTTAAAGGCAGCAAACCAACCCGATTGGTTATCATCACCTGATTTCAGCACTAAAGAGCACAGCGCTGGAGATAACGTCAGTGCATTGATGGAGGAGAGCACCACAGAGATACAAATCGTCAGCGCAAACTGCCGATACATGATACCCGTGATCCCCGGCAGTAAGCTCACCGGAATAAATACCGCCAGCAGCACCAAAGTTGAAGTCACGATGGGACCGGTCACCGCTTCCATCGCCTTGAGCGTAGCTTGCCTTGGCGTTAAGGTGGGATCGTTTTGCAAATTGGTATCGACATTTTCAATCACCAAAATGGCATCATCCACCACAATACCAATTGCCAAAATCAAACCAAACAAGGTCACCGTATTAATGGTAAACCCGGTGCTGAGCATAATGGCAAAAGTCCCCACCAAAGACACAGGGATAGCAACCACAGGAATAAGCGTTGCGCGCACACTTCCTAAAAAGAGGTAGGTTACGGCGATCACCAACAAAATCGATTGAATCAGCGTAGAGACCACGCCTTTAATCGATTCTGAGACAAACAAGGTGGTGTCATAGCTGGTTTCATACAACAGCCCTTCAGGCATATTCGGCTGAAGGCGCTCCAACAGAGCCATCACAGCCGCGCCACTTTCCAGTGCATTGGCATCTGATTGCAAGGTGAGCGCCACAATGGCCGCATCTTTTCCACGAAAATAACCGCCGCCATCGTAGGAGCGCTTGCCAAGCTCAACATTGGCAACATCTTTTAAGTAAACACTGGAGCCATCATCACGCGCGCGTAGCACAATATTTTCAAACTCTTCCGCTGTGCTTAAACGCCCCTTAGTCACCAAGCTCACTTCCACTTCCGTGGCATCAAAAAAAGGCGCGGCGCCAATTTTACCAGCGGCCACCTGCACGTTTTGCTCGGCCAGCGCGTTTTTTATATCCCCCGTAGTAACGCCAAGATTGGCCATTTTTTCAGGGTTCATCCAAACCCGCATGGCGTACTCACCGGAGCCAATGACATTGACATTGGCGATCCCCTTGGTTCGCGCGAGCTGATCTTTGATGTTGAGATTGAGGTAATTGACGAGAAATTGGTCATCGTAGCGACCATCATCAGAATAGAAGTTCAGTACCATCAAAATATCAGGTGACTGTTTACTGACGGTGATCCCGGTCTGCCGAACCTCTTGCGGCAATTTGGACTCCACTTGAGACACTCGGTTTTGCACATTAACCTGCGCCATATCGGCATCAGTACCGATATCAAAGGTCACCGTGAGACTATACATCCCGTTATTGGCACTTTTTGAGGACATGTAAATCATGTTCTCCACGCCATTTACTGACTGCTCAATGGGCTCTGCAACAGCCTCTTCCACCGTTTCAGCACTCGCACCATTGTAATAGGCGGTCACATTCACCGATGGCGGGCTAATTTGCGGATATTCGGTGATCGGTAATACAAAGAGAGCGATGGTTCCTGAGAGCAACATAATCAGCGCAATCACCAAGGCAAATTTGGGGCGCTGAATAAAAAAACGACTCATCATGCGCTTGGCTCCTTATTCGATTCCACACGCACGGGTTTGGCATTGCGCACCTTTTGCAAACCAGTGACAATCACCACATCATTGGCTTGAAGGCCATCGGTGATAATCACATCACCACCAACTTGAGCGCCCAAATTCACATTGCGCCGCTCAGCGATATTATTGGCGCCAAGCACCATCACAAAATCTGACTCTAAATCGCTTTGTACGGCGCGGCGCGGCACCACTAGCTCTGCTTTTGGCTGCGCCTCTTTAAGCTCAATCTGCACAAATTGGCCTGGCAACAGTAGCTCTTGAGGATTGGGGAAAGAGGCACGAATCACGATGGTACCGGTTTGCTGATCAATGCGGTTACCCACGTAATCAAGTGCGCCTGCATGGTCATATTGGCTTTTATTCGACAGCACCAAATGCACTTCCACCTTACCTTGGCTTCCCTGTGCACTGCCATCCAGCTGATCAAGGCCAAGATTTAAGCGCTCTTTTTCACTGAGGTTAAAACTGGCATACATGGGATCAAGGGCAACCAGCGATGCCAATGCACCACTATTTGGTGAGACAAGATCGCCCAGTGCAACTTTACTGTCACTAATGCGCCCTGCAAAAGGCGCGCGAATTTCGGTATATCCCAATTCGGCTTCAGCTGCAGAAAGCTGCGCCTGCGCGGCTGAGAGTTGGGCTTTGGCGGTCAGACGAGCGGCCTTTAAGCCATCGAAAGTATTTTGACTAATGCTGCCTCGAGGCAAGAGTTTTTTACCGCGCTGGTATTCGCGCTCAGCATTTTCTAGCTGCGCTTTGGCTTTTTCGATATCCGCTTTGGCAGTCGCAACTTTAGCAAGATAGGGAGCGGGGTCGATCTGAAAGAGTAAATCGCCTGGTGCGACTTTTTCACCTTCAACAAAATCGATTTTCGTAATATAGCCCGATACCAATGCCATCAGCGCAATATCATCCTTGGCTTCCGTACGCCCGACATACACTTTTCGGTGTTGATAATCGATAGTTTTCACGGGGGTGACCGTGACCAAAGGTGCCGGTATTTCCGGCGCCATCTGTGACTCACCGCATCCAGATAGTAATAAACCCATCACAAGAATGATTAGTTTGCTTTGCATTAACCAGTTCCTTCATCTAATACAACACTGGCTTAACAATAGCGTGAAAAATAATCAATGACGACCCATCTTGGTGATTTATCGCGCTTTATTTCTAAATGTCAGAAAATGAAACAGCCTTGATGAAAGCCATAGCAAAGCAAAGATAAAGATCAGATTAAATTTCAAAAAAGCCTTAAAAGTCATAATCCTATTGAAAAAGATGCTGAATGCGTTAGAGTGTTACAAATTCGCACTTGAACTTTTGCTGGGAATCCCCATCATAAAGACAGTGACGCAAATCGGCTGAAAGGAGCCCATCATGCAAGATCAAATCGTTTCATCACGTGAGCAGAGTTTGCTGAGCACGCACAAAGTGCTTCGCAATACCTATTCACTTCTTTCAATGACACTATTTACCAGTGCAATCGCAGCATTTGTTACCATGCAAATGAACATGGCACCGATGATGGGCCTTATCATGTCATTGGCAGCACTTGTGATTGTATGGTTTGTGCTACCTCGTACCTATAACAGCCCAAGTGGCATTGTCTGGACCTTCGTATTTACCACCCTACTGGGTGCATCGGCAGGCCCAACACTCAACTACTATGTTGGCCTATCTGGTACTGGCGCAATTATTTTGCAGGCCTTTGCAATGACAGGTGCTATCTTCCTTGCGCTATCGGGTTACGTGCTTACCACTAAGAAGAACTTCTCATTTATGGGTGGTTTCTTGTTTGCTGGTTTGATTACCGTACTGCTTGCATCAATCATCGGCATTTTCTTTGGTGGTCAAACCTTCCAATTGGCTATTAGCTCTGCCATTGTATTGCTATTTTCTGGTTACATCTTGTATGACACCAGCAGCATTATTCATGGTGAAGAAACCAACTATGTGCGCGCAACTGTGGGCATGTACCTCAACCTATTCAACATCTTTATGAGCCTAGTTCGTATTCTAGGTATCATGGGTAGCGATGATTAATCACCAGTCGCTTAAAAAAGCCGGCCTTGCGCCGGTTTTTTTGTGCCAATTTTTTACGCGTACGCCTCAGCTATGGCCACCGTCCATAGCAACAATTGGTAAAAGCGATGGTCGAAAACTTGCAGCCTTTCTCAATTGTCAGTAATCTTGCGCCGCAACTTGATGAGGTTTTTATGATCGATCTACAAGGCAATACGATTGCCACAGACCCACAAGGTTATTTGCTCGATAGTCAGCAATGGCATGACGGCCTCGTCGCCGAGCTTGCCGCAGAAGAAGGGATTACCCTCACTGACGAACATTGGGAAGTGATTCGTTTTGTTCGACAGTTTTACTTGGAATTTAATACTTCACCCGCCATTCGAATGTTGGTGAAGGCCATGGCCAAAGAGTATGGTGAAGAAAAAGGCAATAGCCGCTACCTTTACCGCCTATTTCCTCAAGGGCCAGCGAAACAAGCAACGAAATTGGCAGGTTTACCTAAACCTGTGAAATGTATTTGAGGTCATTCATGGCAGTACGTCCAATTATTACTCCGCCGCACCCAGTGCTCAGCCAACAAGCCGCTGAAGTTACCGACTTTACAGCTGCACAAAGCGTGATCGCAGATATGCTTGATACGCTTTATGAAACGGATAATGGCATCGGCCTTGCCGCACCTCAAATTGGTGAAAGCCTTGCCATCGTGGTGATTGACCTTTCTGAAGAGCGTAATAACCCACTGGTTTTGGTGAATCCTAAAATTACCCAAGGCGATGGTGAAGTTATCGGCCAAGAAGGCTGCTTGTCTGTGCCTGAAGTGTATGCCGACGTAACCCGCTATCAAAGCGTGACGGTTGAAGCGCAGGACGCCCAAGGCAATCCAATGACGATTTCTCGCGATGCCAGTGATGATTTTCTTGCCATCGTAATGCAGCATGAAATTGATCACCTCAAAGGTACTCTGTTTATCGATTATTTGTCACCGCTGAAAAAAACACGCGCGTTGACCAAGATGAAAAAAGCGCTCAAACACCGCGATTAATTTTATCGATATCGACCATGGGATAGACTCGAGTAAAACGCTCACTATCCCATGGAAGTCGCGCCACCCACAAAGAGCCCGCGACCCTACTAGCAAACTCTTTAGCTTATAGAAAACCGGCATCCCATAGAGCCCCCTCTATCCCATAGAGAATTTGGCAAAATAGCGTTTCTCTATCTCTTGGCTATCTAGCCCATCGACGCGCGCCGTTTTCGGCCCCTGCTCTAGCCAAGCCAACAGCGCGGCCACTCGACTTGGCTCACCACAGGCCACCACTTCAACATCACCAAAGGGCAAATTTATCGCATAGCCGGTTAAACCAAGTTTGATCGCTTGATGGGCGGTATGAAAACGAAAACCCACGCCTTGCACATGCCCAGTTACCAATGTTCGCACACACATTTCTGCCATAGTCACCTCTTTACGCTCAATCACCCATCATCCACACCTGAATCCGCCATGCTACATGGTAAATTTCGCATTTTCCCCTATAATGCTCGCACTTTGATGCTTACCATCGCTGCAGACGAATTGATATGACTCCCCAACTATTTTTAGCCAAAGGCCGCGAAAAATCACTCCTTCGCCGCCATCCTTGGATTTTCTCTCGCGCTATTGCGCGCATCGAGGGCAAACCGCAACTAGGTGATACTGTGGATATTTTGGACGCTCAGGGCCAATTTATTGCACGTGGTGCCTACTCGCCTCAGTCTCAAATTCGAGCACGCGTATGGACCTTTGAATCTGATGAGCAAATTGACAGCGCTTTTTTCATTCGCCGTCTAGAACAAGCACAGCAACTTCGAAGCATGCTCGCCGCGCGTGATAACCTCACAGGTTACCGTCTCATTGCCGCTGAATCCGATGGCTTGCCCGGGATCACCATCGACCGCTATGACAATGTGTTGGTTTGCCAACTGCTCAGTGCCGGCGCTGATGCGCAGCGCGATAATCTCGTTGCCGCATTGCGTCACTGCTATCCTGAGTGCGCGATTTATGAGCGTTCTGATGTTGCTGTTCGCAAAAAAGAGGGGCTAAAACTGCGCACTGGCCTGCTCCATGGTGAACTACCTGCGGATCTTGAGATCTGTGAACATGGCGTGCGCATTGGTGTTGATGTCGAAAAAGGCCATAAAACAGGTTTTTATCTGGATCAGCGAGATAGCCGTTTTGCTGCAATGAAATACTTCAAAGATCAAAATGTGCTGAACTGTTTTAGTTACACCGGTGGTTTTGGTCTTTACGCGCTCAAGGCAGGCGCGAAGATGGTGCGCAACGTGGATGTATCACAACTGGCGCTCGACACAGCCAAAGCGAACTGTCAGCGCAATGCCTTTGATCTCAGCCGCGCAGAATTTCTCAATGCTGATGTGTTTGCCCTACTTCGCCAATACCGCGATGAAGGCCAAAAATTTGATGTGGTGGTAATGGATCCACCTAAATTTGCAGAATCAAAGGCGCAGCTCAATGGCGCCTGCCGTGGCTACAAAGATATCAATATGCTTGCCATGCAAATTCTCAAACCTGGCGGCGTGTTGCTCAGCTACTCCTGCTCAGGCTTGATGGAGCAAAATCTATTTCAAAAGATTTTGGCAGATGCGGCCATTGATGCTGGTCGCGATGTGCAATTTATTGAGCGCTTCGGCCAAGCGGCAGATCACCCGATTCTGAGCACCTATCCTGAAGGTTTTTACCTCAAAGGTTTTGCCTGCTTGGTTCGCTAATCCAAATTAGCGGATACAACGGCCAAATAAGTAAAAAGCCCAATGCATGCATTGGGCTTTTTTGACTGAGCGGCGCAGCGTAATCATTGCGCTACGGCTTTAGCACTATGGCACTACTGTCACGCATTGCCATACGACTGCAAATAAGCGCGCACACGCTCGAGATCTTCAAGGGTATCCACCCCAGCAGGTGGCGCTTGCTCGACCACATCAACATGGATTTTCTCGCCATACCAAAGCACGCGAAGCTGCTCTAAGCATTCAAGCTGCTCTAATGGACTGGCTTGCCAGCTGACATAGCGGCTAATAAAACCGGCTCGATAACCATAAATACCAATATGGCGATGCAGCGGCGCTGCAAGTTGCGCAGGCGCTTGGTTAAAATGATCTCGCTGCCATGGCACGCTAGCGCGGCTGAAATATAGCGCAAAGCCTTGCTGATCCATCACGACTTTGACCGCATTTGGATTAAATACTTCATCGATATCAGTCATTGGCACAGCGAGAGTGGCCATAGGCGCTTCAGAAAAACGCGCAAGATTAGCGGCCACTTGGTTGATCATCTCAACAGGGATCAAAGGTTCATCCCCCTGTACATTGACCACGATTTCATCATCGGCTAACTGATAATGGGCAACCACTTCGGCCAAACGTTCAGTGCCCGATTGATGATCAGCAGAGGTGAGACACACCTCAGCACCAAAATCTTTAGCAGCATCAAAAACGCGCTGATCATCTGTGGCGATAATCACGCGGTTTGCATTCGACGCAAGCGCACGCTCATAAACCCACTGAATCATCGGCTTACCAGCAATATCTGCTAGCGGTTTAGCAGGTAAACGGCTCGATGCATATCGCGCCGGAATAATCACAGTAAAACTCATGCTTCAGACTCGCTTTTCAATGCCACGGCCTCTGTTTCCAATAACACAGGAATGTCATCCACAATGGGATAAGCCAAGCGATCAAATTTACAAATGAGTTGATGATTTTCTTTATCAAAGTGCAACTTGCCTTGGCAAACAGGGCAAGCCACGATTTCAAATAGACGATGATCCATACTCTTCCTTACAATGCATCACATGCGCGAGCAGTGGCGCCATGGATTGCTCAAACTGGGCGTCGACCGCCAAATACCACCAATTGGCTTGACTGCATTCTTGATATTTTACTGCATCTTTTTCGGTCATTAGCAATGGTGTTTGTTCATCGACCAAACCATTAAGCGTCTCTGGCGAAACACTTTGATGATCGACGAAGGGATGACAAGAAAGCAGTGAAAAACCTAGCTGTTTCAATGTATTAAAAAATCGCGGTGGATGACCAATGCCCGCCATCGCAACCGCTTGGCGATGCTGCGCTAAAAAGTTCGCAATGGTCACGCGCTCACCGGTTTTCACATTAATCATAGCTTGCGGTGCAAGCTGCATGGCGTATTCACCCGGCATCGCTTGCCCACCATTGCAAATCACATAATCGACTGAGGACAACCGCGCTTCAGACTCACGCATCGGCCCTTGGGGCATATAATGGCCATTACCAAATCGGCGCATCCCATCTACCACCACCAATTCAATATCGCGAGCCATGGCATAGTGCTGTAGACCATCATCAGTAATAATCACATCCACAGGCTGCTGCGCCAAAATCGCCTCAATGGCTTGACTCCGTTTGGGCGCAACGGCCACACTCGCACCTGTGCGCTTAGCGATCAGCACTGGCTCGTCACCGGCAATGGCGGTTGCGGTTTGTGCATCCACCAAATAGGGATAATGCGGCGCTTTTCCACCATAGCCACGCGAGACAACCCCCACGCTTAAACCTTGCTGTTGCAACGCTTCAACCAGCCAAATCACAACTGGTGTTTTTCCGTTACCACCAGCCGTGAGATTGCCCACCACAATGACAGGACAAGGCGCGCGATAGGATTGCTCGGGATGCTCTAAAAATGTTCGGCGTTTTTTGCGAACAATCCAGCCATAAAGCGCACTTAATGGCCGCAAGAGCGGCCATAACACAATGCCCAACCAATGGGACTGAAACCAAAGTTTCTCTATCACAACGACTATCCGTGATGACCAAATTGAATGCGATGCAGCTGCGCATAGGCACCATCATGTGCCAGTAGCGTTTGATGATCACCACGCTCAACCACTTCACCTTCATCAATCACAAGGATTTCATCGGCTTTTTCAATGGTTGACAGTCGGTGCGCAATCACGATCACTGTGCGATCTTTTTGCAGCTCTTCAAGTGCTTGCTGAATCGCTTTTTCAGATTCAGTATCCAGCGCCGAGGTCGCCTCATCAAGAATCAAAATTGGCGCATCACGCAGCAATGCACGGGCAATGGCGATACGCTGACGCTGACCACCAGACAAGCTTGCACCATTTTCACCAATCACAGTATCTAGACCGTTTTCCATGCCCTGAATAAATTCCATGGCATGCGCTTGTGTCGCCGCTAGTTCAATTTGCTCGCGAGTAAATTTGCCTTCGCTGGCATAAGCGATGTTATTGGCAATGGTATCGTTAAAGAGGTGAACGTTTTGCGACACCATCGCAAGATGATTGCGCAAATTGCTGAGCTCAAAAGATTGAATAGAATGACCATCAATCAAAATATCGCCACTATCAATCTCATAAAAACGTGGGAATAGATTGGCGATGGTACTTTTACCTGAACCGGAGCGCCCCACCAAAGCCAAGGTTTTACCGGCTGGCACATCAAAGCTGACATCACGCAGCGCTGGTGTATCTTTGGTTGGATAACTAAAGGTCACGTTTTTCACCGAGATATCACCACGGATACTCTCTGGCGCATGTGTGCCTTGATCTTTTTCGGTTTCAAGGGCCATCAAATCAAAGAGTGTATGGCAGGCAGCCATACCACGCTGAAACTGAGAGGTCACATTGGTTAGCGCTTTTAGTGGACGCATCAAACCAAACATGGCACCAAAAATCACTGCAAAGGTCCCAGGCGTCAACTGCTCACGAATACTATCGACGCTTGCAAGCCAAAGTACCACCACCAGTGCTGTGGATGCCAAAACCTGAACAACAGGGTTGGCAATCGCCTGAGCTGAAACCAGCTTCATGCTTTGCTGACGCATGCGGTTGCTCACGTCATCAAAGCGGCGCGCTTCCACCTTTTGACCATTAAAGCTCAGTACTTCACGATGCCCTTTGAGCATCTGCTCCGCCGATGAGGTGACTTGCCCCATCGTGGTCTGCATATTGGTACTAATACGACGAAAACGCTTGGAAACCACTTGAATTGAGATAGCCACCACGGGTGCCACAATAAACAGCACCAAAGAGAGCTGCCAGCTATTCCAAAACATCAAAATCAGCAAACCAATGATCATTGCGCCTTCACGAACCATGCTCACCAATGCGCTGCTGGTTGCCGCGGCCACTTGCTCCGAGTCATAGGTGATGCGCGAAAGCAGCGCCCCCGATGATTCTTGGTCAAAGTAGCTCACTGGCATTTTCATAAAATGGCTAAACACGCGGCGGCGCATTGTCATCACCACTTTGCCCGACACCCAGGACAAACAGTAGGTAGAAATAAAACCGGATAAGCCGCGTAGAATCATCACCCCGAGTAAAATAAAAGGCATCAGGCGTAGATAATTACTTTCTACTTTGCCAAACCCATCATCCATCAAGGGTTTGATCATAGAAACCATGTAGGTATCAGCCGCAGCATTGATCACTAGCGCCACAGCCGCTACAGCGATCCCTGCTTTGAAAGGCGAAATATAAGGCCAGAGCTGGCGGAAAGTTTGCCAGGTCGATTTATCTTGAAATTGGCTCATAACTATCTGTATCCAATATTGAGTCGGCTCATTCTACTCATTTAAAGCAGAAGGACCAAATGGAATGCGATACCAACGTGGCCATAATCCTTGCCGTCGCGTATCTATCTCAATGGTGTCTGGCCTAAAGGCTAGTCGAATTTGCCCATGCTGGGCTGTATTGAGCCATTGAATCTGATGCTTGTGATAACGCGCAACCACCTGTGGATGAGGCAATCGCCAAGGGCTATAGCGGGCTGCTGAGTTAAGGGCAATTTGGGGTGACAGCGCCGTTAAAAAGCGGCTGGTCGATGCACTTTTACTGCCATGATGCGGAACTTGTAACACATCGACTTGACTAAAATCCCGACCTTTTGACTGCCAATATGCCAGCATTCGGTACTCACTGGCGGCATCGAGATCCCCTGTAAGCAACAGATCATGATGACCATCGCTGACCCACAACACACATGAGTCTTGATTCTTCGCGCGCTTTGCTCGTTGCGGTGGCCAGAGCACCTGAAACGACAATGCCTGCCATTGCCAAACCTCACCCATCCGACATCCATTTTGATTGGATAGCTGGCTATCTTTCATCCAAACCATCGGCCATCGTTTCAAAACACTACGCAAACCACCGCGATGATCATTATCATCATGACTCACCACGATGCCGCGCAATTTTAATTGATGTGAATTCAGCCATGGGATAATCACAGATTGCCCCACATCACCCTGAGGCCAAGCCGCGCCCACATCATAAAGCACGGCTTCATCCCCTTGCACTAACACCATAGCAAGGCCATGACCCACATCTAAAGTGACCAATTGCCAAGCGTCAGAGGATGAACGCGGCCAGCTCACCCCCACCAACCAAAATACGAGCGCTGCAAACCATAGGCTGTGTGATTTCAACAGCGCGCGGCCACCCCAGAAGAAAAAACTGACCGCGACTAAACACAATCCCAATAACAGCAAATCCATTCGCGCCGGAAAATCCATCCAGCCATAGTCGTTTTCACTCAGCCAAATCACCGGCTGTAACGACCAATCAAAAAGCTGCAATAAGCCATGAGGTAGCTCGCCTTGAGCCATAAACCAAGGCAGAAAAAGCACCAGCAACATAATGAGGGGTGCGACAACCAATCCCACCCAAGGAATCGCCAAGGCATTATTGAGCGGGCCAAGCCAACTGACGCCACCAAATAGCAGCCATTGCATCGGCAGCATCAAAACAAACAACAACGCTTGAATTTGCAATAGCCGCAACACATAGCGCCGACAATGCGTAAGCGCACCACCCCACCATAAATAACCTTGCCCATCAGCACCGCTCTTTACGTTGGGCGTCTGTATCGGCGCTTGCCGCCACCAAGTCATCACCCAATAAAGCGCCGAAACGGCACCAAAACTCAACCATAAACCTGCATCAAAACTGCTCAGTGGATCGCGTAATAGGCAAAGGAACAACGCTAAAGAGAGCAAAGTCCAACCTGACAATCGCCATTGCAGGCGGTAGCTCAGCAGCACTAAGGTCGCCATCAGCAGTGCGCGCTGAGTGGGAATAGAAAATCCAGCCAGCGCCGCATAAGCAAGTGCAAACACTGCGCCCAAATAAAGTGGCCACCACTGCGTCAGCGCTGAGGGCCAAATTCGCCGTAAAAGGGCACCCAATTGCCAACCAATAGCCAACGCAAAGCCAATATGAAGACCAGAAATCGCGACAAGATGAACCAAACCGCTTTGCTTTAGATGCTGCCAGCGCGATTGCGTGAGTAAACCGCGCTCGCCCATCACAAGCGCTAGCATCAAATCACCACTGGACCAATTTGACAGTTGCGGCGTTAACCAAAGCGCAAGAGATTGACGCCAACTAGACGTATCATCAATCTGTGTCACTGCCAGCACACGGCCCTGACCTAGCAAATGTTTCCCCACCGCCCAACGCTCACGATCCAAACTGCCATCATTGAAACGTCCGACAATGGGTCTGAGTTTGACATCAAATTGCCACAATTCACCTGCACGAGGCACTTGCGTGGGTGTATTAAAATAAAGACGCAACTGCGGTTTTGACAAATCGAGGTCATAGCGATCGTCGCTATTTTGCAACGCCACCATAACCACATGTTTTTTATGCGACATATCAAATGAGGGTAGAAAAAGGCTGGTCACTGTTCCCTGAATGGTTATATCATCCGTCAGCCCGTCGAGCTCAAGCTGCGACTGACGAAAATCGTAGCCATGCCCTGCCGTCCAAATAAAGACCAATAAAGGCAATGACCACCGTCGCCATGGCGTGACCAACAATCCAACAGCGCCGATTGCTGTTAAACTTATGACATGCCACTCAGGTAAACTCGGCCACCATTGCAGGGATAGCATGCATCCGATAGATACCCAGAGCGTCTGAATCATGGGATATTCAAATCGCACCTTGTAGTTATGCCAAGAAAGTACATTAAAAGACTCCTTCCAAAACCTGATGTGATCCTCAAACAGCGTGCCTTAAAGATTTTTGGCAATCTGCTCTATAACGCGAATTTGTGGGCGCTCAATCGCCGCTCTGCTGCGGGTGCTTTTGCCGTAGGCCTTGCTGTGTGCTTTATTCCCCTGCCCAGCCAAATGATTATTGCCGCAGGATTGGCCATTCTTTTTCGTGTCAACCTGCCGCTATCCGTGGCACTGGTTTGGATCAGCAATCCAGTCACCATGCCGCCGATGTTTTATGGCGCTTACAAGCTCGGTGCATGGGTACTACAAGAACCACCCGTCCCCTTTCACTTCGAGCTCTCATGGGATTATCTGGTTGAGATGATGAATAGTATTGGCCCTGCATTTTTGCTCGGCTGCGCTATTTGTAGCATTGTGTTTTCAGTGCTGGGCTATTTTTCCATTCATCTTCTATGGCGCTATTCAGTGGTTCGCAGCTGGAACAAACGCCGCCTTCGCCTACCAAGAATTAAACTGAAAAAGCCCGAATAACCGACTTCATCGATGACAACGCTGCTAAGGCTGCGTTTTTATTTTTGGCACACACTATCCCCATTAAACTTATGGGTATTTGTTACAGAAAAGTCATACTTCCCCGGTTCTCTTTACCTCTATTTGTAGTAGACTTTGCGATGCACTGCCCGTTACGGGCTGCGTTTTCTCTTCCAATGGAGCCTTGCATGTCTAGAAGACTACGACGTACCAAAATTGTAACCACCCTGGGTCCTGCAACTGACCGCGACGACAACCTAGAACAAATCATTGCTGCTGGCGCTAACGTTGTGCGCATGAATTTCTCTCACGGCAGTGCAGAAGATCATATTCTTCGGACCAAAAAAGTCCGTGAAATCGCTGCCAAGCTAGGCAAGCACGTGGCAATTTTGGGCGACCTTCAAGGTCCAAAAATTCGCGTATCCACCTTTAAAGACGGCAAAATTCAACTTGCGCTTGGCGATAAGTTCACCCTAGACAGTGATCTTGGTAAAGGCGAAGGTGACCAACATGCGGTCGGTCTTGACTACAAAGAACTACCACAAGATGTAACCACAGGTGACGTTCTGCTTCTTGATGATGGCCGTGTCCAGCTGAAAGTTGAAGCGGTTGAAGGTAACAAAGTACACACTGTGGTTGTGGTTGCAGGTCCCCTTTCAAATAACAAAGGGATCAACAAGCAAGGCGGTGGTCTTTCTGCAGCAGCGCTCACCGATAAAGACAAAGCAGACATTCTGACCGCAGCGCAAATGCAAGTGGATTACCTTGCTATCTCTTTCCCTCGCAGCGGCGAAGATATGAACTACGCACGCCGTTTAGCCCGCGATGCAGGTTTGGATGCAAAACTGGTTGCTAAAGTTGAACGCGCAGAAACCGTGCAAAGCGATGAAGCCATTGATGACATCGTACTGGCATCTGATGCGGTGATGGTGGCTCGTGGTGACCTTGGCGTTGAAATTGGCGACCCAGAACTTGTTGGCGTACAGAAAAAACTGATTCGCCGAGCGCGCAGTCTAAACCGCACCGTCATCACTGCGACTCAAATGATGGAATCGATGATTGAAAGCCCAATGCCAACCCGCGCAGAAGTCATGGACGTGGCAAACGCCGTACTTGATGGTACAGATGCTGTGATGCTTTCAGCTGAAACCGCTGCGGGTAAATTCCCAGTAGAAACTGTAAAATCAATGGCAAGCGTTTGTCTGGGCGCAGAAAAAGAGAAAAGCATCAACGTTTCAAACCACCGTTTGGACCGTACCTTTGAAACCCCAGAAGAAACCATCGCTATGTCGACTATGTACGCCGCCAACCACATGAAAGGTGTGGCTGCGATTATTGCGATGACAGAATCAGGCCGCACCGCACTAATGATGTCTCGTTTGAGCTCTGGTCTTCCTATTTTTGCGATGTCACGCCATGAGCGTACATTGAACCGCGCTGCGCTTTATCGCGGCGTCACACCTGTATTCTTTGATCCAAAAGATCACGCAGGCGTTGAAGCGGCAATCACCGCCATTGAAAACCTCAAAGAGCGCGGTTTCCTCGTCGCTGGCGATCTTGTCATCATCACCCAAGGTGATGTCATGGATACCGTGGGTTCAACCAACAAAATGCGTATTTTGAAAGTGAGCTAATCTGCCGCTTTTTCGTTTGCAAGCCACGCTCTGCGTGGCTTTTTTATTGGCCTATTCTTTTGGGCACAGCTTTAGTCCATCTCTTGCGCTTGAATGACCGCTGCTGACTCAGCCGCCACCCGACCTCGGCGCCAAACCGTGATCGCAAAACAAAGAAAAGCCACGATAAAACTAACATCTACCAAAGTACCGATCCATGGATAAAGCGCGTAACGCCGCTGCACTGGTAAGTCCGCAAATAAAATACGCTGCGTGGTCTTAAACTGATCCAGCTGACTTAAAATAAGGCCATTGTAATCTGTCGCAATCGAAAGCCCCTGCCCTGTTGCGCGCATCAGCGAGAAACCATTTTCCACGGCGCGGAATATGGCCATATGAGAATGCAGCGGTGTTATCGCTTGCCAGTCATGGGCTGGCACCAACAAAATATCCACCTTTGCCCGCCCTGCTTGACGAATAAAATGAGGAAAATCCATATCAAAACAGATCGCAGAGCCGACCCGAGCCCATGGCGTATCAAAGTAAAAAACCCCACTTTGTCCCTGAACACTGGGCTCGCCGGGAATCGGCCGCGCTTTTAAATATTGGCCGATGATCTCTCCTGTTGGCGCTATCCAGATCACCTTGTTTTGCGCCAAACGCTGCGGAAAATCATTTGGGATCACCAACAGAGACATCCCCAAATAAATTTGCTGCTTTTTTGCAAACTGCTGACCTTGCCTCAGCGCATCTGCTTGCTCTGACCTATCAAGCGTCACGGCGATCTCCTGCCAAAATACTATTTTTGCGCCTGCTTGAACCGCAGCGTCGCTCTGCTTAAAAAATCCATCCAAGGTGCCAGCACTGTGCGCTTTGACACACTGCCAATCGGTAAGCTGACAAGCGGTCAAAGGCGAATGCGCTTTGGTATCTGCAACAATAGCCGCCACCCGAACCGATGGCTTTTCTGTGAAAGGTTCAAGCAAACGAAAGCCCGCCAGTAACAGCGCCAAGGTCACCGTCAAGCTATAGATCAGTGCGCCGCGACGAATCAAACGCCACTGAAATTGATGCTGCCAAGCCCAATTGAGCCATGACACCCACCACGCAATAAGAAAGGTCAAACCCGGCATGCCAAAAAATGAAAGCCATTGCAGCCAGAGATAACTGTAATACTGGCTATATGCCACTGCGCCCCAAGTACCATAAAGATTCAGCCAACTACTGGTGATCTCTATACTGACCAGCGCCAAAGGGAATATGAGGGTGTTTTTTATCCCTGAAAAATAGGGCGACAGCTTGGCATCAAGCAATAAAGGCAGCGCATATAAGCTGCCAATCAATCCTGTGACCGCAAAATATTGCCAAGAACTCAGCGGCACCATCCCTTGCCAAGCAAAGGCATGTGCACCAACACAAGCGACATACACCAAAGTCATCCGTTGCCATGTGGGCTGAAGCCTTAAAAATCGCATCAGTAAAATTGGCGCAAGGACAGCGCTAACTGGCATCAAAAATTGGCCATGCGATAAAGGTAATAACAGGCTGCCACAGAACCAATAACCATAATGGGAAATCAAATTTGCCTTTGCTTTCATTGCGTCTCCATTCAGTGCTGAAACCACAAAGCCAAGGCTTTTCCATCACTGTTTTCATCAAACAATGATCTAACTGTAGATAACGTCCGATCACGCAAGCGTGATACTTCTCGCACAAACGCAACAAACTAGACTGGACGGTCTAGTCTACATTCTACACATAAAAGCCGTACATCAGATCAATGTCAGCATGCAGACTTTGATGAAAATGGATTTTGAAAAAAGACAGCTTCAACAATGATGATGACTCAGAAACCAGCGTCATGTGCTACGAGGGCTCGCGGCGTTGATTGTAACCCTTTGATTTCAGCTTGTACTTCGCTAGGCACCCAAGGGTGCATCAATGTTTCCCATAAGGAAGTGCGGCTGAGCATTGGAATGGCGTGAACATAATGGGTCGATTGACCATCACGAATCAACTGATATTGAAAATAAAGCGTGGCGGGCTGCTCAATGGGCATCAACCCCAAGCTCAGCGCCGAAGACCAAGTCTGAATTTGCTGCCCTGTGCCACATAAATATGCGGGCAACAACTGCGCTGGTTTGAGTTTTAGCTCAAATATTGCCGAATGCTCATCCACCAGCTGATACACATTCGCTTGCTTGAGCCACTGATATTCCTGAGGGTATGCCTGCGCATTGAAAACATACACAGACACATAGGGTGTCTTCGCCAAGTTCGGCTCAATATCCGCCTTCTGATCAAAATAAGCGTGCGTTGTGCAGCCACTCAGCCATAGACAGCATGCCAAAATTCCATTTCGCATCATTTAAATCCATAAGTATTTGTATTTAAATAACTTTAAATGAAATTAAAGGCATTTCCCATCAAAATAAGCCGCTACCCCATTCCCTCCCTTTGGCATAAACAAGTGAGGCTCGCGCCATCTTGCGCAATCACACAGAAATCTGATGTGGCAAGACGTATTTTTTATGCGCGTTTATCTCGTATTTTCCTTGTGATTGGACACTTGACCCTGCTAATTATCCTCAGGCGCTTGCGTATTCTGTTTGTGACTCGACGCGTCTGTTTTCAGTTCTGACCTATCCTTGGACTCTTGATTATCCTTTTGCCGATGGCGCTGCTGCGCCAATTTAGCCAGCGCCGCATTACTTTGTTCTGGCTCGATCGCCAAAATTTCAGGCTTATCATCGTAGCTTGACGCTTCACTCTGAGCATCTTGATTAGGCGCGGCTTGATGCAATGCTGCGGACGCACTCTTTTCTTGCTCCGCTTTATCCTGCGATAACGTTTCCTGAGAAGACAGGTCTTGAGAACGCGCCTCTTGGGCTGGTGCCGCTTGCTTTTCTTTGGGCATCTCATTTTGCCAATCCATCGCAACAGCCATAGATGCATCTTCAGATGTATTTATCGACGCATCTGCCATTTGCGGCTGTGAAAGATGACTCAGACTATCATCGACCGGCTGATCCAAGGCTGCAGATGAAACAACTGCTGCTGCACTTTGTGCGTCAGGGACAATCGATTCCTGCGAGCCATGCTCTTTGTGTACCATCTCTTGCTGGTGTTTCTCTTTCTCTATTTTTTCTCTTTCGATGCGTTCTTTGTCAGCCTTTTCTTTTTCTACTTTTTCCGCCTTTTCTGCGGCGGCTTTATCGGCTTTATCGGCTTGCGCCACAGCCTGCTGCATGGCCGCTGCTTCTTCTGGTGACAAGGTCGCGCGCTGCTTTTCAACCACTTCAATTTCGACGATTTTGGAACGGTTAATCACCACTTTCCAACGCTGTAATCGCACCGAATTATCTTCATCGGTTTCACGCGTGATGAGATTAATCAAATGACGCTTTTCCACTGATTCTTTGGTCACTTGACCATCATCAGAGAGCCGATAAACACGCTCAGAGCCCTTACCCATCAAAGTCGCAAGCAAACGCAAATCCAAAATAATAGACTCGCGCGTTTGATCGTAACCAGTTAAAAACTTGGTTGTCGCCATACGGGTTTGGCTTTTGTAGTGCACCACAGTTTCTTCGCGTTGGCTGACTTTATGTTTGCGCAGCTTACGAATACTCTGCGATAGCTGACCATAGGCGGTGTATTCGAGCCATTCCAATTGACGCCCGACCAACATACGACTGGTGGGGTCAAAAAACTGTTTTCGCCAGCGCGGTTTGTTTTTACGCACCCACCGCCAAAGCATGGATTTCAAGTCATCTTTAAATACTTCGCGCACGGCATAGATAAATGACAGTGCCACAATAAAAGTGGCGGTAATGTCGCCCAGCACACCACGCGCCTTGATGATCATCAAGGTCACAAAAATCATCACAAAACCTGCAGCAAAGCCTGTGACCATTTTTCGCGTCGTTTTACCCAGCTCAGAGGTTTGTTCTTGCATGGTCACTGGATATTCAATCAAGCGGCGTAGCAAACGCATCTTGTTCGACATCCGCGTGCTGTCTTGTCGCGCTTTTTCTGAGTTGTATTCATGCTTAAGCCGGTGCGCAGTTTCCTCCTGACACAGTGCAATCACCGGCTCTTTGATGGCGTTGTAAGTCTGCCCTCGCGGAATATGCGCGAGCATGGACAAAAATTGCTGCTCGGTAAACCAAGAGACGTAGTTATCTACGTTTTCAAAGTATTTGCGTAACTTTTTATCTTTCGGAATATTTCGACGTAAACGGCGCAAAATACTGCTGGTCAATTGAATGACATCTTCGATTTCTTCACGCGTACGCTCGTTTTTATCATCACGTAGATGGCGCATGGTTTTTTCCAGCGCCAAGGCATATTGGTAGGCGTAAAGACTTAAACTTAAACGGTATTGCTCGATGGAGAAGTTTTTATCACCGCGACTGGCTAGCCGGCTGTGTACCAAAGGGAGGTGGTAAAAATCACTGTAATAGGTGCGCTTTCCGTGGATCACGTTATGGAAAAACTCATCCTCACTGATAATTTTACTGCTGAGCTCTAAATCGCCGGGGATAAATAGAAAAATATCCAACTGGCGATTGGTGGTCTCTTGCAGAATGTGAGAAATTTTGAGCTGATGCCCCTCTTTTTTATCAACCGTGATCACAAAGCTACCCTCTTAAAACTGCCCTTCTATTGTATGCGTAACCATGACAAAGAGATAGATTTGCAATTCTATTCTCGCGGGCTAAATCGCCTAATTTCATAGCGATAAACAAGAGACTGCCGCCATTTAGAGGGTCATGTTGCCTCAGTGAGATGACGGTTTGGGCAGATAACGAAAATGTCCGACGATGGGATAGGCAAAGAGCACATTTTCAAGCCGTGGCCCCCAGCCGATATTGTGCACAATCAGCGGTGTGCCATCGCTGGATTTTTGACTCACCACAATACCAATATGCGGTTTATTACCCGGAAACATCCAGCTGACCACATCACCTGGTAAATAATTTTGCGCCCTTTGTGTGATCGCAAGAGAAGCGCCTTGACGCTGAAAATAGGTTTCAAGGTTCGGGACTCGGCGATGATCGATATTGGCATCCGGTTTACTTTGCCCCCAGATACGCTTAGCTGGATATTGCGTGAAATGAGCGCGCATATCTTCATGAACCAAACGCTGTAAATCGATGCCTAATTTGCGATAACTGCGGATCACCACATCGCTACAAACACCAGTATAAGCGGGCACATCGCCATTGGGATAATCAATGGCGACATAGGCAGGATCATAAATGACCAGCGCTTTAGTGCGCTCAAGCGCGGCATCACTCAGCGCCTTGCCAGGATCGGCTACGGGATTAGCATTGGCGCTTACATTGATGCTGAAGATAAAACAGAGCAAAGCCAATAGATATCGAGGTGCACGCCAAGCTTTCATCATGCGCCCTCTTCCAATAGCGCATGGCTAGCCACATCAATTTGCAGCAACCCCGCCCCAGCATGCTCAGCTATGGGCAAATAAAATGTCACCGTGTGCTCTCCTATCTCTACATAAGGTTGCAAGCCCCCTTGCTCGCGATGCTGCTGAAAATATGTCGCAGCGGCGCGCGGCGTTGCCGTCATCAAATGTGCCATGCGCAGCGGATTTTCCTGATTAAATTCTTGATTCATTAAGTAGGGATTAACAGTGATCCAAGTTGCTTGCTGATCGATGACCACTGGATAGTAAAGTGCCACGCCATAATAGCCCGTGCTGATTGTGGCAAAGGTCTGTAGCTCACGGCTAAGTTGCGGCATTTTTTCTACGGTAACGGTCGTCTTTGACCAAATCGTCATAATTGATTGATGCGTTTGCATCATCTTTTGCGCAGCAGCTTGAGCGCTCGCTTCAAGCTGATGACGTTGCCAAAGACTATAGCCCCAAAGAGATGTCACCAGTAATAGCACAGCAGCCAAAATCCAACGCCAAGACACCTGTAGGGGCTTGGCTTGCTGATTTTTCTGCGCATCAGTTAGGCTGGCATTGATGGCAAGCATGGATAAGCCCAGCACAAAAAAAAGAACAAAAAGTGGAATCCCCGCAATTAAAATCAGCTCTTCCAGCTTGCTCGATATCAGTCCTAACCCATCCCAATAAACCATCATGGGTAACAAGATTGACCACAGCACAAAAAATGCGGCGCTAATACGAAGCATGGCCGGTAAGTATTTCATCACGATATCTCTTTTAAAAACAATGAATTAAGCAGAGAGTAACAGACTAAATATGAAAAAAAATGCGCCTTGTAAGCGCACTTTTATAATTGGGATCTAAATCGTAATACAATGAAATAAAAGGGGTTTATGGTTTCAGCCAACCATTTTCGAGCGCTGTTTCAATGATCACATCGACTTTATCGCTCAGCACTTGGCATCCAGGCTCAATTCGTTTTTTCATGCTCGCGACCTGTGATGCGCGAATGCCATGCGCTTGCCAACTGCCGCCTTGCTGATGATAGTTCAGCCACATGGGTAAAAAACGATCCATGGCTTTAGCAAATTTAGCCTCCGCACTTTCAGCGGCCTCAAATTCATGCCAAAGCTGCAATAACTCACTACCTTGCTCACTTGGTAACATAGCAAATAAGCGTTTAGCGGCCGCTTGCTCTTTGATCGCCTGTTCAGCTTGTGCGGCCTCGTCATAAACGATCACATCACCGGCATCAATTTCTACCACATCATGAATCAATAACATCTTCACGACCCGACTGATATCCACCGCTTCATTGGCATGCTCAGCTAAAAGAAGGGCCATCACAGCGACTTGCCAGCTATGTTCGGCGCTATTTTCCTGACGTAAATTGGCGCAGGCAATTTTGGTTTGGCGCAACACACCTTTGAGCTTATCAAGCTCATAAACCAAGGCTAACTGCTGCTCTAAACGCGCCAAAGGGTTATTCATATCAATCGGTCTCCAACTGGTATTCAGGGGCTAGCCTGGCTGTCACAACATGATCTTCCCAGCGCCCATTAATTTCGATATAAGACTTCGCAAAGCCCTCTTGGTAAAAACCAAGGCGGGTCAAAATGGCACCGCTCGCGCGATTTCTTGGCATATAGCAAGCATTGATGCGATGCATTTTTTGCACCTCAAACATCCATGCATTGGTCAATGCAATGGCCCGTGTCATCACCCCTTGTTTTTGCACCAACGGATCCAAGGAGTACCCTAAATGACAAGCATGCATGGGAAATCGGGTCACATTGCTATAACTCACCAAACCACAAATTCCGGGTAACTGGGCGTGTTCAATCACGAAGTAAAACGCCAAGTTATGGCGAAAAAGCTCATGCAGTTGAATACTTCTTTTCTGCCAGCCCAATTGGCTAAAAAAGGCGTCATCTCGCGTCGGTTCCCAAGGCTTAAGATAACGACGATTTCGACAAAAATAGTCTGTGAGCGCGCTCGCATCTTCAGGGTTAACGGCACGCACGATAAAATCTTGTTCGGTCAAAATGGGGAACTGATTTATACTTGTGTTCGACACATTCGCACCTTATTTCAGAGTGACTCATGTTCTATGACTCGATGGAATCGCCCATTGGCCGCATCTATCTGCTAGCCGATGAGGGTGGTTTAAAACGCCTCAATTTGAGCTTACCCGGTCATCCCTTTAATCCAGCAAGCAGCTGGCAGCATCGTCCTGATGCCATGACAATCTATCGTACCCAATTGACTGAATATTTTCAGCATCAACGAGAGCACTTTGATTGTCCTATGTCACCTGAAGGGACCATTTTCCAAAAGCAAGTTTGGCAAGTCCTCAAATCCATTCCCTATGGCGAAACCATGAGCTATGGCCAAATTGCAGCGTTACTAGGCAAACCCAACGCCGCGCGCGCCGTCGGCATGGCCAATAACGTCAACCCCATCCCTTTGATGATCCCCTGCCACCGCGTGATTGGTGCCAATGGCGATTTGGTTGGCTATCGCTACGGCCTTGAGATCAAGCAAAAACTGCTATCTCTTGAACAAAAGCAGACGGAACTCCAGTGGCCAAATCAAGCCTAGGTGCCTAGGTGCCTAGGTGCCTAGGTGACAGCGCATTGATTGCGTCTCTCAATTCAATATATTGAGTGAATCACTTGATTGAGTTCCTCACGTCGCACCTTTCGCGCACAAAAAAACCGCAGATACACTGCGGTTTTTCTATGACGGCTGGTTATTTCTTACCGAGCCCATATTCGCGTAATTTATTCGCAATCGCCGTATGAGATACCCCCAGACGCTTTGCAAGCTTACGCGTGGATGGATAACCACGATAAAGCGAGCTCAATACACCACGCTCATAACGCTTCATAATGTCATCCAAGCCGCCATCTAGATTATCGCTACTGGTCAACATGTCGCTACTATTGACGTCCGGCAGCTGAATATGCTGCGCTTCAAGTGTGCCACCTTCAACTTGCGTGAGCGCGCGATAAAGCACATTTCGCAATTGGCGCACATTGCCCGGCCAAGTGTAATGATTGAGAAAATCCACCAAACTGTCATCGAGCTCAGGTTGCGGCTGATGCAATTCATGACAAATCTGGTTCATGAAAAATTCAGTCAATGGCGCAATGTCTTGGCGACGCTCACGCAATGGCGGAATATTTAAGGTCAACACATTGAGGCGATAGTACAGATCTTCACGGAAGCTGCCGCTTGCGACCAATTCAGGTAATTGTTTTTTGGTCGAACAGATGACCCGCACATCCACTTTAATTTCGTGCTCTTCCCCCACGCGGCGGAAGGTGCCATCTTGCAAGAAACGCAGAATTTTCACCTGTAGATGCGGTGACATCTCGCCGATTTCATAGAGAAAGACCGTACCGCCATGCGCTTGCTCAAAGATCCCTTTTTGAACCAGCTCACCGCGGGCATAACCGAAAATTTCACTCTCCACCACATCATCAGGCATCGATACGCAGTTCAGCACCATAAAGGCACCATTACGGCGATCTGAACGTTGATGGCAAGCGCGAGCCAGCATCTCTTTACCGGTCCCGGTTTCACCTTGAATCAACAATGGTTCATCAAGCATTGCGAGTTTTTTCGCTTGGGTCATCAACTGCTTGTGCTTGGTGGAGGTACCCACCACATGCTCAAATCCTAAGGCATCAGATTGCGCGCGAAGATCAGCTGGAATCGTGGTTCCAGCCGTGGATTTAAGTAACACGACGGCACTGACAAGCGAGCGCGCGCCCTGCGCATGACCGATAAACACCGGCATAATATCCATGAGATAGTCTTGACCACCAATCACCGCCAAGTGACACTCAGCAGTCACCTCATCTTGCTCGAGCCAGCGACAAAAATTGAAATGATGAATCACTTGCTGCGCGCTTTGACCAAGCAAGTCCACTTCCGCTTGATGTAGCAAAGCTTGCGCAGCGGTATTCGCCAATTCAATTTGGCCTTTGAGGTTCAGAGAAAAAACAGGATCAGGCAGGGTTTGCAATAACGCACGCATCTCTTGATGCTCGCGCTCACTAGGCATCGCTTGAATCTTACGAACGTCTTTAACGCCCGGAATCAAACGAATTTGCGCCATTAATTGGCTAAAGGGATCAAATTCAATTTCGGGAAAATTGAGATAAATAATGCCGACGGGGTCGATCTCTATGCCGCGAAGGTCAATGGCTTGTGTTGCCAATAGTTCAAGTAGTTCGCGGGCAAGGCCTAACCGGTCTTCACAAAAGACTTCAAGTCTCATGCCTTATCCTTATTTTGTGTCACGGAATGTTGACAGGTAAGGCAAGTGTGCGACTAGAGATCCCCTTCGTCAAGCATTCACAGCATAAATTGCTGAGTGAATATGTCGGATTGCAACTTATTGACCAATAAAACAACAAGGTGGTGCAAATAACACCACCTTGTCCCCATTTCTTGACAGCACAAAAACGAAAATAGCTAATTATGCTGCTCAGCAGATTGTCCACGAACCTGAGCAAGCAATTGTTTGCGAATATGTTTCAAACGCGATGGCCCTTGATGCCAAGGAATCGGTCTTAATGCATCCATGGCACGCAGTCCCAAACGAGCCGTCAGCAAACCAATGCCAAGTCCCTGCCCTGCTCGTGCCGATAGCTTTGATGCCATTCCAACTGACAGCCAATCGCCACCCACATCCATCGCCAGCTCACTGGCACCAGCAAGCGCCATATTGGTTAGTACTAACTTAAACAAACGCCAGCGCGACCAAGTGCCAAGCTCAATACCATAAATACGGCCAATGGCTTCAATCAATCGCAAATTACGCCAGCCGACAAGTAACATATCCGCCAAGGCAAAGGGGCTCACAGCCACCATCAGGGCGGCTTCTCCAGCATGTTTAGCAATCAAGCGTTCGGCGCGCTGATCCAGCGGTTTCAACACATAGTGATCATACAATGCCAGCACTTCCCCATCATGATGGTGGGCTGCTAGCGCTTGTTGCCAAGCATTCAGGTGTTCAGCCTGCATCGCCTGTTTTTGGCTCAACTGCAAACAAAAAGGTACCCCTTGCCCCATCCCTTGCTGCTCAATGAGCTGGGCAGCTTGCTGCTGCTTATTTTGCTGCGCACTCAAGCGGCGCATGGCGCGAAGCTCTTTACCTAACTTGAGTAATAAATAACTCAGCACCAACAGTAATAAACCACTCCAGCCCATGGCCAACCAATGGTTTTGCATCCAAGTGTCATAGAGCCACACCGCTGCTTGTACTGCGCTTAAAACAAATAACGCCACAACCAATAACAGCAAGGCGTAGTGTTTTTTGCTATCGGGTTTAAGCAGTTGATCGCCTGCCAACGTCTCATCGTCCTGCTCCAACTCAAAATGTGCCGTTGAAAGATCTTGCGCCGGCGCGCAAGTGGCCGCGTTCGAGGATTGATGCTCAAAATCAATGGGACCTTTATATTGACTCATTCCACTTTATCTCCCAGTAAAAATTGCAACGCTTTATCCATTCGAATATGCGGCAGTTTCTCCCCTTGCTCAAAAGGCTGCGGCGCAAAGGATAAAAATGAAAATCCCTGTCGCTGCCAAAACTCTGCATTGGGCAGTTTGGCTGGCACTTCGCCGGGATAACGTTGAATCGTCTGCCCATTCAAATCAATGCCCTGCAGCGCAGGATAACGATGCCCTTGATAAACGACAGAGCCCACTTTGGTCGCTTGAATCGATGCCAAGGTCATGCAATCAAAGCCAATGCCTTCAAAGGCAGCCTCTTGTTGCGCGCTTTGAATCAGCTGTTTGAGCAGAGCAATTAAATGACAGTGCTGCTCTGGCGTCACATGATCCGCTTTGGTGGCAGCAAACAGCACGCGATCAATACGCGGCGAGAAAAAGCGACGAAACAACGAGCGCTTACCATAGCGAAAACTGTGCATCAGCTGCGTTAGCGCTTGCTGCAAATCAGCAAAAGCCTCAGCTCCCTCATTGAGCGGCGTAAGGCAATCCACTAGCACGACTTGGCGATCAAATTTTGTAAAATAATCGCGATAAAAGGGTCGAATCACTTGCTGCTGATAGGCGCTATAACGCTGCAATAGCACCTCCCCAACACTGCCTGCTGGCGCAGCTTTCATCACCTCCAATGACCAAGGGACAGGGAAGAATGCAAGTACGGGCGCACCTTCAAGCTCACCAGGCAACACCATACGACCAGGTTGCAACCACTGAAATCCCTGCTGCTTACAGGCCATTAAGTAGTCTTTATAGTGCGCAGCAAGGGTCGCCAGCATCGACTCATCAGCGCTCTGATTCACCTCAAGCTTTGCCACAGCCGCAGCAAAATCACCTGCAAAGGACTGCCTTGCGCCCTGCATCAAGGCCAGTTGCTGACTCGACCAATCCGCATAGTCTTGCGTTAGCATCGGCAAGTCCAGTAACCATTCACCGGGATAATCAACGATATCAAGCTGAAGTGTGGCGGTTTGCCCCAGTAGCTTACTAGCGCCGCGATTGGGCTGATAACGCAGCGCCAAACTGATCTCACTGACATCTTTCGTCGGCTCAGGCCAATGTGGCGGCTGACTTGATAACGCAGCCATGCCCTGTTCGTAAGCAAAACTTGGCGTTAGCAGTTGCGGCGAGAGTACACGCTTAGCGCCAAGCAAGCGGCCTTCGCGCGCCACTTGAAAGAGCGGTAAATTATCTTGCGTTGCACTATGTAACAGCTGGTGGGTTAGCGCAGTAATAAAAGCCGTTTTACCGGCACGTGAGAGCCCCGTGACCGCCAGGCGAATATGGCGGTCTCGTCCTCTAGCAATCCAATGTTGGACCTGACGTCCAAGCGCATTTTTCATAGCAAAATCGTGTCACTTTGCGAAACAAAACACGGACAAGGTCGGCCGTATCCATTCGCTTTGATGTTGAAAACGTCTATCTTCAAATCAGAATGCGGCAGATTAACCATGAATGCAATGTAAGCGGATGTATTCCGCTCACTTTTTGAGCATGGCTTGGTGCTGTGTAAACAAAGTGATAAATTAGGGGTTTTAAAATTTGACGTGCCGCTTACCTATGGCTGACAAAAACATTGGCAAACTCATCTCTCTGGGCATCCTGACCTTGGTGTCACTGCTCAGCGGCTGCCAAGATCCCGAACGTAATCGTGCTGCGCAGCAACACAGTTTTATCTATTGTGGTCAAGGCACCCCAGATAGTTTTAATCCACAGCTTGCCAAAAATGGCATTGCCGTCGATACACTTTCTGCCCAGCTATACGACCGCTTGGTCGTCCTTGACCAAGGAACGCATCAACCTCAGCCTGCGCTGGCGAAACATTGGGACATTAGCGCTGACGGTTTACGTTACCGATTCACCTTGCGCCCTGATGTGAAATTTCATCAAACCCCTTGGTTTACGCCGACTCGACGCCTGAATGCCAGCGACGTGGTCTTTAGTTTCAATCGCATCATCGACCCCAATCATCCATACCACAATATTGGCGGGGGCCAATATCCATGGTTTGAAAGCTTGAATCTATCTGAGCTGATCGATCATGTTGAAGCCGTTGATGATATGACGGTGGAATTTACCCTCAGCAAACCCAACAATGCTTTCTTATCGAATTTGGCCACCAGTTTTTCCGTCATCTTGTCGCAGGAATATGCACAAAAGCTGATGCAACAAGGCCGCCCTGGCGATATTGACACCCTGCCTGTTGGCACTGGACCCTATCAGCTTTCCCACTATGCGCAAGGCGATTATATTCGCTTGCAGCAACATCTAGGGTACTGGCAAGGTCCAGCAAAAATGCAGCAAGTGATTTTGGATATCTCAGATCGCGGTACCGGCGCCATTGCCAAATTGCTCAGCGGCGAGTGCGATGTCTTAGCCTCTCCAGTTGCCAGTCAGCTTGCCACCTTGGCTGCGCACCCTGAAATCAATGTGCAGCGCCAAGAGGGCATGAATCTGTCCTACCTTGCGCTCAATACCCAGCATCCGGCACTGCAGTCAAGCAAAGTGCGCCAAGCGATTGCCTATGCTATCAACCGCAATCATCTACTGAACTCTGTCTATTACGGCACGGGCAGCGCAGCAACAGGTGTGCTCGCCAATAATTCATGGGCCTATCGCCCGAGCCACGGCGTGAGTTATCAGCCAGAAAAAGCGAAAAAATTACTGCAAGAAGCTGGCGTCAAGGATCTCAATTTAGAGCTTTGGTACTCTTCGCAGCCGCGCCCTTACAACCCAAGTCCCCGTAAAACAGCTGAGCTGATTCAAGCCGATTTAGCTGAAGTGGGCATTCACGTCAGTTTGCATGCCCTGCCACTTGAAGATCTCAGTCGTTCTCAGCAACATGCGCCGCACGATATGACCTTGATGGGCTGGGTCGCTGATAACGCCGACCCCGATAGCATGCTGCGTCCGTTTTTATCCTGCCAAGCGCAAAAAGTCGGACTCAACTACGCCAACTGGTGTAATGCGGATTACGATGCGCTGATCGATGACGCGCTGGAAACCCGCTCAATTCCGCTTCGAATCGACCGTTACCTGCAGGCTCAAAAGCTTCTCAAGCAGCAGTTACCGATTATTCCCTTGGCACATAGTGTACAAATTCGTGCACACAACAACTCTATTCATGGTTTAGTCCTCAGTCCTTTTGAGAATTTGCCTTTTACATCGGTGTTCAGACAAACCGCAGAGAGTCATAACTAATGCTGATCTACACCCTTCGTCGTTTAAACCTGTTTATTATCACACTGTTGCTGCTGACAGTCGTGAGTTACAGCATTCTACGATTAGACCCCAGCAGTGCGCTCTCATCTCAAGAATTCTGGCACGGCTGGCTGGTCTATCTCAGCATGCTGGCTGAAGGCGACTTAGGCATCAATGCCAACGGCGTCTCCATTGCCGATCAAATCTTGATTGTCTTTCCAGCCACTCTTGAGCTGTGCATTTTTGCCTTTTTATGCGCCTTGGTTATCGGTATTCCGCTTGGCACTTTAGCGGGCATTCGCCAAGGTGGGCTGCTGGATCGCGGCATTACCACTATCGCTTTGCTCGGCTTTTCTATGCCGGTCTTTTGGCTCGCCATGCTATTGCTGATGCTCTTTTCCTTGCATCTCGGCTGGCTACCTGTCTCTGGACGTTATAGCTTGCTCTATGAAATTGACCATATCACCGGCTTTGCACTGATTGATATTTGGCTATCACCCCAGCCCTATCGTCTTGCCGCCTTTGAAAGCGCACTGTCACATTTGATTCTGCCTTCTTTGGTTTTAGCCGTGGCACCGACCACAGAGATCATTACGCAAATGCGCGCTTCCGTCGCAACTGTGATGCAGCAAAACTATGTCCGCACCGCCGCGGTAAAGGGCCTCTCACTTTATGAGATTGTCACTCGCCATGTTATTCGTAACGCGCTGCCGCCGATTATTCCAAAATTTGGTATGCAACTTTCGACTATGCTGGCCTTCTCCATGGTGGTGGAGTCCATTTTTAACTGGCCGGGTATTGGCCGCTGGCTACTGGACGCCATTGCTCACCAAGATTACATCGCCATTCAAGGCGGCGTCATCGTCGTCGCAAGCTTTGTGTTACTAGCGAACATTTTGGCTGATCTTTTTGCTGCTATCGTGAACCCATTGGTACGTAAGGAGTGGTATGCAATCCGATAACATCTACCTTGAGTACCATGTACCCAAGCAATGGCAGCGCAGCTGGACAGCCTATCGCAAAAACTCGCTGGCGATGTTTGGTCTATGGTGCCTCGCCTTCTTGCTTTTGGTGACGCTACTTGCGCCTTGGCTCACCCCATATTCGGTACAGCAGCAACATGATATTTTGCTGATGCCGCCATCATGGGATGGCTCAGGTCATATTGAGTTTTTCTTAGGCACGGATGACTTGGGACGCGATCTGCTATCACGGCTGATTTTAGGCTCACGTTTAACCTTTGGTTACGCCATCGTGATCGCTTTTGCCGCCGCCATTGTTGGCTGTTTGATTGGCGTTGTCGCGGGGATCACCAAAGGGCTCATCTCTAGTGTGCTCAACCACATTCTCGATACCCTACTGTCTATTCCATCACTGCTGCTTGCGGTAATTGTCGTGGCCTTTTTTGGGGTTGGTGAAGTCAATATTTTACTGGCGATATGGCTCACCTTAATTCCTCGCTTTATTCGCGCGCTGTATATTGCAGTGCACACCGAAGCAGAAAAGGATTATGTACTGGCTGCGCGTCTCGATGGCGCGAATAACAGCTATCTGCTCTATCACTCAATTTTGCCCAACGTACTGCCCGTCATCGTGCAGGAGCTTACGCGCGCAATCTCGATTGCCATTTTGGATATTGCAGCGCTTGGCTTTTTAGGTCTTGGCGCGCAGGCCCCCTCACCTGAATGGGGCGCCATGATGGGCGATGCCATTGATCTGATTTATGCCGCGCCTTGGACCGTCTCCATTCCCGGCTTTGCCATTATGTTTAGCGTGCTGGTCATCAACCTTGTGGGTGATGGCTTGCGTCAAGCGATCAATGCAGGAACAGAGTAATGCCACTACTTGATATTAAACACCTGACCATTGAAATTGATACCCCGCAAGGGCGCGTCAAAGCCGTTGATCGCATGAGTATGACCCTCTCCGAAGGGGAAATTCGCGGTTTAGTGGGTGAATCAGGCTCAGGGAAAAGCTTGGTGGCCAAAGCCATCGTTGGGGTGATGAAGGATAACTGGATCATCACCGCAGACCGTTTCCGTCTCGGCAATATTGATCTGCTCGCGCTCTCACCACGTGAGCGCCGCCGTGTGGTGGGCCGTGAAATTGCGATGATCTTTCAAGAGCCTAGCAGCTGTTTGGACCCATCAGAGCAAGTTGGTTTGCAGCTTATGGAAGCAATTCCAAGTCGCGCCTTTACCAAAAAATGGTGGCAACGTTGGCAGTGGCGTAAAAAGCACGCCATTGCGCTGCTGCACAAGGTTGGGATTAAAGATCACAAGCAAATTATGCGCAGCTACCCCTATGAGCTCACCGCTGGGGAATGCCAAAAAGTGATGGTTGCTATGGCGATCGCCAACCAGCCTCGCCTGCTCATTGCCGATGAGCCTACCAGCGATCTAGATCCCGTCACTCAGGCGCAAATTTTCCGTTTGCTCAGTCGCCTCAACCAGCTCAACAACACTGCAATTTTGCTGATCAGTCATGATTTGACCACCATTACCCAATGGGCTGACCGAATCACTGTAATGTATTGCGGCCAATCGGTAGAATCCGGCACGCGCCAAGAGCTGCTTGAAACCCCGTATCACCCTTATACGCTGGCTTTAATGCAATCAATGCCCGATTTTAGCGAAAATGTGCGCCACAAAAGCCGATTACCAACACTCCCCGGCTCCATTCCCCTATTGCAGCATCTACCTATCGGTTGCCGTTTGGGTCCGCGCTGTCCCTACGCGCAGAAAAAATGTGTGGAAGTGCCCATTAACCGCACCATCAAAGGCCATAAATTCAGCTGTCATTTCCCACTCAACGTGGTGGAAAGCAAGCCAGAAAATAAAGCGGAGAGCAAAGCATGAGTGCCCTGCTTGAGGTGGATAACCTCTATAAAGATTACCATTTTCGTGATGGTCTATTTCGTCGTCGCACCGTCAATGCGGTCAAACCTGTCTCCTTCAGCTTAGAGCCAGGGGAAACCATCGCCTTTATTGGTGAAAACGGCTCAGGGAAATCAACCCTTGCCCGCATGCTGGCTGGTGTTGTGCAACCTACTGGCGGTGAGATACGCGTTAATGGTGAGCCCTTAGCGCCCACGGATTTTCAAACCCGCTGCAAACTGATTCGCATGATTTTTCAAGACGCTAACAGCGCGCTGAATCCAAAGATTCAAATCGGTAAAATTTTGCAAGGGCCACTCAAGCGAAACACCAATATGACCCCACAGCAGCGTGAACAACGGGTGCGTGAAACCTTATTGCGTGTGGGTTTGCTTGAAGAGCACGCTTACTTTTATCCGCAAATGCTGGCATCGGGCCAAAAGCAGCGTGTCTGCTTGGCGCGCGCATTGATTTTGCAGCCCTGCGTGATTGTCGCCGATGAAGCGCTTAGCGAGCTGGATATGTCCATGCGCTCTCAAATGATCAACCTGTTACTTGAGCTGCAACAGGAGATGGGCCTGTCCTATATCTATGTCTCTCAGCACCTTGGGATCATTAAGCATTTCTCGGATAAAGTCATTGTGATGAAAGATGGTGAAGTGGTCGAAGCTGGAAACACCGCGGATGTATTTGCAAATCCGCAGCACCCGCTCACTCAAAAGCTGTTGGAAAATCATTTTAATGGCCCGACCCGCGATCGTATTCATCGCCGCGCCATGACCACGCCAACCATCTCAATTGACTGATGATTAGCATGATCATTTGATAAATTACCTATGAAAAAAGCGCCCTTGGGCGCTTTTAAAATGTGGCGGTATGGTAAATCGAAAAAGAGATGAGCTTTTGCTGTTCAAATTGCAAATCAGCAATGACTTGATGATCTGAGACGATGGCATCGTCAATGTCAGGATTCACACTGCCCCCACCCTTTTGTTGCCATTCCCAAATCATTTCAACACGTTCGGCGCTGAGCGGCTGTGCCAATGCCAGTTGCGCTGCAACCTTGCTGGCACTGATTCCCTTGGTCCATTGCAAGCCATGTATGGCATCTTGCGCCGCCGCTTGGCAATCAATGCGCATTGCGCCTTTGCCGCGCCACTCCCAACCCACACCCAAACTGCCTTTGGTTTCCAGCAGCAAGCTTTGATCTGGCAAACGAACACAATGCGCTTGCCAGCCGTGTCCATCATCAACTTTGAAGCGATTGCTGTGCTCTTGGTTTAGCTCTTGATTTAGATTTTGGCTTGGCCATTGCAGCGAGAGCAATCCGCTGGGCGGCGCTTGATTAAAGCGCATCACTTGCGCTTTCGCTTCCATTGTACTCTGTGTCTTGGTTGATATTGGGGCTTGTGCTTGCGAGCTCATGGGCAACACCGCAAGCCCAGCGAGCAGAAATTTCGCCGCCATCGGTTTGAATCCAGACATCCAGCAATCCATTGTATTCACAGCCATACTCCTAACGCATTGAAGAAACAACAAAATACATGAATATTGTTTATTTTCAATGCGTTAGTTATATATATTGTGAGCCCTATGGAAATGGATACACAGCGCTATTGAAACTGATTGGTTGATAACTGCTGCGGCAATGCAAACTGAGATTTGACGTATTGATTAAAATCATCCAAATCAATTTGCGCCAATGCTTTAGGTACATCCATAATCGCTTCAGTGCCAAAATCGTAAATCCAATAGCGCCAAATAAACCAAGTGAGCATCGGCCCATTTTCATCCATGGTTGCAAAGTCATGGGTAAATTGCTCCTTGGCGGTCGCCAACTCTTGCGCACTCACCCCTTGGCTCAATGAATGAAATACTTCTCGCATCGCCTGATCCGTCAATGCTTGCTCGCCTTTTTTAATATTGGCAGAGAGCATCCAAGTTCGATGTAAACCTCCATCCAATGTAATGAGGTAAGCTTCCGGCGAATAGTCTAAACCATGTTGCTCACGCACAACGTTGTAAAGTCGCTTATTGACAATGCGATAGAGTAAATCAGCCATGAAAATATCTTGCGCGGTATTTTGCGCCTCACCTTTGCCCGCTAATAGCAACTGGTAGATCTCGCCCGACTCAGGATTGCCTTCAACCACCAAATTTGAGCCATCTAGCGCTTGAAAACCATCGTCAATTTGCGTGACTGGCGCGGCTGTCGATTGCGGTAATACTGCAATATATTTGCGCATCAAGTTTGCGACCTCAATGGCCGGCAGATCAGCAACAATCACCACTTTGGTATGGCCACTTTGTTCAAAGAGTTTCGCTTTAACCGCCGAAATATCCGTTTGTGTCACCGCTGCTAAATCTTGCCAAGTGGACATCCGATTTGGACTCTTCGCCGTAAATAATTTTTGGTTCATCGCCAAGTAAAAACGACCTAAACCAGCGCTTTGATTCTGTTTGGCTTCTTGAACCATTGCCGCTTGCACTTGCTTCATCGCTTTTTCTGAAGGTTGCGCATTCAGCCAATAGGCCTGCAAAACCGCAAGGACATCTTCGAAATAGGCATGATTACTGTGCAACTCAAAACCATGGCGGCTTTCTTGGATAAAGGGGAGGAGACGACTGTTTTTACGCTGGAACAATTGCTCCACTTGAGTGGCACTCATCTTACCCAAGCCACTGCGATAGAGCACTGGGATGGTCATATTCGCCGCGGCAAATAGAGCAGGGTCGAGTTTTGATTTACCGCCAACACCACCAATCACCATATAGATGTCGCTGTGAAATTGCTTGTCACGTAAATAGGTCACTTCCATACCATTACTCAACTGCCAACGCGTTAAGTTTGGATAGGTGGCATCCACTTGTGTGGATACAATGTCTCCCACATCAGGGAGCACAGGAATCTCATAATCCGCGCCATCCGCCAGCGCAAATATGGCCGGCGCTAAACGCAACACTTCGTAATCAGCGATTTTTGCCTTTAACTGCGACAAAGACTCCCCTTGCTGCCCGCCTAATAAATACTGTGCCTGCTGCGATAACAAAGCCTGAATATGCGCATCCACGCGATTTTTATCGGTGCGCTTAATAAAGTCGGTCAGATTAGCGGCATGATCACCTTTGCTTTGCGACATCTCGCCATTATTTAGCGCATAGAGTTTGTGATTCGCCCATTCAGGCGCTTCAGTTTCAGACCACCATTGATCGATACTATTCAAGGAAACTTGATAATCCATCAACGCAGTGTCGAGCTCTTGCGCCGTGATCCCTTGGTCACGAAGCTGAGCAAGGCTTTGCAACATCACCTTGGTCACCGATGTCCGCTCACTGGCATCAAATCGCGCTTGTGGTACCAAAGCGATACGCTGCTCAACTTGATAGGCAGGACTATCTACGAATTGATAAATCACACCTTGCAGATCAAACGATTGGATAATGCGATTTGTAATTATTTTCGCCGCAATTTGATTGAGCCAAAGTCGCTGCTGCTCGGCATGCGTCATCAGAGATGACGAGCCTAAATCGTAGATCAAACCAAATACGGCACTGTTTTGTTCAGGCACCGTCATCACCAAGGGTTGATTGGGGAAATGCGTCAGCGTTTGCTTGACGGGCGGCTTGAGACCTTCTTCGTCGGGCGTGCTCGCCTGCATTGAACCAAAGAAGGCTTCAATTTGCGGCTCCAATTGCGTCGGATCGATATCCCCCGTCACAATGAGCTCAAGCATCTGTGGTTGATACCAACGCTGATAAAATGGTTTTAACTTGGCTCGACTGAGCGCTTCAATACTCTCTTTGCTGCCAATTGGATCGCGCGTGGCAAAAACAGAGTCCGCAACAAGATATTGATACATTTGCGCATCAACGGTGGGATGTTCTGGGCGGCGTAATCGAAACTCACCAGCCACCACTTTTTTCTCATTCTCTAACGCTTGTTCATTGAGATGAAGTCCTTGGCCAATATCAGCAAACCACTGCAACGCAGGTTGTAACTGCGAGCGATTCGCTAAATCCAGCTGGTAATAGGTCCATTGATAGTTGGTATAGGCATTAATATCAGGGCCGAAGGTTGCGCCCCCTTTTTCAAATAGAGAAATCACATCATTGGGCTGAAAATGCGAGCTGCCCAAAAAAGCCATATGCTCAAGAAAATGGGCGTAACCTAATTGATCGTCCTGCTCTTGTAAGCTGCCGACATGCACCCCTAAGCGAAGTGATACCACTTCGCCAGGGACCGTGCGCAGGTGATAACGAAAACCGTTGGCGAGTTGACCAGAATGCCAATCTGGATCCTTTGCAAATTGCTGCTCGCTCACCTGACTGGCACAACCTGCGATCAATAAAATCAGCAGGACGCTCCAAGCACGCATCCATTTCATGAGATTCCCCTATCGAATAGAATTTATAAATGACCCTACCACGATAAAAAGAATGAATCGTAAAAATAACTCAGAAATCAGACGCATATAAAAAAACGCCAAACAATGTTGGCGTTTTTCTTAAAACATTCACGAGTGTTAGCGGTTAAATTGAATAGCCACGCCATCTCTTTTTTCTGACATACGGCCATTAAGCGTGTCACCCTCGGCATTGAGGTTGAAGCTCAAGCCATGGCGAATATCTTTGCGATAGACATTAAATTGAATATTTTGCTCATTCACCTTGATCTCTTTCACTTCAAAGTTCTCTTTTGCAAACTGCTTCATAAAGCGTGGATCACCATCAATGAATTTAAAATCAATGGTATAGCTATCCCCTTTCGGCTCAATATTGAGTTGAATCACGACGTGTGCAAAATCTTCACCCAATTTATCACTCGTCCACTTACCCGCAAAAGTATCCGCGCCACAGCCAGTCAATGCCCATGCAAGCCCCAGCACCACAGCAATACGTGCAAAAAATTTCATGTTCGCTCCATGTTATTCGTTTGAAATGCCTTGATAGGTTAGGCATCTATGCAGGCACTATCAAGAAATAACATCATTTAAATCATAATCTTAATAATTTTTTCATTACGGCCTTAGCCATCGATGATAAAAAATCACACCCAAAATGACTGAAATCGCCAAGATGACACTCATTTTTTCGCCGCACCGCCCAGTGAACTTTTAATTATAAATCATACAATTAGAACAAAATCATTCCGCACATCATTCTCGTCATGACAATCAAAGACTTAGGGTAGAAATAATCGATTGTGTCCATAAAAAACACTTGATTGATTCTTAGGCAGTTGCTCCTTACTATCGCGGCGATGTTTTGACCGGGTCCGGCAAAAGCGAAAGCGGCTTTCCGCAACGTCTGGCGACACGTCCGAGCAAGCAGGTTGATAGCCTGGTTGGCCTTGGCGATTGGGCTATTGTCTTTTTGGTGACACTGTCACCTAACAGACAGGGACGTAATTATGACCGAACCTTCTGCTTTGAGCTTAATTCCACCTGTGGTGGTGCTCTCCCTCGCGATTTGGCTGCGCCGCCCTATGCTGGCGCTCATCATTGGTACACTTGTGGGCTTAATGCTCATTAACCCCTCTCCAAGCTATTTATTGGATCAATTCAGCACCATTTCAGTGGATGTGATGCAAGATCCGACCATTGCTTGGCTGATCCTCGTTTGTGGTAGTTTTGGCGCGCTCATCGCGCTGCTGGTGCATGCTGGCGGTGCCATGGCTTTTGGCCAAAGCGCCCTGAAAATCACCAAAAGCCGTAAAAGCTCATTGCTCATGACCTTTGTCCTTGGCGTGGTGATCTTTATCGACGATTACCTCAACGCCCTCACGGTTGGTGAAACCATGAAGCGTGTGACCGATAAATATCGCGTCTCGCGTGAAATGCTCGCCTATGTGGTGGACTCAACAGCAGCGCCAATCTGCGTGCTCATTCCTCTTTCAACTTGGGCGGTATTTTTCTCCGGCTTGATTGAAAATACCGGCAGCGCTAGCGTCGGCGAAGGGATCACGCTCTATATTCAGTCCATTCCCTATATGCTTTACGCATGGTTTGCTGTACTGATGGTTTTGCTGGTTTGCCTTGGCATCATGCCTAACATTGGACCAATGAAAAAAGCGGAGTTTCGCGCTCACCCGCGCAGCGCCGGTGCCATGCATGTTAATCATGCTGAGCTCACCGCTGACCCCTATGCGGTAGAAGCGATCAATGCCGAGTTTGCCAATCAGCAAATCGAGCATGGCAAGCTCTACAACTTTATGGTGCCAATTTTGCTCTTGGTGGGCAGTACCATCTATTTTGGCGTCGATATTTGGAAAGGCTTGTTGGTGACCTTAACCTTCACCATCATCTTCTTTTCAGCGCAAAAGCTGATTCGCCTCGATGATATGATGAAGCAGATGTTTGACGGCTTCCAAACCATGTTGCCTGCCATTGGCATCGTGATTGCCGCCTTTATGTTTAAGGCGATGTCAGACATGCTGGGTATGCCGCAATATGTGATTCAAAGCTTGATGCCATTTATGTCACCCGCTTTGCTGCCTGCCATTATCTTTGTGGCGATGGCCATCCTCGCTTTTGCCACGGGCTCAAGCTGGGGTGTATTTGCCGTGACCATTCCCATTGTGATGCCACTGGCGCACTCCATTGATGCCAATATTCCATTGGTGATTGGCGCGCTACTTTCGGCATCCTCCTTTGGCAGTCAGGCATGCTTTTATAGCGACTCAACCGTACTTGCGGCGCAAGGCTCTGGTTGTGATTTAATGGGGCACGCACTCACCCAGCTGCCCTATGCATTAATTGCAGCCTTTATGGCACTGATTAGCTTTTTGGTTCTTGGCTTTTATTTTTAATCGCCCAAACCAAGCTGAAGCCAAAACGAACAAAACCAAATCGCATACAAATAAAAAACAGCGCCAATGGCGCTGTTTTTTTGTCTCACAACTCTTTTCAAAGCTAAATGGTTATTTACCACTCAGCACTTGCGCAGGATTAATACGACTAGCACGGCGCGCCGGATACCAACTAGCCAGCAAGCTTAAAACCATGGCGGTGACGGTAACAATCGCCACATCGCTCCAAATCAGCTGAGTTGGAATAAAGTCGATAAAGTAGATATCGCCATTTAAAAATTGACGCCCTAAAAGCTGCTCAAAGGTGCGCGTTATTGGCGTCAAAAAGAGCGATAGCGGCACACCAATCAACACTCCAAATAACGAACCCACCATGCCTGTCATCAAGCCATGGCTCATAAAAATACGGCGAATTAAGCTGTCTTGTGCGCCCATGGTACGCAAAATTGCAATATCACTGGCTCTATCTTTCACCGCCATCATCAAGGTCGAAACGATGTTAAAACAGGCCACACCAATCATCAGTACCATCACCACGTAGACCATGGTGCGCACCAAGGCTATATCACGATAGAAATTACCATAGGTTCGCTTCCAGCTATGGATATAGGCGTAAATCGGTACACTTTGTCCAGCTTCTTTGATAATTCTTGGCGCGTCAAACAGATCGCGCGTTTTCAGTGACAAGCCACTGACCCCTAGTCCATAACCAAGATCGGCTTGCAAATCTGCCAAGGGCATCAAAATCAGATGGTGATCAAGCTGACCATGTAAGCTAAGCAAACCATGCACCTGAACCCGTACGCGTTTGGCAGCGCTCAGTTTTTGGCTATCATGATGATTAGGCAGCATCACCGTGAGCCAATCGCCCACACCGACACCTAATTTCTTGGCCACCCCTTGGCCAATAATCACCTGCTGATGACCCGCTTGGAAACTTTGCCAGGCTTTCGCATCAATATATTGCGATAGCACACTGACCTGAGATTCAAGCGCCGGATCGACGCCGCGTACTTTCACCGCTTTAAGATTAGAGCCGCGCTCCACCAAAGCTGTCGCATCAATATAGGGCGCAACACCAACCACTTCTGGGTGTTTACGAATCCCCTTTGCCAAAGGCTGCCAATCATAGAGCGGCGGTTTCACCGCTTGCAGCTCACCATGAGGGATCACCGCCAACACGCGATCTTTGAGCTCTCGCTCAAAGCCATTCATCGCAGAAAGGCCAATAATCACCACAGCAACGCCAAGAGCGATACCAATCATCGCCGCCATGGAGATAAAAGAAACAAAGTGATGTCGTTTACGCGCGCGACTAAATCGGCTGGCTAAACAAAGCGCTAATGGTTGATACATCGCCAATTCCTTATACTCGCACCAACTGGCCATCTTGCATGTCGAGCTGACGATCTAATTTGCCAGCAAGCTCGCGATCATGGGTCACCACCAAAAAGGCGGTGCCGCTGTCTTGATTGAGCTCGCGCATCAGATTGTAAATCGACAGCGCGGTTTGGTGGTCCAAATTCCCTGTCGGCTCATCGGCCAATACCAAATCCGGTTTGCTCACCAAGGCACGGGCAATGGCCACACGCTGACGCTCACCACCAGAAAGCTCTGCTGGGCGATGGCTGGCGCGATGTGAAAGCCCCACCTTGTCTAAAATCGCATTGGCTTGCATCATCGCTTCCTTGACCGGCATTTTGCCAATCAGCAAGGGCATGGCGACATTTTCAAGCGCCGTAAAATCTGCCAATAAATGGTGGAATTGATAGATAAAGCCAAGGTGCTGATTGCGCCAACGTGCCTGCTGGCTGGCGCTCATTTGATGCACGTTTTTACCTTGAAAATAGATCTCACCACTTGAGGGCTGATCCAGCGCGCCCAAAAGATGCAATAGGGTGCTTTTCCCTGAGCCAGAAGCGCCAACAATGGCGCATAGCTCGCGCGGCGCAAGCGCAAAACTCACTGCCTTTAATACCTCAGTGCCCCCTGCGACTTCCTGATAGGTTTTCGATAATTGACGACAATCTAACAACACATTATTCATAACGAAGAGCCTCAGCAGGAGAGATAGACGCAGCGCGATAGGAAGGATAAATGGTAGCCAGCAAGCTTAAACCTGCGGCAAGTAAAATCACCAAGGCGACCTGGCTTGGCTCAATCAATACAGGTAAGTGACCACCCACCATCAACAAGTTGGCCCCCAAAGTCGATAAAATTGGGTTAATAAAATGCGCCAAGATGGTGCCGAGCAAGCCCCCCACCACTGCGCCAATCACCCCTGAGCTGGCACCTTGCACCATAAAGATGGTCATAATTTCACGGGTGGTCATCCCTTGGGTTTTTAAAATGGCAACTTCGCCCTCTTTTTCCATCACCACCATCATCAATGCGGTAATAATATTAAATGCTGCCACCGCAACAATCAGGCCGATCATCAGCCCCATCATTTTCTTTTCCATCTTCACGGCTTGAAAGAGCTCGCCGCGTTGGGCGCGCCAATCTTTGACCTGATAACCCATTTGACTGAGCTGATAGGCCAATTGATCCACCGCAAAGGGGTCATCGAGTTGCAAACGCCAGCCGCTCATTTGGCCTTTGATTTTGCTCTCGGGCGCATCGCGATAACGCAGCAAACGAGCGGCATCATCGATATTCACCAGCACCTGGGCGCTATCCACATCCGTGCCAGTATCAAAAAGTCCTGCAACGGTAAAATTGCGCTGACTTGGAATGCGTCCCACAGGCGTATATTGACTGGCTTCAGTGACCATGATGCGCACTTTATCACCGACATTGACATTGAGATCGCGCGCGAGTGCTCGTCCCAAAATCACCTGATATTTGCGCGGCTGTAATTTATCCAAGCTGCCGTAAAGCATGTATAGCGCCAAAGGCTCAGGCTGATTGGGGTCAATGCCCAGCAGCATCGCAGCCGCGAGACCATCTTGGCTTTGCAATACAGATTCTGCCTCAATCAGCGGCGTCGCACCGGTGACCTGGTTTAAACGGGCGATCTCTTCAGGTAAAGGCAATCGCGGCATGGATTTAGCATCCATGGGTAGTGATACCACCATTTGTGGCATCACATTTAATATGCGGTTTTTCAGCTGCTGCTCAAACCCATTCATCACCGAAACGACGGTGATCAGAGCCATCACCCCAATGGTGATCCCTGCGGTGGAGAGCATAGAAATAAAGCGGCTAAAAGGATCACCGCTGCGACCGCGTTGATAACGCCAGCCTATCGCAAGAGGAAGTGGATGAAACATGAAGCGAAATAACTCACTGTAAATGCGCTGTGGTTGCCAATTGAATCGCTTTCGCGCCATACTGCAGCTAAGCGATTCATTGACAAATCGATTGGCGACAGAATACCTGTTAGATAGGGCAAAAGCCATGATTTGAGACTTATCCAAGCCGCAAAAGTTCGCTAAAAATCATTGAAAAAATCTTAGCGCAATCAGGCGCTTTTCTTGCTGAGTGCCACGAAGTTGGCGATAATTCCACGCAGTTAAATTGAGGGCGTTATGGAACACACAGAATATTTCTCCGTACATCACGGCTTAACCATCAACCTTGAGCCGCTCACCATCGACGCCTCACTGCCTGATCCGGTGCAATTTGAGCAAGAGATTCCAGCGCCCTTTCGCACTGCCAATGAATTTACCTTAATTGATGAACGCGCAGTCAAACAGCTCAGCGAGCTTGGTCTTGGCGCTCAGGCACCGGCCTTACTTGACTATCTCAATGCACAACAACAAAAGCTTGATTTACTGCTGACCTACATTCTCAGTCAGCAAGATGACCCACAAAAGCGCTATCAAACCCAAACTTTTGGCGCCAGCCAAATGACCCTGATTTGCCCACCCAATTTGACGCTCAATCAATACTGTAAGTTGTGGATCTTTTTGCAGCATCCTGCAAGTGCGGTCTATTGCTATGGCCAAGTGGTAGCACTGGATCAAAACGAGCAAAATGAAACCATTGCGACCATTCGCTATACCCTGCTACAAGAGCAAGATCGTGACAAACTGATCCGCGGCGCGCTCTATCACCAGCAACAATTACTGCGCCAACGCAGTCAACATAGACAGCTCAACGAACACAGCGAACTGTCCAATCACAAATAAACAAAAACAAAGAAGCGACCCCCACTGTTATGAGTTTGTCTTTCTCTCTATTTCATTTTGAACTGCCAAGCAAAGCTGGCGAGCACCGCTATGTTGGCCAAGCGCAAAATGGCGCGCTTGCATTGGCGATTTATCAAGCCAGTCGCCAACATCAAGGCCCCGTAGTGGTGGTTGCCCCCGACAGCCAACAAGCACAAAAGCTGCGCCATGAACTCAGCCATTTTGATGCCGATGTATTGCACTTTCCCGATTGGGAAACCTTGCCCTACGATAATTTTTCGCCGCACCAAGATATCATTTCAGAGCGCCTTGCTACCCTGTATCAACTACCTGCGCAAACACGCGGTATCTTAGTACTGCCTGTGACTACCTTAATGCAACGCGTAACACCGCAAAGTTACCTGCATCAGCATGCGCTACTGCTGGCTAAAAATGACAAACGGGATCAAGACCAGCTCAAGCATCAACTGACCCAAGCGGGTTATCGCCATGTTGATCAAGTGATGGAGCATGGTGAATTTGCCACCCGCGGTTCTATCATCGACCTTTTCCCCATGGGCGCGGGCCTCCCCATTCGCATCGATTTTTTCGATGATGAAATCGACTCCATTCGCCCTTTTGACCCAGAAACCCAGCGCTCTGACGGTGAAATGAGCGAAATTCGTTTGCTTCCTGCCCATGAATTTCCCACCGATGATGAAGCCATTGAAGCCTTTCGCGGCCGTTGGCGTGAGCGTTTTGAAGCGCGCCGTGAACCGGAGTCTGTCTATCAACAGGTGAGCAAAGGCACTTGGCCTGCTGGGATTGAATATTGGCTACCGCTATTTTTTGAACAAACCGAAACCCTCTTTGACTACCTACCAGAAAATAGCTTATTGGTGCCTGTTGGCGAGCTGCAAACGCCCATTCAGCAATTTTGGCAAGACACCCAGCACCGCTATGAGCAACGTCGTATCGACCCACTACGCCCACTACTGGCGCCAAGCGAGCTCTGGCTCACTGAAGATGCACTGTTTGCAGCCCTCAAACCCTATGCGCAATTGCGCCTTCGTGCAGAAAGTGAACCAAACAAAGCGGGACGTGCCAATCTTGCCATTACGCCGCTACCCGAACTGTTGATCAATCATCAGGCCAAATCGCCATTGGAGCCGCTGCGTCAGTTTATCGAGCAGTTTCCAGGCAAAATTATCTTTAGCGTTGAGTCACAAGGCCGACGTGAAGCCCTACTTGAACTATTGGCACGAATTAAATTACGTCCAATTGAACAACCGCACCTGCGCGATGCACTCACGAGCAAAGAGCGTGTACAGCTGATCATTGGTGCCACAGAGCAAGGCTTCATCTGCCACAATGAGCAGCTTGAAGGCGGACAGTTGGCTCTCATTTGTGAAGCCAATTTATTGGGCGAGCGCGTTATTCAGCAGCGTCGCCGCGAGCAAAAACAGCAAATTAACCAAGATGCGGTGATCCGCAATCTCGCTGAACTCAGTATCGGTCAGTTGGTCGTCCACCTTGACCATGGCATTGGCCGCTATCTTGGCTTGCAAACGCTCAATACAGGCGGCATGGCCACCGAATATGTCACCCTTGAATATCGCGATGGTGCAAAACTCTATGTGCCTGTGGCCTCGCTCAATCTAATTAGCCGCTACTCAGGTGGTAGTGAGGAAAGCGCGCCGCTGCATAAACTCGGCGGTGAAGCTTGGCAAAAAGCGCGTAAACGCGCAGCAGAGAAAGTGCGCGATGTGGCCGCAGAGCTGCTCGATGTCTACGCCAAACGCGCGGTGAAACCCGGTTTTCAATTTAAACTCAATCGCGATAGCTACGCTGATTTTTGCGCCAGCTTCCCCTTTGAGGAGACCCATGACCAAGCACTGGCGATCAACATGGTGCTCTCTGATATGTGCCAAGCCAAAGCCATGGATCGCTTGGTCTGTGGTGATGTGGGCTTTGGTAAAACAGAAGTGGCCATGCGCGCTGCGTTTGTTGCCACCGATAACAGTAAACAAGTGGCGGTGTTAGTCCCTACCACCTTGCTTGCCCAGCAGCATTTTGAGAACTTTCGCGATCGCTTCGCTAATTTACCCATTCGCGTCGAAGTACTCTCGCGCTTTAAATCAGCCAAAGAGCAGAAACAGATTTTGGCCGATGCCGAAGCCGGCAAAGTCGATATCCTGATTGGCACCCATAAGCTGCTACAAAGCCAAATTGCCTTTCGTGACCTTGGTTTGCTGATTGTCGATGAGGAGCACCGTTTTGGTGTTCGACAAAAAGAGAAAGTGAAAGCGATGCGCGCCGATGTGGACATTTTGACCCTCACCGCAACGCCCATTCCCCGCACCCTCAATATGGCCATGAGTGGTATGCGCGATCTTTCCATTATCGCCACCCCACCGGCTCGACGTTTGGCGATTAAAACCTTTGTCCGTCAACGGGATGATGCCACGGTGCGCGAGGCGATTTTGCGTGAAATTATGCGCGGCGGTCAGGTTTATTTTCTTCACAATCAAGTCGAAACCATTGAAAAAGCCGCTGATGATTTAGCCACCTTGCTGCCTGAGGCGCGGATCACTATCGCCCATGGGCAAATGCCTGAGCGCGAGCTTGAACGCGTGATGAGTGATTTTTATCATCAGCGCTTTAATGTGTTGGTGTGTACCACCATCATTGAAACGGGGATTGATATTCCAAGTGCCAACACTATCATTATGGATCGCGCCGACAACCTAGGTTTGGCCCAGCTTCACCAGCTTCGTGGCCGCGTTGGGCGCTCCCACCACCAAGCCTATGCTTATTTGCTCACGCCACATCCAAAAGCGATGACCAAAGATGCAGCCAAACGTCTTGAGGCCATTTCCTCACTCGAAGATCTAGGCGCAGGCTTTACCTTGGCAACCCACGACCTTGAGATTCGCGGCGCTGGCGAGCTGCTTGGCGATGAGCAAAGCGGCCAAATCCAATCCGTGGGCTTTACCTTGTATATGGAGATGCTTGAGCAAGCCGTTGAGGCGCTCAAAGAGGGTAAAGAGCCTGCATTAGACGATCTATTGCGTGAGCAAACCGAAGTGGAGCTGCGCATTCCCGCGCTACTTCCCGATGATTACATTGGTGATGTGAACACCCGTTTATCTTTGTATAAACGCATCGCCAGCGCAAAATCGCGCGAGGATCTTCACGAGATGAAGGTGGAACTCATTGATAGATTTGGATTATTACCTGAATCAGCTGAAAACTTGCTCACCGTAAACCAAATTCGGTTAGCCGCTTCACAAATTCTAGTGAAACGATTAGAAGCAGGTGAAAAAGGCGGCTTTATTGAGTTTGATAGCAATGCTAGAATCGACCCTGCCTTTATGGTCAACCTGTTACAAACGCAGCCAACCCATTATGGTTTTGATGGACCGACCAAACTTAAGTTTATGTTCCCCTTAAGTGATCGTCGCGAACGCATTCAATTTGTAACTGGACTGCTCACGCAATTACGTGACAACACACTCGCGGCATAGTGGCACTTGCCGTTTCGCGACATATTATGGACAGCCCTGTGGGCTATTAAGACAAAAGAAGTTGGAGCTTTATGAAGAAGCTAGTCTTTTTACTGATGGTGATGGTCAGCTTTCCGACCATGGCACGTCAGTTCGACATCGAAGTGATTATCTTTAAACGCAACGTAGCACCTGAAACCATCAATGAATCATGGCCAGACAAACTGCCTGCCATCGATTACACCGATACCAAGGTCTATGCCGATTTCACTGGTGTTCGTAAGCTTCCTTCTTCAAGCTATCGACTCAAGCGTCAATATGAAGCGCTGCAAAACCATGCAGGTTTTACCCCACTATTCCATGCGGCATGGCGTCAAGGCGATTGGAGCAGTCGCCGCGCACCTGTCTTCCATATTCAAGCCGGTCAAAATTTTGCCAGCCAATTTAATCCAGACGGCACACCGATTGAGCCAGGGCAAGTGGTCAGTACCACCCCGCTCTATGAGCTAGAAGGCACCCTACAGGTTTATGTGCAACACTATCTATTCACCAAGGTGAATTTAGATTTGCGCAAACCGGGTCAGCGTGAAGTCGTGATTGGTGCCGATATCGAGCAACCCGTAGAAGCGGTAGAAGATGGTACTGAAAGTGATGCCGTTGTGGTCGGTCAGCTTCAGCAAATTGAAAAACAAGTGGAAGTCGAGAGTTTCCTAAAAACCTTCCGGATGCAGCAGCTACGTAAAATGGGTAGTGGTGAAATTCATTATCTCGATCATCCATTGATGGGCATGCTGATTTACGTTCGTAAATTAGACTAGTCCACCCGCCAAGATAAAAAAACCGCTCAGTGAGCGGTTTTTTTATGCCTTTCATTTACCGAACGAATAGACACACAAGACAAAAAAGATTTGTGTTCAAATCTTCCAATACCGCGCAATTTGACATCAAGCATTGAATTGCATAACATTTGCTCGATTTTTAATTTGAACACGAAACATTTTGCGTTCATCAAGGCCAAAGGAGTTGGACCTAATTTTGTTCAGTGCAAGGAATACAAACCCCATCATTCACACCGTTTCAGTGCACGCTTCCCCTCTCCGAAAAGCTGCCGATGCAGCACCATCCCCCATTCACTTCAATGATTACTAGGGAGAATATTATGCACACCGTAGAAAAAATCGGTGGAACCTCGATGTCATCTTTTAATGAAGTTTTAGATAATATTATTTTCTATCCGCAGTCGCTCTATCAACGTATCTTCGTTGTTTCTGCTTATTCCGGTATTACTAACGGCCTACTGGAGTGTAAAAAAACAGGCAAACCTGGCATCTACCAAGCGGTGGCAGACCATGATCCACAGTGGCAACAACAATTAGCGCAACTCAAAGACCGCATGCTGCTGATCAACCATGATATGTTTAGCGATCCCATGGCGCGTCGACAAGCCGATCACTTTATTATTGAGCGACTCGAAAAAGCGCAAAGCTGCATTCAAAATATTCTCGACACTTGCCAGTTTCGACAATTTTCACTGGCAGGTTATCTGCCGCAAATTCGCGAGTTTCTCTCATCTATTGGCGAAGCCCATAGCGCCTTTAATACCGCCCTTTTGCTATCCCTACACAAGGTAAACGCGCGTTTTGTTGACCTCTCAGGTTGGGATTCAGAGCGAAGTGGTAATCTTGATGAGGTGCTCACACAAGCCATGGCAGATATCGATTTGAGCCAAGAGCTACCAATTGTCACCGGCTATGTCTCTTGTGATGAGGGGCTCATGCAAACCTATGATCGCGGTTATAGCGAGATGACCTTTAGCCGTCTTGCCGTGCTCACTGGCGCCAAAGAGGCGGTGATCCACAAGGAATATCACCTGAGTTCCGCCGATCCCGGTATTGTCGGTGCGGATGCGGTCAGCCCAATTGGCCACACCAATTATGATGTTGCCGATCAGCTGGCAAACCTTGGCATGGAGGCGATCCATCCCAATGCGGCAGCAGGGCTTCGCAAGGCGGGGATCAATTTGGTAATCAAAAATACCTTTGAACCCGAGCATGCCGGTACCCGTATTACCCAAAGCTACCAACCGACACAAGATAAGGTTGATATCATCGCCGGTAAAAATCACATTTGTGCGCTGCATATTTTCGATCAAACCATGGTCGGCAAAATCGATAATATTAGTTATCAAATTATTGAGATTATTCGCCAAGAGCGCGTACAAGTAGTGGGTAAAGAGATGAATGCCAACTCCATGACCTATTATTTGTCGGGGCATGAAAAGGCGCAAAAGAAGGTGCTAAAAAAAGTCGAAGCACTGTTTCCGCTAGGGCATATCAGCGCAGAAATGGTCGCTTTGATTTCGGTGATCGGTGCGCAAATCGATCAAAACAGCATTTTGTACAACGCCATCATCGCCCTCAATCAGCAAGGTATTTTACCGCAAGCCATGCATACACCACTGCGTAATGTGGATGTTCAATTTGTGGTCGCGGATAAAGACTACGATGCGACTATCCGCACGCTGCATCAAGCTTTAATGGAACAAACCCCTGTTTGCTTGCAATCCGTCAAAGTGGCTTAAAGCTTGCGGCAAGTCAAAGCATCACACCACCAATTCGATGCAACAAACGTATGCAACAAAAAGCGCCCAAGGGCGCTTTTTTAATATGTGATGGTCATCAAGCCGATTTAAACAACAACTCTGACATCTTGAAATGATTATTTGCTGGCGCTTGCATCACTCACTGCAGGCGTTTGCGCTTCAATCACTTCGACAACGGCATCTTGTGCTGGCGCTTTATTTTGGTGTGGCAATTGAACCATTTGTTCGATGGAATCAATCATACCTTCAAGGCTGTTATGACCACCCGCCAATAGCTGGTACTCACCGTTCACGTAAAAAGATGGGACACCTTGTACACGTGCTTCTTTGGTGATTTGTGCCGCGTGCTGAATGTGTTTAGACACTTTCTCAACTTGCTGCTCATCCAATTGATCCGGCGCCAAAATACCAAATTGGCTATAGATTGCCGCAAGCTTATCGGTGCTTTGTTGCTGAGTCATATCGTGGTTGTCATGCAACAAGCTAAAGATAGCTTCGTTATAAGCATGCAATTTTTCTTTCGGTAGCTGAATCACACCGGTGTAGTAAAGAACGGCAAGGCTCGCAGTACCATCATCGTAAACGATATGCTCTTGAACCACGTCTTGGCCCAATGCCTCATTCAATTCAGGCAGCAGCTTGTCCATTTGGCGACAATGGCCGCAACCATAACTAAATACTTCCATCACCTGTGGTGCATTGGCGATGGTTTGTTCCATTTTTTGATATTGCTTGCCGGCTTCGATAGTCAATGTCGCTGCTGGTTGCCCAATCTTTGTAGCAGATTGCTCCGACGGCGTTGCAGGTTGCTCTGTAGATTGAGATGCTACAGGGGTCGCCGCTGGTTGGGTTGTTTCAGTTGCATCTTTCGCATCACAGCCAGTAATCACCGCTGCAAGCATTAGCGCAAGTACACTTTTTTTCAACATAACAAATACTACCTTCACTAAGAATGCCCATCAGTGTAGCGCTTTTTAGGCTGGTGCCAAGGGCAAAATAAAATGCGGCCCTGAATCTAGGCCGCATTTTCACTGAAATCATGCATTCAATTAATGTAATTTCAAGGATGGACGTAATAATCGGTTAATTCGGCCCACCAAAATCATCAGTCCGGTTTTTACGGTGCCATGCAGCGCCATTTGGTGCATACGATATAAAGAGATATACACGACACGCGCCATACGCCCTTCAACCATCATCGAGCCACCGGTCAGGTTACCCATCAAGCTACCCACGGTAGAAAAACGACTGAGGGAAACCAAAGAACCATGGTCTTTGTAGAGATATGGTTTGAGCTCACGACCACTTTGCAATGCAATCAAGTTACGGTAGCAACGACTTGCCATTTGGTGCGCTGCTTGCGCGCGAGGCGGTACCATCGAGCCGTCCGGCTGCTCACACTGCGCGCAATCACCAATCACAAAAATAGCATCATCACGGCTGGTTTGCAGCGTTGATTTAACCACCAACTGGTTGATACGGTTGGTTTCAAGGCCTGCAATATCTTTCAAGAAATCAGGTGCTTTAATCCCTGCAGCCCAAACCATGATGTCAGCTTCAATAAAATCACCATCTTTGGTGTAAAGACCTGACGCTGTGGCTTCTGTTACCATGGTTGCGGTGCGAACATTGACGCCTAATTTGACCAATTCTTGATGCGCAGCGCCAGAAATACGCGGTGGCAATGCCGGTAAAATACGCTCACCCGCTTCCACCAAGGTCACATTGAGCTTGGTGCTATCCAAATCTGCAAAACCATAGCCATGCAGTGCTTTAATCGCATTGTGCAGCTCAGCAGACAGCTCAACACCCGTCGCGCCAGCGCCAACAATGGCAATATTCACTTTACCATCGCCATTTTTAGCGTGCAGTTTCAAAAATTCGTTATTCATTTCCGTGCGGAAACGGTCAGCCTGCTCAGGGCTATCTAGGAAGATGCAATGATCCTTCACCCCTTTGGTGCCAAAATCATTGGATGTTGAGCCAATCGCCATCACTAAATAGTCATAACCCAGCTCACGCTCAGGCACCAATAGCTCACCTTCTTCATCGGTGATCGCCGCTAAGGTAATGGATTTATCTTCACGGTTGATTTGTGAAAGGCTACCCAATTGAAAGTCAAAATGGTGATTACAGCCATGGGCACGGTAGCTGATCGCATCAACGCCTGCATCCAAAGAGCCGGTTGCGACTTCGTGCAATAACGGCTTCCAAAGATGGCTTGATTTACGATCCACCAAAGTGATTTTTGCGCGTTTTTTCTTCCCTAGGGTATCGCCTAGTTTGGTTGCAAGCTCAAGACCACCTGCACCGCCACCTACAACAATAATACGAGTCACACACACTTCCTCTTAAGTTCTTATTAAATTTGGCTGAATCTGGACGCGCGCAATGTCTTTTGTTTGACAAATTGTTATCGCATTGCGTTCTGAAATTTTAATAAAAATTGCGCCAGATCAATTTATTCGCATTATAACCCGCACTTTCCCCTGTGCAAGTCACAATTTGATAGCATTTGTGAAAGAAAAGAATGCGCTGAAAAGAAGAAAATCACAGGAATAAACCCTGTGATTTTTATGGATAATTGATATTTATCAGACAAATAAATGCATCGGCGATACATGACAGTGTCATTTAGCTGGCTTTGAATGCTTTAATTTGCTGCAAGTGATGGGCGATTTTTTTGAATTTATGACTCTCTTTCTGATCCCAGACAATATCGTAATAGGGTGACAATTCATCAAAACTTGACTGACTATTGAGCGCTTCATCTTTTGATGACAAAAAGCACAGGCATCGCGCGCGATTCTTTTGTCGAAAATCAGTCACGCATTTCGTAGAGATATCGAGATACTCTTCAGGGCGATCTATTTTGCCTTCCATATTGTGCTCAGGGTGCAAGTTGGGATTAAACAGCACCTGCTTAATCCCACACAAGAAACCGACACGCTCAGACCAATAGCCGCCAAGCCCCACCCCACAGATCAGTGGCATGGGATCATCACTACCATCAATCAAACGTTGCACTTCTTTGAGCAAGTGCTGCATATCATGTTTGGGATGCAGTGTACTGTAATTTACAAAACGCACGTCGGCATCGATAAATTGAAGCTGAAGAACTTTCTCATGGTTTCCGGGACTGGTGGAGTCAAAGCCATGAAGATAGATAATCATAATTACGCCCCTATCTGATGATCTTTGCTTTGGTTATAGCGCACCGACAGCCGCTCCGCATCCCGAATCCATCAGAGCGTGAACTTGCCCACGCCTTGTTCTAAAACTCAGCCCGAATACCTATTTCTGCGATGCATCCGCTAGTTTTCATATTTTCAAGGTCGGCGGCTCAAAACCATCGGCGAGCAATTGTTGCTGCATCGCTTGTCCCCATAGCGGCAGTTGCCCAGGCCATTGAATCCATGCCCAAAGCAGCGCGATATAATCGACCCAAGGCACAAAAGCAAAGACGCGTCTTAGCGCTGTATTTGATAAATGAGAAAGGCGTTGATACTGCTTTAAAAATTCCATGCCACATTCACCATGCGCGCGATACGCCATGGCCAGCTCCATGGCGATATCAGCAGTTGCGGCATATTCCCAATCAATTAAGCACACGCCATCGCCGCATATTGCATCAGCGCCCACAATTAAATTATGTGGGCCAGCATCTAAATGACAAAATGCGTCGCCAAGGCCGAATGGCCAACCTTTACTTCGACTGCGTTGCGCCAATGCCATCAGCTGAGATTGCGCAGTTGAAAAATGCGCTTGAAATTGAGGCGAACTAAGCGCTTGCTCATAGCGTGTCACCTGCCATGCCAAATCACGTTTCAACGCAGGACGCCAAGCACTTTGATGCAAACGTACCAGCAATGTTGGCAAGGCGATGGCGCTTTGCACCTGTGATGGATGCGCGCCACTTAGCCATGGCGTTAACACGCCCTGAAGGCCAAACCATTGCGGCTTCATTGCAAGGCCCAATTGCGCTGCTTTCGCCTGCATCAATCCTTGACGCCGCGCATTGAGCGCAAAAACATCCGCGCTAAAATCACGTCTTGCCTGATACCAAACAAAATCGCCTGCGCGACTGCGCAGGCGATAACTTTGGCCACTGGTTCCCGCCGTAAGCGGGGTTACATGGCCACTCAGCCGCAGCTGCTCTGGCCACGTATGCGGCAATTGAACCATCTTGATTTAAAGACCAAAAATCTGGCGAGACGCCGTTTTACGAATTTCAGTTTCATCCGCCCATTCAATGATCCCTGTTTCCAAGTCCATCAAGCGCATGGTCAATTTGTAATACACGTCCTGATTGTCGCCATTTTCTTTGACGATGCTCGACAAGTTGCCATAAAGCATATACTCAGCGCCAACCATGCGACCAAATTGTATCGCTGTGCTCTTATTCACGAGCTGATCGTTATTTTGAAAATCCAGCTGTTTGCGAACCGCTTCTACGCGCTCCATATCAACAAAACGGAATTTACCTGAGCTCAGCAAGCGCGTGCTAATCGAGTCGGTCACCGACTCCGTATCAATATGCTCACTGGTTTTATTGTTGATACTTTCAACAAAGATAATCGGACGCTTACCCGCCGTCAGCTCACCAATCGCAGGCGATGACAACAGGCTATCGGTCATCTCCATGGCCATTTTTTGCAAATCGGTGGAACCAAAAGCGATGGTGGTCGTTTCCACACTTTGCGCATCGCCGTACTGAATTTGCTGGCTACAACCACCGAGTAATGTCGTCGCCGCGACCAAACAGATCAGAGACTTTTTCATCGTTTTTCCTTCTATCAAAATCAGATTATTGCTCTAACGGACGAATATAGATGCGATATTGCGTTGCATCTGCGCGTGGCGCCATCCCTTGAATTGTAATCGTGTCCTGGCCATAGAGCACCACATGACGCCATGGTGAATCCCCCGGCAAAACCTCAAGGTTATTTTCATCATACCAATAGAAGCGGTATTGCAAATTTTGCGTATCGGCACAATCACTCACGATGGTCACTTGCGCTTGTAATAGATCATTCACGCGCACTTTTTTCGCAAAATCCAAATGTAGGGTTTGCGCCAGTTGTGGGTTACTAATCAGCACACTTTGCGCACGACTATCCATGGCCACACCTGTGGTTGTATTCATGCACCCCGTCAGTAGCAGCGCACCAATCAAAACTAAATATCGCATCAAAACTCTCCTAATTGGCCTTGCCAATATTGTAATGATTGCCCTTGTCGAGACAACCAGACCAGCGTGCGCTGTCCCGGTTTTATCTCAACTGAAATAGAATACCCTTGCCAAGCCAGCGTATGCATGCCGGGATCAAGCGCCACCACACTCATGCCGATTTGATCAGGCAAGGTTTGCCAGCTGCGAGTATCTGCTTGATCCGTCAATACGTTAAAGATATTGGCGAGTAAATTACCAACTTCTTCGCCCTCATCACTGGCAACGCGGCGCAGCTGATCTTTGGCATAAATGCGCAGTGCTTGGCGCAGCACAATACCTGGCATCGCCTCACTTAGCTGCTGCACCGCCATTTTGCTCAAACTCACCAAGGGTGATAGCGCTAAGCGATGCTGGTTGAGTAATACTTCGCCTTGAGGCAAAGGTCCTTGCGCATTGGGATAATAGGGTAAGGTCAGCTGATAGATAGCACCATAGCCCTGACTATCATAAATCGCGAGTGGCAGCTGCCATGGATGCGGCGCAGCCACCAAACCTTGCTCATCCAAAACCACCAACTGCCCTTGCGTCGATGACCACCTTGGCGCTTGACCATAACGTTGTTCTAGCAAACGTAAATCATCTTGTCGATGAAGACGCTTAGCCAGCACCATCGCTTGCGCCGCCAGCATTTTATTGTTTGGCGCAACAGCGAGTGCACGCTGCAAGTCAATATAAGCATCATCGAGCTGACCGGCGGCTTGATAAAGCAACGCCGATAAATAAAACACCGCGCCATTTTGTACGGCACTCAGGGATTGGCTGTCAGGATAACGTGCTAGAAGCGCCCCAACATTCATCGACAATCCTTGCTGATTGGCCTCTTTTTGCGCGGCTTGAAGTTCCGCTGCACGCATTCGTTTGGCGTAATCTTGGCGTAAATTTGCGCGGCGCACCTCAACCAATGCACCTTGTAGGTCTCGCGCTTGTAAGTAATGCAACATTAAATAGTAGTGCACCATCACCTGCTCATAATCAGCGGGCTGATAACTGCGCATATTGTCATTGGTCAGCAAAGAGCCCAGCGTATTGGCCCCTTCACTGAGCTGATATTTGGCTTCTTGACGCCACGTACTCAAAAGCGCCGCAGCTTGGTTAAAGGCGGTAAAACTGAGATCTAAATCACCCGCTTGCAGTGCCACGCGTCCCTGCTCAAAATCGCCCAGCATGGGGCCCGCAGGTTGATCAGGCAGCAATGCATATGCCGCTTGCGGTGACTGATACAAAATGGCTTGGCGCGCCGGCTGCATCGCCTGACTATAGTGGCTAAACAGGTTATGCGCAGAAAGCCCTGCGCAACCTGTCAGAAAAGCCGCCAGCATCAACCATAGACAGCGACGACTTCTTTTAGCTTGCGCATTTCGGCGCAGGAAATTACTTCGCGCGAAGCGGACCAATGGGCTCACCACCAAGCAGGTGCATGTGAATGTGGAACACTTCTTGGCCACCGTGTTGATTACAGTTCATGATCAAACGATAACCATCTTCAGCGATCCCCTCTTCCGCCGCTAATTTACGCGCCACAGTAAAAAGACGACCCAACGCAAGCTCATGCGACTCCTCAACATCATTCACTGTGGGAATCAATACATTGGGAATAATCAGTAAATGCGTTGGCGCTTGCGGTGAAATATCACGAAAGGCGGTCACCAAATCATCTTGGTAACGAATATCTGCTGGAATTTCACCACGAATAATTTTGCTGAAAATAGTTTCTTCTGCCATACATTCCTCTGACACTAGTTGCTTAACTCCCCAAATGAATACAAATTCTCTTTGGCCTGTATTCATCATACTTTCTGATTATGAAACGTTTTTTTTCACAATCAAAACTAATTCTATTTTGCTATTGCGATCATAGAAACGAAGCTCGGCGCTGTGAATTTCTTTCGTTTGGCTTCGCATTACTTTTATGATGGAGGTCAGACCAAGACTGAATAAGTGTTAACTTGGTTCAAAAATTAAAGGAAACGATTCGGTAACGACGAAACAAAACTCAATCTCCTCAGTCGGTGACCGATAACAAGGATAAGAACAAGCGCTCGTGCTTCATCTGCTTGGAATAACACTATGAAAAAACAACGTCATGCGTCGATATTACACCGAATGTATGCCGGCTTTGCCTTGCTTGTACTGCTATTTGTCACCACTGTGTTTTTGATGTTGCGGGGAACCCAACAAATCCAAAGCAAATTGGATGATGTCAGTCAGCAAGCCTTGCCGCTGGTTACCCTATCGAACCAAGTCAGTGTGCGACTTCTCGCTGCAGACAAAGAGTTTAAAGACTACCTCACCAGTGTTGACACCAATCGCATGGATCAAGCATCGAAGCGATTTGCTAATCGCCATCAAAGCTTTACTGTGGCGATCAATGAACTGGCGAAGCAATCAAAGACGAATCCAACCTTAAGCGCACAAGTGCAGGTGATTCGCCAGCTAGAATCCAGCTATTTCGAGCAAGCCAAAGTGGCCATGGGCAACTATCGCACCATGCTTGCCGCTCAGGATCAAGGGCGCATCAGTAACCGTAAATTCCAGCGTCTTTATGCAGAACTTTACAATGGCATGCGTGAAGTGGTTGATAGCTATGATGACGTCGTGATTCAAAATATCTCTGCAAGCTATTTTGCCAAACTCAATGACACAGAAACCATCACCTCTGATGCATTGGCCAGCAGCGATATCGCGCTGGTGAAAAAAGCCTTTAACGGTAACCGCCGTGCAGTGACCCATTTGACCTATGCATTTCGCGGCATTGCCAATCGTGCGCCTGCGCTCAAAGAGCAATTTGACCCGATGATCGTCGCCTTTAGCCAAGCCATTGGTAAAAAAGGTGGGGTACTGGATCAACACTTGAATTACCTTGAGGCGCGTCGTGACCTTTACGCCAATATCGCCGTACTTGCTGGTGATGTGGAAAAAGTGATGAGCCTGCTCGACACCTTTAACCAAGAAGCCAATCAGATGATGGATAGCGCCGTCATCCAAGCAGACCAAGCCTATAGCAAGGCTGTGATGACTGCGATTTTCATCGGCCTTTTGGTCACGGGCTGCGCCGCAGCGATTGGTTACTACCTATCAATTTTGATTCGCACGCCACTCAAAGCCATTTTGAACTCGCTTGAACATATGGCAGATGGCGATATGACGCACCGCATTACCATTGAAAACAACAATGAGTTCGGGCGCATTAGCCGCCACATCAATGCGCTGGCTGAGCAGCTACAAAATGTACTGCGCGATCTGCTCCATGCCTCTGAGCGTTTGGCAAATGTGGCCACAGAAAACCAAGCAACGACAGAGAAAGCCAAGGGCCAGCTCAATGAGCAGCGCCAGCAAACCGCCGCAGTAGCGACGGCTATGACGCAAATGGAACAATCCGTTCAGATGGTTGCCGATGCTGCGCGTCAATCCATGACCAAGGTACAAGAGGTGGAATCTGCAACTGCTACGGGGCGTGAAGTGATGAGCAGTAATATCACCACCACCCACCAGCTTTCAGAGCGTTTGGACGAATCTGCGCATGTGGTCGCCAAAGTACAGGCCATGAGCACCAATATTGGCTCGATTCTGGATGTGATTCGCGGCATTGCTGACCAAACCAATTTGCTTGCTCTCAACGCAGCCATTGAAGCGGCGCGTGCTGGCGAGCAAGGTCGTGGCTTTGCTGTGGTCGCAGATGAAGTGCGCGTTTTAGCGCAAAAAACCACCGAGTCCACCAGCGAAATTGAGGGCATGATTGATAGCCTGCAAAACTCTTCTGAGCAAGCAGTTACGGTGATCCAAACCTGTTTGGCTGAGATGGAAAATAGTGTGATTCAAGCTTCTGAAGCCAATAGCGCCATGGAAGAGATTCAAGCGATTATTTTGCACATCAGCGAAATGAGCAGCAATATCGCGCACTCTGCTGATGAGCAGCGCCGAACCAGTGCCGAGATTGCCAGCAACCTCAATGAAATCTCGCTGATTGCCGACCAAAGCTTTGATGCCATGGAGCACGTCGCTAAAGCCAGTGATATGTTGGATCATCAAGCACAAGAGCAAAATGAGATCGTTCATCGCTTTACGGTGTAATACGTTCGACTTCAATTGAAGCCACATTCCTTAATGAAAAAGCGCTGAATTTCAGCGCTTTTTTTATCTTTCGAAACGATTTGAATTATGATCTTGCTATCCCTTTAAGCTACACTGCGCTCACGTCATCAAAAGGATTCAACGACATGACCACCCTGCTGATTAAAAACGCCTCCTTGGTCAATGAAGACCAAATTTTCCAATCTGATCTGCTCATTCGCGATGGAAAAATTGCGCAAATCGCCCCTTCAATCGAGACTGCTGCAGACCGCACCATTGATGCCACGGGCAAATATCTATTGCCGGGGATGATTGATGATCAAGTTCATTTTCGTGAGCCGGGTTTGACCGCCAAAGGCACTATTGCGTCTGAGTCAAAATCAGCGATTGCCGGTGGTATCACCAGTTATATGGAGATGCCAAACGTCAACCCACAAACCACCAATCTCGAAGCGCTCGAAGCAAAATACACGCGCGCAGCAGAGGTCAGTTACGCAAACTATGCCTTCTATCTGGGCGCCACCAACGACAACATTGACGAAATTCGCAAACTCGATAAAAACCAAGCCTGCGGCGTCAAAGTATTTATGGGCGCATCAACCGGGAATATGTTGGTCAATGACAAAGAGACTTTAGCGCGCATCTTTGCTGAATCTCCCGTGCTGATTGCCACGCATTGTGAAGACACCCCCATGATTGCTGAGCTTGAAGCGCAGTACAAAGCCAAGTATGGCGATGATGTGCCGATGCGTGAGCACGCCAATATTCGCTCCCGCGAAGCCTGTTATAAATCGTCATCGATGGCAGTTGAGCTCGCCAAAACCCATGGCACCAAGCTGCACGTTTTGCACCTCACCACCAAAGAAGAGATGGCACTATTTGAGCCGGCTCCCACACTTGCCGAACTAGCGAAAAAACAGATCACCGCAGAAGCCTGTGTACACCATCTGTTCTTTAATGCTGATGACTATGAAACGCTGGGCAGCCAAATCAAATGCAACCCATCAGTCAAAGAGAAAAGCGACCAGCAAGCCCTGCTACAAGCAGTGAAAGATGGCCTGATCGATATCATTGCCACCGATCACGCACCACATACGTGGCAAGAAAAGCAAAACAGCTATTTCTCAGCGCCATCAGGCGTACCTTTGGTTCAACACGCACTCTTGAGCTGCCTTGAGTTTTACCACCAAGGGATCTTCTCACTTGAACTAGTGGTGCAAAAAACATCGCATGCGCCCGCACTTCGCTATGAACTGGATCGCCGCGGCTTTATTCGTGAAGGTTACTGGGCTGATTTGGTATTGGTAGATTTGGCAAAACCTTACACTGTCACGCCTGACAACACCTTCTATCAATGTGCTTGGACGCCATTTGAAGGCTATCAGTTTGGCTCTACCGTTGAGATGACCATTCTCAATGGTGAAGTGGCCTTTGAAAACGGCCAGCACAGTGAGCAGCGCTTTGCCAAACGTTTGGATTTTGACCGCCAATAATCGACCCTATCTCACTTTTGAAATCAGCGCCTTAGTGCGCTGATTTTTTATTCCATCTCACTTAAACGCAACCAACCAATCCGCTTGTCGCCCATTTTTTTACCCACAAAAGCGGACTTAGTTTCGCCTCTCAAGTAACGAGCACACTATCGATCATTTTTCTCTGTGACGATTCGCAAAATTAAATCCTAAGCCCATCAATTCCCAATCCGCTTCGCGATATGATGCCCCATAACACTCGCCATTGCGGAGGCAAAATGAGAACAACAAAAGCGACTTTGCCCATCACCACCCTGCTTGCAAGCTTGCTTGCATTGCCACTGCATGCCACCGTCCAGCTGCCTGACCAACTGGAATATAAAGGCGATACCTTTCCACTGACCATCAGCCCATTAGCGCTTCATTTTGCAATGAACCCTGAACTCAAACCGGCGGAAGGATTAATTACACCATCGATTTTGCGTGGCTATGTGGCGACACTGGGGCTGGAAAATGATGTATTGGTACTCAATGCCCTGAACATTGAGCGGCTAGATGAACGCGATGGCTGCAAAATTAATGAAGTGGATATCATTGATCAGCAATATCCAGATCAAATCAGCCGCACCTTAAATTGGTTCAGCGGCGTCATTCCACTGGCGATTCATCATGCCAGTCAAAAAAACCAAGTGATCTATGCCGATCCTGAAGGTCTGGTTGCCTATGATTATCTGCTGCTGCACATTGAATCCGGACAATTGGTCAAACGCGAATTGATGAGCCAGACCCAGTATCAGGCTTATCATCAACAGCAGTTTGAGCAATACAAAGATACCGCGCAATATCAAACCCAGCGCCAGCAACTGCAGCAACATGGCAATTTAAGCGCACAAGATGTCGAGCAACTCATTTTCCAGCAAAATAGCTTTAGTTTGCTCGCGGTTCAGCCGCAACCAAGGGCCGCGAAAAACGCTGAAAAAATCGCGCAACCCAAGTCAACAACGCCCGCGCCAGCCAGCTCTTCCTAATGCAGCACTAGGGCAAGTATGTTAGGCTGAGCGCCTTGATTGCCCTACTGTTATTGCTTGAATGTCGTTGCAACTGCTCTCTTTGCCCTACACCCCCGATGCGGCGCATCGATTTTTTGCGCCCATTGCACATTGTCCTTACGCCATGCTACTTGATTCGGCGCATGCCAATCACGTCAACAGTCGCTTTGATATTTTGGTCGCCGACCCATTGCTGGTGCACCAATATCAAGATGGGACGAATCAGCTACGCTTTCGAGATGGTCGCATAGAGACGCAAACAGGCTGCCCTTTTGCCCTGTTAGAGCAATTGCAAAGCCAATATCTTCCGCCACTTGATGCGCCGCAGTGGGCGGATCTGCCCTTTATTGGCGGCGCCCTGGGTTTTTGGAGTTACGATCTTGGCCGCGCCGTGGAAACCTTGCCATCACTTGCGACAAACGATAGCCAACTGCCGCAGATGGTGGTGGGCCTCTATGATTGGGCATTACTCGTCGATCATCAGCAGCAGCAAGTCTTTTTGATATCGCCCGAACCAAACGCGCGTTTGACTTGGCTCAATACGCAGCAAGCATCCAAATCAGCAAATTTTGCACTCACCAGCGATTGGCAAGCAGCCATCACTAAAACGCAATATCAGCAGGCCTTTGCGAAAATTCAGGACTGGATTCAAGCTGGCGATTGCTACGAAATTAACTTTGCTCAGCGTTTTCAAGCCACTTACCAAGGCGATGAGTGGCAAGCCTATCAAGCTTTAGTCCGTGAAAATGGCGCGCCCTTTTCTGCCTTTTTACGCTTTGATGACTACGCTTTTTTATCCGTCTCACCAGAGCGTTTTTTATGGCTTGATGGCGATTTTATCGAAACCAAACCGATCAAAGGCACGCGCCCACGCCACGCTGATCCAACGCAAGATGCAGCAATAGCCAAAGCGCTGCAACAAGCACCAAAAGATCGCGCTGAAAACGTCATGATTGTGGATCTGCTACGCAATGATATGGGCCGCGTAGCCACGCCGGGCAGCGTTCAAGTACCATCGCTATTTGCCATTGAAAGCTTTCCGGCGGTACACCATCTGGTAAGTACAGTCACCGCGACATTAGCGCCGCAATATAGCGCCTGTGACTTACTAAAAGCCTGTTTTCCAGGCGGCTCCATTACGGGCGCACCCAAAGTACGCGCCATGGAAATTATTGAAACCTTGGAGTCACACCGCAGGCAAATCTATTGTGGCAGCATCGGCTATATCAGTCGTCATGGCAAAATGGACACCAATATCGCCATTCGCACCTTAAGTGCCAGCCATGGTCAGCTACACGCATGGGCGGGCGGCGCCATTGTCGCCGATAGTGATGTCAATGAGGAGTACCAAGAAACCTTAGACAAACTGAGTCGTATTTTACCGACCCTATCTGCCTATCAAATGCAGCCCCAGATACAGCAGCCAATACAGCCCCAGGGGCAGTATAAGTCGGAAAAATCAGCGACAATTCATCCATCAACCGACTCGGTTCAATCACCCCATCACAACTGAGGCGCGATCACTTCGGCGATAAACCATGCTTGATTTTCCAGCTGCGGATTTTTCACACTATTTAAGTCGTTTTTGCCTGCATCAGTTACAGGGGTATGCCAGCACCAGCGCGACAAAAGACACACAAGCAAAAGCGGCTGCGGTGCTTATCTTAATGCGTGAAAATCATCATGGTCCTGAACTTCTACTCACTCAGCGCAGTATTCATCTTCGCCATCATCCAGGGCAAATTAGCTTTCCCGGTGGCAGGCAAGACAGCAATGATGTATCCCTGATTGAAACCGCGCTGCGTGAAACGCATGAAGAGGTGGGGATTTTACCGCAACATATCAAACCATTAGGTCAGCTGCAGCCGCTCTATACCCACACGGGATTTTGTGTCACGCCGATTGTCGCAAGACTAACGCAACCCACAGTACTTCGACTCAGTGAAGCAGAAGTCAGCGCTGCCTTTTGGCTTCCCTTAAACGCCCTTCATCCAGCCCATTTTCGTCAGCTCACCGTCAGTCGCCAAGGCCATGTCCATACCCTGTATGCACTGCCCCATCAGGGTAAACTCATTTGGGGCGTCACCGGTCTAATTTTGCACAGCCTTGGCAAGCAATTGGCGCGCTAATCATCCATCAAAGTTTGAGTACGATTTGTCGCCATGGCGTCCTCACTCGCATCCCCTGTTGTCCTATCGTGTTTGCGTATGTGCATCTACATAGTTGCAGCGTCTAACTATACAAAACATCAGTCATTTGTCGCACAAAAGCGAATCTATCGCCTTTTATATCAAGGGTGGCGATCTTTCACTGACAAAAGCTGAAAAAAGAGTTGATAATTAAGTCACAGACAGGCAAATTTCAGGACTACTTGATTCATGCAGTCCCGCCAAGGAAGGGAGTTTGGGCTGATAAATTTTTGATGTCATTCAAGGCCGACGCAGTGCGCGGCTGGGTGAAAATTATGATCAGCATTTTTGATATTTACAAAGTGGGCATCGGCCCATCCAGTTCCCACACCGTCGGTCCAATGAAAGCGGGCTACCGTTTTATCGCCGATCTTCAGCATCAAGCGCTGCTCGAACAAACTGATCGTATTACTGTCGATGTTTATGGCTCACTCTCACTGACCGGGAAAGGCCACCACACCGATATCGCCATCATTTTAGGTCTCCTTGGCCACCTTCCTGAAACTGTCGATATCAATGCCATCGAAAGCTTGATTCAGCAGGTAGAGCAAGAAGAAAAGCTATGGATTGGCGGCCATCGCCAATCTGTCACCTTTGCTCGCATTGGCGGTTTGATGTTCCACCCAGAAGCGCTCTCTTTGCATGAAAATGCCATGCGCATTCATGCTTGGCAGGGTGAGCAACTGCTATTTAGCCAAACCTACTACTCCATTGGCGGCGGCTTTATTGTTGAAGAATCTGAATTTGGCCAAGGCGTGCAAGATGAAACGGAAGTCCCCTATCCCTACAACTACGCTGCTGAGCTGATTGATCAATGCAAGGCCAATGGCCTTTCAATTAGCGCCCTTGTGCAAAAAAACATGGCCGCGCTGCATGATATCAAAGATATTCAATCCTACTACCACACCATTTGGCAGACCATGTGGGATTGCATGGCGCGCGGTATGGCCACTGAAGGCCTACTGCCTGGACCACTTCGGGTACCGCGCCGCGCCGCAGCACTCAAACAGCAGCTCAATACCATGGAACGGCTCTCTAACGATCCCATGACGGTCATCGATTGGGTCAATATGTTTGCCTTTGCCGTCAATGAAGAAAATGCTGCTGGCGGACGCGTGGTCACCGCACCAACCAATGGCGCTTGCGGTATCATTCCTGCTGTCCTTGCCTACTACGATAAATTCGTCAGCCCTGTGGGTGAAGCCGAATACACCCGCTATTTTGCCGCATCTGGTGCCATTGGTGGTTTGTTTAAGAAAAACGCCTCAATTTCAGGCGCAGAAGTGGGCTGCCAAGGCGAGGTAGGCGTGGCTTGTTCCATGGCTGCAGCAGGTCTTACTGAATTGATGGGCGGTAATCCTGAGCAGGTATGTATGGCCGCTGAAATTGCCATGGAGCATAATTTGGGACTGACCTGCGACCCAGTCGCAGGCCAAGTACAAGTGCCTTGTATTGAGCGCAATGGTATTGCCGCAGTCAAAGCGATTAACGCTTCACGTATGGCGATGCGCCGCGCCTCAGCGCCTTGTGTCTCGCTCGATAAGGTGATTGAAACCATGCTGGAAACAGGCAAGGATATGAATGCTAAATATCGCGAGACCTCACAAGGTGGCCTCGCCATTAAAGTGTTGTGTTAATACAGCCTTGCGATTGATAGCTCAAACCTAAACGAACCAAATCAGGCGCTGGTATTTTATACTCGCGCCTTTTACAATTTTGCTGCTGCTATTTGCATGCACCGCGTCCATATTCTGAATTCATACAACGAGATCCCTATGTCTGACCAAATTGAAGTTGAAGCCCTTGGCATTGAAGTGAGCGAGCAGCCCATTGCGCTGTATAAGGTGCTGAAAATCGCTGAATTGGTCAACGATGGCGGCCAAGCCAAAATGCTGATTGAAGAAGGCTATGTATACGTCAATGGCGAACTTGAAACACGCAAACGTCGCAAACTCTACGATGGCGATGTGGTCTATTTTGATGAGCAATATTTTTTAATTCTCTGCGAAGCGCCCATCACTGAGCCTGTCCGTAAAGAACCAAAAGCCAAGGAGTCAAAAACTAAAGACTCTAAAAACAAGACGGCTAACACAAAATCACGCAACTCAAACGCGCAGTCACAGAGCAAGAAAAAATCACATAGCGCCCAGCAGGAACAAAAGAGCACTCAAAGAAGTAACCGTCAATCCGCGCGCCAAGATAAAACGGGTGAGCATGCACCAAAAGTGGCGCGTCGCACAAAACACAATGGCGATCAAAGCGCCGCAGATTCTCGCGGCCGACGCGCCATTGAGTTTTAGTTCCATTCGGTTTGCATTCCCTTGCCCCGCACGCTTTGCGGGGCATTTTATTTTCACCCTCACAAATCCCAGACAACGGCAACACAAAGGCCTATCAAAATAGCTTAATGTCATGAAAAATTGACAAAAAACCTATATTTTCTATTGCCCAACCAAAGTACAGATCGTTATGATCGGTGGACATTTTTTACGCGGCCTCGCGTCGCAGCCACTTTTCAGAGGACCTATGCGCCATCTCTTTTTCGTGATGATGCTCATCGCCAGCAGCCTCTCTTTTGCCCATGCCGAAGAGTCTGCCACTGAGCCCGCACCCCAGCCGGAAGCTTTAATTAATCTTGAACGTCTTGACCAAGAAATCGTCGAGCTCAATCAAGAAGCGAAAAAACTCGATCAAAACGATCAAGAGATTATTCGTCTACAAATCCTGAAGAAAAATGACGAGCGCCGCGAACAAATCAGCGCCCTTTTTAAAGACAGAGATGGCGTCTCTGATGCCGTTTTAATGCGCCATGTGCAAAAGCAATTGAGCTTTATTAATGGTGCTAAACAATCACTGAAAAAGATCATTGCGCAGCAGAAAAAAGCCTACGCTAATGCCAGTGATGAGCAAAAATTGCAGCTACTCAAGGAGATTGATGAAAGCGAGCGCTTTTATATCACCTTCCTTGAAAGTGACTGGAAAAACACTGAATGGCTAGCAGCGCTAAAGAAAAACCAAAGCAAGAATCAAGAAAAACTGCGCAATGAAGTGACCCAGCAATTGGAGTTTGTTTCTGCAGGTTTGGTCTTTGATTTAAACGAGCAAAGCGATCTGAAAAAAGAGATGGGCAAAGCCGGCACCAGCGAGCAAACCCATCTTGAGATGATGAGCCTAATTAACAAGCGCAAAATCGCCAATAAAATTGGTCAGATTCGTACCCTGATCGGCATCGCTGAGTCCATGGATATCGATGCTTCTGTCTATAAGCAGCAGCTAATTCAAGAAACCGGCGATCTATCGCAGGATCTGTTGGATGTAAAAGTCGCCTTTAATTTGGTCACCAATGCCATTTCAGGCTCCTTTACTTGGATTCGCGAAAATGCACCGCAAACCATTTTCAAACTGGTGATTTTTGTCTTTATTCTGCTGCTTGGCCGCTTCTTTGCCAAAATCACCCGCAAAATTGTTCAGCGCACTACCTCTTCCTCTAAGTTGCAGCTCAGCAAGTTGATGCAAGAGTTCTTTATCTCGATGTCTGGCAAAGCGGTGTTCTTTATCGCATTGCTCATTGCGCTGTCGCAAATTGGCCTCAACCTCGCGCCGATTTTGACCGGTTTCGGGATTGCCGGTGTGATCATCGGTTTCGCCTTGCAAGATACACTCTCTAACTTTGCCGCGGGCATGATGCTGCTGATCTATCGTCCATTTGATGTGGGTGATTTGGTGGTCGCAGGCGGTGTTGAGGGCAAGGTTAGCCATATGAGTTTGGTCAACACCACCATTCGTACCTTTGATAACCAAGTGATCATTTTGCCAAACAATATGATTTGGGGGGATGTGATTAAAAACGTCACTCACGAGCGTGTTCGCCGCGTCGATATGGTCTTTGGTGTGGGTTATGGCGATGACATTCCCAAAGTGGAACAGATTCTCAATGCGATCGTCAGCAACCACGAAAAAGTACTCAAATCACCTGAGCCAACCATTCGTTTGCACGTTCTCAACGCATCCTCGGTGGACTTTATCGTGCGCCCTTGGGTCAAAACCGACGACTATTGGGATGTCTACTGGGATATCACCCGCGAAGTAAAAATGCAGTTTGACGCACAAAACGTAAGTATTCCTTTCCCACAGCAAGATGTTCATCTTCACATGGTGAAAGAGTCTTAATAAAATTCTCATTATCGACGCTGGCCTTGTCAGCGTCGATTCAGTTTTATCTCTATACTATGGGCGTCGGTATCAATGCATTCCGTTATGTCCAGCACCTAGTGATGCACAACAACATTGGAGTTGTTATGAAAAAATCTCTTTTGATCGGTTCTATTGCCCTTGGCCTTGTTGGTTGTTCAACAGGCTCTGTTACTCAACAAGATCTTCAGCATCATCGCTGGATTTTGAGCAGCATTGACGGTGTAGCCGTTGAAGTAAATAAAGAGCAACCCGCTGATCTTGAAATTGGTGAGCACTTCACCGTTGGTGGTAACAGCGGCTGTAACCGCTACTTTGGCCAAGGCGAATTGGAAAACGGTAAATTCCGTGTCGACCAAATGGGTTCAACCATGATGCTTTGCCCAGAAGCTGCCATGGAAGTTGAGCGCGCAGTGACTGAAACTTTGGGTGATTGGAGCACTGTAACTGTCAATGCCACCACCCTGACACTAGATGGCGAACATACCCTTGTCTTTACCCTTAAAGATTGGGTGAACTAATTGCACCATTGGCGTGCAAGCCAATGATTCAATTCATATTAGAAAGGGCGACATGATGTCGCCCTTTTTGTTTATTTTTTCAACTACCGATTACTCGCGACTGGTGATTATTGCCAGCGCTGACGCAGGTTTTTCGCAGCGGTGACCATATTGGTCAATGCGCTTTGGGTTTCTTCCCAGCCACGTGTTTTTAAGCCGCAATCTGGATTCACCCATAGGCGCTCTAGTGGAATACGCGATTTGGCTTTTTCGAGCAAATCTTCAATCTGCTCAACCGCAGGCACATTTGGCGAGTGAATATCATAAACGCCCGGACCAATCTCGTTTGGATACTCAAAGGCCTCAAAGGCCGTGAGCAGCTCCATCGCAGAGCGCGAGGTCTCAATGGTGATCACATCTGCATCCAAAGCGGCCACGGAATCAATAATTTCGTTAAACTCGCTATAACACATATGGGTGTGGATCTGCGTTTCTGGCTTCGCGCTTGATGCCGAAATACCAAATGCTGCTACTGCCCATTGCAAATAATTCGACCAATCACTGTGTTTAAGCGGCATCCCTTCACGAATCGCGGGCTCATCAATCTGAATGATATTGATGCCGGCATCTTGCAAATCAGCGACTTCATCTTTAAGTACCAAGGCAAGCTGCTCGGCAATGGTTTGACGGCTGACATCTTCACGCGGGAAGGTCCAACACAAAATGGTGACCGGTCCGGTGAGCATCCCTTTAACATGCTTTGATGTCAGAGATTGTGCGTATTTAATCCAATCTAACGTCATCGGGCCATCACGGGTGATATCACCCACCACAATGCCAGGTTTTACGCAGCGTGAGCCATAGCTTTGCACCCAGCCAAATTGGGTCAGCGCAAAGCCGTTCAAATGTTCGGCAAAGTATTCCACCATATCATTACGCTCAGCTTCGCCATGCACCAACACATCCAAATCCAGCGCTTCTTGGCGTGCAATCACATCGGCAATCTCTTGCTGAATTGCTTGGTTATATGCCTGCTCTGTCTTTTTACCCGCTTTAAAATCACGGCGATTAATGCGAATCGCATCGGTTTGAGGGAAAGAGCCAATGGTCGTCGTTGGCAACAGCGGTAAATTCAATGCGCTGCGCTGCAATTTAGCGCGCTCAGCAAATGGCAGTGAACGCTTGGCATCTTGCGCGGTGATCGCGGCCACGCGCGCGGCAACTTCTGGATGATGAATATGGGTGGCTTGTTCGCGCTGGCGAAGTGGTGCGCTATGCGCTTTACACGCTTCAATCGCTTGTGGATCGCCTGAGAGCGCTTTGGCCAATAACGTAATTTCACTGAGCTTTTGCTTGGCAAAGCTAAACCAAGATTGCGTTTCGGCATCCAGTTTTTGCTCCTGCGCCAAATCCATTGGGCTGTGTAGCAATGAACATGAACTCGCAAGCCAGAATCGATCCCCTTTTTCTGCAGCGATAGGTGCCAATGTTTGATACCAATTGGCTAAATCAGCGCGCCAAACATTGCGCCCGTTCACCACGCCCACAGACAAAACCCAATCACTTGGAATGGCTGCAGCAACCGCATTGAGCTGCTCAGGCGCCGCAGCAACATCGATATGTAAACCATCCACGCGCAGTGCTTTGATCGTTTCAAGCTGATGGGTGATATGGTCAAAATAGGTGGTGAGTAGTAACTTCACATCGCCATGCAGGGTCTGGTAAGCCAAATTCGTCGCTTTTAGCCATGCTTCTGGCAGCTCTTGCACCAAAGCTGGCTCATCAATTTGCAGCCATTCAACACCGAGCTTTTTCAAGCGTGCCAAAATCTTTTGGTAGGCACTGAGCAAACGCGGCAAGAGCTCCAGTTTATCGAACTCGCCCCCTTGCGTTTTACCCAGCCACAAATAAGTGATGGGACCGAGCAATACAGGTTTCACCTGATGACCCGATTTTTGCGCTTCTTGAATTTCATTAAAGAGCTGAGGCCATTGCACGTCAAAGCTATCGTCTTGATGAAACTCTGGCACGATGTAGTGATAATTGGTGTTAAACCATTTGGTCATGTCCGATGCTGCCGCGCAGCAACCACAGGGCGACTGACCACGGCCAATACGAAAGAGTGTATTGAGATCGGGATGACCTTCACCATGACGCGCAGGCACATGGCCCAATAGCAAACTAGTAGTAAGTACATGATCATACCAAGCAAAATCACCCGCAGTCACAAAGCTTAAACCAGCATCCTGCTGCTCTTGCCAGTGACGTGCGCGTAGTTCTTGCCCAACAGCTTCAAGCTCAGCTTGGCTGCTTTCGCCGCGCCAATAAGATTCCAATGCAAATTTTAATTCACGTTTTTTACCGATGCGGGGGTAACCCAAAATATGTGTGGTAATCGCCATGGTGAAGCCTCGTCCTTAAGTAATGTTTAATATAATGCTTAACAAGATGTCTGGATGGCTAAAATATGGCGCAATGCTCCCATGAGCTCAATTGCACATTCTTCACATGGCAGATGAAATTTCTTCATTCACAGGAAAATGACGGTTTGAAAGCGCAGACAAACAGAGCGCATCCCACATATAATCGCATCAGGATCGCCAAGCGCAGGATCAACAGATGCAAACTCTGAGCAATGATTTTCAGGCATTAAAACAAGCACAGCAGCAACAACCGCTCGATGCCAGCACTCGCCGAGAGCTGCTTTTGCAGTTAAAAAACGCCATTTTGTCACAGCAATCGCTGCTAGTTGAGGCGCTCAGTCATGATTATGGCTACCGCTCAACCTTTGATTCAGTGCTCGCAGATATCATGCCCTGCGTTCATCATCTCAACTACACGCTCAAACATCTCAAAGGCTGGATGCATCCACAAAAGCGCCGCGCAGGGCTCTCGCTTTGGCCATCAACGCTTGAGGTGCACTATCAAACCAAAGGTGTGGTGGGGATTATTGTGCCGTGGAACTTCCCCATCAATCTCAGCCTCAATCCCTTAGTGACCGCCCTTGCAGCGGGTAATCGGGTGATGGTGAAGCTAAGCGAGCTGACACCGCAGACCAACGCGGCGCTGCGCCAACTTTTAGCACCTTTTGCCCAGTGGATTTGTGTTGTGGAAGGTGAGCAAGCGATCGCCGCGCAATTTAGCGCCCTGCCCTTTGATCATCTGCTCTTTACAGGCTCCACCAAGGTGGGCAAATTGGTCGCACAAGCCGCTGCGAAAAATCTAACCCCCATCACCTTAGAACTTGGGGGAAAATCGCCCGTGGTGATCCTACCCGATGCCGATTTAACTCACAGTATCGATGCCATTTTGCTGGGCAAATGCATCAATGCCGGGCAAATTTGTGTGGCGCCAGACTACGTATTGCTGCCACAGGCGCTGAAAGCCGATTTTATTGCCCGCTATTTTGAGCGATTCCAGCATCACTACCCTCAGGCCATGGGAAATCATTCCGCTGTGCATGCTCTGAGCCATATCATCAATGATCAGCACCACCAGCGACTTCAACACTATCTAGACGATGCCAAGAACAAAGGCGCGCAAATTCACTGCCCGATTGCGCAGCAAGTGCCGCCAAGCGAGCGATTGATGTGGCCACATCTAGTCACTGAGGTCAGTGAGCAAATGCTTTTAATGCAAGAGGAAATCTTTGGTCCGATTTTGCCGCTCATAGGCTATCAAAGCCCAAATGAAGCCGTGGCCTATATCAATGCACACGCTAAGCCATTGGCGCTCTATATTCTTGGCCAAGATAAACACTTACAACAACAGATCATGACAAGTACCCAAAGTGGTAGCGTCGCGATCAACGATACCCTACTACAGGTGAGCGCTGATGACGCGCCCTTTGGCGGCGTAGGTGATTCTGGAATGGGTCATTACCATGGCGAAGAGGGATTTCGCACCTTTAGCCATGCGCGCACAGTGCTACGCACGCCAAGGTGGCTACCGCGCGCCGCCCTCTTACTACGGCATAAAGAAAAGGCGTTGCAATTTTTAGCCAAGTTCTTTTTGAAATAGCAACTGATTGTTTTCTACAAAGCGATGCTTTATCGACTCGCGATTAAATGCGGCAAATCCACCTGCGCTTGCAGGTGGATGATTAAATCGCTAAAAAAATCGCAAAAATCAGACGCCATCTCAGGCAATACGTCTTCAAGTTGCTGAGCATACTGGCTGGCCGATTCACGGGCTAAAACGCGCGAGGACAAACGATTATCAAGCCGTGATAGCGCCGTTTGAATCCCTTGAATCGACTGATAACTTGCAAGCACTTGATAACGCACCAAGCGCGCGACCATGATTTGCACAGAATCGGGCAATATCGACACTTGCTGCAATGCTTGCTGGTGAAACTGCTGTAAAAACTGCGATTTATCAAGCGTGACAAACTGCGCCCAATGCTGGTGCAACAGATAGTCATAGGCAATATCCACCACCACACCTCGCAGCCGCCCCTTATCGCCTAAGCGCGCTTTACTTTGCGCAACGCAAGGATGAGCATCCGTAAAGCGGTCAATTTTAAGATGCAGCTGTAAACCAGCTTGATGCGCGGCGGAGCACTGCGGCCATGGCCGCGCTTTTAAGGGATCAGCAAGTAAATTACCAAGCTGATAATCAATATCGAGCGGTGACAGGAGTATATGGGCGAAATAGTTCATGCGCTGATGATCGGCAAAGTCATGCAATAAATCAAATCGCAAAAAGCCGCATGATGCGGCTTTTTATTCATTCGATAATATCGCTGAATCCCGTTCGGATATTCGCTTTTATCGATTATTTTGCTTTGCAAGTTCATCCAGAGGCAACCAATGTACGGTGACCCCAGCTTGCTTAAACATATCATCGCTCACGCGAATCTTTTCGCCCCAGCGAGATAGAAAATCTTCACTTTGCTCCGGACAGTAAACCGATTTAATACCGGTTTGAATCAGCTTAGCGGCGCAATTTGGGCAAGGAAAATGCGTGACATAAATTTCACATCCTTCAAGGCTACGCTGAGCAAACAGGATCGCATTTTCTTCTGCATGAATGGTTTTAAGGAGTTTCATTTCGCGGTCGTCAATATGCGCACTATCAGAAACACCCGTGGCATAACCATTAAACCCCACAGAAATAATGCGGTTTCCTGAGGTGATCACCGCGCCCACTTGCGTGGATGGATCCTTACTCCAAGACGCAACCAACTCCGCCATTTGATAAAAACGCACAGACCATTTTGAGATCATCAAACTATCCCCTTACAACCTTATTCTGCATGCGCTCCGGCATACCATGGTATTTTTACCGTATTGTGCAGTCTTGCTTATCGAGACTCAAGTGAATATTCGGTCAGCCGCCGCCTCAAGGTCTTGCGCTTTATCTCCTCTCATTGCCAATAAGCCAGCGAAAAAAACGCAGCCTTCGCTGCGTTTTTATCTCGTGATACAAACGTCACTACTCTTCAAGTGTGCTTAAATCACCTTCATCTTGCCCCAACGCCCGCGCTTTTAATACGCGACGCATAATTTTACCCGAGCGTGTTTTAGGTAAAGATTCCACGAACTCCACAGATTCAGGCATAGCAATTCGTCCCATCTCTTTGGCAACATGCTCACGCAGCTCCACAGCTAAATCCTTACTGGCAGTGGCACCCTCTTTTAAAATCACATAGGTGTGAATAGCGCTACCTTTCAGCTCATGGGGTAAACCAATCGCCGCTGCTTCACTAACGTTGTGATTGCTCACTAATGCACTTTCAATCTCGGCAGTACCCAAGCGATAACCACTGACTTTTAGTACCTCATCCATACGGCCAATGACCCAGATATAACCATCATCATCGATTTTTGCGCTATCGCCCGCGAGGTATCGCCAGTGACCATCGGCTTGCTGCGACCAATACAGCTCTTGATAACGTGCATCATCATTAAAGATGGTGCGCGCCATACCGGGCCATGGGTTTTCAATCACCAATTTGCCCTCTTCATTAGCAGCAACTGCATTGCCTTGGTCATCCACCACTTTCATCACATTGCCAAAGAAGGGTTTAGTCGCCGAGCCTGGTTTGAGTGGCGTAATGGGCAATGGACAAGCCATAAAACCGCCGGTTTCAGTTTGCCACCAAGTATCGATAATCGGGCATTTATCTTGGCCAATCACGTGGTGATACCACTTCCATGCCTCTGGATTAATAGGCTCACCCACACTGCCCAGCAAACGCAGACTGGATAAATCATGCTTTTGTGGCCAGCGGTCGCCAAAGCGCATTAAGCCGCGAATCGCCGTGGGAGAGGTATAGAGAATATTGATGCCGTAGTTCTCAATAATCTGCCACCAACGATTAGGATAGGGATAATTGGGCGCGCCTTCATAGAGCATCAGGGTGGCACCATTAATCAGCGGGCCATAAACGATATAGCTGTGACCGGTGATCCAACCAGGATCGGCAGCGCACCACCAGCGGTCTTCTGGCTTAATATCAAAGGCCATACGATGGGTGGTTGAGGTATACACGGCATAACCACCATGGGTATGCAGCATCCCTTTCGGGCGCCCCGTGGTACCTGAGGTATAAAGAATAAATAACGGGTCTTCGGCGCTGGTGGGCTCGGTTTCACATTTTGGACTCGCAATGGGCAGCGCTTTGAGGTCATGCAGCCAAAAATCACGCGCTGGCTCCATATCGACATCTAGCTCATTGTTTTTAACACAGATGCACACCTCAATCGAAGGTGAGCGTTTCATCGCCTCATCCGCCACTGATTTAAGATCCACCGCTTTACCGCGGCGCCATCCTCCATCTGCGGTGATGAGCACCCGTGATTGCGCATCATCAATACGTGATGCCAAGGCTTCTTGACTAAAACCGCCATAAACCACAGAGTGAACCGCACCAATTTTGGCACAGGCGAGCATGGCAAAAACCAGCTCTGGGATTTGCGGCATATAGATGGTCACAATATCGCCTTTATTAACCCCCATGCTTTTCAGCACATTGGCAAATTGGCACACCTCACGATTTAAACCGTTGTAGGAGTAATTGCGAACTTGACCGTTCTCACCCTCCCAAATAATGGCCATTTTGTTGCGATTAGCATTAAGCAAATGCCGATCGATGGCGTTGTGCACGATATTGATCTCACCGCCAACAAACCATTGATAAAATGGTGCGTTACTTTCATCGAGCACGCGATCCCATGGTTTAAACCAAGACAGCTGCGCGGCTTGCTCCGCCCAAAATCCCTCTCGGTCTTGCACAGAATAATCATATAGCGCCTGATAATCGCTGACATTGGCTTGGGCGATTACATCTTCACTGGGATAGTAAAGTTCGCTCTTATGGGTATCGGTCATCACTTGCCTCCTTTGCATGGTCTCGCTTAGGTGCACTTTTATGCATTGCACATCAGGTGCAGCTAAACGTTGTCAGGGTAAGTGAAGCAGTAATGTCCATTTCTCGCCGAGCAAATGGCGAACCTTCGATCAATCGCTCGCTTACGCGTAATTTCAGCGATAGCTTGTTGCAAAAGACCTTTTAAAAATCATGGATAAAAGCGGGCATCAAAATTTGAACATAAAAAAAGCACGCATCGCGTGCTTAAAAAAGAGATGTTGCGATTAAGCAAGCTGATATTGCAGACATTTCGCCTCAAGGTCTGCTTGAAATGTTGAAAAGTTGGGATCAGACATTTGCTCTAATAGCATCAAAAATAGTTTGAGTTCAGTATGCACATAGGAGAAATGAGCCACTTTCGAAGCCTTCATTTTCTCTTTTGAAAGTGCTTGCTGGCTGATATGAGTCAGCGCCATATCCCACTTATACCAAAACATGTCATAACGTTTTTTTGCCGACCCCATATATCGATAAGCAAGCTGCCACTGATGATCGGCTAGCAAATCTAACCATAAAAATTCGCTACATTGGAGCGCTAACTGAGGCTGATGTTGATCAAGGTTTATAAAAATAGCCAATGGCGTTTCACCTTGCTGACTCAAACGGTGCATAGCGCGATATTCATTAAATAACTCAGGCTCTTGGCTTTGCTCAAATGCAGATAGAATGTCTGCTTGGCGCGCCATAAATCGCTCTCGTGCAGGCGCATACCGCTGACCTAAATCAAACCACTCCATTAAACAATAAGATAAACGCACCCCGCGCCATGCCTGATTTTCCGCTAAAGCATGGTCAAAAAAATATTCAAAATGCGCAAGTGCTTGCCCATCATCGCCATCCTTCACAGCTTGCCGTGCTTGCTGCAAATATGTTTTCGCATCCATCAACATGTCCATTTGTGCTCGTCTGCAATCTCATCAATCCATTTTCACCCAGCATTCTACTATTAAAAATAAATATCATTATCAATCAAATTTATGCACTGAGATCCATTCCGCACTTCGTTGTCACCTCTACATCCTATTTGCTGAAAATAATCAAGAAGAGCGCCAATCTGTCAATTTTTGAGCGAGATTGTCTACCTCTAAATCACGGCAATGATGGCTGTATTGAGAAAAATCAACAGCTTTCGATGCTGCGAAGGAACTAACATTTGCAAGCAGCAAAGTCTCAATTTACCGAGACGAAATACCATTTCCCAGCAAGTACAAATCTGTGCACTAGGATCAAAAGGCCAAGAATCTGGACTAAGCGCTTAGGCGCTCACCCCACCAATCTCATGACATAGTTCAATTGGCCAGTGGAGGGCTGTTATTGATGGATGCAGGTATTCGCACTCGCAAATTCTCACTTCGCTTTACAGTGGGAACCTTATTTCTCATCACCACCATACTGACGGCCACCATCGCCATTAGTCTGCAGTACTATTTTACGCAGCAGATGGCGCAGGAGCATGTGCTCGCAAAATTAACAAGAAGCAGCCGCCAAGTGAGCGATCATATTCAGCAAATTGAAACCAGTGCATCCAGTAGCGCCAAAATTTTGCGCAGTATTTCTGTCGCATCACCAGAAGGATTTAGCGAGCAACATACGCGCGATATTTTTATTCAGGTGCTGATTGATAACCCGCTGTTTTATAGCCTTTATTACGGCAATAAAAATGAAGACTTTTATCAAATCATCAATCTGGATTCATCGCCACAGGTACGCGATCGTATTCAGGCGCATCACAGCGATCGCTGGGTGATTATCGACATTCAAGGGACGGGAGAACAAAGGCAGCGCAAAACACAGTTTCTCAATAGCAACTTACAACTGCGCAAAGAGACCTATGAGCCGAGCAATTTTTATCCGACCCAGCGCCCTTGGTTTCATGCAGCCCCCCCTAATGACGTGTACAAAACCGCGCCCTATTTATTTAAACACCTACAAATTACCGGCCAAACCTATTCAACACGCAGCCAACGCTCCGTTATTGGTGTAGATATTGTTTTGTCATCGATCAGTGAAAAACTCAACGCCGACTATTTGGGATTTGAGCAAACACCGTCTGTGGAAGCTTTTGTTTTTAGCCAAAATGGACAAATCATTGCATCAAATCAAAAACAAACCTTTGCCAATAAAATTCAGGCACGCCCGCACCTCATATTGACCGATGAGCAAAAGACGACAATTGCCCGTACCCCCATCCTGCGTTTATCGAATCAAAATGATTGGGCGCCCTATGATTTTTCACGGGCAGGCGAGCCGCAAGGTTACGCCATTGATCGATTAAAGATGATTGCAGATATCACAGGACTAGAGTTTGAATTCGTCAATGGATTTAATCCAAAGGTGCTCGCTCATCAATTTTCTCAACAAAAAATCGATTTTTTACATGGCATCACGCCTGCCGATGCCAATCAGCTACTTTCCGTGGAACTCTTTAAAAGTCCCCTTGCCATCGCTCAGCTAAAGCCCAATCAAAATCCTAACGATCTTTTACAGCTCTCCGATTTAAAAAATAAAACCATTGCCATTGTTGAAGGAAGAGGCATCGCGCAGTGGATAGAACAGACCCTCAATCACCAAGATATGGCGATTCAATGGCTCAAGGTCGATAACTTGGCGCAGGCTCAAATCAACGTTCGTCAGGGAAAAGCCGATCTGCTGATAGATAGTCAGCTTGCGTTAATGAAGATGCCACAACCGCCGGGGCAAGCACCGCTACTTCAACAGCCTTTGATCAATTTACCTCCCATGCCCATTTATCTTTGGCTTTCCGCGCAACACGCTGCGCTTCAACCCATTGTGGATGCCGCCAACCAAGCCATCTCCACAGAGCAGCAACAACTGCTATCAAGTCGATGGCTCAATCAAAACACAGCAAGACAAGGACAAGTGCCCTATCCAAAGCTGATGCAAATAGCTCAAGATCCCCAGCAACATCACCAGATGATCTTGAGCCAAAATGGACGTCACTTTTTTTATATCAGTCCAGTCTCACATAAAGAGGATGAGTTCTTTGCCGTAGCGATCCCCAGCACCATGATCACCCAGCTGGTTTGGCAAAAGCTCTATACCGCAATCGCCATTACACTTGCTGTCATGCTGATGCTACTCCCCTTGGCTTGGGCCTTTGGCGCTCCCATTGTTCGCCCCATTAGCAAGCTTCGCCAGGAAACCGATAAAGTCAAAAATCGCCAATTTGACCAAGTCACATTAATCAATAGCCGAATTCGTGAGGTTCATGAGCTGTCCTTGTCCATGGTCGAGATGGCGCAAAAGCTCAAACTACAAGCGCAAGAGCGCGAAAATTTTGTCGAGGCCTTTATCAAAATTATCGCGCAAGCCATTGATGATAAATCCCCCTATACCGGTGGACATTGTCGCCGCGTGCCTGAGCTTGGGATGATACTCGCAGATATTGTCGAGCAGTGCGATGAAGGCAAATTTGCATCGTTTCATTTTGCCAATGAACAAGAGCGCCGCGAATTTCGCATTGCCGCTTGGCTACATGATTGCGGCAAAATCACCACGCCAGAACACATCGTGGATAAAGGCACCAAGCTTGAGGTGAATTACAATCGCATTCACGAAATTCGCACACGCTTTGAAGTGCTCTGGCGCGATGCTGAAATCGATTATTTGATCTCACAGCTCGATGGCAGCATGAGTCAAGCGCAAGCTGCTGAAAAACGTCTCAAACGTCAAAATCAGCTTCAGCAGGAATTTGCGACCATTGCGCGCGCCAATATTGGTAGTGAGTATATGAGTGCCGATAAAATTACCCAAATTCAAACCATCGGCCAGCAAACTTGGGTGCGACATTTTGATAATCGACTCGGGCTCTCACCTTTTGAAGAACAACAACACAAGGACGCGTCAACGACATTCCCTGTTGTCGAAACCTTACTGGCCGATAAGCCCGAGCACATTATTGCGCGCACCGGCACCAGCAAATTTGACCCTAAATTTGGCATCAAGATGCAAGTCCCAGAGCATTTATATAACCATGGCGAGCTCTATAACCTCACCATTCAACGCGGCACCTTAACCGCCGAAGACAGATTCAAGATCAATGAGCATATGATTAGTGGCATTAAAATGCTTGAAGCTATGCCCTTTCCACCAGAGCTAGCACGCGTGCCTCGCTACGCCTCGACCCACCATGAAACCATGGATGGCAAAGGTTATCCGCGCCAACTTAACCAGCGCGATCTCTCCATCGCAGAGCGAATTTTAATGATCGCTGATATTTTTGAAGCCCTTACGGCAGCGGATAGACCCTACAAAAAAGCCAAACCTTATAGTGTTGCCATCGATATCATGTATCAAATGGCCAAAAACAAAAAAATTGATGAGTCGCTCTTTTTACTCTTTTTACAACAAGGCGGTTTTGAGCAATATGCGCGTATCTTTTTGCCTGATGAGCAATTAGATATTGAGCATGTTGATATCAAACGCTATCAAATGCCGCAACCAGCCAAGCACCCCTCCACATAACTCATTGCGTTTCGTAATGCTCTGTTGCTACCGACGAACGGTCAACTGATGCATGACCAAATATAAAAAAGCTTCGACACTCTCGAAGCTTTTTTATGCTTTGGTATGGTTCATTCATGTACGCAATAACAGCCACCTCTCGCGAAAGCGCCTAACAGCGGCCTTTTTTAGCCTGACCAGGCGGGCAAAAATGACCATCATGGTCATGATCATCCTTCGTACTCACCTTGACTTCCACGTCATCCACTTCGCCTTCCACCCGGGTCAACTGACAACCCGAAAGTAAAAATATCGCGCAAAATATCATGCAGCACCGCTTGCATCTCGTAACACGCAGTCTACTCATACGCCACCTCGTCTCACTTGTGCATATTTCAAGTTTAGCGCCGCAAAGCCAAAGACAAATTGCAAAATAGAGATCCACAGTCACATCCAGCCCTCTCATCACGCCCTTATCTGCCCCGCATCGTAGCAACAAGGTTTCGCGTACAAAAAAGCCCAAACCAAGTTTGGGCTTTTAGCGATGCGCTCTATCTCAATACGCGTATACCATCATATGCACCCCAATGGGACAGACGCAAATTGCGACAAGCATTGCAGACAACAATCAACCTTGAATAATTTCCCAGCTATGGCTCATCTCAACACCGGCGCCAAGCATCAAGCAAACCGAGCAGTATTTTTCTAAAGAGTCAGCGGTCACTTGTGCCACCACGGCTTGATCTAGATTGTCACCCGTGACTTCAAAATGAATATTAATTTTAGTGAAAAGACGCGGCGCACTGTCGCGGCGCTCAGTGGTCAATTTAGCCACGCAGCCTCGAACCTGCTGACGCGCTGATTTTAGACCGTCAATGACATCCACAGAGCTACAGCCGCCTGCAGCAATCAGCACCATCTCCATCGGGCTAGGCGCACTCTTACCGCCACTGCCATCCATCACCACGCTATGGCCGGTGCCGGACTGACCTACAAATTGAAACCCTTCCAACCATTTTACTTCTGCTTGCATCTTAGCTCTCTACTCGTCATACCCTATAGGGCTCACTGAATATCTACCGAAACATCGGCGACACAATCACGCCGTCCTCAGTAGATTATGCTAATTCCAGAGCAAAGGTCATGAGCTTTACTCGCATATTTTGCACTAAAGCATGATTCATCGAGGGCGGGCTGCCTCACCAAAGACTCAGTCAATCTGAACTATGATCAATAAAGGATGAAACATGAATCAACCCGAGAAAGGAAGCCAATATTGCGATACTTGCTCATCATCTTTTGCGCCTTGCTCTCACAGCCAAGCGATGCTGGCAGCTTGTATTTGGGTGGATGGTCACATCACTTTGTTGATGATATTACCAATGAAACCCATGAGCTGGTCGCCATTGAATATCAAAACGTTATTGTTGGTACTGCTATCAATTCCTATGCTCGGCGAGCATATTTTGTCGGCGGCGATTTTTCTACGGTCAAATATCACCTTGAATGGGGTGTTATCGCAGGGCTAATGACAGGCTATCGCGATGACGAACACCCCCTCATTGTAGGCAGCATATCTCCCATGGCCTTAGTCTACGTAACACCTGATTGGCCGGTTAGCCCCACTTTGGCCATCGCACCCAAATTCGCCATGCTGACCTTTAAGGTTCGCTGGTGAGCTCACGCCATCATAAAATAGCGCACCAGCAGCCAAACTGCGCTCACCAGAATCACGCTGAACGTGCCAACCATCCCGATAAAACGAAAACGGAGGGGCTCATTGACTTGGCGAATCCCCCAGGCATGCAATATACGACTAAGTAGCAGCACAAATGCCAAGCAGTGAATGGCCACAGCGCTCATGGCCAATCCCAGTTGAATTTCGAGACAGAGCAGAAGCAATAGGCTCAAGGGGACATATTCCGTGAAATTAGCTTGCGCGCGAATGGCGCGTTGCAGCAGTACGTCATCGCCATGACCCACAGCAATTTTCGCGCGACGTCGACAGCGAATCACTTGCGCGCTAAGCAGCAATAAAAACAAAGAAAAAACCGCAATATAAAATGGCATCACCATGATCCATCACCTTTGGTTGTGCATGAACCATTTCAGTATTGCTTAAAATGCTCAATTTCACTGGCTTTACGTGCTGATTGAATTGATGTCATCGAGACAACATCAAGCTACACTATATCATTATGCACGCCATTGAATATTCGGAGCGCCTCCATGACTCTTATCGCAGCCCCCTCCATTGAAGCCGCCTTTTTAAACATTGCGCAAAATCTCAGTACCAATCTCAGTGCAGAGCAGCAATATCAGTCCATTGTAGAAAGCATGACCAGCGTCTTTCCCTGCGATGCCAGCGCCCTGTTTGTCCTTGATGAAGCAGGATTTCTCACCCCAGTGGCGGTCAAAGGTTTATCGACCACCGTCTTGGGTCGGCGCTTTTTTCCCAAAGCACACCCACGCCTTGAGCGCATTATGCAATCGCGTGTCCCTGTCCGCTTTGATGCCCATAGCGATCTGCCCGATCCCTTTGATGGCCTACTCAATGACAGTGAGATCAGCATTGATGTCCATGATTGTTTAGGATGCAGCCTGTCGATTCAAAACCAAGTGGTGGGCGTTCTCACCCTTGATGCTTTAGAAGTGGGTGCGTTTGATCAAATTGATCCGGTTGTTATTGATACCTTTGCCGCACTCACCGCTGCAACCATGCGCAATATTGCGCAGGTTCAAGCGCTTAAAGCGCAAAATCAAAAGCAGCAAAATCTCACCCAAACCTTGATTCAGCAAGCGCGAATCCAGCAGGGCGAGATGATTGGCTTAAGCGATGCCATGACCCACCTGCGCAGCCTCATTCACACCGTTGCACCGTCTAATTACGCGGTTTTAATCACGGGCGAAACAGGGACGGGTAAAGAGCTTGTGGCGCATGCCCTGCACGCGCAATCGCAGCGTGCCGATAAGCCGATGATCTACGTGAACTGCGCCGCACTCCCCGAAGGATTGGCCGAAAGTGAGCTGTTCGGTCATATCAAAGGTGCGTTTACCGGCGCCAATCAAAACCGCGCGGGTAAATTTGAACTCGCCGATGGCGGTACCCTCTTTTTAGATGAGCTGGGCGAGCTACCGCTCCTATTGCAAGCCAAATTGCTGCGCGTGATTCAGCAAGGTGAGCTACAGCGGGTGGGGAGTGATGCCCATTTACTCGTAGACGTTCGAATTTTGGCGGCCACCAATCGCAATCTTGAAGAGGAAGTGGCTAAAGGCACTTTTCGCGCTGACCTCTACCATCGCCTCAATGTCTTTCCCATTCATGTGCCGCCGCTGCGTCATCGCGATGGCGATATTCCCGTGCTTGCCGGTTATTTACTGGAAAAAGTACGTCAACAATTTCATGCCCCAAACTTACACGTTCACCCCAGAGCCTTGGCACAGCTAGAGCGCCTACCTTGGCCTGGCAACGTGCGAGAGCTCGAGCATGCCCTCACTCGCGCTGCGCTGCACGCTATCGGCCAGCAGCAAACCGTAATTGAACTGCATCATTTTGGTGACCAACTACCTGCCAATGATGTTAAAAACACAACAACTCTATTACCCCAACAATCACAGCCCATGCGTGAACTGGTTGAGGATTATCAAAAAGCCCTCATTGTGCATGCATTGAGCAAAAATAATGGGGTTTGGGCACAGGCGGCTGAATTCCTCCAGATGGATCGCGGTAATCTCTATCGTATGGGTAAAAAACTTGGTCTAACAAAAGGTTAAAGATTCTTCACTGACATGCTCACTGCGTGTAAAAAAGACATCAATTTTGATGTCTTTTTTATATCGCGAGTCATTCCAAATACACTTAATCCTCTTATAAAACAAGAACTTAAAAACTGGCACGCAAGCTGCAATCTCACCATCATTCATCGCCACAACATGGCGTTATTACATCAATTTTCGCGCATGACGCGATTTAGATTTATCACTGGAGATATGCATGTTCTGTATTCAATGCGAGCAAACCATTCAAACCCCAACCATCAAGGGCTGCTCTTTTGCCCAAGGGATGTGTGGCAAAACTGCGGAAGTATCCGACCTACAAGACGTGCTCGTCTATGCATTACAAGGCGTTTCTTTCTGGGCAACCCAAGCGCAAACCCACTGCATTGAAGACACTGAAATCAATCAATGGGCACCTAAAGCCTTTTTCGCCACACTGACCAATGTGAACTTCGATCCAGCGCGAATTTTAGAGCTCACCAACCAAGCGGCAGCCTACAAGGCACGTTTACAATCTCAAGTGATGGCCGCTGCCATGCTCACAGACGCTGAGATGCAGGCGCTACCAGCGGTTGCGACCTTTGTACTTCCAGAAACAGCGGAAGAGATTTTAGCGCAAGCCCCACAAATGGCTGTCAACCGCGGTAAAGAGAGCTTGCATGAAGATGTGATTGGCCTGCGTTTACTCTGCCTTTATGGCTTAAAAGGCGCAGCTGCGTATATGGAGCATGCGCGTGTACTGGGTCAAACCAATCGCGAGATTTACAACGAATATCATCAAATCATGGCGTGGCTAGGCAGCGAGCCCACTGATCTCAATGCCCTGCTTGAGTGCGCAATGCAGATCGGTATGATGAACTACAAAGTGATGGCGATGCTGGATCAAGGCGAAACCGATACCTTTGGTCACCCAACCCCAACAGCGGTCAATGTTAAACCGGTGAAAGGCAAATGTATTTTGGTTTCAGGTCATGACTTGCACGATCTCGAGAAAATCTTGCAGCAAACCCAAGGCACTGGCATTCAGGTGTATACCAATGGCGAAATGCTACCGGCACATGGCTACCCAGAGCTGAATAAATATCCGCACCTTGTAGGTAACTACGGTAGCGCATGGCAAAACCAACAAAAAGAATTTGCCAACTTCCCTGGTGCGATTGTGATGACCTCGAACTGCCTACTCAACCCAAATGTCGGCCAATACGCAGATCGCCTCTTTACTCGCAGCATTGTTGGCTGGCCAGGCGTTCGCCATATTGAAGGGGATGATTTTAGCGAAGTGATCGCCTGCGCCGAGGCGCAAGAAGGCTTTGCGCATAATGAAATCGAGCAGATGATCACAGTTGGCTTTGGCCGCAACGCACTGATGAATGCCGCGCCTGCTGTGATTGAGCAAGTCAAAGCAGGCCATATCAAGCACTTCTTCCTTGTCGGTGGTTGCGATGGTGATAAATCAGAGCGTAGCTACTACACCGATTTTACGGCGCAAGCACCTGAAGACACGCTGATCCTGACCTTGGCCTGCGGTAAATTCCGCTTTAACAAAAACCAATTTGGCGAGATCAACGGTATTCCGCGTCTTTTGGATGTGGGCCAATGTAACGATGCCTACTCTGCGATTCAGCTGGCCATTGCCCTTGCCGATGCCTTTGACTGCGGCATTAACGACCTTCCGCTGACCCTTGTGTTGTCTTGGTTTGAGCAAAAGGCCATCGTGATCCTATTGACCCTCTTTGCGCTGGGCGTGAAAGGCATCTACACCGGCCCAACGGCACCTGCGTTTTTGACCGATAACCTGATTGCCATCATTCAAGAAAAATTTGATATGCGCATGATCAGCGACGTTGAAAGTGATTTGAACACCATTTTGTCTGCGTAATCGCGCATTCATCGTTCTCAAAAGCAAGTGCGGCGCCATCGCGCCGCACTTCTCATTTCAAATTTTCCATCCGTTATACGGTCAAAGTAAGTGAGATTCGTTATGTCTTTCGATTGGTCTTCTCCCCTACCTTTTCGCTGTCAAAGCAAGCATCAAGAAACCCCTCAAGCTGTCACTCTTGAGCTTGCGCCGCTCTTTGCTGCCGATCGCTTTGATTACAAACCCGGACAGTTTATTTCACTGGGTATCATGCACAAAGACCAATGGGTCTATCGCGCCTACTCACTCAGCAGCCTTGCTCACGAGCCCATCCTGCGCATCACAGTTCAAGCCGTAGACAAAGGGCTGGTTTCAAACTATTTGGTCCACCAGCTTGCAGTCGGCGAAACGCTGCAACTGATGGCGCCCGCCGGTCCATTTAACTGCATCGACCAAGCGGCAAAAATCAATGATGGCACACGTCAAGCCGTACTGGTAAGCGCAGGTTGCGGCATCACCCCAGTCTTTGCCATGGCGCAATATTGGCTGAGTCAGCCTGAACCTTGCGATGTGCACTTTATTCATTTGGCCAAATCAAAAACAGACACCATCTATTTTGATGCGCTGCAAACCATGGCCAAGCAGCAGCCCAATTTTCATCTTCACCTGCTCCTCAAGGATGCTATGACACCTTCGCAGGCGCAGCAGCGCTTTGATGGCCATTGGTTGCAAAGCTTAGTACCTGATTTTATGCAGCGCAGCATCTATCTCTGTGGCCCAGAGCAACTGATGCAACAAACTGCGCAAAGCCTTGAAGCGCTCAATTTTGAGATGGCACATTTTCATCATGAAAGTTTTACGCCAGGGCCTCACGCATCAATAGGCACAACAACAAGTACAGCAATCAGCACAGCGGCAGTCACCGCAACAGCGCATGACGAGGCCGCCCCTGTGCAGATCACGGCACCCGCCTTTGGAGCGACCATGCAAGCCAATGTGGGTGATAACCTCGCCGATAAGCTTGAAGAGATGCAATTGCCAATTTTGGCAGTATGTCGAAGCGGTGTGTGCGGCGCCTGTAAGTGTAAAGTAACCCCAGGCTCCGTGGACAGCAGCAGCCAAGAAACACTCAGCGCGCAAGAGATTGAAGATGGTTATGTATTGGCGTGTAGCTCAACCCTAAAAGCGGATACAGAAGTCCAACTGGGTTAATCTTTTTCCTCCAGATCCATATTGATATTCATGGCCACGGAAAAGCCGCGACTTTCGAACCCCAAATGTCAAGACATCAGGTTTCGATTGCGCGGCTTTCTCAAATACCATGTTCTAATGCCAAGGCGCTGTTTAGGGCTTCATTTGGCACTAATTTTAGCGCCTTGAATTAGACGTTTTTTATTTAGACGTCTAGGCATCGCTATTCTTGCGCCGAGACAGGCGCTTGTACTGTGGTTTTTTCTGCGGTGCGTCGGCATGTTTGCTCTAAGGTTTCCCCCGCCGTCGCTTGTAAGCCTTGATACACACCGCAGGGCCAAATGAGACCAATTTCATCTTCCAGATACCAATAAACAGGCTCTGTGGCGCACCAATAAAGCTGGTCATAGCGCCAACTATCGCCATTTTTTTGCATCACCGCCCACAGCGCTTTATCTAAGCCATGGTCACAGTAATGGCCTTGATACCAAGGCTTGGCGTCTTTTTCGCTCTCAATTTCTCCAACCACCACAGCCCAGTCTTGATCGACATTGACCCTTTCCACCGAAATCGTCACAGCTTGGCCGAATTCAACGCGCGCTTTTTGCTCAAGTGCCGCGATCACCGCTGACTGCTTCTTATCTAAAGACTGTTCCTCTAAAGCCTGTGCCCCTAAAGACTGCGCATGAACCAAAGCCGTCGCGATAAGGCAAGTAAAGACTGAACAAAACGTCAATGCGCGCATAAAAATTCCTTTTTTATCAAACAATGAAATCGAGATATTACAACAAAATAACAGTTAAAGTTCATATATATCAATATGATATGGTTTTTATTTATTTTTTATCGCATAAAAACCAAGCGATTAACCAAGCTTTTAGCCAAGCCAAGACAGCATCACGCCAAGCGCCGCCAGACTCGCAACCACGCAGCTTGCAATTTTTAACCAACAATAGGGATGCGCCCCCTGCACTTTGCCCGTTTGCCCATTGATCAACACTTGGAATAGTTTGCCCTGATACTGATAGGCCAACACCCAAACCGGCAGCTGTAGGGGCTGTTCAATAACATCGAGATATTGCGTTTCTTTATGATGAATACGCTGGGCATCACCGCCGATATCCAAACGGATAGCGTGTTCAATCTCCGCCTGCATTCGTTCTTTAGCACGTGCATATCCCGCGGCCATATCGACTTGAAAATCCACACATACATCTACTGAGAGACAATCTGCTTGATCATCGACCTGTAAGCGAAGATCCCAAGGTTCAAGTTGATGCAAACGCGCTGTTGAAATTACATGCGCCGCAGGTACCAGTACATCCTGACATCGCGTGGGAACAAAACCACTCACCGAACGCCAGCTTGTTCGCCGCTCAGGCTGAGTCACACTTTTCCCATCGGAATTGGTGCGCGTCACATCGATATAGAAATCATCACCACGCTCGCCGCTATAACGGGTTTTCGTATCACACCCATATAGCCAATAAGGCATATACATGCTCTGGCATCGATGAAGCCAAGTGCGCTGCTGCAAAAAACCATGCGGCACAAACCAGCGAGCGCGAAGCCACTGTTGCAAATGCGCGAAAGCCGCATCTCGTGTGACTTGAAAAGGCAACATGCGAAAAAGCTGACTGTGCTTGTCACCATGTGTCTCATATGCCCTGTTTGGAATATGGCAAGGCTCGCATGGCAAATCGCACAATGGGCAGCGCACAGCGTCGCGCCTTTGTGCAAAACGATTTTGCTCAAAATAGATTTGGCTAACGCTAACTTGTGCGTCGCAATGCTGGCAATTGAGCACTACGCGCGCCTGCTGACAAAACGCCACATCAGTCCCTGAGTGCTTCATCGGCATTTGCCACAAGCCGTACACCATCATGCTCAGCGCTTGTCGCAATCTTGCCGCTATGCACCGCTAAATTTTGATTTTTGATGCCACCACCCCATCATCGCCTCCATGCAACGCCAATCAATTCATGACCTCATCGCCACGGAATTATAGGTAAGTGAATGATTGAATAAGTGATTAATTATGGTTATCAAGACTGGATGCGGCAACGCACAGCAATCTGTAAAGCCATGAAAACGTTCTAAAATCTTAGCTGTAACAGAGGGAGTTTTTGCATTGAGGCGTTTTTACATTGAGGATTGCTTGTAAGGATGACCGCTTTCAATCCAAGCCCATAAAAAAACCTCAGCACTGGCTGAGGTTTTAATGCGCGAGAGCGCCCAACTTACCAAAATGATTGATCAGCCAATGCCGACGCGCAGGCCGTTGGCCCAATCAACACCGCCAATGGCTCAGTTGTCAGTGATTGCGCCAGCCAACCATGGGGATAAGATAACGTCAGCGGCGCTGGAATCTGCGCTTCTGTGACCTGCTCAAACCCCACTTTGCCGTAAAAATTAGGGTCGCCGTAGGTGATGGCGATCTGATAGCCCTGCTCTTTCATCATATTGAGACCAAAGGTAATCAGTTGCTTACCAATCCCCTGACCTTGATGAGACGTTGCCACGGCCACTGGCGATAGCAAAATCGCTTTTTCTTCGCCGCCATGGCGAAATACGGTCAAAATAATCGCCCCGACAATCAGCTCCTGTTCGATGGCGACAAAACAAAAGCAATCAGATTGCGGCGTTGTCGTTAAAAGATCGCGCGCAAGCTGGCCAATCAGTGCGCCTTCAGTAGGCCCTTCGGCATCTGAAAAAGTCTGGCGAAATAGTCTTTCAATCGGCGCAAACTCTTGGGCAGAATGAAGCGAAAAATGCATTGGATTCTCTCTTTATTTTCTTTTTTCGAAGTGTAACGATCTTTGGCCATTTTGGGCAGCCGCTAACCATTTTTTGTTGACCGACACGCGAAATCAGCCTGCATTTTTATGCCCGTAAGGTCACTCACCCCCATCACTCATCGCAAAATAAATACAATCTTCTACGACGCAATTCTGTTACTATCAAGCCAGTATTCATCGCATTCTATGCATTTTGATAAGAGAGACTCAGATGAGTTCAAGCATCGATCAGTTCAAAGCGGAACTAGAAAATTTTGTCGCCCAAACCCGTCAAACAAATCTGGTTTGGGGCCTATGTCTTGATGAAGTGGAATGGCTATCCGTTGATTCCAGCGAATTTGAAAACAGTGAAGTAATGCCATTTTGGTCGAGCGAAGAAGCCGCTCGCGCGCATTGCGTTGAAGAATGGGCTGAGTTTGAAGTGACCTCCATCGATTTGGATCTATTCACCAACGAATGGATGACCACCCTGTCAGAAGATGGTGTATTGGTTGGCCTCAACTGGAATGACGCCCTAGAAGGCGCAGAGCTTGAGCCAGAAATGGTGACTAAACTTTTCAGCAAATAATCGATTGATACTATTTATTGATTACGAATAGTATGCATTGTTTTCAAAGCGCTTCATCAGAGGCGCTTTTTTATCGCCATCACAACTTGAACTGATTGATATATCAAGAACTATGCACAGCCGTCTACAATGATTCACCTTATTTTATAGTGACTCATAATGTTCAAACAGACGCCCCTTTTATTGCCCGCAATCCTAATCTCCTTTAGTTCTTTTGCAGAAACACCGCTTCCAGATAGTCGCTCTGATTTTCAGAACAATGATTACAACTGCTACATTGACCCAATGAATCATATTGCTCGTGAGCGTGGCGGCATCGCTTACCATAATAAAATCAACCTATTGGATTTACGTACACTATTTAATGACCAATACATCTACATCACCGACGGCACGCAGGTTGAAGTCAATGGCGTTTGGGCATACAAGTGGTGGGGTTTTAACGAAAATAAACAATGGTGCGGTCACAATGACAAACTGCACTATGTTGATAATCGCTATACCCGCATCATCGACCAAACTGACACCGGCGCACTATTATCTGCCGATGAGCTAAAATACTATGGCGATTACATCACCCCATCCATTGAATCGCCGAAGTGGCGCATTGAAAAATTGGCCAACACACTCACGCTAACCAATGCCAACCAAGATGAAATTATTCCCGCGGATTTAACGCTCAAAGCCAACCAAGGTCACTGCCAACTGACGCTCAAACAAGGAGCCTATCGCCCAGTACCCTTTGGCCAAACCATTCGTTACCAGATCCCTAAAAACTGCAATTTATTGACCCTTGATGTCACGCTCAAAGATGCCACTTTCTATAACACCTTTACCTTTCAGTGAAAGTCACCGCGTAAAAAAGGCGCTTCTGCGCCTTTTCATCCATCATCTCATTTGCTCAGAGCTGAGAGGCTGTCAATTAAAGTGAAAGCCTTAGAACTGAGGCAAAGGTAAGGCAGAAAGCTGTGCTTGCCGCGCATCAATGTCGCGCTGCGCTTGCGCCCGTTGGTAAAGCAGTTCAAAACGCTGTTGTTTCAGCTGCTCAAGCTTCAAACCAATGGCACGAAGCTCCGCGGCGCTACCTTCAAAAATTTGATATTGCAGCGTGGCTTGATCAATTTTGTTATTGAGATCCGTGAGCGCACGACCATCACTTTCATATTCATTTTCTAAGCGCTGTATCTCAGAGCGAAGCTCAAAATGTTTGGCACCATTTTGATAGGCGGCAAAAAATGCCGCATGTTGCGCTTCAGGACACTGACCATAATAGGCCTTCCCCTCATAGCCTACCTGATAGCCATTCGCTGGCGCACAATAGGCCTTCAAGCCTTGCTGATACCCCAATGTGTACGCTTGTAAGTCTGGTGTCACGCCATATTCAGCGCAAGCTTGCCGATGTGCATCAATCTGTGAAATTCGATAGCCATTGGCACCATCCGCCAAACCAATCTGCTGCCAATTTGCGGTGAGGCATTCTTGCTGATTCATGGTGGCGCAGCTTGATAACAACATCAGCGCACTACCGAGATAGACACATCGCTTTAATTTCATAGACATCCAAATGACCGATTGATGAACGCATCCATGATAGGCCAATTGACAATAAAGTTAAAATTGCCTCGATGATTGCGATTGGTTTTGGAAAATTCATCACAGCAGTCATACAAGCGCGACAAGATTTATGACAATTCTCTGATCTTGATAAAGAAAAAGGCGTAGATGTCATCCCACTGGCACAAAAATATCATCGCTCTGCCATGATGGCGTCACGCATTTGTCATGCGTCAACATCAAGATACCCAGCCAGATGGGTCGCCTTTTATCCCATTTATCAACAAAGGATGCTTCATGAAAAAGTCTATTTTTACAGTATGTGCACTACTCGCTTTCAGTGGCAGCGCATCTGCCCTTGAATTTAAACAAATTGATACCTACACCATTCAAGCTGATCGCGATTATCTTGCTGATATAGATGCGCGCAATAGCAGCGGCCATCTTAATGCGATCATTGAGATCCCGACAGGTAGCAATGAAAAATGGGAAGTGAGCAAACAAGACGGCTCGATCATTCATTGGGAATTTAAAAAGGGGCAACCGCGGATTGTTCACTACCTCGGTTACCCAGGCAACTATGGCACCATCCCAGGGACTGCCTTACCGAAAGCGCTTGGTGGTGATGGTGACCCGCTTGATATCCTCGTCCTTGGCTCAGCCATGCCTCGCGGCAGCGTAGTTTCAGTGCGCGTCATTGGTGCAATTCAACTACTCGATAATCAAGAACAAGATGACAAGCTCATTGCGATCCCATTAATTGAACAATCACCTTTTGCCGATGTGCAATCTATTAATGATCTTGAAAAGCAATTTCCAGGCACCTTAGATATCGTCAAACTTTGGTTTGGTCACTATAAGGGCCCGCAAGGCGGCATGAAAATCCAAGGCGTGATGACCGCTAAAGAAGCCAACCAAGTCCTTGACCAAGCGATTGAGCACTATCAAAGTGCACAAAAATTAGCGGCGCACACTTCATCAACGAAATAAACCCGACTGGACGAAACAACGCTTCACTCAGCCCCATGTAAGGATGCTCAATTGAATACGCCGAAGTAAAACCAAAGCGAAGTTAAGCCAAGTCCATCAAAAAACGCATGAGCGCCATCATGCGTTTTTAATCAGCCGCTTGTCATTCAAATTTGGATAATCAAATCATTCATTTTTACCACATCAGCGGCTGCATATTTTTCCAAAATAACCAGCGACGCGATTCATGCACTGGGCCAAATCCAAGCTCATAAGGCGCGCGCGCATCGCTATCAAGCTCAAGAATCGAGATAAACCCCGCATAGCTACTACAAATCAGCGTCTGACCATCTGCTGATAGCACCATCGCATCAATAGTCGAGCCGATATGATGGATCCAGCGCAGCTGCCCCTGAAAATCCACACAACGCAACCAGCCATAGGCATCGCCAATGATGTACTCATCTTTGCGCGCGACGCCTGCATAAACCCGCGCGGCCTGCTCAACCACAGTGATATCCGCATGCTCCTGATAAAAATCAGTATAAAGCCCTGGTATTTTGGGGCACGGCACACTAATGCTGGCTCCATTGTAAAAATGGCAGGCATTCAACAAGAGCTGCTCATCCTTGGCACTAAAAAGCGCAAAATGCGGGTATTCGCTATGGGGGCCAATTTCTGCGACTTGGTTGCCTTGGCGATCAAACACCAAATGAGCACTGCACTGGCTTCCCACCGCAATCCATTGGCCATCACTTGAGACCGCGCCATGAACCATATCCAAATGCGGTAGCGACTGTGGCACTTCTGGGCAATCTTCTGCGAGCCACTGAAAATGATCTTCACAGGCTTGATTTGTAGGGAGTAACCGAATCGACTGCTGAGGCTCTAAAATAAAACAGCCCTGTGCGCTCACAAAAAGAACGGCGCGGCCATCATCAAAGGGTACCAACTTTTCAGGTTGCCATGGCTCGTCAAGTGCGACGCCCATTTGTAAGGCAGAAGGATAAGGACAAACACAATACATCTCACCCTGCCAGCCACGCGTGATGACCACACCATGTTCACCAGCAATAGCCAGCCATTGACCATTGGCGCTTTGACCAAAACAACCAATATCCGCCACGGCTTGTACCTTATCGCCATCAATCAACACGGCATGACCGCTCTGATACGTGGTGCCAAGGCGCGCAAGAATCTTGCCATCATCAAACACGGCCAGCATTGGAATCGACTGCCCCAATTCATTGAGGCGAGCACATAGCGGCGCATACGCCAATGGCCACGCGTCTCGAAATCCTGTCAAATCCCCGACCTGATTGGCATAAATAATGGCATCAAGAAATGCGGGAAACTCTAGATCGCAGGATGGCGGATCATCAGGCTCATCCAACCCCTCCCAGCCATCACGATAGCCCTGTTCAAGAAAGCGGTTATAGGTCGCGACATACTGCGGAATTTGTCGCCAATTGTTTGAGTGATACGCCATTGAATTGTCCGATGAATCTGTTAACCAAATGAATTTAAAAGATAAAGAGGTTTCAAACAAAGGAATTCATCAATAGGGGCAAAATTTGTGAGACTACTCTTATCTCTTATAAATCAATTTGTTAGCTATTGCCTTTCGTTTGGCTCAAGCCCACAGATATCGTATGCCATCCACATATCTTTCTCACCCATGCCAAGTTTCACGGCTTTACTGAAATGGGTTTGGCTGTGGTTTCTTTTATGTGGTTTCGTTTATGTGGTTGCTTTTCTGCGGTGGTTTTTGATGGTTTGCGCTATCTCTTTTTTGCTTTTTGCTTTTTGCTTTTTGCTTTTTGCTTTTTGCTTTTTGCTTTTTGCTTTTTGCTTTTTGCTTTAGCAGGCACCTAAAACGATACCTATGCAATAGACAATAAATCTCATCGCCAACAGTTGTATATTATTTTATGCATAAAGTGATTTATTCGAAATATATCAATCCATGATTGGGGTAATACGACAATCGATATATAAGCAGCCCATCACAACCAAAACTATTGATTCAATTGGCGTGAACGATTAGACCGTCATTCACATTCTGTCACAATCCATAATCCTCTCTAAATAAATGAATATCAATACAAAACCAACTCAAAAACTAGAGAGATAAATAGCAGACAATAATAATTTTAATTTAATAACTGCGAACCATGCGCATGGTTACACCATGATTTTCAATAAAATTATCGATGAAGCCCTCTCCCTTCATCTTATTCCCAGGAGACAGAATGAAATACTTGACGCAATTAAAAGTGAGAACCCGCCTTGCGCTGGGCTTTAGCATCATTGTGGCGCTGATGATTCTCTTAACCACCATTGGCATCCAGAAAGTCAATTTCATCGATTCAAGTTTATCGAAAGTCACGGATATCAACTCCGTGAAGCAACGTTATGCTATTAATTATCGCGGCAGTGTTCATGATCGCGCCATTGCGATTCGCGATTTAGTGATGGCAAAAACACCGCAAGAAATAAGTAGCATTGAAAAAGATATCCAGAATTTAAGTCAGTACTACCAAGCTTCAGCGCAAAAAATGCAAGCGATGCTCGACTCGCAGGTACCATTTACCGCAGAAGAAATCGCAATTTTAAATCAAATTAGTCACATCCAAGGGCAAACCCAACCACTGATTGAAACAGTGATGACCAAAAAAAATCGCGGTGAAGCGATTCCCGATACTTTACTGAACCAAATTCGACCGAAGTTTAAACAATGGCTTGAAGCCATTAACCAATTTATTGATTACCAAGAACAGCTGAATCAAAAACTCACACCGATTGCCCGCGAGCAAGCCAGTGGTTTTCAAAATTTAATGCTCATTTTGAGCAGCATCGCGATTGTCATCTCTATTTTGGTTGGCTTTGTCATTGAGCGCAGCTTCCACTTTTCTTTGGGCGGTGAACCCTATACCACGCAGCATGAAATTCAAGCCATGGCCAATGGTGTGTTAAAGCAAAATCACCACAACACAGTATTCGGCAGCATTCTTCATTCGCTGTCTATTATGTCTGAAAAATTAAGCGCCATTGTGCGCCATATCCGTGGCACATCAGAGCAATTAGTGGAACAAGTAGAACAGGTCTCCATGGGCTCGAACTCTGTTTATGAGTCTGCCCAGCAGCAGGCTGCTCTCACCGATGAAATGGTGATCAAACTTGAGACCATGCATGCGACCACGCAAGAGATCGCATCAATCATGAATTTATCTGAACAAAACTCAGTGAATACGTCCAATCATGCCCATGAGGGGAAAGTCCATATCGCGGTTGTTGCCGAGCAAATGCAATTGGTAACGACTGCCGTCAATGACACCGTGGATCAAATTAAGACCCTAGAGGAAAAAACGCGGGATATTGGTGGCATTGTGCATATGATTAGCAGTATTTCAGAACAAACCAACCTATTAGCACTCAATGCCGCCATTGAAGCTGCCCGCGCTGGAGAATCTGGACGCGGCTTTGCCGTTGTGGCAGATGAAGTAAGAAACCTAGCCAAGCGCACGGGTGAGGCAACAACTCAAATTGAAGCCATGCTCAAAGAAGTGCAAATTCAAACCGTGGCAAGTGTGTCGGCGATGGAAAATACACAGCCTAAGGTGGAGCATTGCCAGCAAAGTACGACAGAAGCCAGCCAATTGTTGGTTCATATTGAGCAGCAAGCGCAAGACTCCCTCAACCAAGTGCGCCATATTGTGCATGCCACGGATGAGCAGGTGAAATTTATTCAAGATTTGGTAGTTGCCATGGAGCAAATTTCAAGCATGTCCACTGAGTCAATTCAGTTAATGAAAAACAATCAAAGTGCCACGCACCAGCTCAATGCGCTTAGCAGTCACCTCACCCAAGAAGTGGCCTTTTTCAAAGTCTGATTGATTCGGCGAAACAATCACCAGTATTTTCTGAGAGGTCAGCATAAAAGTATGGCTAAAAATGCGGCGGTAAACGCCGCATTTTAATCAACCGATTCGTGCACTTGTGTGCGTCTATTTTTGTGTTTACTGGCTGTGCCAGCTGTATTTTAGCCCTACATTTTACCTATAACTGGGTCAATGTTCCTTTTGACTGAACCACACACGCATGGCAATGCCCATCCACTGCGCTTTGCCGCGTTTGTTTTGACTTTGCTGCCAATGTTCAATGTCATCCCAATAGTAAATATGCTCTGGCAAATCTGAATCAAACCACTCGCCGCGGTGGTTACAGGCCACCAAGTGGATGGTGCGCTCATAGGCGATCACCGCAATCAGAATGCTCTCCTTTTGTCGCCATTGCGGCGAGTAATACACGGCCGGCACGCCCAAGTCTTTCATCAATGTTGCTTCAGAGCGAAATGCCTCCGTCATATAAGCGCGGGTCGATGGATCGCGAAACACCATCTCAGTTTCAAAACCAAATTGGCTCAGCACATGATGCATCGCCGCTAGAGAGTTAAACCCATGCTCTGGGACAAATTCGACATAATCCCCTTCCGACAAAATGCCCGTCACTTGATAAAGCTGTGCGAGCAGACTAGTCAGGGTTTGACTCGTATCTAAACGAATCAGCTCCCCCGTAAAGGTCATGGATTGCATAGAGAAACGGCGAAGTAACCGCGGCTGCGAATGCTGCCGAAGATTAAAACTATCCAAACAGGCAACAATACAACTGGGGCCACATAGAATAGCTTGGTTCGGCAAATGAATATTGGGGAAGGGATGCATCCTTGATCCTCTACGAAACGCTCAAGTTCGCTTTGCAATAAAAGCGATGGCTTATTTTTGCGACTCATGGTCTGCGACTGATCAAAGCTAAAGCAAAGTACGTTCAATTCCGAATAAAGATAACTATTTTGCTAAAGGCCTCACAAGCAGTTTGATACACTTGCAACCACGCGACAGTGATGTTTTAAGACGAATGGCAATGGATGATAATAGGAATTATCTACCTATCATTTGACGTTATCTTCCTGCAAACAATATTGAAAGTTTTCCTTTACCCATCAACACTTATTGATAAATTTCACCATGGTGCTTTAACCAGCCATCCACATGGCGGCCTTTGGGATCATGGTGTGTCCAATGAATCACCCCGCCTTTCATATTCCATTCATACTCACCATAGAAGGCCACCCAATCCCCTACTTTCAAATTAGGTACACGCGGCGCGAGATCAATGTTATGCGCCACCAGCAAAGTCTGACCACTGGCGAGCTTCAGGATAAAGCGCTGGTGCTGAGAGCCCTGCCTATCATCAGCTAAGATTGCAATCACAACGCCTTTACCCTGCACCTGCAAATCGCTTTGTTGCTGCGAAAAAGCCTTCTGAAGTCGCGCATCGTTTGCACTGCTCACAGCCGCAAACAAAGATAGACATATGAAACACAAGGTCACGATACTTTTCATGGCACTGCACTCTCTCACTAAAAGTTTCATCAAGCTAACACCAGGCCTTTTTAAAAAACCATGAATATTCATGGGATAAGAAAGAAAACGTCGATTAATCGAGCAAAATCACAAAGGCTTTCAAAACATCAGCGATAAAAATAAAGTCAGCCAATGAGCTGATAATAAAAGAAAAATTAAATTATTCAGCCATCACCCAAAAGTCTCACCTACAGTCAAAGATTGATACTTTCAGTCCATACAGCAAGCCTGCCAGTTTGTAATATTCAATTTTTACACAGGAGTCCAATATGAGAACCTTCACTTTATTCATCATTTCAATGCTCAGCTTGAATGCACATGCTTTTACACTCAACAGTAAAGATATTCAGGAAGGCCATCCCATGGCAAAAACCTTTGAATATTCAAGCTGGGGATGTGATGGCGGAAACCAATCACCACAACTGATGTGGCAAGATGCCCCAAAAGGAACAAAGAGTTTTGCGATCACAGCATTTGATCCTGATGCACCCACTGGCAGCGGTTTTTGGCACTGGATTGCACTGGATATTCCAAATACAGTGACTGAACTGCCTCGTGGTGCTAACGTCAAATCACTTGGTGGCATGGAAACACGGATTGATTATGGAACCGTTGGCTTTGGCGGTGCTTGTCCACCAAAAGGCGATGGTATGCACCGCTATCAATTTACCGTTTGGGCGCTGCCAGTTGCTTCATTGGGACTAAATGCCGATACCCCCTCAGCCGTAGTTGGTTTTACACTCAATAAAATGGCTTTGGGTAAAGCTCGCCTGACAACTACTTATACAAAATGAGAATCGATTGATAATGAGCCGAATATTTCACGTCAGTGAATTTACATCACAACAAATTCAAACGGTGAGAAATGTAAAAATCCACTCACCAAGTATTGTGCAAATCATATCCGGCAAAAAATCACTTCTCAATCTGGGGAATACACAAAGTATTTCCCAGTCAAATTTACTATTTTGTGAACCCTCAGCTGCGCTCAGTTTTCAAAATAGACCCACAACTAAAAAATTTAAATCTCGATTATTCAGTTTTTTCATCACCCCAAGTGATGAACAACTGCACCTCAACCAACAAAACCTCAGCCAAGAAAAGCAAAGTCAACCCAACGCGCATATCGTTCCCCTTACCGATACCTGCTATGACATGCTTAGCGCTATCGCCACACTTGCCCATGACGATGTGAGCCCACAAAGCAAAAGCTACTGGGTGAAAGGACTATTTCAATATCTTGCGGAGCAAGGCCAACTACATCTGCTGTTCCCTTCCAAACATTTGAGCCTGGCGCAACAAGTGAGCGAATATTTAGCCCTGCACCCCGCTAATGAACACCATATTGAACAAACTGCGTTGCAGTTTAATATGTCACGCGCCACTTTGATTCGAAAACTCAATCAAGAAAATAAAAAGTTTCGCGAAATCCTAATGGAAGTGCGACTCAATCACGCCCTGAATATCATTCAGCATCAAAAAATAACCAATATTGCGATTATCGCACAAGCCTGTGGCTATTTATCCGATGCGAAATTTTCTCTACGCTTTAAAGAAAAATTTGGCCTGAGTGTCAAACAATATATTGAAACAGTTTATGGTAAATAAGGCATTACCAACGCTGAACAATTAAATTCCGAGTAATCCATAACGATGATTTTCAAATCATGAAATCCGTATTTTTACCGCCTTTATGAATTGCTGATAAAACAGCAATTCATATCTCACAAAAAGTAGTGCATCAATATTTACGCCCAAATAGCACCAAAATCGCACAGACTAGAATCCACCATGATTTAATCCCAAGCCTACCTCAGTCCTTTAAAAACAATTGGCGATATAACATTAAACTCCATATTCATTTACACATGACTAACAATTGCAGGCGTCATAAAAAATAACAAAGATGACAATTCGAAATAGATACGGTAGCAGTGCGTTACATTTCTGAATAACTCACATAACTTTCAACTGTTGAAACAACGATGCTGAGCTCATTAATTAATCAAATGGCACACCTTTTATAAAGTACGCTAGGTATTCCCATCACTCATCAGTAAAATTGCGGATGTAAATTCCACAAAAAACAAATATACAGAAGAAAATGATGAAGATTACAAAAACACTTGCAGCCACTTTAGTTGCTGTGTCGCTATCTGGTTGTGGCACGGAATACAACAGCTACATCGTCACAGATGGTCTCAATGATGAGTCAACCTTGTATGTCATTGACAACTATAAAAATACTATCTTTTATGGCGACAACGTCACTTACGTGACAGACCTGCTACATATCATTAATGGCAGCCATATGGTTAGCCCTTACAAAGCACGTCGTCCTATCAATCAACGTAATATCGAAATCCAAAAACTTGAGCTTGCTCGTCAAGTCGTTGAGGGCATGGATGTTTCAGACGATACCAAAGAAAAATACGCTGATTTTATTGATTACTACGTCAACCTATACAAGAAAAACCAAGCGTTCGAAGATAGTCTGACAGAAGAACGTATCCAAGAACTTGTATACGAAAAGTACCCTGAATTTAAAGAGCTTGTGGATTTTCGTGAGCAACGTTGGGGCAACGCATTTGTCGAAGCACGTACCAAACAAAAAGAACTGATCAAGATCGATAAAGAAGTTTCTGATGCATACAGTGAGCTCGTTGCCAATCGCCTCAAAATGGATCGTGAAATATACCTTGCTATTGGTGAGATGCAGTTAACACCGTACCAAAATCATCAACGCGACATCAATGAAGGCAAGCCTGTTCAATCATACTCACCATATTCTTCATACAGCACGCAGCCTATTGGTTCGTACATGTTCGATGCAAATTCAGACGGAACATGTGCTGACTTTGAAATCAAAACAGAAAATGGTGATGTGATTGGCACAGTACCATCATTGAAAACTGTTGACCCAGATCGCATCAAATCTGGTCATAACCAATGTCAAGCTTTCTCATACGTGGAAAATTGGATCGAAGTGAACGACTACACGACGCCTGAATTCTACAAGAAGATGCTTGATCTACAGCTGGATACCGTTAAAGCAATGATTAAGTATCACCACCTTGAAGATCTTCGTTACCAAGCAGAAGTTGCAGTGACACGAAGCAAACATCAAATCCGTTACACAGATGAAGATCAGCTAGCGATGGAGAAAATCAACTACCGTGAGCGAATGAACAAAATGTTGAGCATTCCTGCTATTGCTGACCTGTACGACTCCGGTACAAACTCATTCCTACGTTCATCTGAATCTTTTGTTGGCGGTGCAACTAGCTCTGTGACTAAAGGTTTCGTGGCTGGCTTAAAGTTCTTGAAAGCGATGTCTGGTGAGAAAGATGAGCTAAACTTCAACGCCAGAGCCTATTTTGAAGAGCACCCAGATCAGGCTGATCTGTTCACCCCATACGGCGTATCTAAGCTATTGACAGAAGATGCGAAAAACATCCTTGCTAAAGCAACCAAGATTGAAGTTGGCGAAGATGGCGGTACACCACTGAAACTTCATGAATACATGAATGTTCCAAAAATGCTTGCTATCAAAACAGATGATGGTGAAATCATTTACAGTGCGGTATCAAACACCGATGAAACAGCCGCAGATGCGAACGGTGAAACCAAAGTGACTATGTACACAAGTCATAAAGGTTCCTTGCTCAGTGCAGTGTACGCTGTAGATGAAATGTATAGTAATTACGACATCAACGCAGTAAACCTGAATGAAGTTATTAGTGCAGAAATAAACGCTTTGAACGAAGCAAAAAACAATTAATAACTGTCATACGTATGAAAAAGACCTGCTTCGGCAGGTCTTTTTGATCCTGTAATGCAGCGGCATCCCAACCAGCGCTAATGTTTTCATTAAGTGAATCGTTTCATTTCTGCTGTCATGTATAGCGCTTATTCAAAAGATGACCAATTTATTATTACTCAGCTGGAAACTATTTATTTAATAAAGAACACCTGCATTTCAAATAAATCAAATTCATCCAGCCACTCATGAATGCGTGATTTATAGGATTAATCAAAACGACAGTTTTTATTAATTTAAAACCATTATGTGCGCCGGCTCATATTTATCAATGCATTTTACTAATACAGGAGAGTCAATAATTTATATTTATTACTCAAAAAACACACAGTGAAAGTCACACTATAATCTAATTGGCCTTATCAACGATCGACTAACACCTTAAATCAACCCACTCCGAAAAGTAATAAATAGGGTCACAAATTTTACTCATGGATGTATAATGAGAGTTTCCGATTTGAACACCATGGACTTGTAACCCCTGCTTTTCTCTTCGATTGCTAATTTTTCTACTCAGCACTGAAGACACGGGAAATTCGCCATCACTCACGAGCAAGATATCTGCCTTATACCACTCTTCCGAATCACACTTTTCCAGAGCTTTGTTTAGAGGTCCCTCTGCATCAGTGCCCCCCCCAAAAGACATCGTCAGGAAGTTAAGTAAGTCATTAAACCCTAAAGCATCTAACGTCAAGTCAATTTCACTAACTTCGTTCTTACTTCCGAAGAGATAAACGTAGCAACGTCGTTTTTCTTTGTAGGCTACTTTCAAACATTCCAAAACGGTTGCTTTGGCAATGTTTTCTGGTAATCCCTTCATTGAGCCTGAAGTATCCAAGCAAATCACCATCGGGCCTCGGTTCTTATTGCTTTTGTTACCCTGCTTTTCATTAACAGACTCTTGTTCTAGCCGCTCTTCTATTTCCAGGACCTCGGTCCCTTCTACTGAGTAAGAAAGTAAAGCATGCTCTGCTCGCTTGGCATGCCAGAGTTTTTTAAGTACGGGATTAGTTAACAGCGAAGCTTCTTGAGGCAACATTCTAGAAATCGAATCAGAGCGAGTAATGCCTTTAGTCTCCATTGGGACTAAAGGCGTAACCACAAATTTCTCCTCTCGAGATACGACACACATTTTGATGACGATCTCTTCAAGTACAGAACCTTCTGCTTGCCCATCACGCCCTAAGTCTCGAATCAAGCTTTGTAACTTAGGAAGCTTTTTAACAAGCTTGTTTAATCGAACAATATCGAGCCAACCATGGCTTTGAAAAACGCCTTTTGATAAGTCAAAGCCTAAACCTGTAATCAACCCTAGTTCAGTAAAAACCTCTTCTAGTTGAGACCACACTGCTAGCCTCTCTTGCCATATAACAGGCAAGATTCCATCAACATCCAGTTCAGAGAGCAGTTGCAACCAAACTTCTTCAGAGGCCGTTTCGGCAATGCTTGCCCGCTGTGCATTAGTCAGAGACAGAGGGTTAGTCGACTTCCGCTTGCTCTTTTTCTTGTCTAAAGCGTGTTTAATTTGGTTTAACGCTTCATCTTCCAATTTCTTAATCAGGTCAGTTACCAGAGGAGATGCCTTAGATTGAAACTTATCTATTACAGTAAGAATGTCTGAAAGCAGTAAATCTGTGACCTTTTCACTTTGAACACAGTACCGATTTAATCCTGTTTCTTCTACCGCTTTGCAAATCGCATTGGTGAGTGGCAGTGGCGTTAAGGGAAACAGACTTTCTGGATTCTTTCCTTGTAGAAGTTCATTTCTGGAATTCACTAAGGAGTCGCACCGCGCTACTAACTCACCATTAGAACTTGTAATAACTGCCGGAAGAAACTTCTCCGGCACGTTATCGAGGCATGTAAATTGACTATCCAAGTTGAATAACGGAGATTGCACTTGATATGACTCCTTAATCACAGAGTTCTCCTTCAATCTTGTCACTACTGCCAGATTCAAGAACCAAAGTTGGAGATTCTTCTAGAGGGAGATTTTTAAAGCCTGACTCCAATAAAGCAACCCTTTTTAGTATTTTCTCACCCTCTTTAAGAGAAATTTGAAGTGCAGTGGATACTTCAGACAATAAATTTTTCTCTAGCCAAAGATGGTTGTTAAAGTACCCTGATATCTCTGATAATTCTTTATTCACATTGTTATAATGGTCTTCAACACTACTTCTTAGATTTTTGATTTCTCTAACTCGACCATCAATATGAGCTTTCGAAAATGAATTATTTAGAGGGATTGGTGTATTTTTAATTTTATCAAAAATCGGTTTGCATTCTCCCATAAAATTATGCTTATTAACAGTTTCCCTGCCGTATTCATCCCTGTACAACAAATCACCATTGTTATTTTTTTTGTGGTACTTACTAACCTCTTCCATGACTTCATTACCGTCTCGGTCAAGATACAAAGGACGGCCTTTAGAATCTTGTTTATGAGTAAGTTGGTCTTCCTTAAGTTTTTTTTCCCACGCTTTGATAACCTGCATTAAACGCGATGGCGGCGTTTTTCCATCAACAGTCACCAAACGCTTGTAAAGCTCTTGAAGGCCCTTAAATTGCTCTGGCTGCTCCCATAAGCAATGCGGCAAAATCCAAGTGTCGTAAATACTGGTTTCGTTAAAGCCAGATGTGAAGGCTGACACTTTCATTAATTTCACCAGCTTACGCCAACGGCGATCAGATACATAAATATCTTCCGCGACTAGGTAGTTACGGAACTCTTTACATGCTTCTATCGTTGCATGAGTCAACTCAACTTTCTCAGCTAAGCGCTGTACTTCATTTAGGTCTTCAATCTTCAAACGGACATTGAGGTCTGGGTCAAAACCCTCTAATGCCCCACAAAGTAATGCATCAAACGATTCCTTAGACACAGGCGACACATAAGAACGAAGAATGAATCGATCGTATAACGCACTTAGTTCTTCCCCCTCAGGTAGCTCGTTACTTGCTGCTACCACAGAAATTAAAGGAACATTGACTCTTCGATTCCCGTTATCAAACTGACGTTCGTTCAACAAAGTTAAAAGACTGTTTAGGATGGCACTGTTTGCTTTAAAGATTTCATCGATAAACGCCACGGATGCTTCAGGCAGGTATCCACTAGTAAGCCTATTGTAACGATCCTCTTCCAACGCTTTGATTGAAAGCGGTCCAAACAGCTCTTCTGGAACAGAAAAACGCGTAACTAGTCGCTCAAAGTAATTAGCCTCAACAAAGACACTTTTCAGCCGCTTTGCCAATTCACTTTTAGCCGTTCCTGGAGGCCCAACGAGTAACACATGCTCACCAGAAAGTGCGGCTAGCATCATAAGTTGAACTTGCGGCTTCCTTTCCAATAATCCATCACTCATCTGGGCCATTAGTGTTTGTAGCTTATTTTTTCTGTCCATCATTTTTGTACATATTGTCGTTGCCACAATAATTTCCTTCTATTTATATAGTTAGCGTAAATTTGGTGGCGAATTTACTCCAAGTACCACGCACGTAAGTTAGCTAATGTTTTTCTTTATGAAAAACTCATTTTTACAGAAATTACCCCCTATTATTTGCACCACTGCCACTTAAAAAGTGAACACAACGATACCAAATCAATGTCTGATTCATTCTAGCTTTATCATATTTTCCCAGAAAACAAGATTCACCTCGCCATTTCAAGGGCACTCATAGTTTTAAATTAAATTTGTACAAATAAAATCGACACACCATTGCTGAACTTACTATTTGTAGATATCGCTACCAGCTTTATCTGCAAGGGCTACAACAACTAAAAACAAGCTAAACGCTAACACTGTGATTTAATCGATTCTTTGTGGGTCATCACAGTTTTATATGGTTAATATATATTTTCAACATTAAAACGCCCATACAATCTGCACTCCATACGCTAAAGCATACCTATCATTCGAATATCAAAAATAAAACAGCCGTGCTTTTGCGCCACTGCTAGTAAAGAGCTTAGCGGGTAAATGAATTTAGAGAGAAAAGTGACATAATAAATATGTTTCATTTAACAAATGAAACAAAAAACAATCCATAGTCAGCTAAGTTAAATATCTTAAAATCAAATTAAACTATTAAGTATCCAGTCGATTTTGCAATCAAAAAAACTTCGATTGAACACTATCGCCAAAAAACATTTCTAATATAAAATCCGCTAATTAGCGGCTTTTATATTATTTAGATAAGAGACACTGTAACTACCAAAACTTGCATTTTCGATATGTTCACTCCTCCACTGCATCAATTCACGGCGACGATCAAGATAGTCTGTACGGTTATACGCCTTACGTATATGATTTTTGTCCGTGTACGCTAATGCCGCCTCAATCACATCAGGATCAAACCCTTGTTCATTTATGTGGTACTCGCAAGCGAACGTAGACCATGTGCTGTCGTGCGATCTTTAAATCCCATTCGGCTCAATGCCTTATTAGCAGTTTCTGAATCTGTGGGCACTCTAGGATTGCGACTTGACGGGAAAATATATTCGCGATGGCCACTGATTGGCTTTATGGCCTCAAGGATAGCCAACGTCTGCTGGGTCAAAGGAATCGCATGACCTCTGTTCATTTTCATCCGCTCCGCTGGGATAAACCAAATACGATCCTCCCAGTCGATCTCCTCCCATCGAGCCCCTGAAGCCTCATTGGGTCTCACCATCGTATGAAGCTGCCACTCGATCAGAAATCGCGTCACAAGCTGTATATTCGCTGTCGCAACAGTACTAACAAGCTCTCCTATCTGATCTGGTTTTAATGCCTTCATATGGACGACCTGATGCTTTCTAAAAACATCACGGATACCTGACAGCGGGTTGGCGTTAATCAAACCACTGTTCACCGCATAATTCATGATTTCATTCATCAACTGAGCGGTGCGCTTGACGGTTTCAGGTAATCCCTGCTTTTCTGTTGGGCGCAATGCAGCAATGGCCATTGGTGCAGTTAACTTAGAAACCGGTACGAGCCCTAACTTAGGAAAAGCGTATAGCTGTAGTTTTCGCCAATTGCCATGTAGTGTTTTTTCTTTGATTTGACCAACTGTGGTTTCCCGCCATTGCTCAGCGACTGCTCGAAATGTGGCATTTTGATCCTGCATCATCTGAGCATTCTTCTCTGCGCGTAACAGCTGTGGAACAATGCCTTCTGCAAGCAACCGACGACATTCCTGCGCCTTATCACGCGCCTTAGCAAGCGATAGATCAGGATAGGTGCCAAATGAAAGATATGTGATCTTATCAAGGCCAGGTCGTTTATAACGAAACTGCCATGATTTTGAATGATTGGAACGAACACAGAGGTACAAGTTCCCACCATCTGAGAGTCGATATAATTTATCTTTTCCCTTGGCGAGTTGGACTTCTTTGGTCGTAAGATTTTTGGCCATTTTTGACGCCAAAAGTAATACCAAAACCATGCCTAAACCACACGCCAAAACTGGTATTACTTTTGACGATTTAACGCTTTATTTTCAGCGTGTTGGCGGATTTTGATTTTGGCTAGAACTGGGTCTGCATTGGGCATTGCGTGGACTCAAAAGTAATAGGAACAGCAAAGGTTTAGCTTTGGTATTACCTATGGTATTACTTTTGGCAGTGGCTTTGAGCGAATCAGGATGGACTTGTGCGGACGATAAATTCTTGATTTATCTGAAGTTCAGGCAAGAAAAAAGACGCCCATGGACGTCTTTAAACTTGAATATGGCGGTGAGGGGGGGATTCGAACCCCCGATACGTTGCCGTATACACACTTTCCAGGCGTGCTCCTTCAGCCACTCGGACACCTCACCATATTGTGGTTACGCACTCGTCGTAACGAGGCGCTAATTTAAAGGCTTGGCTGGAATGGGTCAAGCCTTTTTCTGAAATTCCTGATTCAACTGCCTAAATTGCCAACAGGCCGATGATTTTCAGCGCAAGATGGTTATTTTGTCGCTGGATCGCTCACAGCAGATGGCAAAACTTCATTGAGCGGCTGCAGGCGTTCGCCATTTTGCTCATTGAGCCATTCTTGCAATTTCGCGCGCGAAACCTTGACGCTGGCTTTGGCAAGGCTACTTGGCAAGCGGTATACGGCATCTGGGATCTTAAAGCTTGGTAGCTTGTCGGTGAGCCACTGCTGCAAGCAAAGTGTCTCAACGTCACCATCCACCTGAACCACGGCCACCGGACGCTTTCCATAGAGATCATGCACAATGGGAAGAACAAAGGATTGGCGCACTTCTGGGTGCTGATTTAATAGCTCTTCAATCTCTTCTGGCTGAATATTCTCACCACCTGAGATAAACATATTATCCAAGCGTCCGCGAATGGTGATTTCACCATCGTCTTCTTCTGCGAGATCACGTGAGGCAAACCACCCTTGCGGATTAATCGCAGGGAAAATCACACCATGGCGATAATAGCCTAAGCACAAGGTTGCGCCGCGCACAAAGACAGTGCCATTAAACAGTTGTAGCTCACGAAATGGTAACACGCGTCCAACGCTTGGGCTGCCATCGGCACGCTTTAGGGTCACGGTTGATGCCATCTCGGTCATACCATAGCCGACCCAACAGGCAATGCCCAAGGCTTCAGCTTGCGTGGTCAAATCTGTGGAGATCGCGGCGCCACCAAGCAGCACATGCTTGAGCGTTTGCGTTTGCGGTGGATTCGCCACCACTTGCTTGAGCTGAGTGGGTACCAATGAAGCGTGCGTCACGCGCGTCAATTCCGAGAGCACATCGCGGCTATCTGGGATAACCAAACATGCGCCTTTGAGCAGCCAACGCCAAATGATTGCCATGCCAGACACATGATAAAGCGGCAACGAAAGCAGCCAGCTATCCTCTTTTTCAAAAGGCAGTGCTGAAACCAAACCAGCCGCACTCGCCAAATGATTTTCGATGCTATGCACTGCCGCTTTCGGTTTCCCGGTTGAGCCTGAGGTCAGCACCAAAGTCACCGGACGGCTTAACTGCCAAGTCACTGGAATTGGTGATTGCGCCGTTTTGACTGGGCACTCAGCCAGCGTAATGGGAGTCACACCAACGAATTCGCGATTTTCACCCTCAGGCTGCCAAAGGTGGCGAATTTTCAATTGCGCCAAATGATGACGCACTTCAGCATCACTAAAACGCGGATTAAGTGCAATAAAACGCGCACCAATACGCATGGTTGCTAAAGCTAACCAAAATTGTGACTCACAGTTGTGACACAGTGATGCAACCAATGCATCGCGACCAATGCCTTGCGTCATGAGCCCATGGCTATAGCACTCCACCATTTCATGGACCTGTTGCCAGGTGTAGTTATGCTCACCGACTTGAAGAGCCACTTCACCATGACGACGCGCCGCCCAGTGCGCCCACGGCCACTGTGCAAAACGATCACGATAGGTTGGAATTAGCGTTGCCATATCACCTCTTGTAACGATAAATCTTGTAAAGGCAGCGAAGATTCAGGCCAAGCTCGGCCTAATTGCTGTCGAAATAGTTGTAATGTATCCAGACCAGGGACGGTCATGGGTGTGAACTGTGCGGCCAAGCGAGCCAGTTGTGTGAGTCCCAAACTCGACTCTAAACTGGCGCTGAGCACAGCCTGCATCCCTGCTGTATGCGCTTGTTGTATCAATGAAATTACGCGCGATACGGAACCAATTAAGGTTGGTTTTATAATGATAGCGCGAACCCAAGGATTCGCCTGCACGGTAAAATTCGGCTCACGAACCGACTCATCCCAGGCGATCGCGATGCCATGAATTTCAGCAAAAGCAAGGCTTTGTTCCGGCGTGCGACAGGGCTCTTCAATAAAATCGATGCGTGCGCGCAGCTCTGGTGCAATATATTTAGCAAATTGCGCCGCTTTGGCTGGTAACCAGGCTCTGTTAGCATCCATACGCAATTGCAGTTCTGGAACCGCTTCAAGCATCAGATTGGCGATCATGCCATCACGAATCGCTTCATAAAGGCCGACTTTCATTTTGGCGACGCGCTGTCCTGTTTGCCCAAGACGGGCAATCAGTACATCAGGATCACCGCTACATAAAGGTGCACAGGCATAGTTCCCTTCTGGCTGCAACGCGCCATCTAACTCCATTTGCGCCATGGACAAACCAAATGCCACCGATGGATATAGTGCGTCCCAATCATCAGGCCATTGACCGGTTTCCTGCCAATGACTGAGCACCTCAATCGCCTGCGCTTGCGCCTGTGCCAGCGTTTCTTCACTAAAGCTTGGTAACGGGGCGATTTCCCCCTGCCCTGTGAATCCATTGACAGTTAAGGTCACAATCAAACCATCGCGCTGACTGAGGCGCTGCTGGCGTAAAATAACGCCGGAGTCCATCTCTAGGCTATAGCGCTGTAACATTGCTTGGCGCATTGTGATTCCCTATTCAAATGAAAAAACACATGGAAAAAACGCATCATAAAAAAGCACGCGGTAACACGAAGGCTCAAATAAGCGCATCACCCAATCCATAGCGGTTTGTTGCCATTCGCAGCGATTGATTAGCGATGCGACTTATCGCATTTCATTCGGCTGACAAGTCACTTCCATTGACAAATCGCGTCAATTAACAAATCGTGCCGATGAAATGTCTCAGCGCAAACCCCAACTTATGGGTTGCGTGGGTACTTATCAAAATCAGGGCGACGTTTTTCATTAAAGGCATTACGCCCTTCTTGCCCCTCTTCTGTCATGTAGAACATCATGGTGGCGTTGCCAGCAAGCTCTTGTAAGCCCGCTTGACCGTCACAATCGGCGTTAAGCGCCGCTTTTAAGCAGCGAAGTGCCATCGGGCTGTGTTGCAAGACTTCGCGACACCAACGAATGGTTTCACGCTCAAGCTCCGCGTAGGGCACGACATGATTCACAAGGCCCATATCCAAGGCTTCTTGTGCATCGTAAAAACGGCATAGGAACCAAATTTCACGCGCTTTCTTTTGACCGACAATGCGCGCCATATAGGATGCGCCCCAACCACCATCAAAAGAGCCCACTTTCGGGCCAGTTTGCCCAAATTGCGCGTTATCCGCAGCGATAGTCAAATCACACATCATGTGCAGCACATGACCACCACCCACAGCGTAACCAGCCACAGCTGCGATCACAGGTTTTGGACAGGTACGAATTTGGCGTTGGAAGTCCAACACATTGAGGTGATGCGTGCCTTCATCATCGCGATAGCCGCCGTAATCACCACGAATTTTCTGATCGCCGCCAGAACAAAAAGCATGTTCGCCTTGGCCGGTCAGGACAATAACCCCAACTTTGGCATCATAGCGAGCGTCATTGAGCGCTTGAATCATCTCATTGACCGTTTGTGGGCGAAAAGCGTTACGGACTTCTGGACGGTTGATGGTGATTTTGGCAATGCCATCGTCACTCTTGTGATAAAGAATATCTTCAAACTGTGCTGAACAATCTTGCCAGTTGACCGGAGCATAGAGCTCCGCTTCAGTTCTTCCTACGGTCTTTGCCATGGTTTTATTCCACTTGATTCAAAATTTGCATCATGCGCGCAGCAAATGCTCGGGGCTGCTGCTGATGTGTGTTATGGCCGGCTTTGGCAATGGTGTGGCAATGCCAGCCTGACTGCTGTGCGAGCTGCTGCGCCAAAGCCATAAATTTATCATCTTGCGCGCCCACCAAATAATGAGTCTTGAGATCGCTTGGCCAGTGCAAACGCCAGTCTGGCTGTTTAGCAAGCGAGCATTGTCGCATCATCATCGCCAATGACGGACCATGATTCTCGGCGCGCAGGGCGATGAGCTTACCACGCTGGCGGCGATTGAGCGATGCAAATACCCCTTGCTGATACCAATCATCCAGCACTTGCGCCAATGGCTCTGACTCAAATCGATGTGCCCACGCTTGATCGTGATGCCAACGCGCGGGTCGCTCAGCACTCTCCGTTAAACCAGGATGACCGGCTTCAAGCATCACCCCAAGCAGTCCCGCGTCTTGGCTTTGGCTGCGAACGGCATATTGCATGGCCAATCGCGCGCCAAGCGAATAACCCACCAGCCAATATTCACGCACCCCACAATAGTTAATAGTGCGTTTAATGGCATCACAAATCTGCGCCATATCCCAGCGGGCTTCGGCATCATTGGGGTCGAGCAACGGCGAGCGACCATGACCCGGTAAATCAATCGCCAATACCGGCTGATTGACTGGTAAATGCTCAATGGTGCGATGCCAGTCGTGGCTTGAGCCGAGAAAACCATGGATCAGCACCAATACCGGGCGCTGATTGAGATGATTACCAAAAACTTCGCAAGCAAGGCGAGGCGCTTTACTCATATCGTCTCCGTTACAGCTCGTCACCCGCAAGGCGCTGGTTCAATGAATTGATGGCGCGCACTGCACTTTGCGGCGCAGTTTGCAGCTCAGCAATCAGCGTTTGTTGACGGCTCATGGCTTTTTCAAAGAGCTCGGCAAGCTCACTTCTAAGCTCAAAACTTTGATAGCCCAGCTGGAACATACGCGCAGCAAACTCAAAATGAAGACCATGGGGCATTTGATAAAGCTGCTCTTTGGCATCGATATCCACCGGAAGGAGATCAAAAATCGCGCCGCCATCATTATTGGTCACCAACACCAACAGCGGTGCACTCACCTGTTTCAACAAAGCCAGTGAGTTCAGATCATAAAGCATTGAAGTATCGCCAAGGATTAAACACATTGGCTTTTGGCGTGCGCGCTGTACCCCAGTGGCCGTGGCAATCAGGCCATCGATACCCGATGCACCGCGATTGGTAAAGACTTGTCCCTCACCTTTGGCCTGCACTTGCCCCACTTTGTCGAGTAAACGCACCATCAGGCTATTGCCGATAAATAAATCACAATCTTCAGGTAGATGCTGGCAAAGCTCTGCGGCGAGCATCAACTCATCACAGCGACCTTGCTGCCAAGGTAGATTTTGCTGCACCAACTGCGCCTGCTCTTTTAGGCTATCCGCCCAGCCACTGCCACCATTAGCACGGGCTTGTTGCTGCATGATTTGTAGCTGAACGTCGATATCACCAATCAGATGCACGCCCGGCAAATGATCTGGATCAAGCTGACCTGATTGCGAAGTGAGTCGCCACTGACTTTGCCATGGCTGCATCGCAATCCACTGCATCAAATTTTTAGAAACCAAACGCGCGCCGCACTGCACCACCACTTCCGCCTTATTGAGCAACAACTCATTTTGACTCAGTGGTAACCAAGCATCGAAACTATGCCACTCTGAACTGGTATTGGCTTGTACATCCGCCAGCACAGGCCAACCCAATTGTTCAGCGAGTGCCGTGGCGGCTTTAGCTTGTGCCGGAGATATTTGCCCCAGCACCATCACCCCACGCTGGCCACTGGCTTGTTGCCAACGCGCTTTGAGCGATTCAGACCAAATCACCTTACGCTCACATTGGTGCTCAATGTAAAGTGCACGGGTTTCATCATCGAGCCATGGGTCGATGGGTGTTAAATATTCACGGCGCTCAGCACGCTGCTGCTGCCACAGACCATCATTGCAATAAAGCGGCTCGGCAAAGGGGCAGTTTAAATGCACTGCACCACCCTGCTGGCGCTGCGCTGCCATGGCCTTGTCCACTTCACTTAGTAACCACTGCGGCGCAATTTGCTCATTGGCCGTTGGCAGTAGTGCGCGATGACAAACTTGGCTTTGAAATAGATCGGTTTGCACAATGGCTTGATTGGCGCCGCAGTCAATGAGTTCGGCAGGACGATCGGCGGTCAACAATAACAAGGGCTCGCCCGTTAGTTTGGCCTCACATACCGCGGGCATTAAATTGGCCACTGCCGTCCCCGAGGTGACAATCACAGCAACCGGTGTTGCACTGGCTTTGGCCAGACCCAAGGCTAAAAATCCCAAACCACGCTCATCAAAATGGGTATGAATGGTTATGCGCTGCGCTTGCGCCAAATCATAGGCTGCCATGGTCAGCGGCGTCGAGCGAGAGCCCGGCGCAATACAGACATGATGAACCCCATTTCGCACACACTCTTCGAGAAGTAGTTGTGCCCAAATTCGGTTGATTACAGCTTGTTTCATGGTTATTCCTTGCTTACTGAGGCATCAGCAAAAAGTCGTAATAAAGTTGCCGTTTTTCGTTCTAATTCTTGCCATTCACTGTCGGCATCTGAGCCCGGCACAATGCCGGCGCCCGCATAAAGCTCTACGGTGTTGTCACAAATTTGGGCGCTGCGAATGGCAACGCAAAATTCGCTACGCGCGGCGCTCAAATAGCCCACAGCACCGCTATACCAGCCCCGAGTAAAAGGCTCATGCTCAGCGATAAACGCTTTGGCTTGTGCACGAGGCAACCCAGCCACTGCGGCGGTCGGATGAAGGCGGGAAAGTAAATTGGCATCACAGATATTGGCATGACACTGCGCCGTAATTGGGCGCTTGAGATGTTGCACCTTGGCAAGGCGCACCAAGCTAGGGGAAGACGCCACATGAAATTCATCCACAGCATCTTCAAGGCTGGCCGCGATATCATCCACCACCAGCTGATTTTCATAGATATTTTTTGCGTCATTGAGCAGCCAACTTGCCAGCTCGCTGTCTTGCTCGGCGTTATCGCCTCGGCCAATGGTTCCGGCCAAAGCTTCAGTATAAAGCGTGTGATCACGGCGCATAAAAAGCCGCTCTGGGGTCGAGCCAATAAAACCATGGCTCAGATCAAGCGCCAGCATAAAGTGAATGCTATTGGGGTTGGCGCGTCGGCTGGCTTGAATAATTTGCGCGGGACGTACAGGCTCAGACAATTGCACCTGCGTTTTACGCGCCAGTACCACTTTGGCCAATGACCCTTGGGCAATGGCATCCAAGGCTTGGGTGACCTGCGCCTGCCATTGTGGCTGTTGTGGCGCATGAGACATCGCAACGCGTTTGGCGCGAAGCGGCATCAGTTCGCGGCGATCATTAAGCTGCGAAAGCAACTCTAGCGATAGCGCAGGTTGCTCGTTCAGATTGACCAATAACTGCCAAGACTCACCAAATCGACAGAGTTCAACCGCGGGTAGGAAAAAGAAACCTTGCTGAGCATTCTCATGCGCATCAAAAGGCAAACCGCCCCAAATGCGCTGCGGTGCAATTAATGCGGCTTGCGCCTGTTCAGGACTGGTGTATTTGGCCAGTGCGCCGAGTGCAACGATCTCCTCGGCACCATCACGCGATTGCCAATAAAATTTAGGAAAAACGGGCTGCGCGGCAAGCCATTCAATCGCATCAAAATCATCGGCTAGCTGTAGTGAGCGAGCCAATTGGCGTGGCGATTGAAGGCGCGCATCATCACAAAGATGTTGCAGTTCGCAATTCAAGGACTCAAGGGCTGAATACAACACAGTGATAGACCTTATGATATTGTCAATTCTCGGCCACTTATGAAGTCGAGCGTTTCTCAAAAAACGCCCTATCTTACCCCAGTTTCTAACAACGAGGAAAATGGGCCGCAACTTTCCCCCACAGCGCCACTGTCAACTGCGGAAAATTCGTACTTTTTTTACGACCTTAACACTCTGCTATATTGCTAATTTAAAGACTTCGTGTAACGTGTTCAAAGACAATCTGGGGAATAAAAACGGACGCGCCCCAGCGTTCAGATTACAGGAACCTCTCATGCACAACATTCCAATGTCATCCAAATTAAACAATGTCTGCTATGACATTCGCGGACCTGTTCTTAAGGAAGCAAAACGCCTTGAGGATGAAGGCAATCAAATCATCAAGCTCAATATTGGTAACCCCGCCCCATTTGGTTTTGATGCCCCGGATGAAATTTTGGTGGACGTGATTCGTAATTTGCCAACCTCACAAGGCTATTGCGATTCCAAAGGGATTTACTCAGCGCGCAAAGCTGTGGTGCAGCACTATCAAAAATTGGGGCTTCGCAGCCTTGATGTTGAAGATGTCTATATCGGTAATGGTGCCTCTGAGCTCATCGTTATGGCGATGCAAGCACTGCTCAACGCAGGTGATGAAATGCTGGTTCCTGCGCCAGATTACCCGCTATGGACTGCAGCGGTGAACCTAGCCGGTGGTAAAGCGGTACACTACATTTGTGATGAGCAAGCCAATTGGTATCCCGACCTTGATGATATCAAGGCAAAAATCAGCAAAAATACCAAAGGGATTGTGCTGATTAACCCCAATAACCCAACAGGCGCTGTCTACAGCCGTGATTTTCTTTTAGAGATCGTGGAAATTGCACGCCAAAATAACCTCATCATCTTTGCAGACGAGATCTACGATAAGATTTTGTACGATGGTGCCACGCACACCTCACTTTGCACCTTGTCTGATGATGTGCTGACCGTGACCTTTAACGGCCTATCAAAAGCCTATCGCGTTTGTGGTTTCCGCTCTGGCTGGATGTTTGTCTCAGGTCCAACGCGCAATGCTCGCGAATATATTGAAGGGCTCAATTTGCTTGCATCCATGCGTTTGTGCGCCAACGTGCCGATGCAACACGCAGTACAAACAGCGCTCGGCGGTTATCAAAGCATTAATGAGCTGATTTTACCGGGCGGTCGCTTGCTTGAGCAGCGCAATAAAACCGTAGAGTTGCTGAACCAAATTCCAGGGGTCTCTTGTGTCAAACCACAGGGCGCACTTTATGTATTCCCGAAATTGGATATCAAAAAGTTCAATATTCACAACGATGTGAAATTTGTTCATGACTTCCTGCTACAAGAGAAAGTACTGCTCGTGCAAGGCACTGGCTTTAACTGGCATGCGCCGGATCACTTCCGCATCGTGACCTTGCCTTCAGTGGATCTCCTTGAAACGGCCATTGGCCGCTTAGAGCGCTTTTTGCATACCTATCGTCAATAAAATACGCGTCAATAACACATGCTGTGATCACAAGAGCGCTTCGGCGCTCTTGTTGTTTATAGCGCTCACATATTTTATGCAGCCAAAATCAACCACCTCGAATGACACTTGCCTAATTCAGCAAGATGGGTATAACTAATTGGAGTTCATGCGGTATTTCAAGGAGTCTGGCCATGACCTGTATCGATAATCAGCTTTTTGCCCAGCGTCTTAGCCAAGAGCAAAAACAGCGTCGCAACGATCAACGCAGCCCTTTTGCGCGCGACCGTGCGAGAATTCTCCACTCCGCCGCCTTTCGCCGCTTACAAGCAAAAACCCAAATTCATGGCGTTGGCGCTGGCGATTTTTTTCGAACCCGCCTCACCCACTCCATTGAAACGGCGCAAATTGGTACAGGTATCGTCAACACATTACGGCTCAAGCATCCCGAGCAAGCCGAGCTACTGCCAAGTTTTAGCTTAATTGAAAGCCTGTGCTTAGCGCACGATATCGGCCATCCACCTTTTGGTCATGGCGGAGAAACCGCGCTGAACTATATGATGCGCGATCACGGCGGCTTTGAGGGCAACGCACAAACTTTTCGTATTGTGACCAAGTTGGAGCCCTATACCGAGCACCATGGCATGAACCTCACGCGGCGCACCTTATTGGGACTAATTAAATACCCAACCCTCATCTCAAGGGCCGCAGCCAAACAGCAACCTGAGCCTGTCGATCATTTTCGCCGCCTCCAAGCCGAACGCTGGCTACCTGCAAAGGGTATTTACGATCAAGACCAAAGCCAATTTACTTGGGTGCTCAGCCCCTTTAGCGACGCTGATCAACAGCAATTTTGCACCTTTCGCGCACATGAAGGTGATACTTACAAACCGGAGAAAACGCAGTTTAAATCCCTTGATTGCGCAATCATGGAGCTTGCCGATGACATCGCCTACGGGGTCCATGATTTAGAAGATGCAATCGTGATGGGCATTGTCCATCGCAGTCAGTGGCAATCTGCGGTGATGCCCAAATTGGCAGACTTAGAGGATCCTTGGTTTGTGCAGCATTTAAGCTCGCTTACCGACCAGCTTTTTTCAGAGCGACATTTTGAGCGTAAAGATGCCATTGGCGCCATCGTCAATGGATTAATCACTGATATTCGTCTTTGTCAGACACCCGCAATCAACGCCTTTGACCATCCTCTTTTGGCGACCACTGCCAAGCTTTCAGCACCGATGCAAACCTTGCTCGATACGCTCAAGCAGTTTGTCTCTAGCTATGTGATTCAGCGCCATGAAAACCAGCTGATTGAATACAAGGGCCAACAATTGGTGATGGCGCTCTTTGATGCACTCAGTGCCGACCCACTACGTCTATTACCACAAAATACCAAACAGCGTTGGCAACAAGCCCAAGAAGCAGGTGATTCAGGTTATCGCGTCATTTGTGATTATATTGCCGGTATGACCGATGGCTATGCGCAGCATCTTTACCAGCAATTATTCAGCCCTGACTCCATGCCTAACTTTCATTTCTAAACTTTCATTTCCAATAAAGCCACATGCAACCTTGATAAAACAGGCACAAGGTCGCAATTGGTGCAAAAAAAGCCAAATAAACGTGATTTAAAACAGTATTTTATGCTACGTCGATAGCCGCTATGACACCATCACAGTAAAGTAACGGTATCAACTTCATTTCGACTGATATCTATATGCCTACCGCACCGTTCTACGAACAACTGTCGACCAGTCTGAATCGTGCTTACGATATGCAAACCGTCTGCGAAATTTTTTGTCGCAGCTTGGCTTATAAATACAACGTCAACTACGTATCCATTCTGATTCGAGATGAAGCCGGACAGCTCAATGAACTGGCTAAATTTGACCGCGCAGGCATTCGCTATTATTCACCGGCACGACCCACAGAATGCGCCTATGAAGCCGACGAAATCGCCTTCTACCACGACGATGATGACCCACAGCATCCCAATTCAGGCCAAGTCATTCTACCGCTCACCCGTCATCAGCAAAATTTTGGTTATGTGATGATCGATAGCAACCAATTGGATGGTTTTTGCAACCATGAGCTTGCCATTATTAGTCGCATTGCAGCCCTAGAGCTCGAAGCGCGTCAGTTATTTGAAGATATGATCGATCATGAACTGACCCGCAAAACCACCGAGCGTATGGTGGCTGAGCAGCATCACAATCAGCAGATTTTACTTGAGCAGATGAATGCCCTGCATGAGCTCTCCGATCACCTATGGAAGGCGAAAAGTGTCGATGAGCTGCTCTATCGTAGCGTGTTTTTAGGTCGTGAACTGTTGCAGCTCGATCGCATCGCAATTTTCTTGCTCAATGCCGATAAAACCGAAATGCAAGGCACTTACGGCACCGATATCGACGGCAATATTACCGATGAGCACTATTTCAAAGGGCCACTGCCAGATCTTTGGTTTCAACAAAGCATCAAGGACAACGATTTCATTAGCATTCGCGATAACACCAACCTCTTCCATGATGGGGTCAAAGTGGGAACGGGTTGGAATGCCTTTGTTGCACTTTGGCACAACGACCGGCAATTAGGGTGGATCGCTCTTGATAACCTGCTGACAGGCACACCGGTTCAGCCGCAGCTAACGCAGCTACTGAAACTCTATAGCGCCATGGTGTCTCAGCATTTACGCTACAAAGAAGCTGAAGAGCACCAAAAGAGCCTCAATGCCACCCTTGAACAGCACATTCAAGAGCGCACATGTGAGCTTGAGGACTCTAACCGCGTGCTGGAGCGATTGTCCAACGAAGATCCCCTCACCCGCATTGCTAACCGTCGCTGTTTTGGTAAACGTTTTGAGCAAGCTTGGCAGCAAGCACTCACGCTGCAGCACTCCCTCTCGCTACTCATTTTTGATATTGACCACTTTAAAAATTACAACGATTTTTATGGTCATGCGGCGGGCGACGAATGCTTGAAAAAACTATCACAGAAAATCGATGGGGTTTGCCAGCGCCGCGGTGTGCAACTATTTCGTTACGGTGGTGAGGAGTTCATTATTCTCATGCCGCAGCACAATCGTACTGAAGCTAAAACATTTAGCGATCAATTACTCCATGAGGTGCAGCGCCTAAACATCGCGCACTATGCATCCCCTATTACCAGCCACCTTACTTTATCTGGTGGTATTGCCACCCTGATCCCTGAGCCAAATTTTGATCGAGAGCTGATGATTAAAATGGCTGACGAAGCGCTCTATAACGCGAAAAACAATGGCCGTGATCAGGTGCTATTTTATTCGCCGCAAAAAAATCCAATTAAAACTGAGCGCATTTTGCTGCGATAGTGTCTTTTTAGCGCAAATATATAAACAGGTGCACGACTTGAGTGAGGCCTCTCAGCCGAATTATCTTTCAAGATGCAATATCAAATGAACTTTATGCTATTCAACCTCGATCACCAAGGTGTGAAATAGAGCATAATTTCCTGCTCATCGCTGGCCGAACTTTTGGTTTTCAGGCATTATGTGAGTGATATCAAAAGATTTTTTTCACAAGAAAAAATAAAATCGTAGACTCACCGTATTTAGCACAGTGAATCGCATTTAGCTGCCAAGGGATAGGAACAATGAGTGATGTGGATCTGATTCGTTTATTTCACGAACGAATCTCGCGCCAACTAAGTGAAGCCCACAGCCTAAGCACTGTATGCGAAATTATTTGTCGCAGCCTCAGCGAGCATTTGTCCTATCGCTATATTGGTTTATTTATTGTTCATGAAAATACGTGGTCGGTGATCACCGAAATGAATGAGGGCAATATTCATTTCTACATGCAACCCAAGCCTTTTGATAACAACCTCTGTGTGCCATTTCACCACATCAGCCCTTGTCTGCGTTCACGCAAAGAATACCGTTTAACACTGCAAAATACGGACACTCGGATTATTTTGCCGCTATTGCGCCGCAACCGACTGATTGGCTTGTTGGTACTGGATGTTCAAAACCAGTATCAGTTTTGCAGCAAACCACTGCGTCTGCTGACTTCTTTGCTGGCCGCAGAACTTGAAGCTCGTAACTACGTTTATCACGTGAGCCATACACAGCAGCAAACACGCAGCGCCGAACAAGCCCTGTGGCAAAGCCAGCAGGAACAACGCATCTTGCTTGATCAGCTTCAAGCTCTACACGATATCTCCTTTCAACTATGGAAATGCAATAGTTTGGATGAGATGCTCAAATATGCGGTGGAGATGGGCAAAGAACGCTTGATGGTCGATCGCTTAGCGATCTTTTTGCTCGATGGCGATAATAAAATGCAAGGCACCTACGGCACGGATATGCAGGGTAATTTGGTCTCTGAGCATGCCTTTTTAACCGAGATCCCTGATAATTTAATGCTGCGCACGGCATTAAACAAACATCAATATATTGCGATTGAAGACAATGTGCCGCTTTGGCATGACTTCAAAAAGGTAGGCACCGGATGGAATGCGGTTATCTCACTATGGGATGGTGATACCCCAGTGGGCTGGATTGCAGCCGATAATTTGCTGACGGGAATGCCACTGCAAAGCTACCATAAGCAACTACTTAAGCAATTTGCATCAACCATTTCACAACACTTAATTCGCCGCCGCGCGGAAGAAGATCTCCTCACACTCAACCAAAAACTTGAGCAGCGGGTCACTGAGCGCACCCAGGCACTAGAGCAAGTCAACGCTGAGCTAGAACGCTTATCTCAAGAAGATGCGCTCACCAGCGTCGCCAATCGCCGCGTCTTTGATTATACCTTTCACAATGAGTGGCACCGCGCAATGCGCCATCATCAGCCACTGTCTTTGCTGATTATCGATGTTGATCATTTCAAGCGCTATAACGATCACTTTGGCCATAGCGCGGGCGACCGCTGTTTACGTCAGCTCGCACAATCCATTCAGCAATGTGAACGACGCGCTGGCGCGCTATTTGCCCGCTATGGTGGTGAAGAGTTTATCTATTTATTGCCAAATACTGAGCAAGCGGAGGCCGAAGTGATCGCTAAGCGCATTATGACCACTGTGGCCAAATTGCAATTACCGCACGCACCCAATCTTAATCAGAAAATAGTCACTGTTAGTATTGGCGGTGCCAGCATCATCCCTAATGTCGGCATGGCACGTGGTGAGCTTTTTGGCCAAGCCGATAAAGCCTTGTATGAAGCAAAATCACAAGGCCGTTCGCAATACTATTTTGCAGGTGAGGCGATCGCTGTCAGCTAACGCGTTTTGCCCTACTCACTGAACTGACCACCTTTTTACGAGTGCCAGCGGCCTTTGTTGTTTTTGCTTTGGCGCTTTTCGATTTTGCGCCTGAATATCGGCCATTTTGATTGCCTTTTCGCCCATTTTTTGACCAGCGCTTTCCTGAGTCCGGCATCAACTGCGCTAACTGTTTCAAAGCCTCTGGCGCAGGTGCTTGTTTCACTTGCGCCATCATCTCACTCACCTGCTCGGTCAGTTGCCCCATAAATTGCTGATAGCTGACCTGCTTTTCTGTCATGAGTTGCAGCTGCTGCTCCCATTTGGCGGTCATATCAGGAAAACTCGCCCACTCAGGCAGTGCGGCAATCAAGGCGTGTCCTGCAGGACTAGCGTGAATCTGCTTACCCTCTTTAAGTAACAGTTGGCGGTCAAATAATGTTTGTAAAATCGATGCCCGTGTTGCTTCTGTTCCTAAGCCATCCGTTTCACGCAGCACGGCTTTTAATAGTGGATCTTGCACAAAGCGAGCGATCCCTGTCATCGCTTGTAAAATTGAAGCATCCGTAAAGGCAGCTGGAGGCTCGGTTTGTAGGCTCTGCAATTGCTGATCGATGCAAGGATACTGCGCGCCGATGCTCAACTTAGGCAAATCAACGGTAACTTCACCTTCATCTACTACTTGCGAAGGCTGATGACTCGCGCGCAGTAAACATTGTCGCCACCCCGGATCGACTTGAACCTTGGCTTTGGCAACAAACAAACCACCACTGATGTTGAAATCTAAACGCCGCTCAGCAAAGGTCGCCGCAGGAAAAAACTGCATTAAATATTGCCGTGCTACCAGCTGATATATTTTTTGCTCTTGCCCATTTAAGTTCACGGCTACTTTGGCTGTGGGAATGATCGCGTGGTGCGCCCCCACTTTACTATCTTGCCAAGCGCGACTTTTCACATCGAGATCAGCAACATGGACCAACTGTTGTAAATCAGTCGCATGCCCACTGATAGCTGAACACACTTGCTGGCGCATCGGCCAGTGGCTTTGCGGTAAATATCGACAATCAGAACGCGGATAGGTGATCACTTGATGCTTTTCATAAAGCTGCTGACAAATCGAAAGCACATCTGCCGCGCTCATTTGATAACGTTTAGCTGCATCAATTTGCAGCGCAGATAAGGAGTAGGGTAAAGGAACCGCCTGTTTAGAGGTTTTATCTTGGCAATCTTGCACCGTTGCCATTTGCCCTTGAATACGCTGACACACATTTTCTGCCAGTTGGCGCGACAGCACATGACCTGCAGCATCTTGCCATCGCGCGCAAGCTTCACTGGGTTGCCAGCGCGCTTTGACCTGCTGCGTATCGCAATCAATCAGCGCATCGACCTGGAAATAATCGACGGGTTGAAAATGAGCGCGTTCTAAATCGCGGCGCACCACCAAACCCAGAACGGGGGTTTGTACGCGCCCCACCGACAACACCCCGCGATATGCAAATTGCTGCCCCAATAAGGTGTAAGCGCGGCTCATATTCATCCCGTATAGCCAATCCGCACGGCTACGCGCCAATGCGGATACAGAAAGCGGAACAAATTCTTGGTTAGAACGCAGTTTAGTCAAAGCTTGGCGCACTGCGCTGGGATTTAAATCGCTAATCAGCAAACGCTGCGCTTGCTGTTTTTTCTGCTGACTTAAGCGGCAATAACTCAGTACTTCATCGACCAGTAGCTGCCCTTCCCGATCAGGGTCTCCCGCATGAATAATTTGCGTGGCTTCTTTTAACAACTGGCGAATCACCGTTAGTTGCTGGCGGGTTCCTTTTTTGACCACCAACTGCCACTGCGCTGGCATAATCGGTAAATCTTGCAGCTGCCATTTTTTATATCGTTCATCATATTGCTCAGGCATCGCCTGCTCTAACAGATGCCCAACACACCAAGTCACCCGATCGCCATTGCCAACCTCAATATAACCTTGATGATTTTTATGTGGTTTTGGCAAAACAAGCGCAATTGCGCGCGCAAGGCTGGGCTTTTCTGCGATATATAGAAGCGACATAGGAGGCTCAATAAAAACTGTATAAAACAACAGTAATTTATTCATCGCAATTTGCCAATAAAATTTTACAACTGCGCCCTTTCCTGCGGTTTTAATCCCTACTCGCTCACACAAAATTGATGCCTGACGCACCCTGTCAGTGCAACCGATAAAATTAGTACTGAGCCATTAAAAAAAGAGCTAAACTGTGGAATATATTAATGAAATTTGATGCTTATTGTTCTGATAGCAAATTCGTTTTTTTGCTATCCCTTGATTGCCAACCGCTAGGATAAATTATGCGCACGCTTATTCGATGGATCGGTGCTTTCTTTCGTTACCTATGGAAGACCATCAACTTTATTCGATTGCTTCTGATCAACGTTGTGTTTTTCACGCTCGTCGCTTTGATTTTTGTCGCGATCTCCAGTGATGAACCCAGTGTTACCTTGCCAGAAAAAGCTTATCTTCAAGTTGAGCTCTCCGGCCCACTCCTTGATCAGCGTACGCAAGGCGACCCCTTTGGTGAAGCTTCTCGTCTATTGTCCGGAGAATGGCAAAGCCAGCTTACACTGTATGAAATTGTGCAGACCATTCGCCATGCAGCAACCGATGATCGCATTCAGGGTATGGTGCTCAATCTCAATGAGCTAGAACCCACCAGCCTCACCAAACTTCGCTATGTGGCGAAAGCGATTGAGGAGTTTAAAGCGCATAAAAAACCTGTCATCGTTTATGGCGAGCACTACAGCCAAGGCCAATATTACTTGGCATCCTTTGCTGATGAAGTCTATATGGCACCCTATGGCAGCGTGATGCTGCAGGGATTTAGCAGCTACGGCTTATACTATAAATCGCTGCTTGAGCGCTTAGATATTCATCCTCATATCTTCCGAGTCGGAACCTATAAAAGTGCTGTAGAGCCTTTCCTTCGCGATGATATGTCCGTTGAAGCAAAAGAAGCTAGCTCCGCGCTGTTGAATCAACTATGGGGTACCTATCTTGCTGATGTTGCAGAAAACCGCGGCACCACAGTAGAAAAAATCTCACCAAATATCGACAAACTACTTGCAGATTTACGCCGTGCCAATGGCAATATGGCGCAGCTCAATGTTGAGTACAAACTCATTGACCAGCGCTTAAATCGTCCGCAGTTTGATGAACGGATTCACACTCGTTTTACGGATAGTGAAGCGCTCGATTTTTACGCCTATCATCAACAAATTCAGCCACAAGAAGGCTATCTCAACCATGGCAATATTGGCATCGTCACCATTGATGGCCCCATCGTTGATGGTTTATCCACGCCAACAGAAGTTGGCGGTGCAACCATCGCCTCATTGCTCCGTGAGGCCAGAAATAATGATGATATTAAAGCTGTGGTTTTACGTGTAAATAGCCCAGGTGGCAGCGCTTATGCCTCAGAAGCTATTCGCGTTGAAGTCGACGCATTGCGCAGTAGCGGCAAACCAGTGATTGCCTCCATGTCGAGCATGGCAGCATCTGGTGGCTATTGGGTTTCAGTGAGTGCCGATAAAATCATTGCCCAGCCGACTACCATCACTGGCTCTATTGGTATTTTTGGCCTTTTCTTAAGCTTTGAAGATGCGCTGAAAAATATAGGGATCTATAGCGATGGTCTCGGCACCACAGCATTTGCCGGTATGAGCCCAGCGCGAGAGCTCACCCCTGAGGTCAACGAATTTATCCAACTGGGCGTGGAGCATGGCTATCAGCAATTTATTGATTTAGTCATTCATCATCGCCAGCTCACACGCAAGCAAGTACAAGCAGCTGCGCAAGGACGTGTATGGACTGGACAAGATGCGCTCAAACTAGGGCTCATTGATGAACTTGGCGATTTTGATGATGCCATTCACAGCGCTGCTATCATTGCTGGTGTCGAGCATCCAGTGCCAACTTGGGTGCAACCGCCACTATCAACGTTTGAAAGTTTTATGCTTGGGCTGCAAGCAACAACTGGCATCGACATCAATCAAATCATGAGCCGCAGTTTGCCTGCCCCATTTGCTAGTACAGCACAGCAAGTCGTGAAGGATTTCAATCAATTATCAACATTCAATGATCCTAAAGGACAATATGCACTCTGCTTAAACTGTCTACAATTTTAAGACTTCGCAAAATAAAATATCGAGCCCAGCGGTGACTGGGCTTTTTTTCACGCGTCAGCCACGTATAATGCCGCCACAATTTGCTTGATCGATTTGCTGTTATGGAACGAAAACATATCTACATCGCCTATACAGGTGGCACCATTGGCATGGTCCGCTCTGACCACGGTTATGTCCCTCGTGCAGGCTATATGGAGAAACAGCTGGCCGATATGCCAGAGTTTCATCGTCCTGATATGCCTCGTTTCACCTTGCATGAATACGCCCCGCTCATCGATTCTTCTGATATGACGCCGCAAGATTGGCAACGTATCGCCAATGATATTTACGCACACTATGACCAATATGATGGTTTTGTCATCCTTCATGGCACGGATACCATGGCGTATACCGCTTCATCGCTATCCTTTATGTTTGAAAACCTCGACAAGCCGATCATTATCACAGGCTCACAAATTCCAATTGGTGAGTTGCGCTCCGATGGCCAAAGCAACTTACTCAATGCGCTGCATATTGCCGCCAACTACCCAATCAACGAAGTGACCTTGTTTTTCAACAATAAACTCTTTCGTGGCAATCGCAGCACCAAAGCACACGCCGATGGATTTGATGCCTTTGATGCGCCCAATATGGCGCCCTTACTCGAAGCGGGTATTCAAATTCAGCTTCAGCGCGGTACGGAAATTAACAAAAAACCTGCAGGCGATTTAATTTTGCACCAAATCACCCCGCAACCTGTGGGCATGGTGATGCTTTATCCTGGCATCTCTGCTGAAGTGATTCGCAATTTCCTTCGCCAACCAGTCAATGCCTTGGTTCTTCTCACCTTCGGTGTAGGGAATGCGCCGCAAAATCAAGAGCTTTTAGAACTACTCACCGAAGCATCATCTCGTGGCGTGGTGGTGGTCAATCTGACCCAATGTTTCTCTGGCCGTGTAAATATGGGTGGCTACGCGACAGGTTGTGCGCTTGCTGATGCCGGTGTGATTAGCGGTCATGATATGACCCCTGAGGCAGCACTCGCTAAGTTGCACTATTTACTCAGCCAACCCATTGATGTGGAGCAAGTGCGCCAATTAATGCAGCAAGACTTACGCGGCGAGCTAGTCGCCAATTGATGCCAGCATCGCGAAAATAAGCATATAATAAAAACGGCAGCCTTTTGGGCTGCCGTTTTTATTAACACGGGTTCGAGTTATCAATACTGTCAATTTGCTCGGCAAGCCATGTTTTTTGTGCCCACTCACGCTTTAGGTCCGCTTTTGATTTATGCTCAATTTGCCCGCTTTGATTAATAGTCATATGTGCATTATTAGGGTGAATCGATTGATAACACATCATCAGCTGTATCGCTTGATCGCGCTGCGTTATTGATAATGCTTCGCCATCTGGCCAGCGGCCTGTTTCAATCACATAACAAAGCGCTTGATAATGTTCTTCACTCAGGGTGCGTGCCTTTGCTGCAATATCATCCAACGTCATTGTTCGAACCTCCTTTTTCCCATTGAAATCGCTTGTGAGCTCACGAAATCACGTCCAATACCTTATCTTCTATCTAGCAATCGATACAATAGCGCTATATTCGATTGGCATGGATTCAGAATGCGTCGCCTGTTTACTCCCCTTGCACTTGTCCTACTCCTTAGCGGTTGCTGGGATCGACACACCTCAACTACAGAATTATGCGAAGACAAACCTTACCTTTGCCAAGGCACCAATAAAGGCGATGGTCAGTGCCGCGTGCAACGAACACGTTTTATTTGGCAAAAATATGAAGTCGAAAAAGATGCCAGCGACGCACAAAAATTCAAACTTCTGACGCAAGCCCAACATTATTATGACTGCTTAACACTCGCAGCGCGAATTGAGCCAACTGAACTGAAAGAGAGAAAAACATTGCGCGCAGATGCCGCCATGTTTGCGCAAGATGAGATTCTGCGGCTTGAACAAGAGCTCGCATCTTCCTCAAACCCTGATGTTCTGTATTATTTTTGGGGTAAAGGGAGTTATCAAGCACTTGAGCAATTTTTAGCCCTTGAAGGGCAAACGGTGATGAACACGCCAGATCTACAACTCAAGTTAGCAAGTTATTACATCGAGCGCGATCTTGAACATACCCTCAAGATACTGTCCTATGGACTCAGCCTTTACCAAGCAGGTGACACAGTCAACCCTGAGCTTCTTTCTGCGCTGGCAACTGTATCTCATCGCTCTGGATATAAAGATAATGCCTATATTTGGAGCTTAGTTGCACAGCATTATGGTGTCGCAATCGCCTCAGAAAAACAGTTAACACTGCTTTATCCCATGAATGCGGATCATCGCACTCTACTCAAACACCAAGCGGACCAAGTCACGGACGCACTTAAAGAGGGACGCTACCGAAGCCAAATGGTGCCAATTCCTTCATCTGAAAATGCAGCATTCAGCGAATAGTGTTGCGGGTTATCTACAATGCTAAAAAAACCACAAAAAAGGCCGCAAAGCGGCCTTTTGAACATTCATGATGGCGTATGCTATTGCGGCATCACCACTTCTTCATACTCAAACTCCGGCACAGTGATTTCAACGCGACGATTTTTCATCCGTCCCTCTTTTGTACCATTGTCTGCGATTGGGTTATTTTCACCTTCACCACGAGCTGAGATACGATCACTGCTAATCCCGCGACTTTCTAGATAGTCAGAAACGGCCATCGCTCGTTTTTCAGAAAGCTTCTGGTTGTAGCTTGCCTTACCAGAACTATCGGTGTAACCAACAATTTGAACTTTCGCTTGTGGATAGGTGTTCATTAACTCAACAAGATCAGCCAGCGCAGATTCGCTCGACGCGCTTAATTTCGCGCTATTGAGTTCAAACAAGCCAACACCGTGCACCTGCTCAAAGCTCTTGGTCATAATGACTGGCTCTGGTGGCGGTGGCGGTGGCGGTGGCACAACCACTGGCTTATCACGACCGAAGTGATATGCGATACCTAAGCTAAAGAAGTTCGCACCCAAACTGTCAGCTACATTATCATCAATATCAGGAATGGATTGATATTCAAAACGCACAGACCACTGTTCCAATGAATCGAATTCAAGACCGACAGCGCCCATGTATGTGAAATCTTCAATTGGACCATGGTCAACATAGGCACCGCCCACCTTGCCATACAAGCCCCAATTAGGATTAAATTTCCAAGTGAATTTGGGAGCTAGTGTAATCGCATGAAGACTGTCATTGACATTCCCCCCAGGAAAGCTGGATTGAAAAGTGCCAAAGAAATCGTAGCCAAGTTCTAAGCCAACATAATCATTGAAGCCATAACCGGCAAAACCACCTGCGCCAAAATCATCATCATTACAGAAACTAGAATCTGAACATGAGTCATCTAACCAGGTTCCTCCGGCCTTACCACCAAGATAAAAATCGGCGGATGCCGGAACCGCAACGACACCAAAAAGTGCTGCGGATACCACTGCTGCTAATTTATTCATTTATATATGCCTCGTGCGTTTTGTTGTGCAACAAAAGTCGTGCATACAAAGTAATAGTTCAGTGACATTTAATTGACAAAAAACTTACACACGAAAGCCGCATTTTTTCTAGCTTTGAACAATTTTTGAGACAAAAAAGCATACCCGAGGTATGCCTTTTCAACTGGACATCTGCACTGTAATTAAATTACGACCTGCAACTGTTTATTTTTATTAAAAATAAAGCGCTTGAAAAATGACTAATCATGCAGATTGCTGTTGAATCTACGCGCTTTCATCCTCTGCGTTAAAACGCATCGACACCGAGTTGACACAGTAACGTTCACCGGTAGTTTCTGGGCCATCTTCAAATACATGTCCTAGGTGCGCATCACAATGAGCACAACGAATTTCTGTGCGTGTCATGCCATGGCTATGATCAGTCAAATAGCGAATGGCTTGATCATGAATTGGCGCATCAAAGCTCGGCCAACCACAGCCTGAGTCATACTTTTGATCGGCATGAAACAAGGGCTTAAAACAGCATGCACACTGATATACCCCCGCTTCTTTGTGGTGTAGCAATACCCCAGAGTACGGCGCTTCTGTTTCACCTAATCGACACACTCGATAAGCTTCTTGCGTCAGATGTGGCCAGCGTTCATCTGTGAATTTGGATGTCATTGTCAACTCCGATACAAAATAAAGCGAGACACTTTTCTAACACATCCAGATTGCAAAATCGTCCCTTGATGTACACAATTTTCTCGCTTGGGTTAAAAGTTCAACAACAGAAACGAAAAGTGCATAAAGAAGGTCGCATTTTTATTCATTGTGAGTATGATGAATGACAGTTTGTGAGGTCATGTGAAAGCGTGTGTAAGAAACATTCATATTTTTTTGACCTTGAGCAATTAAAAATAGAATTTAGCTTGCAGGTTTGCGGCTGATTCTGTAATTTTACTACCAGTTTTCTTTAATCAGAAATTAAGTTGTGGAGCAACTATAATGACTATCAAAGTAGGTATTAACGGCTTTGGCCGTATCGGCCGTTTCGTTTTCCGTGCTTCTGTTGAGCGTAACGACATTGAAGTTGTTGGTATCAACGACCTAATCGACGTAGATTACATGGCGTACATGCTGAAGTACGACTCAACTCACGGTCGTTTCAACGGTACTGTAGAAGTTAAAGACGGCAACCTAGTTGTTAACGGTAAAACTGTTCGCGTTACTGCAGAGCGTAACCCAGCTGACCTTAAGTGGGATGCAATCGGTGTTGACGTTGTTGCAGAAGCAACTGGTATCTTCCTAACTGACGAAACTGCTCGTCAGCACATCCAAGCTGGTGCGAAGAAAGTTGTTCTAACTGGTCCATCTAAAGACGCAACTCCAATGTTCGTAATGGGTGTTAACCACGAGACTTATGCAGGCCAAGATATCGTTTCTAACGCTTCTTGTACTACTAACTGTCTAGCGCCTATCGCTAAAGTTCTTAACGACAACTTCGGCATCGAATCTGGTCTTATGACTACAGTTCACGCAACTACTGCGACTCAAAAAACTGTAGACGGTCCTTCAGCGAAAGACTGGCGTGGCGGTCGTGGTGCTTCTCAGAACATCATCCCATCATCAACTGGTGCAGCTAAAGCTGTAGGTGTTGTTCTTCCTGAAGTAAACGGCAAACTAACTGGTATGGCTTTCCGCGTACCAACTGCAAACGTTTCTGTTGTTGACCTAACTGTTAACCTTAAGAACGGTGCTTCTTACGAAGCTATCTGTAAAGCAATGAAAGAAGCTTCAGAAGGCGCTCTAAAAGGTATCCTTGGTTACACTGAAGACGCAGTTGTTTCTACCGATTTCAACGGTGACACTCGCACTTCTATCTTCGACGCAGCAGCTGGTATCGCACTATCTGACAACTTCGTTAAAGTTGTATCTTGGTACGATAACGAAATCGGCTACTCAAACAAAGTTCTTGACCTAATCGCTCACATCTCTAAATAATGTTTGCGTTAGCGAAGTAACTTCGTAAGAAAAGGCGGCTATATAGCCGCCTTTTTTATTATCTTTTTCAGAATCAAACTGATGCGCCATGGCGCTTACTGGAGTTTATGATGGATTTAAAGACTCTTCCCGCTCTGACTGTGCTTTCTGATAATGTCACCATCGTCGAGCAAAATGGCATCAAAATCGTTCGCGTAAATCATGATAAAGCCAGTGCAGGGATCTCTTTGCACGGCGGCCACGTGATTTGGTTTCAACCAAAGGATCAACAGGATCTCATTTGGATGAGCGAAAAAGCAGAATTTGATACAAACAAAGCCCTGCGTGGTGGTATTCCTGTGTGCTGGCCATGGTTTGGCAAAGCTGCTAACCCATCACACGGTTTTGTTCGTACCAGTGAATGGCAATTAATTGAACATCGCGAAAGCGAGCAAGGCGTCATTATCGTCTTGGGCATTGAAGATAGCGAAGCAACACAAGCGCTATGGCCTCACAAATTCTCTGCGCGACTCTATATTGATATTCAAGAAACCCTCAAGGTTACCTTGGATGCAGAAAATACAGATACCCAAGCATGGCAATGTTCTGGCGCATTGCACACTTACCTAACTGTCGGTGATATCAACCAAGTTGAAGTAACCGGAATGGGACCGCTGTATCTTGATGGCCTACAGCAAGGTAAAGCATGTGAAAGTGATGTTCAAACACTCACCATTGGTGCAATGTTGGATCGCGTTTACACCAAGGCAGATAGCCAACTATCAATGACTGATAAAGCGCTTAATCGCCAAGTGATGGTGAAAAATGGCGGACAAAATGCCGCTGTAATTTGGAACCCTTGGGTTGAAGGTGCTCAGAGCATGGCTGATATGGCTGATAACGGCTACCAAACCATGTTGTGTATTGAGTCAACCTACCACGCCACGAACCTTGAAAATGGCTACAACGTTGCCCCTGGTGAGCACTTTATTCTAACCACAGAAATCAGTACTAAAGCCAACTAAGCAATTTTTGATGCTTCCATGAATAACAGCACCGCATGGTGCTGTTTTTTATTTGCTTGAAAACCTATGGTTTTCGCCATTAAGCACGCATCACAACATAAGACTCCACCAGCGCCCATGCATTGCCATCAGGATCCGTAAAAGTAGCAAAACGACCATGCTCGACCTCCTGAATGGGAGATATCTCTACCCCACCCGATGCTAAGCGTTGATGCATGCCCTCAATATCGCTGGTTGGCACTAATAATCCCTGTGTCGAACCGGGTTGTAACCCTGCGCAAGGTGAAACCAATTCAATATGTCGCTGACTCCCTTTAGGGGCCAGAGCAATGATTCGCTCACTTTTGCTCTGACGATCATGGCGCAACTCAAACCCCAATAAATCTCGATAAAATATCAAGGAACGGCTGTGATCGTAGACCGGTACTGCGACCGCATCGCTCATCGCTGAACTCATCTAAACATCCTCTATTGAAATTGATGCAAATGCGCCAAAATCGAATTACATTCTTTTTGTGATACGCATACCATTAATCAATAGTGGTGCTCAGCAAAATTGGCAACCTTCGCTCTGAATCGATCACCTACTGTCGCAGATGTGAGTTTCAAACTTCTTGATTTTCAGACATAAAAAAACGCAGCCGAAGCTGCGTTTAACATCTCATGAATGCCTTTATTCTTCATCAGCCATGTAGTTGGCGATTTGTTCTTTGTTATGCATCCAAATCACCCCACTCTCGCGACCATATTGCTTCACGCGCTCAGGGACACCTTGATGGCCGTGGTTTGAGCACAAGCCTTTCAGATCAGCGTAAAAATCAAGCGCTAATTGGCAAGCCTGCGGATCCATAAAGTAGTAACCACCAACACGAGAATAGATCTTGCGAAGGCCATTTAAGGTCAATACATAAACTTTATTGCCTGACAAGAATGCCAAGCCTTGGAACAACTTGTAGTCAAAGAAGTTAAACACTTTTGAGCGGCAAATTTGCTCACATAGCACGGTATCTTCTTTGCCATAACGATCGATGATTTTTTTCAGCTCTTGCTGAATCGCTAAACGCAAGTCATCTGGACATTCCGCAAGGAAAGCTTCCAAACTTGGTGCGGCAAGTAACTGCTGACATTGACGAATAATGCTGTCAATTAGCTCTGCTGCCGCTTCTGGTTGACCACGCAATGCATAACGCATGTAAATACCGCTAATATCGGTACGCGCAGACAACATATTCTCAACAACCGCCTGAACATCTTGGCCATCCAACATGACTAAGGTATCCAGAATGTTCAGTCCTGATGTGTGCATAAAATCATTCACACGCGTTGGTTTACCATGTTGAATGGTCAACCAACCATCACGCGCCAAACGCTGCAACACTTCACGTAACGTTGTTCGTGTCACGCCAATCAGCTCAGAAAGCTCTCGCTCCGCCGGTAAAATCGACCCTTGAGGAAAGTGATTATTCCAGATGCTTTCAATAATATATTTCTCGGCAAATGTTGCCGGGCTATCCGCCTTAATGACCATGAATCAATTCCAACTAGATGAGTGGTGCATTTCGCATGCGCTACGTTAACTCATCTTACCTCCCCAAGACAAGCGACAGCGCAGGGAATCCGTCAAGAATTCGAGCCATCCTTCGATCGATGAGGCAAAAATTTGCGCAACGAAAACATTCAGCAGACGCATAACAAACGACTTACAAATTTTAAAATTGATATAACAGATCATTTTTCCGCGATGAAAATGAGTGTATATCGAAATATTTTAAACTCATTTCTTGACTGTAATCACAGGCAATATAAAGTTTAGCCCCAGTATGATTTGGCGATTAAATTGCATTTTTTAACTCTCAAGTTTCAAGATTTAAAAGTGTGATTTAGTTCTCAGAAATATATTACTTTCAGCCGTAGACCTTATGTCACTTCGTTTTGTGATCGTTATTTGCTGCGTGGCATTATTCAATAAATAATGTATTGGCATGTCTTCGACTGTTTTTTTCGACAATTTGAGAGAATAGCAACCATGTCCATTTCACTCGGTAACGCCTTTGTCAAAAACTTCCTTGGCAAGGCACCTGATTGGTATAAAGTTACCATCCTTTCTTTTTTAATTATCAACCCGATTGTTTTTTATCTCACCCGTGATGAAAACGGTCTATCGATGATTGCCGGTTGGCTTCTCGTCGTTGAATTCATTTTCACACTAGCGATGGCACTAAAATGCTACCCATTACAACCGGGTGGTCTGCTTGCCATCGAAGCGGTGATCATTGGCATGACCAGCCCTGACCACGTGAAGCATGAGCTTGCGGCAAACCTCGAAGTTATTCTATTGCTGATCTTCATGGTTGCAGGTATCTACTTCATGAAGCAGCTGCTGCTCTTTATCTTTACCAAGCTATTGATTGGCATCCGCTCGAAAAAACTTCTCTCTCTTGCATTTTGCGGTGCCGCTGCATTTCTTTCCGCATTCCTTGATGCACTCACCGTGATTGCTGTGGTAATTAGCGTAGCGATTGGTTTCTACGCCATTTACCACCGTGCAGCATCTGGTGCAGACAGCACCTCAGGCCATGACCACACCTCAGATGACAGCGTCAATGAGCTTAGCCGCGACGATCTTGAAAACTACCGTGCATTCTTGCGCAGCTTGCTGATGCATGCTGGCGTGGGTACCGCGCTTGGTGGCGTGATGACCATGGTCGGTGAGCCACAAAACCTAATCATCGCGGAGCGCGCTGAGTGGGGCTTTGTTGAGTTTATTTTGCGTATGGCGCCTGTAAGCGTGCCGGTACTCATCTGTGGCTTGCTAACCTGCTGGTTAGTAGAACGCTTTAAGGTCTTTGGCTACGGCGCTGAACTTCCAGAGCCAGTACGCGCTATTTTGGAAAACTTTGACCGCGAAGAGACAGCGCAGCGCACCAATATCGATAAAGCAAAGCTGATCGTTCAAGCTTTGATTGGTGTTTGGCTGATTGTTGGCCTTGCCATGCACTTAGCAGCAGTGGGCCTCATTGGCTTATCCGTCATTATCCTTGCGACTTCATTTACTGGTATTACCGAAGAGCACGCGCTAGGTAAAGCCTTTGAAGAAGCATTGCCATTTACAGCGCTGCTCGCAGTGTTCTTTACCATTGTTGCAGTGATTATCGATCAGCAGCTATTTGCGCCGGTTATCGCCACAGTACTTGCGATGGATGAAGCCGTACAGCTACCAATGTTCTACGTCGCAAACGGTCTGCTATCTATGGTTTCAGACAACGTATTCGTGGGCACGGTTTATATCAACGAAGTGTTGAGCGCTTGGCACCAAGGTCAAATCTCTCGCGAACAGTTCGATCTACTGGCGGTTGCAATCAACACAGGTACCAACTTACCTTCTGTTGCAACACCAAACGGTCAAGCGGCATTCTTGTTCCTATTGACCTCTGCGATTGCACCACTGCTTCGTTTGTCATACGGCCGTATGGTGATGATGGCGCTGCCTTACACCATCGTTTTGACCTTTGTCGGTCTACTCTGTATCGAGTTGAACTTGGTACCAATGACTGACATTTTGTACAACATGAACCTAGTGACACATCACCTTTCAGTGAGTGTTCCTGAGGCTGTTGCAGGCGCAGCACACTAATTCTGCGTTTTAAATCACTAAGGCCCTGTTTACACAGGGCCTTTTTTGTTTATATGATGGCACAAATTATTTTGGGTCAATTCTATGAACATCCTCACTTCCCTCTATCGCTTTTCCACGCTGCGAATCTCTTGGTTTCTTCTTGCTCTTGTCACCTTCATCTTTGAGTTATGTGCGCTCTATTTTCAGCATGGTCTCAATTTAGCGCCTTGTGTGATGTGTATTTATGAACGTGTTGCGATGATTGGACTCACCGCTGCAGGTTTGATTGGCATGATAGCGCCGCGCTTTTTGCTCGTGCGCCTCGCTGGTTTTGGGCTTTGGGGCTATAGCAGCTATCACGGTGCGGTATTGTCTTGGCAGCATGTGGCTTATCAATTTGATCCATCACCTTTTCACCAGTGTCCGCTCTTTGTCACCTTCCCAGATTGGCTGCCGCTCAACCAATGGCTACCGAGTGTCTTTGAAGCCACGGGTGACTGTAGCAAGGTGGTTTGGCAGTTTATGGGACTATCGATGCCACAGTGGCTACAAATTATTTTTGCTGTCAGTATCGCTGTTTGTGCAATATTCCTATTACTTCAGCCACTACGTTTTATAAAAAATAAATAACATTGAGATGAATCAATAAATATTGATAAAAAAGCCGAAAGCCTCTCTTTCGGCTTTTTTTATTCGATTTGACAGCTGACCAAGCACGGTCTTGACTCAACAAAGAGTCATTACAAGGACGTCGCTATGGTTAGCCAATTCAAATATCAATCTTTACGTGCTTCACATCTCTCGTGGCAACAACTAAAAGCGCCACTAGCAAAAAGAATATTAAGCCGTCTGTGCCTTATTTTTTTATTATTGTCCGCCACGACTCTGACCTTGCTTTATTTTTTTTATCAGCAATGGCAAATGCAATTAGCCGACGCACTCACGTTTCGACTACTGCCGCAGGAGCTTGAAGCTGTAGCCAGCGCACTTCCCTCCATTGATATCACCCTTTACCAACAGTTGATGGTTTTATCTGCAATTTTTGTCATTCTGTTTATTTGCGCTGCGATTTGGCTCAGCTTGCGGATCATCGGTCCGGTAGTGCACCTTAAAAACAGCATGCTAAAGATTGCCCAAGGCGATCTCACCACCCGCGTTGAGTTGCGTCATCACGATGCCTTTCATGATGTTGCGCACTCACTCAATGACAGTACCGCGCGTATTCAAGTCCTCGTCATGGGGCTCAAAGAGAATATTGCTGCGCTTGAAAACCAGTGTCAAAGCAAAGCACAACGACAAAACCTTGCCGCGCTTAAACAAAATTTGGCCTACTTTGACACCTTGCATACAGCAGAAATGGACTCATGAAACTCTATCGGCTAGTGACAACCTTGGTGTTGATGAGCTGCCAAGCCTGCGCCTCGCAAGTTGGCGATGCCATTCAGCAGCTTCAAACCGGTAAAGTGGCGCAAGCTAAAACCATCCTTGCGAAAATTGAACCGCCCTACCAAGGTGAGGCGCTCTTTCTGGCAGCTCGCGTCGCTGAACATGATCAGCAATATCAAAGCGCACTGGATTACTACAGGCAGTATTTAATCAGCCAGCCCTTTAGCGTGCATCGACTTGAGGCGCGCGCGGCAATGACGTTACTCGCAACTCATCAACATGACGCCGCCCTGCCCGATTATCTCAAGCTGATTGCCCTTCGCGATCAGCATCAGCTCGAGCAACTGCTCAAGCAAAGCCAGCAATTTCAAGCGCAATACGCCAACTCTCCTTTGGCGGTGGAAGCCGCGCTACTATCTGCCTATATACGCCTTGAAAGTCTGAATCAACCGCTGCAGGCCTATCAAAGCTACGTGTCTATCTATCAGCAGGCCCGTTCAGAAAATATCCAATTGCAAGCGCTCAATGGCATGGCCTATAGCGCCTTTCGTGCCAATACCCCGCAACAGCAAGCGCAAGCACTCGCGAAGATGCAAGATATGCTAGATAGCCGCTGGGCTGCGAGAAATCCACTGCTTGCCAAAAGCTGGCAGGCACGACTCACTGCCAATCAGCAGGTCATGGAGCAGCAGCGTAATCATGCGCAGCTAGCCAATATTCTTTGGGGAACGGGGGCGCGCTTGTATCTTGACCACCCGGCTGGATCCAATCAAAACTACGCCGGTGTTTGGCATGATTTAAAACAGCAGCAGCTGAACTTACAAAGCGCAACGCTATGGATCACCAACCAAAGTGATTGGCGCTGGTTACAATCGGATCGACTGTTAGCCCTCGAGCAACAAGGGCTCACGCCGATGATCGCTTTTTGGTATTTTGGCGACAAAATCAGCCCCGAATATGTCACTCAGAATCGTCAGGCCTATCTCCAGACGCTCAAGCAGCAACTAATTCCGCTGCTTCAGCCGCTTTCAAGTGGCTATCTCATCCTTGAGCCTGAATTTAATAAAAATGGCATAGAAAACTGGGATGGCTGGGATCCATTGATGCTGGAAGTGATTGCTTTAATTCGCCATGAATTGCCGCAAATTCAAGTAGGTTTGGCGCTGGGTGATTGGGACGCTATCGGCAGTAAACAAAGCTATCTCAGCGCACAAAAAGCCATTACAGCCAGCGATTTTGTTGCCTCGATGCTGATGATTTCAAGCTATACCGAGCGCGTACATCATCAGCCCGATTGGTCACCTTGGGTTCGCACCATGCGTTTAGCACATAAGCTCAACGCACAATTTAACAAACCTTGGCTGATCGCCTATGTTGCCATCGCATCTGAGCCCGGTTGGCAATCGCAGCAAAGAATCGAATTAGAAAAGCTATCCTTCTATTTACCCTATTTTGCTAACAATCATTTAATCGCGCTCAATTGGTTTTCCCTCGTTGATGAGCCCAACCAAACTGGTTGGTTTGCTGATGCAGAAAACAGCTTTGGCTTAATCAATGCCGATTATCAAGCCAAGCCTGCGCTGAAGCAATTTGCCGCACTGAGCGCGCAGCACCAGCGCCAACCCGTGTCTCATGTCACCATGCAAATTGATGAAGATGTCGGACAGTGGCGTATTCAAGCCAAATTTTCCAGCTGGCAGCCTTGGCAGCTGCTGTTATCACAATCAGGTAAATCGTGGCGCTATCAAGGCGCAGGGGATATGTTCAAAATTGATTGGTATGGGCAACTTGCCCATGGTTGGAGTAAAGATGGACCTGTCGAGATATCGCTGCAAGTCAATGGACAGTTAGTTGAACAGCGCACAGCGCAGTGGCAAGGCATACCTGCAGCATCACTCGCCAAAGGCCGAGAGAAACGCCTTGAACCATGGCAATCACTCTTTGTGTCATTAAATAAAAATGAACAAGCACTCACAAAGGGGCATCTTTATATTGAATTGGCGATCAATAAAGAGCAGCGACAACACTTTGCCTTGAGCTTGGTGGATCAAGCGGGCTATCAAAAGCCGCTTAACCTCGATATTGCTCGCCGATTTGACGATAAACTCGTGCTCATCATGCCTTTGTCTGAACTTGCACAAGGTTGGCGACGACACACACCTTCGGGTTATCTCTGGGCGGCGCAAGCAACCGGCTCACTACGCTTGCAGCTACGCAATGAAAGCGGGCATAAAAAAACCGCCAGCATCACCCAAGTGAGCTGGCGGCCCTAATATGAAAAATTATGAAGGTTTAAGCGACGCCTGCAGCTGCTAACCCAGGGAAAAGTACCTTCAAACCCGTGGCAATAAATTCAATGCCCAGCGCAGCGAGAATCAAACCCATAATACGGGTGATCACGTTAATCCCTGTTTGACCGAGCATTCGCACAATCAAAGGGGCGCTGCGAAACAGCAGCCAACAGCCCACAGCAAAAATCACAACGGTGATAGAAAAACCGAGCAAAGACAAAGGCTCAGGATAGCGACCGGCATAAACGATGGTTGAGCTAATCGCCGCAGGACCCGCCATCAGCGGCATCGCAATGGGTACTACCCCCACTTGCTCACGGCTAATAGACTCAGATTGCTCTTGCTTGTTTTGCTTATCGTCGCCCAGCTTACCGCCCATCATCGAAAATGCCACAGACAAAAGCAGCAAACCACCAGCCACACGAAATGAGTCCAGTGAAATACTGAACATATCCAGTAGCATTTGCCCTGCCAGCATAGACACGATCAAGATGATCGCTACCGCCAAATTCGCAACATAAGCAGTACGCGCACGATCCTGCGGACTCATATTGTTAGTCAATGAAACAAAGACAGGCATGATGCCCACTGGGTTTACCAAGGCGACCAAACCAACGAAAAACTGAAGAAAAATTGCCAAATCAATGTGTTGCATGAATCGCGCCTCAATAACAAAAACAGGGGCTCATTGAAAGTGGCGCTACTCTAGGCCAAAGCAACTCGATAATCCAATTAGATTTCACATCATGTATTCCCAAGTAAAACTAATGTAATGAAGCTGTATCAGATCTGACCAGTTAAAAATCATGAAAATTTACAAGTTGCAAAGGGTCTTTTTGTTCACATTTCCATTCATGATCGCGATCACAAAAGCGGTGTCAAAATGAAAGAATACTACGTAATTTTACGTAATTCGTAATATTCTATGCCCCGTGAGAGCGCTCATGGTTTTGAAGGAAAGCCAAGGGACACCTGTTAAATCAGGGGCTGTACAGCTTACATTAAGGCAAAAATGTGAATTGTGTGGCAAAGTGATCTCGATCAAGAAATTGACAGTTGTGAAAATTTATAATCAATTTTGAAAGCAATTTACTAAGTTGGCTGCCCTACAAGCCACCACCTTACTAAAAAGTTTTCATAAAATTGTAGGAGTACATAATATGCCTGTAACTAATATGGCAGAACTTGATGCTTTGGTCGCTCGCGTAAAAGCTGCACAAGCAGAGTTTGCGACTTTCTCTCAAGAGAAAGTTGATGCAATCTTCCGTGCTGCATCTCTAGCAGCTAACCAAGCACGTATCCCACTAGCACAGCAAGCTGTTGCTGAGTCTGGCATGGGTATCGTGGAAGACAAAGTAATCAAAAACCACTTCGCTTCTGAGTACATCTATAACAAGTACAAAGACGAAAAAACCTGCGGCATTCTTGAAGAAGACGAAAGCATGGGCACCATGACCATCGCTGAGCCTGTAGGTATCATCTGTGGTATCGTACCAACCACAAACCCAACTTCTACTGCGATCTTCAAGTCTTTGATCTCTCTTAAGACTCGTAACGCAATCATCTTCTCACCACACCCACGTGCAAAAAACTCTACCAACGATGCAGCGAAACTTGTACTAGACGCAGCTGTTGCAGCGGGTGCACCGAAAGACATCATCGGTTGGATCGACCAACCTTCTGTTGAACTTTCTAACGCACTAATGAAGCACAATGACATCGCGCTTATCCTTGCAACTGGTGGTCCAGGCATGGTGAAAGCAGCTTACTCTTCTGGTAAGCCAGCGATCGGTGTTGGTGCAGGTAACGTTCCTGTAGTTATCGACGAAACTGCTGATATCAAACGTGCAGTTGCATCTGTATTGATGTCTAAAACTTTCGATAACGGCGTAGTTTGTGCATCTGAGCAAGCTGTAATCGTCATGGACGAAGTTTACGACGAAGTGAAAGAGCGTTTCGCTTCTCACAAAGGTTATGTTCTGTCTAAAGCAGAAGCAGATAAAGTACGTAAAGTACTTCTAATCAACGGCGCGCTAAACGCAGACATCGTTGGTCAACCTGCTGTTAAGATTGCAGAACTAGCTGGCGTTAAAGTGCCTGCTGACACCAAAATCCTTGTTGGTGAAGGCCTAGGCGAAGTTTCTGGTGACGACGAGTTCGCACATGAGAAACTATCTCCAACTCTTGGTATGTTCCGTGCGTCATCTTTCGAAAACGCGGTTGACCAAGCAGTTCGCATGGTTGAAATCGGTGGTATCGGCCACACCTCTGGCATCTACACCAACCAAGACGTAAACGCTGAGCGTATCAAGTACTTCGGTGACCGTCTGAAGACTGCACGTATTCTTGTAAACATCCCTACCACTCACGGTGGTATCGGTGACCTTTACAACTTCAACGTTGCACCGTCTCTAACTCTTGGCTGTGGTTCATGGGGTGGTAACTCTATCTCTGAAAACGTTGGTCCTAAGCACCTAATCAACAAGAAAGTTGTTGCGAAGCGAGCTGAAAACATGTTGTGGCACAAACTACCTAAATCTATCTACTTCCGTCGTGGCAGCCTACCAGTTGCACTTGGCGACCTAGAAGGCAAAAAACGCGCATTCCTAGTAACTGACCGTTTCCTATTCAACAACGGTTATGCTGACGAAGTTGTAAGCCTTCTTAAAGGTCTAGGTATGGAAGTTCAAACTTTCTTCGACGTGGAAGCAGATCCAACGCTTTCTGTTGTGAAGAAAGGTGCTGATTTGATGCAAAGCTACCAGCCAGACGTGATCCTTGCCCTAGGCGGTGGTTCACCAATGGATGCAGCGAAAATCATGTGGGTTATGTACGAGCACCCAGAAACTGAGTTCGCTGAACTAGCAATGCGCTTTATGGACATCCGTAAGCGTATCTACAAGTTCCCTAAAATGGGTCAAAAAGCTGAGCTTGTATGTATCACTACCACTTCAGGTACTGGTTCAGAAGTTACTCCTTTCGCAGTTGTAACTGACGACAAGACTGGCGCGAAATACCCACTAGCTGACTACGAACTAACGCCTAACATGGCTATCGTAGATGCGAACCTAGTGATGAACATGCCTAAGTCTCTAACTGCTTTCGGTGGTTACGATGCAGTGACTCACGCACTAGAAGCTTACGTATCAGTTCTTGCGAACGAGTACTCAGACGGTCAAGCGCTACAAGCTCTTAAACTGTTGAAAGAGTACCTACCTTCTAGCTATGCGAACGGTGCAAACGACCCAATCGCTCGTGAGAAAGTACACAATGCTGCGACCATCGCTGGTGTTGCATTTGCTAACGCATTCCTAGGTGCATGTCACTCAATGGCGCACAAACTAGGTGCTGAGTTCCACGTACCACACGGCCTTGCGAACGCACTGCTTATCTCTAACGTTGTACGTTACAACGCGAACGATAACCCAACTAAACAAACTGCATTCTCTCAATACGACCGCCCACAAGCACGTCGTCGCTACGCAGAAGTTGCTGACCACCTAGGCCTAAGCCAAGCTGGTGACCGTACTGCGCAGAAGATTGAGCGTCTACTAGGCTGGTTGGAAGAGCTGAAGCGCGACCTAGACATTCCATTGTCTATCCAAGCTGCAGGTATTCAAGAAGCTGACTTCCTTGCGAAAGTTGACGCACTATCTGTAGAAGCATTCGATGACCAATGTACTGGTGCGAACCCACGCTACCCATTGATCAGCGAACTAAAAGAAGTGCTTCTTGCTTCTTACTACGGTAAGCCTTTCGTTGAAGGTGAAACCTTCGAAGGTACCACTGTAATCAAGAAAAAAGCTGACCAAAAACCAGCTGCTAAGAAGTAATTCTTTCTAGCAAGTTTGAAAAAGCCCTCTTCGGAGGGCTTTTTTTATCGCTATTTTTCGGCGAAATTTTGAACCAGTTCAACATATCCATCGGTTCAGTAATGAAAACACAGCCTAAAGCGCTGGCAACAACCTCTCGATTTAACACGCACTACCTTGCGACACCTGCCGTCCCTATCCATCATCAAACCAGTTTCATAACACCAGAAAAACAAGGATGATGGCTATGCTCAAAAAAATTACGCGCAGTATGCTCGCTTGCGTTCTGGGCTTCTATGCCCTTACACCTGCCATTCAAGCGCAGGAGATGGACATTGCAGCAACCGACTATCGCATACAATATCAAGGCCGTATCAATACGGACTGGCAACATCAGCAAGTCACCATGAATTGGCCCGGTAGCCAAATCGCTTTTCAATTTGAAGGGCGCCAAGTCGCCATTTGGCTCAATGGCCAAGGCAGCCAGTTTGATCTGCTGATTAATGGTGAGCGAAAACAAACCATTAAAACCAGCTGGCTCATGCAGCGCTATGAATTACTCAATACACCCCATGCGAACAAAGTTGAGATCCGTTTAGTCAAACGGACTGAATCGCCAGGCTCATTGGTCACCATTCGCGGTTTAGAAACCCAAGGGCGAGTGGAGGGTATCTGGGGCTATCGCCCACATATTTTATTTATCGGCGACTCCATCAGTGCTGGTTATGCGGCTGAATCCAATCAACGTGAATGTACTTGGCAAGAGATTGAAAACAGCTCTAACGCACGCATCGCCTATCCCATGCTCACCGCACAGCAACTAGGCGCAACCCATTCACAGGTGTCTTATTCAGGGCTAGGTTTGCTTCGAAACTGGGAAGGCAATGCCAGTCACCATAACCTCACCCACTACTTTGATAAAGCGGCCGCTATTTACCAAGGCAGCACAGAATATATCGATAAAATGCCGCAGCTCATTGTATTGCAGGCCGGAAATAATGACTTTAGCTCTGATTTACAGCCTGGTGAACCATGGACGAATCCAGACCAACTGCAAAAAGATTGGCAAGCGCACTATATTGCACAAGTCAATCAGCTGCGTCAGCGCTATGGTCAACATACACCGATAATCGTGGTCTCCACCTATATCTGGCCCCACGATCGCCTCACCAAAGCAGTCGATGCTGTCGAAGCGCATTTTGCATCCATCAACCAACCCGTACACCGATTTATACTCAGTGCTTCACTAGAAGGCTGTCAGTGGCATCCGACAGCCAGCGATCATCAGAGCATCGCTCAAGCGCTTGCGACGCTAATTGAAAGCAAACACTTGCTACCCGCCTATTAATGGCTAAAAGCGCATACAAAAAAGCCGAGCATGGCTCGGCTTTTCATCAGCATTCGATGTCGATACTAGGCTTGTTCGTCATCTTTATATTTGGCTGCCGTTTCTTTAATCAGGGCTTGAAGCTCGCCCTTTTGGAACATCTCGACCATGATGTCACAACCGCCGATCAACTCACCATCAATCCAAAGCTGTGGGAATGTTGGCCATTGCGCGTAGTTTGGAAGCTCAGCGCGAATATCTGGGTTTTGCAAAATATCAACAAACGCGAATTTCTCGCCACAGCTCATGACAACTTGCGCAGCTTGTGAGGAAAAACCGCAACTTGGTAGTTTTGGCGAGCCTTTCATGTACAACAAAATCGGGTTTTCGCCGATCTGCTTTTTGATTTTATCAATGGTTTCCATACGAACCTCTCAAATATGCTTGGCAGAAAGTGTACCTGCAAGGCAGGACAAAGCAAATGCTTAACACTGTTTTATCATAAAAAGGGTTTTAATAAAGTAAAAACTTGCTAAAATAATTTGCAGCCCAAAAGACAGTTTTGAATCCAGTTCATCACTATACTGGGAAGAACAAAAAAACAGGCACGTTTGTGACCAAGGAGAATGAGCAATGGCATTTGAACTACCAGCACTACCTTTTGCAAAAGATGCACTAGAACCACATATCAGCGCTGAAACTTTGGATTACCACCACGGTAAGCACCACAACACCTATGTTGTAAAACTAAATGGCCTGATTGAAGGCACCGAATTTGAAGGCAAATCTCTTGAAGAGATCATCAAAACTTCAACAGGTGGCGTATTTAACAACGCTGCACAAATTTGGAACCACACCTTCTACTGGCACTGCCTCAGCCCAAATGGCGGCGGTGAACCAACAGGTGAACTTGCAGATAAAATCAATGCAGCATTTGGCTCATTTGCAGCATTCAAAGAAAAATTCAGCGATGCCGCAGTCAACAACTTTGGTTCATCTTGGACTTGGCTTGTTGAAAATAGCGCAGGCGAGCTTGAGATTGTAAACACCTCAAACGCGGCAACCCCGCTAACTGAAGCGGGAGTAAAACCACTGCTAACCCTTGATTTGTGGGAACACGCTTATTACATCGATTACCGTAACGTACGTCCTGACTACATCGCTGCGTTCTGGAAATTGGTGAACTGGGAATTTGCTGCGCAAAACCTTGCTGCATAATATTCCAGCGAATTAACCCAATAAAAAAACGAGGCGATTGCCTCGTTTTTTTATGCGTGAAATTTGTCATTACGCGCCAAATTTCTCTTGCAGAATAATGCGAAGCGTACGGCGCAGTGGTTCTGCCGCTCCCCACAATAGCTGATCGCCAACGGTAAAGGCATTGAGGAAATCATTGCCCATGACCATCTTACGCAAACGACCAACAGGCACAGATAGCGTGCCAGTCACTTTCGCTGGTGACAGCTCTTTGACTGTAATATCGCGCTCATTTGGAATCACTTTCACCCACTGATTGTGCTCTGCAATCATGGCTTCGATTTCATCCAGAGGAACATCTTTGGTCAGCTTAATAGTCAAAGCCTGTGAGTGACAACGCATCGCACCGATACGTACACAGGTACCATCAATCGCAATTGGGTTATCTTGACGGCCAAGAATCTTGTTGGTTTCAACACTACCCTTCCACTCTTCTTTGCTTTGACCATTGTCTCGTTTCACATCGATCCATGGAATCAAAGAGCCAGCCAGCGGCGCACCAAACTCTTGCGTTGGGAACCCTTCATTGCGCAGCGTCGCAGCGACTTTACGGTCGATATCAAGGATCGAGGTTGCTGGATTTGCGAGCTCATGGCTCACGCTATCGTTAACCACACCCATTTGTGAAATCAGCTCGCGCATGTTCTTCGCACCAGCGCCAGAAGCCGCTTGGTAAGTCATCGCGCTCATCCATTGCACCAAACCTTGTTCATAAAGGCCGCCCAATGCCATCAACATCAGACTCACTGTACAGTTACCACCCACAAAGGTATTGGTGCCATGATTTAGGCCGTGCTGAATCTGCTTAAGGTTCACAGGGTCAAGGGTAATGATCGCGTTACTGTCCATACGCAACGTGGATGCAGCATCAATCCAATAGCCTTTCCAGCCTTGCTGGCGCAATTTTGGATATACAGATTCGGTGTAGCTGCCACCCTGACAGGTGATGATCGCATCGAGTTTTTTCAAACTTTCGATATCAAATGCATCTTGAAGAAGGCCTGCGTCTTTACCAAAATTTGGCGCCGCAATGCCGATTTGAGAGGTACTAAAAAATACAGGCTCAATATGGTTAAAGTCTCCTTCTTCGACCATACGCTGCATCAAAACTGAGCCGACCATACCACGCCAGCCAACTAAACCCACTTTTAACATCTGCCCAAACACTCCGTGTTGAAATGAAAGAAAATCTAGCATCTATTTGTAATGGGTTCCGACCGCATTCGCAACCCTTTCCAGCGGGATATTTTATATTTTTTTCAAATCCATCCTTAAATTAGCAACAAATTATGGGTAAAATTCAAAAACATGGCAATTTCACAAGAAAAAAGCCACCTTTTGGTGGCTTTTTTTGTTAGTGCATACACACTATCGACAATTCATTTTCTGCAACTGGTTTGTAATAAACCAAGGGCACTTTGTCACAACGTCGCTGATAAAGCTCTTTACTGACCTTACCACGTGCCATATAGCGCTCCAGCATCACATCCACACCATCCTCACTGAGCGCAAAATGTTGTGCTAGCTTGGCGCGAGATGTACGCCCATTGGCATTTAAATAGCCAAAGAGTGATTGCATGATCATGATAAGGACAGCTCACCTAATCGATTCTTCTGACCACTGCGCTTCATCAGCAAGCAGCACAGCACGAGGACGGCAATAAAGAATCCAGACCATAACAAGCTCACCATAGGGTGCGCGCCAAAGAGTGCAATTTGGTAAATCAAAGTCGCAACCACATAGGCCAATAGCATGGTCCAGCCAGCGATAAAGGCAGCATAACTACGGCCAAATTCACGCACATAGGTACCCATAGCAGCGACACATGGGGTGTAGAGTAAAATAAATGCAAGATAAGCAAGGGCCGCTGCTGGCGTAATAAATTTCGCCTGCAGGTTGCCAAAGATACTGCCATCCACTTCTTGCTCTTCAGCAGCTACATCTAAATTTTTCAACTCGCCCACTTCAATACCCAGCGGATCGCTATAGTTAATATCAAACAATGCAGCTGGAATTGACATCACCGCTTCGTGAAGACTTGCACCTAAATCATATTCAGCTGCTTCACCGCCCTCTTCAGTACTTGCATAAAGACTATTGAGTGTACCAACCACTGCTTCTTTAGCGAAAATACCCGTGATGATGCCTACAGTTGCTGGCCAGTTTTCCTCTTTCACGCCAATTGGCGCCAGTAGTGGCGTTGCCATTTGCGCAGCATGCGAAAGCACTGAACTCTTACTATCTTCATGACCAAAACTGCCGTCGGTGCCCATGGAGTTAAAGAAACTCAGAATGGTGACCACCACCACAATGGTTTTACCTGCACCCAGCACAAACTTGCTCAACTTTTGCCAAGTTTTAATGAATACGTTGCGAATGCTTGGCAATTCATAATCTGGCATCTCCATGATAAAGCTTTCGCTCTTACCTGGATAAAGGGTTGCGCGCAGTACAAGCCCTGTAAATACAGCAACCAAAATGCCTAAAAGGTACAAACCAAAGACCACATTCTGGCCATCTTCAGGGAAAAATGCAGCAGCGAACAGGGCATAAACGGGTAGGCGCGCACCACAAGACATAAAGGGAGCCATTGCAGCAGACAAGCGGCGCTCACGCTCTTGCTCTAAGGTACGGGTTGCCATAATGGCAGGTACGTTACAGCCAAAACCCAACACCAAAGGTACAAAGGCTTTACCTGGCAAACCAATCTTTTGCATTAGTTTATCCAATACAAAAGCAGCGCGAGCCATATAACCGGTACTTTCGATCAGTGCCAAGAACAAATAGAGGCAAGCGATCACAGGAATAAAGGTTGCAACCGTTTGAATACCACCGCCAATACCATCAGCAATCAAGGTCACCAACCACACGGGTAGATGCCCATCCAATAGATGATGGCCACCGTCCACCAATAGCGCGCCCACACTGATATCGAAGAAATCAATGAATGCACCACCAATGTTGATGGAGAATAGGAACATCAAATACATCACAACAAAGAAGAAGGGGATACCAAACCAACGGTTAAGCAGCACCGCATCAATTTTTTCTGATGTGGAGCGCGTCAAATGCCCCTCTTGTCGGCGGACTTGCTTACAAAGATTGTGTAAAAAGGTGTAGCGCACATCCGCAATCGCCATATCCGCATCAAGCTCAACCGCCAATCGGTTATTGATGTTAATACACGCGTCACGCGCTTCCGGTGTTAAGCCATTCAACACCAAAGGATCTTTTTCAAGGACACGAATCGCAGCGGCGCGCTCGTTCAATGCCAAATCCTGCACATGTGCCATTGCCTCAGTGATAGCGCCTTCAAGCGTCGACTGATAATCCAATTCAATGGGTTGGCTTTGAATACCTTGCGCTAGCAATTTGTGCAGCTGCTTCTTAAAGTGATCGATCTGCTGGCTATTATGCGCACTTAACGCAAACACAGGGCAACCAAGTGCACTTTCCAACTTATGGATATCAATCTGTTGCTTTGCTTTTTCAACAGCATCCATCTTGTTAAGCACAACTACCATTGGGCGGCCAAGCTCGCGCAATTGTAGCGTCATATATAAGCTGCGCTCTAAACAAGAGGCATCAACCACATTAATGATGACATCCGCTTCACTGGACAAAATTGCACGTGATGCGATGGTTTCATCCAAACTATTGAGGTCATCACCACTATCAAGCGCATAAATCCCAGGCAAGTCAGTGAGCTCAAATGTATCACCACTACAGTGATACTGACCGGTTTTCTTTTCTACCGTCACCCCAGCCCAGTTGCCCACATGCTGACGTGCACCCGTTAACTGGTTAAACAATGTGGTTTTACCCGTATTTGGATTCCCAACGGTCAGAATTTTGTAACTCATGCTTTGACAACCTCAACTTCAATTTCTGCGGCAATGCTTTTACGCAGTGCGATATTCACATCTCGCACTTGGACTTGAAGTGGATCGCCTAAAGGTGCGCAACGCACCACCATAATTTCTGTGTGCGGTAATAACCCCATCACCATCAATTTTTTACGTGTTTCTGGTGCAAGTGCGGAGACACTAGACACGACAGCCACTTGTCCATGTTGGAGCTGTGATAATTTCATCTGACGTCCACTTAAATATTGAATAGGAATAGTTTTCATTTTCGATAATATTACTACCTTGATTCCCCAAAAGTCTTGCGGAAAATCAAAAAATGGTCGTTTGTTGCTGTAAAGCCTTATGACCGATTGGATGAACGGTAAATTCAATACATGAAACAGTGCGTTAAATTCGTTAACGCGCTGAAAAATGAATATCAACAAATTATTGAAAACGGCTGTTGAGTTAATTTGCGACAAGAATTTATTGCGACTGAAATCACAAGCTATTGATGTAGAGGGAAGAAACGACCTTTTCAACTTCCTTTCTAAAACACTCTCTTATATTCTTTCGTCCTGTAAGTGTTGTGAAAGGAAGAACAACACAGTGCTCGGAAAAAGCAATTTTGCGATAAACGGTAATTTTGCCCTTCCTTCCACGCGATCCAGTTCTTCAATTTGTCTCTTTTGAGTCTTCTCTCTTTCAACACTCACCAGTGCATGTGCTTCTAGCACACAAATTCCAGAGACAGCGTTATCTTTTGGTAATGCTGTCCCGGCAGCAAGCGAAGGTGTCGTTGGCACCCGCGGTATGGTCCCCCGGCTATGCCGCGTTTTTTTTTACCTGTCACTTTATAATTTCATTTCGACTCTAACTGAAAGTCAAAAATCCAGCGCTCATATTTCAAACAGATTGATTCTTTGCACAAGCTCCCAATTTTTCCTGAGATTTGCTCATATTGGTTATCAACCCATTTTCATGATGAAAAAATTCGCCTTTATTTCAATCGTAAATTAAGGGGGCAAATGCCCCCTTATCACCAGTGACTACTGTAGGCAGGCCACATAAGACTGACCCAATGCCTTAATAAAGGCTTGATAACTACCATCCCCGACTTCAACTTGCGATGCCAGCGGGTCTAAAATTCCCACATTTACTTTCGTTTTTGCTGCAATACGCTTCACTACATTGGGTGAAAACTGCGGTTCAACAAAAACGCATACCGCTTGGTGCTGACGAATTTGCTGCTCAATATGACTCAAGGTTTTAGCGCCAGGTGAACGACTTGGATCGACCGTAAAATACCCTTGTTTATTGAGACCAAAATGGCGCTCAAAGTAACCATAGGCATCATGGAAGACAAAATAACCATTGCCTTTAACCGAAGCCAATTGCTGTGCTAATTGCTGCTCAGTAATATCAATGCTATTCACAAAAGCTTGATAATTTGCCTTGTATTGCTCAGCGTGTGCAGAATCTAGCTGCGCTAAACGCGTTGACAGAATCAGTGCAATCTCTTTGGCCTGCGTTGGGCCAAGCCAAACATGCGCATCCATACTACTGTCACCATGATGATGGCCATGCTCGTCATCATGGTGATGATGACCTTCCCCATCAGCGAAATAAAAGCGGCTCAAACCACTCACATGGGCTAATTCAATATTGGGTTTATGGTATTTTTCAATCATTCGCTCAAGATAGGGCGAGATGCTTGGACCGACCCATAGCACCAAGGTGGCTTCTTTGATTTTTTGCATATCCGCAGGGCGCATCGCATAGTCATGAGGGGACGCTCCAACCGGAACAAGGAAATCACTTTGCCCCACACCTTTGGTTATTTCATGGGCAATAAGAGCTAAGGGTTTGACACTGGTCAATACCTTGGTTTGCGCCATAACGGCGGTGGGTATCAACAGAGCCAGCGCTGCGAAGAGCGAGAAAAGACGCTTCATTTTTGTAAACCTCATGACAATCACAAGCACTAAATGTTACATTATAACAATCCAATGATGCAAACCATTCCCATTTATGACCAAGTTATTGTCTCTTGAACGCGTTAGCGTCAATTTTTCGGGCCGTGATGTGCTCGACGATATCTCCTTTGATCTCAATCAGGGCGAGATCACGACACTCATCGGTCCAAATGGTGCAGGTAAATCAACGCTCGTAAAAACAGTGTTGGGTTTACAAAAGCCGACTCAAGGAAAAGTGAGAAAACACAAAAAACTTAAGATCGGCTATGTTCCACAAAAAATGCAGCTTAATGATGCCCTTCCATTGATCGTGGAACGCTTTTTACGTTTAGTCGCCAAGCCCAAACTCAGTGCAGAGCAAGCCTTAGCAAAAACGGGCGCAGGCCATCTGCTACAAGCCAATATGCATAGCCTCTCTGGCGGTGAAATGCAGCGCGTACTCCTAGCTCGCGCGCTTATGCTTGGCCCGAACCTTTTGGTACTTGATGAGCCTTTACAAGGGGTCGATGTACAGGGCCAAATTGCGCTCTATGAGCTCATTGGCCAGCTTCGCCATGATCTTGATTGTGCAATTTTGATGGTCTCTCACGACCTGCATTTAGTGATGGCCAAAACAGACCATGTGATCTGCTTGCAACACCATATTTGCTGCTCTGGTGGCCCTGAAGCTGTTTCCACTCATCCTAAATATTTGGCTCTGTTTGGTCATATAGGCGCTGAGCAACTTGCGCTTTACCACCACCAACACAATCACCAACACGACTTAGCAGGCCAGCATGTCTGCCAACATAAGCACCATTAATCATGTTTGAATTCTTACTTCCAGCGCTACTTGCCGGTTTCGCTATCACACTTATTGCAGGCCCGCTAGGCTGCTTCGTGGTTTGGCGAAAAATGGCCTATTTTGGCGACACTTTGGCCCACGCCTCACTGCTTGGCATCACTTTTGGCTTGATGTGGGCCATTGATTTGCATATCGCCTTGGTCATTTCAAGTTTGCTGATTGCCCTATTATTGGTCTTGTTACAACGTCAACGATTGATTGCCACCGACACCCTGCTGGGGATTTTATCGCACAGTGCTTTATCTATCGGTATGGTGACTTTGGCGTTTTTTGACAATATCCGTGTCGATCTCATGAACTATCTATTCGGCGATCTACTCGCCGTGGGCTATCAAGATATTCTTTGGATTACAGCGATCGCGCTAACTGCTTTAGCTATTTTAATTGTGCTCTGGCGACCGATGCTACTCACCACCATCAACCCAGATCTAGCCGCCGTGGAAGGTATTAATACCCAACGTATGCAGCTATGTTTAATGCTACTCATGGGCTTAGTGATTGCCATCGCCATGCAATTTGTTGGCGCCTTGATTATTACAGCGCTACTCATTATTCCAGCAGCCAGTGCACGTAAACTGGCAACCAGCCCTGAAGTGATGGCCATCTTTGCTGTGATTTTTGGCATGATTGCTGTCGTGGGCGGTTTGGGACTCTCATGGCACTACAACACACCAGCAGGGCCTTCTGTGGTGGTCTGTGCATCCATGCTCTTTGTGATCACTCAGCTCATTCCCAAAAAACAATAACAGTAATCAAATCACATAAAATAAAAAGGGACGCATTAAGCGTCCCTTTTTCAAAGCATCATTTTAGACATTACCAGCCGGTGCGCTCGCGCAGTGCTTGGCCGATATCCGCCAAACTTTTTACTGTCGTCACACCCGCAGCTTGTAGCGCTGCGAATTTCTCATCCGCAGTCCCTTTGCCACCTGAAATAATCGCGCCAGCATGACCCATACGTTTACCTGCAGGTGCAGTCACACCAGCAATATAGGATACCACTGGTTTGGTGACATGCGCTTTGATAAAGGCGGCGGCTTCCTCTTCTGCACTGCCACCAATTTCACCAATCATCACGATCGCTTCAGTTTCAGGATCTTGCTCAAAGAGCTTAAGAATATCGATAAAATTCGAGCCCGGAATTGGATCGCCACCGATACCAACACAAGTCGATTGGCCGAAGCCTTCATCTGTAGTTTGTTTCACCGCTTCATAGGTCAATGTACCTGAGCGAGAGACAATCCCCACTTTTCCTTTACGATGAATATGGCCCGGCATAATACCGATTTTGCACGCTTCTGGCGTGATCACCCCAGGGCAGTTTGGTCCAATCATGGTCACACCTGATTGCAGTAGCTTTTCTTTAACCACCAGCATATCAAGGGTTGGGATCCCCTCGGTAATGGTCACAATCAGTTGAATACCTGCATCAATCGCTTCGACAATGGCATCTTTACAAAATGGTGCAGGTACATATATCACTGATGCGGTCGCACCAGTCGACTTGACAGCCTCAGCAACCGTATTAAACACAGGCAAGCCTAGATGCGTTGAGCCACCTTTACCAGGAGAAACACCACCGACCAATTGTGTGCCATAGGCCAGTGCTTGCTCAGAGTGAAATGTGCCTTGGCCACCGGTAAAACCCTGACAAATGACCTTGGTATCCTTATCAACTAAAATCGCCATTCGCTTATTCCTTTGCTGCTGCCACAACTTTCTCTGCGGCTTGAGTCAGCGATGTTGCTGCAATGATATTTAAGCCACTCTCTTTTAGACGTGCTGCGCCTTTATCTGCGTTATTGCCTTCCAAACGCACAACCACAGGCACAGACACACCCACCTCTTCGACTGCGCCAATGATCCCTTCTGCAATCAAATCACAGCGAACAATGCCACCGAAGATATTAACCAGCACTGCTTTCACATTGCTATCAGATAAAATGATCTTAAAGGCTTCGGTGACACGCTCTTTAGTTGCACCGCCACCAACATCAAGAAAGTTTGCCGGTGAACCACCATGCAGTTTGATGATATCCATGGTGCCCATGGCAAGACCTGCACCATTGACCATGCAACCAATATTGCCATCAAGCGCAACATAGTTGAGATCCCAAGCCGCAGCTTGCGCTTCACGCACATCTTCCTGACTTGGATCATGCATTTCACGTAGCGCGGGTTGGCGATATAAGGCGTTACTATCCACCACGACTTTGGCATCTAGGCAGAGCAGATCCCCTGACGCAGTGATCACCAAAGGATTGACTTCCACCAAAGCTAAATCGCGTTCTAAAAAGAGTGTCGCTAAGCGCATAAAAAGCTGCGTAAATTGCTTAATTTGATCGCCAGCGAGGCCAAGAGCAAAGGCCAACTGACGCCCTTGAAATGGCTGTGGCCCAGTCAATGGATCGAGTGCGACTTTATGAATTTTTTCAGGTGTTTCTGCTGCCACTTTTTCGATTTCAACACCGCCCTCGGTAGAAGCCATAAAGACCACACGGCGAGAGCTGCGATCCACCACAGCGCCAAGATACAACTCTTTTTGAAAGGCGCTACAAGCTTCAACCAGAATCTTACTCACGGGCTGGCCATTAGCATCCGTTTGGTAGGTCACCAGCGGCTTACCTAGCCACTGCTGGGCAAAGGCTTCAACTTCTTGTGGCGTTTGCACCACTTTCACACCGCCCGCTTTGCCGCGACCACCAGCATGAACCTGACATTTCACCACCCATGGCGCGCCAGGAATTGATTTTGTTGCAGCAACAGCTTGTGCTGCACTATCACAGGCGATGCCTTCGGCTACAGGCAAGCCATATTCAGCAAAAAGCTGTTTAGATTGATATTCGTGTAGATTCATTTGGATCTATCCATAGTTTTCCATTGTCGACTGAATCAGGCGGCATTGAGATGTATCTTGATTACACCTCAATTACCGCCACCACGCAAAGCGTTCGACGCTTTAATTACACATCCAGTAATAAGCGGGTTGGATCTTCCAACAGTTCTTTTACTGTGACTAGGAAGCTGACCGATTCCTTGCCGTCAACAAGGCGGTGATCATAGGAGAGGGCCAGATACATCATAGGCAGAATCACGACTTTACCATCAACTGCCATGGGTCGGTCTTGAATTTTATGCATTCCAAGGATCGCAGATTGAGGTGGATTAATAATTGGCGTCGACATCAATGAGCCAAACACCCCACCATTGGTAATGGTAAAATTCCCACCCGTTAGTTCATCAACGGTAAGTTTACCGTCACGACCCTTCTCTGCGAGCTCTTTAATACCTTTTTCGATTTCCGCCAAGCTTAAACGCTCACAGTTCTTTAGCACTGGGGTTACCAAACCGCGCGGCGTAGAAACCGCCATGCTAATATCAAAATAGTTATGATAAACAATATCATCGCCATCAATAGAAGCATTGATTTCAGGAAAACGCTTCAATGCCTCCACAACGGCTTTCACATAAAACGACATAAAGCCAAGACGGACACCATGGCGCTTTTCAAACTGCTCTTGATAGAGTTTGCGAATATCCATAATCGGCTGCATATTGACTTCATTAAAAGTCGTTAGCATGGCTGTGGTATTTTTTGCATCCAGCATACGCTCAGCAACACGCTTGCGAAGACGCGTCATCGGCACCCGTTTTTGGCTGCGATAACCTTCCTCAATTTCACTCAATGCAGCTGTCGTGATCTCAGGAACTTTAGGCTCTGCTTGCGCTTTTCGCTCAACGACCGCCATTACATCTTCACGGGTAATGCGACCGCCAACACCAGATCCAGCCACTTCATTTGGATTTAGCTCATGCTCAGCTAACAAGCGACGCACTGCTGGCGTTAAAGCATCATTGTCACCATCAGACAAACCCGCGCGATAACGCTGCTCAGGTGATGTTTGTGTATTCGCGGCGCTGTCTTTGGTTGGCTCACCCGCGACTGCGCCAGGTTTCAGTCGACCAATAAGCTGTTTGCTCAGTACCGTGGCACCGTCTTGCTCCAAGATTGCCTCAAGAACCCCCGCCTCAGGCGCAGGAACTTCCAACACCACTTTATCCGTTTCAATATCGACCAACACTTCATCACGTGCAACCACATCACCCGGCTGTTTGTGCCATGTTGCGACTGTGGCATCAGCCACGGATTCAGGTAGGTCAGGCACCAAAATTTCAATCGTCATTGGCTATTCCTTATTGTTCTTGTCCATGGTCAAGGGTTAGCGCTGCCTCAACCAATGCTTTTTGTTGTTTCATATGAACCGACATATACCCTACAGCAGGGGATGCCGATGCGGGTCGACCTGCATAATGCAGCATGGATTGCGCGGGCAATACCGACCAGAAATTATGTTGGCTTGAATACCATGCGCCCTGATTTTGTGGCTCTTCTTGGCACCAAACGTAATCGCGGACATGTGCATATGGCGCAATCGCCGCTTCTACCTGCGCTTTCGGGAAGGGATAAAGCTGCTCGATACGCACAATCGCGACATCGTTTTGTTGATTCTTACGACGCTGCTCAAGCAGATCGTAATAAACCTTACCTGAGCAAAATACCACCCGTTTCACTGCGCTAGGCTCTAAATCATCGATCTCAGCAATTGCTGGCTGGAACTGTCCCTGCGATAGGTCTTCAAGCGACGAGATACATTGCGGATGACGCAGCAAAGATTTAGGTGACATCACTATCAAAGGCCGGCGCATTGGACGAAACACTTGCTGGCGAAGCAGGTGATAAATTTGCGCTGGGGTCGATGGCACCACCACCTGAATATTTTGCTCGGCGCATAATTGCAGGTATCGCTCAAGACGCGCTGAGGAGTGCTCGGGGCCCTGTCCTTCATAACCATGAGGCAACAACATGGTTAAACCACATAAGCGACCCCATTTTTGCTCGCCAGAGCTAATAAACTGATCAATCACCACCTGAGCGCCATTGGCAAAATCACCAAATTGCGCTTCCCACACGGTTAAACCGCGCGGCTCAGTGGTGGCATAGCCATATTCAAAGGCCAATACGGCCTCTTCTGAGAGCACCGAATCAAACACTTGAAAATGTCCCTGACCATTGTGCAAATGAGTCAGTGGAATATAGATGCTGGCATCGGCTTGATTATGCAGTACAGCATGGCGATGGAAGAAAGTACCGCGGCCTGAATCTTGGCCCGTAATACGCACTCGGCTCCCTTCATCAAGAATGGTGGCATAGGCCAAAAGCTCCGCCATCCCCCAATCATATGCTTTGGTTCCTTCAAGCATGGATTGACGATCTTGATACAGTTTTTGCACCCGGCTTTGCAACTGATGCGACTCAGGGAATTGGCACAGTTTTTTACCAAGCTCAATCAATCGATTTTGCGCAAACTGACTTTGCCACGGCACTTCCCAGTCATGTCCAACATAGGGCTGCCAGTCGACAGAGTGCATCTTCATTGGACGCCACTCTTTCACCACGCACTCACCACTATCAAGTGCGTCACGATAGCCATTCACCAATTCAGTGGCTTTTTCGATATCGCAAATTTCTTGCTCGATTAATACGTCGGCATAAAGTTTACGTGGCGTTGGATGCTGCTTGATTTTTTGATACATCAGCGGCTGAGTCGCATTGGGCTCATCTGCTTCGTTATGACCGTGGCGGCGGTAACATACCAAATCGATCACCACATCACGGCCAAAGGTGTTGCGATAATCAATGGCCACCTGTGTAACAAATGCCACGGCTTCCGGATCATCGGCGTTAACGTGAAAAATCGGTGCCTGTACCATTTTGGCTATATCAGTACAGTACTGCGTGGAACGAGTGTCGCGCGGATTTGACGTGGTAAAACCAATTTGGTTATTGACCACAATACGCACGGTACCGCCTACACGATAGCCACGCGCTTGCGACATATTAAAGGTTTCTGCCACAACCCCTTGGCCTGCCACAGCCGAGTCACCATGAATAGTGATGGGTAAAACGCTGCGCCCTTCTTTATCACCTAAGCGATCTTGCCGCGCACGGACCGAGCCCATCACCACTGGATTTACAATCTCCAGATGCGACGGGTTAAAAGCCAGAGCCAAATGCACATCGCCGCCAGGTGTCGCGAAATCAGCGGAGAAACCTTGGTGATACTTCACATCACCCGTGCCCCATGTGTCTTCATGCTTGCCAGCAAACTCATCAAAGAGATCCGTTGGTTTTTTACCAAGCACATTGACCAGCATATTGAGGCGACCGCGGTGCGCCATGCCAATGACAATTTCACGCGTGCCTTGTTCACCTGCGCGGCGAACCAGCTCTTTGACCATGGGGATCAGCGCATCACCACCTTCCAGTGAAAAACGCTTGGCGCCTGGGAATTTTGCTCCTAGATAGCGCTCAAGCCCTTCTGCAGCGGTGAGCTCTTCAAGAAAGGTGAGCTTTTGCTCTGGCGTAAACTGCGAAACACCTCGCTCTGCTTCAAGGCGCTGCTGAATCCATGCTTTTTCTTCAGTATCGGTAATGTGCATATACTCAGCGCCAATCGCGCCGCAATATACATTTTCGAGGATCGCAATAATCTCTTGTAAGGTGAGCTTTTGCTCATCTTTGACCAAACTCGGAACAGGGAAAGCAATGGCTAAATCCTCTTCCGTTAGGTTGTGATAAGTCAAAGAAAGATCTGCGACATCGGCAGGTTGCAATAATCCGAGCGGATCAAGTTTGGCGCGCTGATGGCCACGAATTCGATAAGCGTTAATTAGCTGCTGAACACGAATATGTTTGGCTTCAACATCAGGATCAGTCACTTCAGTATGATGTGCAAAGGTCGTTTCTTTTGCTAAGCGACGAAAATAATCACGGACACGTGAATGCGGTTGTTCTTGTGGGCTATCTGTCGGCGGTGTGAGCTGTTCAAACATCGAACGCCATGAAGGCTCGATCGCTTCAGCATCAAGCAAATATTGCTCATACAGCTCTTCAACATAAGAGGCGTTAACCCCTGCCAGATGGGATGATGCAAGCCACTCTTTCATCAGGCTACTGGACATGTTCTCCCCTTCTCCCTTGAGACATTTGGTCTGCCACTTACTCACAATTCGAAGCAAATGACAGAATTATTGTACCTCGCCACCTCCGTGGCTGTGTCATTACACCGATTGCTGCACCAGCATCGCTTTGATCTCACCAATAGCCTTGGTGGGATTGAGTCCTTTAGGACAGACATTGACACAATTCATAATGCTATGGCAACGAAAAACACTAAATGCATCATCTAATTGAGCGAGTCGCGCGCGCGTTGCTGTATCTCGGCTATCAATTAACCAACGATGCGCTGCCAAAAGCCCCGCAGGGCCAATGAATTTGTCTGGATTCCACCAAAATGAGGGGCATGACGTGGAGCAACACGCACATAATACACACTCATAAAGTCCATCTAATTTGGCACGCTGCTGCGGTGTTTGTAACTGCTCACCTTGATCCTGTTTGTCTTGATGTTCAGTCATCAAATAGGGCTTCACCCGCTCATAATTTTGATAAAACTGCGTCATATCAATAATCAGATCGCGGATCACCGGCAGTCCAGGTAACGGACGAATCACGATAGTTTTTTGATTCATCAATGCAGAAAGCGGGGTGATACAAGCCAATCCATTGGTCCCATTCATATTAACGCCATCAGAGCCACAGACCCCTTCACGACATGAACGGCGAAATGAAAGGCTAGGATCTTGCTCTTTTAACGCAATCAGCGCATCGAGCACCATAATGTCCGTGCCTTGCTCCACCTCCAGCTCAAAGGACTGCATATAAGGACGGCGATCAGTTTCAGGGTTATAACGATAAATCGAAAAACGTTGTTTCATCTCGCCCTCCTTAGTAAGTACGCACTTTCGGCGGAAAGGCTTCGCGCAGATGTGGCGTCATATTCACATCTCGCGTGGTCATTCGTTCTTGCTCTGGCAAATAAAGCGAATGAACCAGCCAGTTGGCATCATCACGATCAGGGTAATCAAATCGCGTATGTGCACCGCGACTCTCTGTGCGATAATTTGCCGCCACTGCTGTGGCGTAGGCCGTTTCCATCAAATTATCCAACTCTAAACACTCAATTCGCTGCGTATTAAAAGACAATGATTTATCTTGAAGATGGGCATTCGCAACACGCTCTCGAAGCTCAGCCAGTTCAGCCAAGCCTTTGGCCATGGCTTCCCCTTCGCGAAACACCGAGAAATTAGTCTGCATGCAATGCTGCAACGCTTTACGAAGCGCGTTGGGATCTTCACCTTGTGTTGAATTATCCCAACGTTTGAGTCGGCTCAAAGCAAGCTCAATATCCTCATCCGTTGCTGGGCGCGCATCCGGCTGAGCGGCCAGTGTTTTACCCAAATGCAACCCCGTAGCACGACCAAACACCACCAAATCAAGCAGTGAATTACCACCCAACCGATTGGCGCCATGCACCGACACACAGGCAATTTCACCGCAGGCAAATAAGCCTTGCACGTTTTGATCATCGCCCTGTGCATTTTGGGTGATCACTTGCCCTGATACTTGGGTTGGCAAACCGCCCATCATATAGTGACAGGTCGGGATCACTGGAATCGGCTCTTTGACAGGGTCAACATGGGCAAAGGTTCTCGATAGCTCACAGATCCCAGGTAAACGCGACTCCAGTACATCCTCACCTAAGTGATCGAGTTTCAGCTTCACATGCGGTCCCCAAGGGCCATCACAACCACGCCCTTCGCGAATTTCAATCATAATGGAGCGCGCCACCACATCACGGCCAGCTAAGTCTTTGGCATTGGGTGCATAACGCTCCATAAAGCGCTCCCCCTCTTTATTGAGCAAAAATCCGCCCTCACCGCGACATCCTTCAGTGACTAACACGCCAGCGCCAGCAATCCCCGTTGGGTGAAATTGCCACATTTCGCCATCTTGAATGGGCACGCCAGCGCGAATCGCCATACCAATACCATCTCCAGTATTGATATGGGCATTGGTCGTCGATGCGTAAATTCGTCCAGCGCCACCGGTGGCAAGCACGGTAGCTTTGGCTTTGAAATAACAAACCTCACCACTTTCCATATCAATGGCGGTACAACCCACTATTGCGCCATCGCTATTTTTCACTAAATCGAGTGCGTACCATTCAGAAAAGATGGTGGTTTGATGTTTGATATTTTGCTGATACAGGGTGTGTAACAAGGCATGGCCGGTGCGATCGGCAGCCGCCGCGGTACGCGCAGCTTGTTCACCGCCATATTCTTTCGACTGGCCACCAAAGGGGCGCTGATAAATGGTGCCATTATCAAATCGCGAAAAGGGTAACCCCATTTTTTCCAACTCAATGACAGATTGCGGCCCTTGCTGGCACATATATTCAATCGCATCCTGATCGCCAATGTAATCAGAGCCTTTGACTGTATCGTACATATGCCATTGCCAATCATCCGGGTGCGAATTGCCAAGAGCGACAGTAATGCCGCCTTGCGCAGAAACGGTATGCGAGCGTGTCGGAAAGACCTTGGACAGCAAAGCGCAACTAAGCCCCTGCTCTGAAATTTGCAGTGCCGCACGCATGCCTGCGCCACCAGCGCCAATTACAATGGCATCAAATTCTCGTATCATCACACTCATAAAACACTCCCTGTCATTAAGATGCCCATAAAAAAGCAGCTCACAAGCCAAATTATGACGATAAATTGCAGCAGTAATCGCAATCCTGCTGATTTGACATAATCAGTCAGCACTTGCCACAAACCAATCCAGGCATGAACCAAAATGGAAAGCAGCGCGAGCAAAGTGAATACTTGGGTTAGCCAGAAACCAAAGAACTGAGACCAAATGTCATAACGGAGGGGAGAAAGTATGATGATCGCAGCGATCAAATAGAGGGAATAAAATAGAAGAATCAGTGCACTGGCGCGTGCCAATAAAAAATCCTGTACACCGTTGCGTCCTAGCGCGGTGATCGGTTTTACCATAACCATATCCCTCCGAGTACAGAAAGCACTAATGCGATACCAATAGCAATTATGGCGCTTTGCTTTCCTGCTTTCAGGCTTTCGCCAAACCCTAGATCCATGATTAAGTGACGCACACCTGCACAAATATGATATGCCGTCGCTGTCAATACAGACCAGAGAATGAGTTTCATCCACCAATAACTGAGCCATATTTGCACCTCTGCAAATTGGCTTGGCGATGCGAGAGATTGGTTTAATAACCATAAGAGGGGGGCTAGAGAAAGAAATAGCACTACCCCGCTGATGCGATGCAAAATCGAGGCGATCGCAGGGATCGGAAAATGCATCGTCAACAGATCGAGATTGATCGGTCTTGATTGTTTCACGTTATTGCTCACTCAGCTCATCTTGAGCATGTTATTGCGCGACTGTTCATGGATAAAAAAGCACCTATTCTTAACATGTTAGAAACAGGAACCACACTTATCCAGTTGAAACTACGCTATAGTTATGATGAATCGAAAAACCACAGAAAACCTATTGTATTTAAAGGCTGTGTTTTCTATGGTGTGGGTTGAATTCATATTCAACCGCCGAATAGCAACAACAATATCGTTACATAACGGTTACAAATAAAGCAATAGTAAACCGTGATGTTACTTTTATATATTGAATAGTTATTATGTAAGACACATTTTGTACGACGCGAATTGACAAAGTTGAAATTGCCGCGTACAAAATATGCTCTTAATCTAGGATGATTAATTTCGCATAAAAACAAAGGAGAGTGTTATGGCAGAGAAGACTGCGATCCTTCATATTGAAGGCAGAGAGGCGATCGAATTGCCAATCCTCAATGGCAGCATCGGCCCTGACGTAGTTGATGTGCGTGCGCTCGGAGCGAACGGCTATTTCACCTATGATCCTGGTTTTGTCGCAACAGCAGCTTGTGAATCAGCCATTACCTATATTGACGGCAACCAAGGCATCCTACTCCACCGTGGCTATCCCATTGATCAATTAGCAAATAATGCTGATTATCTTGAAGTTTGCTATATCCTACTCTACGGCGAAGTTCCAACCCGCGCACAGTACGAAAGTTTCCTTGAAACTGTTACGCGCCACACCATGGTTCATGAGCAAATTGCAAGTTTCTTCCACGGTTTCCGCCGTGACGCACACCCAATGGCAATCATGTGTGGTGTGGTTGGTGCATTGGCTGCGTTCTACCACGACTCATTAGATATTAACGCTGACGAGCACCGTGAAATTGCCGCATATCGACTGCTATCGAAAATGCCAACACTGGCAGCCATGTGTTACAAATACTCCATTGGCCAGCCTTTCATCTATCCACGCAACGATCTCGATTACGCTGAAAACTTTATTCACATGATGTTCTCAACACCTTGTGAAGAGTATGAAGTGAACCCAGTGATCGCCCGTGCCATGGATAAGATCTTTATTTTGCATGCTGACCACGAACAAAACGCATCAACCTCAACGGTTCGTCTTGCTGGCTCTTCAGGTGCTAACCCATTTGCCTGTATCGCGGCGGGTATTGCATCCCTTTGGGGCCCTGCGCATGGCGGTGCTAATGAAGCCTGTTTACGTATGCTGGAAGAGATTGGTTCAGTCGACAATATTCCTGAATATATTGAGCGCGCAAAAGACAAAGACGATCCATTCCGTCTTATGGGCTTTGGCCACCGTGTTTACAAAAACTACGATCCTCGCGCCACAGTAATGCGTAATGCTTGCCATGAAGTACTGAAAGAGCTGGATATTGAAGACCCATTGCTTGATGTAGCCATGGAGCTTGAGCGTATTGCCCTTTCAGATGCCTACTTTATCGAGAAGAAACTCTATCCAAATGTGGATTTCTACTCAGGTATTATTCTCAAGGCCATTGGTATTCCTGTATCCATGTTTACTGTTATCTTTGCGATGTCACGAACCATTGGCTGGATCGCGCACTGGAACGAAATGCATGGCGACCCAGACAACCGTATTGGTCGTCCTCGCCAGCTCTATACCGGCGCTAAACGTCGCGATTTTCGTTCCATGGAAGAGCGCGAGTTGTGTCCAGAAGAGCCAGAACAAATCATGGCTTAAGCTCTAGATACTTCAGAAAAATAAAAAGCCGCAATTGCGGCTTTTTATTTTCTTAAAACACAGATTAAAGAGCGCTATTAGACTGGATTATCCACATCAATAAAGGTCACATCAAAGCCATAGGTCTCAGCTAACCATTCACCCAAGGCTTTCACCCCACCACGCTCCGTCGCATGATGGCCCGCTGCAAAATAATGGATCCCCTGTTCTCTGGCGCTATGTGTGGTTCGCTCTGACACCTCACCAGAAATAAAGGCGTCAATTCCTTGCGCTGCCGCTTGATCAATAAAATCTTGCCCACCGCCAGTGCACCAAGCAATACGGCGAATCACCTGTGGCCCCGTATCACCAATATGCAAAGGCGCGCGCGCAAAAACGCGCTCAATGCGATTGGTGAGGGTTTGAATATCAACAGGCTTTTCAAAATGGCCCTGCATTGCGATAGATTGCGGGTTATGTATTTCCAATCCACCATCGACTGTGATCTCCAGCGCCTTGGCTAACATTGCGTTATTGCCTAGCGTCGGGTGAATATCCAGAGGTAAATGGTAGGCATAAAGGTTAATTTCATGCTGAATCAATGCAGCAATACGGCGGTATTTCATGCCACGTAGCGGCGCACTTTCACCTTTCCAAAAGAAGCCATGGTGCACTAACAAAGCATCGGCATGTTGTTCAATCGCAGCATCAATCAAAGCCTGACAAGCTGTCACGCCCGTCACAATTTTTCGAATCTGCTGTTTACCTTCGATCTGTAAACCATTTGGACAATAATCTTGAATCAGTTCAGGTCGCAATTCTTGATTGAGTCGCTGCTCAAGCTCAATGTTATTCATCAATATTTCCACCATTTTTTAGTCATGGTAATCATTTGAAAAATTGAGCGCAATCACCAAGAAACAGGACTAATACAGTTCATCGCCAGGAACCGTTTTTTCAGATTGCTCTAACCAGACCGGCTTGTTGCTGGTTTTCATCCACAATCGATGCAAATAACTGTAGCAACGGCGTCGTAAGCGAGGAAATAAAATGGTAGGAAAAGCCAAAATGCCTAACAACAGTGCAACGATACGGCGAAGCACCACTTTATAAAGAGGGTATGAGGTATACATCCGTGTCTAACTCTGCTTAGAATAATGAACTATCATCTTAAACCTGTATCGTGATGGAAATCAGTTTATTTCCGTTAAATTTCCTCAAAAAAGAGGGTGCCCGATCACAAATATGATGAAACCCCAAACTCACTTTACCCATCCCTTAGATTGGCTTCATCAAGCACCTTCTTTGGTGCTGGGGCATCACTGGATTTTTACGCCAGAGCACCCATTGTGGCAAAGCCATTCTCAACAATGGCCAACCATACCTCAGCCCTTGCCTCGCGCTGTCGGCCACTATTATCAATTGCTGTGGCGATTATGGATTCAGTCACATCCAATGCTTGATTTAGTCGCAGAAGAGATCCAAATACAAGGAGAACAACGAACTTTAGGGGCCATCGATTTTATCGTGCACAATAAAATCAATCATCGCTTTGAGCATTGGGAAGTAGCCTGCAAATTCTACCTCGCTTATCAAGGCCAATGGCTTGGCCCCAATGCGTCCGATAGCTTGACACGAAAAATGACACATATGTTGGCACATCAATTACCGCTGAGTCAGCACGATACCATTGCCAAACGCTGGCCTATTAAAGCTCGACGACTCATTTTACAAGGGCGTCTTTATACAGCCAGAGACCAGAATCAAAAATACGCTCTGATTCAAGAAAACAGCGGCTGGCAAATCAATCCCAATGCCCTACAAGGGTGGTGGCGATATCAGCCTTATCAAGGCGACGAGCCCATTCTCCAACTTCATAAGCCCAATTGGCTCACTCAAGCCCGTGCAACACCGGTGACATCGCATCAGCTTGATCCGCATCAGTCGACACATATTGTCGATCCACTGGGACAGTTTGGCTTTATTATGCCCCAAAGCTGGCCAAACCTTGGACCATCTGCCGTTTAACCGCTCAAAAACGAAAACTTATCTCGCAGTAAAAAAAAACGTAGCTACGGGAGCTACGTTTTTTTTCATTTAAAATTAAGCGCTCATTTGCATAAGCTTCAGTCCGCAGCTTACGCCACATTCATGGCAAATACTGCATCCACAATTTGCTGCGCTTCAATCTCAATTTGTTTGCGATGCGCCTCACCACAAAAGCTCTCACAATAAATTTTGTACATCGCTTCTGTGCCAGATGGACGAGCGGCAAACCAACCATTTTCAGTCATCACTTTCAAACCACCAATGGCCTCGCCATTTCCCGGCGCATGGGTCAGACTCTGAATAATCGGATCGCCAGCCAATGTTGTCGCGGTAACATCACTGGCACTCATGGCCTGCAAACAAGCTTTTTGGCTTTCATTGGCTGGTGCCTGCAAACGCGCATAGCTTGCTTCACCATATTTTTGTGCCAACTGCTCATAGTATTGCTGTGGCGTTAGGCCTGTCACTGCCATGATTTCTGCAGCAAGCAAACACAGCACGATACCATCTTTGTCTGTGCTCCATGGCGAACCATCAAAGCGCAGCAAAGATGCACCCGCACTCTCTTCACCACCAAAGCCAAGCGCACCGGTATGTAAGCCTTCCACAAACCACTTAAAACCAACCGGCACCTCACAAAGCTCACGTCCTAACCCTGCGACAACGCGATCAATCAAGGCGCTAGACACCAAAGTTTTACCAACGGCGACATCAGATCCCCACTGCGGACGATGCTGGAATAGATAATCGATACATACCGCAAGAAAATGATTTGGATTCATTAAGCCTTTTGGCGTCACAATGCCGTGGCGGTCAAAATCAGGATCATTTGCAAAGGCAAGATCATAATCATCTTTCAAAGCCAGCAGCTGACTCATGGCATAGGGTGAGGAGCAATCCATACGGATGACACCATCTTTATCCAAAGGCATAAAGCGAAAATCGGCTTCAACGCGCTCATTGACCACAGTCAAATCTAGCTGATACTGCTCAGCAATCGCTTGCCAATAAGCAATCCCCGCGCCGCCTAAAGGATCAACCGCAAGCTTTAATTGCGCCTTTTGAATCGCAGCCATATCAATGACATTGACCAAATCTGTCACATAGCTCGGAACCAAATCTTGCTGCGTCACTTGGCTAAGCGCCGTTAGATAATCAACGCGCTTCACTTCACTCAGCTCGCCGGCAAGTAGCGCATTGGCACGATTCTCAATGGCTTTGGTAAAGCGCGCCTCAGCAGGGCCGCCATGTGGCGGGTTGTATTTAATGCCACCATCTTGCGGCGGATTATGGGATGGCGTAATCACGATGCCATCAGCAAGCTGAGCGTGCTGACGGTTATACTGCAAGATTGCATGAGAAATCGCAGGCGTTGGGGTATAACCTAGATCCTGTTGCACAATCACATCAACATGATTGGCTATCAGCACTTCAATGGCACTTCGAAATGCCACTTCAGAAAGGGCATGGGTATCTTTACCCAAATAAAGCGGACCTGTGATCCCCTCTTGCAGACGAATATCTGCAATCGCTTGGCAAATGGCCCAAATATGATGTTGGTTGAACGTAGATAAATCAGCACACCCACGATGTCCCGAAGTACCAAAAGCCACTTGCTGACTTTTTAATTGCGGCTTCGGTGTCAATGAGTAGTAATTAGCAACGAGCGAAGGGATATCATGAAGATCACAAGAGCTGGCCAACTGGCCAGCACGAGGATGTTGAGGCATAAATTACGCGTCCTTGTCGGTCGGTGATTAAATTGCGTTGGCAATACGCTCACATTCTTCTTCACCGTACCCCATACGCTGCATCATCTGGATAATCATCTGACGCTTACGACCGGTGTTTGTATTCGTGATCACCCAAAATGGTGTTTCAGGGATCTGTTTTGGTTTGGTGGTATTCCCGTTTGCCAACAGTGTTTGTGCATTATCAGCAAAGTAAACACGGGTGCGTCCTTTGATTGCTGCTGCATCAGAGAAAGCTTGCGGATTTTGCTGATACAGTGCTGTGAGAATCATCATAAAACGACCAATCACTCGCGATTGCTGCGTAAAGTGACTGGAGTTCAGCACAGACTCTAAGTTGATACTACGACGTGCTTGTGTGGTTGGTTCACCCACAACAATTGGTTTTGCTGGCACAGCTAGCGTGCTTTCGACGGCTGCGACAGTGGACTCAGCAGCAGCGCTTTGCGCTGGCACATGCAACAAGCGGCGCAGGATATCCGAGGCGCTCTCACCAATATGTTGAGTTTGGCCAGCAATATAACGGTATAGGTCTTCGTCTACTTCAATAGTCTTCATGGTGCCTTGGTCATGATTCGATAAAATAACTGCGACAGTATACCCATAACTCGAGGTATACTCTACGTTCAATCACCGATATTAAGAGAGCAATATGGATCTTCACTTTCGTGTCCAAGGTCAAGGTGACCCCGTTATTCTGATGCACGGTCTATTTGGAAGCTTAGATAACCTTGGTCTTTTAGCCAAAGAATTAAGTAAAGATTATCAGGTGATTAGCGTTGATTTACGCAACCACGGTCAATCCCCCCACTCACCACGGGTGAGCTATGCGCTGATGGCAGAAGATGTACTGAATGTGATGCATCGCCTCAATTTGCCGCGCGCCATTGTGATTGGCCACTCCATGGGCGGTAAAGTTGCCATGAAACTCGCGCAAGACTGGCCAGAGCAAGTTCGCGCCTTAGTGGTATTGGATATTGCGCCAGTGCTCTACCCATTTCGCCGTCACGATGCAATTTTTGCCGGCCTGCGTGAAGTTGCCGGCGCGCCGCCAAAAAGTCGTAGTGAAGCAGATAGCTTACTGGCACTTCATATTGACACGCCCTTCGTGCGCCAATTTTTAGGAAAATCACTGTATCGCGGTGAGGACAGCCGCTATCACTGGCGTTTTCATGTTCGCGCACTCTCCGATAATTATGAAGCCATTATGGGATGGCCCAATCCATCGGTTTATCATGGCCCAGCACTACTGCTCAAAGGTCATTTATCTGAATATGTTCAACTTGAGCACAAAGATGCGATTGTTAGCCAATTCCCAGCGATGAAAACCCATATCATTGCCAACACGGGCCACTGGCTACATGCCGAAAAACCAGAGAGCGTCCATCGACATATTCGCCAATTTTTAACGACATTAGCACATGAAAATCATGAACCGCTTATGCTATAGTGCGCGCTAAACGCAATAAAGCGGCTTGTTATCATGTTTTATGAGTACATTCCGATCCTCGAAACCTTAGGTTTTGACCTACTGATTGCCGCGCTTTTTTTACTAATTGCGCTAGCAATTCGCGATGTGCTCAAACAAGGCAAAGTCCCCCCTTTCGGGCAATTTGCCGTTTGGTTTGTCCTATTTTTGGGATGCTTCGGCTTTATTCTCAAGGGCATTCTTAAGCTACTCTGGCAGGATGCAAGCTAGCTTCACGACATAACTGTATATGGCCAAAGAACAGAACGATCGCACGACACTGGATCTCTTTGCAGATGAGAAACGTCCCGGGCGACCAAGAACCAGCCCCCTGAGTCGTGCTGCGCAATTAAAAATTAATAAACGAAACCAACTCAAACGCGACAAAGCGCGCGGTTTACGTCGTATTGAAATTAAAGTTGAGCAAACCGTCGTTGATGCACTAAACGTGCTGGCGGATCAACAAGGCTTAAGTCGTAGTGAGTTGATTGAAACCATTTTAATTGAGAAATTGGGTTGTGCGCCTGAGACTCATTCAGCATAAATCGCGCATTGACCCAGAAGAACAGGTAGAAAAAATATGGCAAGTGTAGGCATCTTTTTCGGTAGCGATACTGGCAACACAGAAGCTGTTGCGAAAATGATTCAAAAAGAGCTGGGTCAGCACATGGTTGATGTTTTTGACATCGCCAATGCAAGCCAAGAGCAACTCAATGATTTTGACTTACTGCTACTTGGTATTCCAACGTGGTACTACGGCGAAGCGCAGTGTGACTGGGATGATTTCTTTCCACAGTTAGAAGGCATCGACTTCTCAACCAAGCTTGTGGCTATTTTTGGCTGTGGTGACCAAGAAGATTATGCAGAGTACTTCTGCGATTCCATGGGCGAGCTTGCACGCATCGTTGAAAGCAAAGGCGCAACAATTGTCGGCAACTGGCCAACCACTGGCTATGAGTTTGAATCTTCAAAAGCTGTGATTGGTGATGATCTATTTGTCGGCCTGTGTATTGATGAAGACCGCCAACCAGAACTAACAGAATCACGCGTAAAAGCTTGGTCTGCTCAAGTCTACGAAGAGATGTGCTTGGCCGAGCTTGAAGACTAATCTTCACTTTGCTTGTAATAATACAGCACATGATTAAAACGCACTTCGGTGCGTTTTTTTATACCGGTTATCCCTCATGATTTGAGGCTAAGCACACGATATATCACTACATTTTGTGTGTTTATGCGGCTTTCTTTCGCGCTCATCCGCCGTTTTTTTGACTGAAATAGAATTTCTAGGCCTCATGAGGTTTATTGTTTTAGTTTGGTCACTTATAATCAATCGCATTCAATGAAGCCCGAAACTGCTGCCCTTTCGACAGCCAAAGGAATTGATTCATGTCAGATAATAATCAAGCGCTCAAGCAAGCTGGTTTGAAAGTCACCTTGCCACGCCTTAAGATTCTTGAGGTACTTCAGCAAGGGGATACAAGCCATATCAGCGCTGAAGATCTATATAAGAAGCTGATCGACCTTGGTGAAGAGATTGGTCTTGCCACTGTCTACCGTGTGCTCAACCAGTTTGATGATGCTGGGATCGTTACACGTCACCACTTTGAAGGCGGAAAATCTGTATTTGAATTGGCCACGCAACAACACCATGACCACTTGGTCTGCTTAGATTGCGGTAAAGTCATTGAATTTTCAGATGAAGTGATTGAACAGCGCCAACGTGAAATCGCAGCACGCTTTAATGTTCGCCTCACCAACCATAGCCTTTACCTATACGGCCACTGTGCTGATGGGGATTGCAAACGCGACGAAAATGCTCATAACGAGCAATAAGTTGCAGTAATTTGCAGAAAAAAGCCGCGCAATTGCGTGGCTTTTTTTTATTTAAAATCAAAGGCGTGCATTAGTTCAAATTTACCGAATCCAAATAGCCGCAGCCGTTGCCAGCAACTATTATTAACTTCATACTCAATTCGCACGGAAGCATAAGAGTAGAGTTGAGATTGGTGCTAAAACACGATGGCCGATAGTAATAAAATCCCAGGATTAAATCGTCTTAGCGTCTTAATTTGCGGTAAAACGCAAAGCGGCTGTAATTTGGTTCGAACCAGTCTTGCCTCACGCTCACCGACCCAAGTTATCTTGACTCAGCGTCCAGAAGAAGTCCCTCGCCTCATTAATCAAGCCACCTTTGATGTCCTTATCGTCAATGGCGATAAGCCTTTTATTCAGCGGGTAAGCGAGCAATATCTTTCCGTCAAAGCGCCGATTTTACAGGAGATGAAATTAGCGGTATTGGTGGTGATTGATGAGTCAGAACTAGCGGGTCCCTTACCCGATCAAGACCGCCAACAGGAGATTGATCTTTGGATTAGCGAACAGCGCATGGGTATCGATAGCGCTTTGTTTGCCCCTTACACCATTGGTGAACTGGTTGATTGCTACGACAATGCTGCAACCGCACTCAGTCGGCGAAAAGAGATCTTTATGAAGATCAGAACCATCGTGAAGCGAGCCTCGCTACCCATGGTGCAATATCGCGCAGCTAGCTATCTCGCCAATGATACGCGAACCATTACTCTATTTTGCCGTCATTTTAGTGGTAGCGAAGCAACCATTGAATATCTAGAAAAACTCAGTGACCAAGAAAAGGTGACTGAAAGTTCCATTTGGCTGGCGCGTTACTGTCATGACCACGGTTTTATTGAAAAGGGCTATCGCTACGCAAGTCGTACGCTGGACAATAACCCCAATCATTTTGATGCCCTGCTCATTGCCGCTAAATCACGCATGATGACTGATCCACAGCAGGCTTTGGAGCTCTATACACGCGCCATTGATCGCAGCCCTTTAGATATTCATCATCTTAAAGCATTTTTACAGCTAGCCATTAGCCTAACGGACAAGTCAGCGCTGAGCGCGATTATTATTCAGCTCTCAGAGCCTGAATATCTAATGCCAAGTTTTCAAGATCTACTGCTATTTTTAATCACCAGCCATAAACTTCTGGAAAAAAAAGGACGGTTTTTAAGAAAGCATCTGTCCATTATTCGCGCCACATTTACCGACTCAATGCAGCGTAAACGCACGGTAGCTATGCGCGATTGGCATATTAAATTACTGCTTGGTTTTGCCATTTTTAAAACAGCCATGGGTCAATCAAGGCAAGCCTTTAAGCTTTTGCCTTTGATTGATCACAAACTCAGTAAAAGTAACGCTATTGATGAAGAAACCATGCTGCTCTGCTGCACTTTTTGGTGCTCTCTTGGCGATATGAAGCGAAGTACAGAGTTTCGCGACCAATTAGAGCAGCGGCGCAATCATCTCACCACAGCGCAGCACAGGCTTTTAGAATTTATCAAACAACGAATCAGCCGCAATCAACGCCTGTATTCTCAGTTATACAAAGAAAATTGCCAGAGCTTTCAAAAAGAGTCAATTAAGCACTTTATCAAGCAATATCCCATGTGTTACCTCGCACGAACCATGCTGGTTTCATTGCGCTATCGCAACCAAGATACTGATCATGATTATCTGCGAGATATTCGCAAAGCCATTCGTTACGAACAGGATCCACGCAACCACCAGATCCTCGATCGCCTTTTGAAAAATGCACGCGCTTTGCCTCGAGGTTAACCCTATGCATGAACGAAAAGAACACCGCTATCTACTGCAAACCCCTATGCCAGCTCAGCTTAAAAGGGGATGGTTTCGACGTACATCCGTCATTTTGGTCGATATCTCCATCGACGGGCTAGCCATTGCTTGTGAAAAAGCACTGCCTAAAAATACACAACTCGAGTTTCACCTCAAACTCGGCACGCAAAAACTCACCATCACTGGAGAAGTGATCTATCAAATGGGGTTTGGCGATCGCGCGCGTTATGGCGTGCAACTGCAGCCAGCGCTCTCTCTTGAGACACTCAACCTATTCTCGCCCTATTTCAATGAAGAAGATCGCATCATTTTGCAAAACGAACGCCTCCTCTCACTGGGCGATCAATTAAACTGCGACGATGGATGCAATACATAGCGAGCATAGAAAGCTATCAGAGTGCGTAGATAGACATGCAGAGATAGATCAAAGGGCATAAAAAAAGCCATGGCAATCGCCATGGCTTTTTCACATTATGCAATCAATTAATCTTGGCCTTCAATTTTCGCCCAAGTATCGCGCAAGCCTACGGTACGGTTAAATACCAAATGCTCTGCAGATGCATCTTTATTGTCTAAGCAGAAGTAACCCATACGCTCAAACTGGAAGCCTGACTCAGCCACCGCATGTTGCAAGCTAGGCTCAACAAAGCCTTGGCATAGCGTCAATGATTCAGGGTTGATCACTGATGTGAAATCTTCCGCGGCACCTGGGTTTGGTACAGTAAACAGACGATCATACAGACGAATTTCAGCAGCAAGACCTTGCTCTGCACTCACCCAGTGGATAACGCCTTTCACTTTACGCCCATCGGCTGGGTTTTTGCCCAAGGTTTCTGGATCGTAGCTACAGAAAATTGTGGTGATTTCGCCATTCGCATCTTTTTCAATACGCTCAGCTTTAATCACATAAGCACCACGAAGACGCACTTCTTTACCAAGCACAAGGCGCTTGTACTTCTTATTCGCTTCTTCACGGAAGTCTTCACGCTCAATCCAAAGCTCACGGCTAAATGGAACCTCACGGCTGCCCATTTCAGGTTTATTTGGATGATTGGCAATGTTCAAGACTTCAGTATCGCCAAAGTTCTCAATCACCAATTTCACAGGATCAAGTACAGCCATGGCACGTGGCGCGTTTTCGTTTAAGTCATCACGAATACAAGACTCAAGTGAACCAAACTCAATCATGTTATCTTGCTTGGTCACACCGATACGCTTACAGAACTCACGCATAGATGCAGGTGTAAAGCCACGGCGGCGCAGGCCAGAAATAGTTGGCATGCGTGGGTCATCCCAGCCGTTTACCAACTTGTCAGTCACAAGTTGATTCAGCTTACGCTTAGACATCACGGTGTATTCAAGATTTAGACGGCTGAATTCATACTGACGTGGGTGGCAAGGAATCGAGATGTTATCTAACACCCAGTCATACAAACGGCGGTTATCTTGGAACTCAAGGGTACAAATTGAGTGAGTGATCCCTTCCAGCGCATCGGAAATACAGTGGGTGAAATCGTACATTGGGTAGATGCACCATGCATCACCGGTTTGGTGGTGGTGGGCAAATTTAATACGATAAATCACAGGATCGCGCATCACAATGAAGGATGAGGCCATATCAATTTTGGCACGCAAACAGGCTTTACCTTCTTCGATTTCACCTGCACGCATCTTGGCAAAAAGCGCCAAGTTTTCTTCAACGCTACGGTCACGGTAAGGGCTGTTTTTGCCAGGCTGACTCAAAGTACCACGATATTCGCGGATCTCTTCAGGGGTCAGCTCATCAACATAAGCAAGGCCTTTTTCGATCAGCTCAATGGCATAGCCATGAAGCTGCTCAAAATAATCAGATGAGTAGCAAATATCGCCACTCCAGTGAAAACCAAGCCACTCAACATCACGCTTGATTGATTCAACGTATTCGATGTCTTCTTTAGCGGGGTTGGTATCGTCAAAACGAAGGTTGCACTGACCCTGATAATCCTGCGCAATGCCAAAGTTCAAGCAAATTGATTTCGCATGGCCAATGTGCAAATAACCATTTGGCTCTGGCGGGAAACGGGTATGGATCGCATTGTGCTTTCCAGTGCGCAAATCTTCATCGATGATTTGACGAATAAAGTTAGTCGGGCGAGCTTCGCAGTCACTCATTTAAACACCCCTAAAAGACAGTTTGAGATAGCTGGTAATCATCCCCCATTGTCGTCACACAGACAATAATAAGCAAGGGAGCAATGCGCTAATTGGATAAAAAGAAGTCAGTTTCTTGCCCATTTCGGCATAAATAAAAGCGGCGCTCACAGAGCGCCGCTTTTTATGCAATCAAATCAATGATTGAATTATGGCAATTCAACGTCTGATAGGTCGTCAGAAGCTGGAATTTGCTTCATTTGACCAGCAACGATTTCTGCCAAAGGACCAAGAATGACTTGTAGGTTTTGCTCACCTAGTTTAACCACACCAGCTGCACCAAGTGCTTTTAGCTGTGCTTCATCAACGATGCTGCGATCGTTTAGTGTCAAACGTAGACGAGTGATACATGCATCGATGCTTGCAAGGTTACCGTGGCCACCAAGTGCTTTTAGGTATTGCTTCGCAAGTTGCGCAGTATCAGAAGAACCTTGTTGTTTCGCTGGCGCTGCGTCTGCAGTTGCATCTTCACGACCAGGTGTTTTTAGGTTCAATGCTGAGATTAGCGCGCGGAAACCGAAGTAGTATAGCGCTGCAAATACAACACCTTGAACCAATAGCATGTATGGTTGGTGCGCTACTGGTAGTTTAGAAGACAAGATAAAGTCAACCAAACCAGCACTAAAGCCAAAGCCAGCAGTCCACTGCATCATTGAAGCAAACGCAAGTGATAGACCAGTTAGGATTGCGTGGAATACATAAAGTACAGGCGCAAGGAACATGAATGAGAATTCTAGCGGCTCAGTTACACCAGTAAAGAATGATGCAAAGCCAGCAGCTAGCATGATTGAACCCACTTGCTCACGGTTCTCAGGCTTAGCAGCGTGATACATTGCAAGTGCACCTGCAGGTAGACCAAACATCATGATTGGGAAGAAACCACCCATATAGCGGCCAATTTCGCCCACTAGACCAAGCTTGGTTGCACCTTCGATAGCAAGGATTGAACCATCGTCAGCTAGCGTCACAACACCAGTACCTGCAGCATATTTCACGCCATCAAGTACTGGACCTGCGTTCCAGAAGTTACCTAGATCGTTAATATTCGCAAGGTCGAACCAGAATACTGCGTTCAATGCGTGGTGTAGACCAACAGGAATCAATAGACGGTTTGCAAAGCCATAGATACCAGCGCCTACAGAACCCATATTCACGATTGATTCACCAAATACAACAAGCGCGTTGAAGATTGGAGGCCAAATGAACATCATCGCAAATGCAAGAACGATCATTGCAACAGAAGTAAGGATTGGAACCAAACGCTTACCACTGAAGAATGCCAACGCTTTTGGTAGTTCAACCTGGCTAAAGCGGTTGTAGATAGAAGCAGTGATTGCACCAACCAAGATACCAGTGAACTGGTTTACAACTTTGCTGAATGCAAATGCAATTGGTTTCCAAGCATCTTGCGCAGCTGCTAGAGCAACTTTTAGCTCAGCAACATTACTTGCACCGGCTTTCACCGCTGCATCAAGTGCTGCTTGTGCTTCATTTAGCGCTGTTGCTGCTGGTAAAAGGCTAATACCTTGAACAACTGCTGGATCTAAAAGTGTTTTGAAAACGTAGTAGCCAACTAGACCCGCAAGAGCAGCTGCACCGTCTTTGTCTTTAGACATACCGTAGGCAACACCCACAGCAAATAGCCAAGACATGTTATCAATAATGGCAGCACCACTCTTGATAAGTAGCATTGCTAGAGGGCTGTTCGCACCCCAGCCTGTTGGGTCGATCCAATAACCGATACCCATCAAAATTGCCGCAGCAGGTAGAACCGCTACTGGCACCATCAACGCACGACCGATGCGCTGCAAGTATCCAAGAATATTCACCGTTGTTTCCCCCTATGGTTTTCTTAGATTCGTATCTTGATGTGATCTAGCTCAAAGGCCAGTTCTCATCAAGTCTGGGCCAGTTTATGACATTAATTTTGCGGAGCAAATTAAAACCTTTTCATTTGTGATCATTGTCACTGGCTACAACCATGATCAGACGATTTTGCTAGCCCGCTCATAAAACTTATTTTATGATACGAACTAAGGTCGATTGATGGCCGTATTCATTGATTTATTTTATTTATTAGAGGTGTCTTGTGAGACTTATCCCTGTTGAATCTGCAAAAGAAGTTGGTCTATGGTCTGCGCGTTATATCGCTGATCGCATTAATGCTTTTAACCCAACTGCTGATCGTCCATTCGTTCTAGGTCTGCCAACTGGTGGTACACCACTATCTACTTACCGTCGTCTTATCGAGCTATATAAAGCAGGCGAAGTAAGCTTCAAACACGTTGTTACTTTCAACATGGATGAGTACATCGGTCTACCTGCAGAGCACCCAGAGTCATACCGTAGCTTCATGTACAACAACTTCTTTAGTCACATCGACATTCAAGAAGAAAACATCAACCTACTGAACGGTAACACTGACGACCACGCTGCAGAATGCCAACGTTACGAAGACAAAATTAAGTCTTACGGCCGCATCAACCTATTCATGGGTGGCGTGGGTAACGATGGTCACATCGCATTTAACGAGCCTGCGTCTTCTCTATCTTCACGCACTCGTATCAAAACTTTGACTGAAGATACTCGCATCGCGAACTCTCGCTTCTTTGATGGCGACATGGATCAAGTGCCTAAGTACGCACTAACTATCGGTGTAGGTACACTACTTGACGCAGAAGAGATCATGATTCTGATCACTGGCCACAACAAAGCGCTTGCACTAGAAGCAGCAGTTGAAGGTGCAGTAAACCACCTATGGACTGTATCTGCACTGCAACTTCACCCTAAATCACTGATTGTGTGTGACGAGCCTTCAACGCAAGAGCTAAAAGTGAAGACTGTAAAATACTTCCAAGAGCTTGAGCGCGATAACATCAACAACCTTTAATTGGGATTTGATATGTACGCATTAGTAAACTGCCGAATCTACACAGGTCATGATGTATATAACGATCATGCAGTGGTTGTAGACGGCGATAAAATTGCAGCGGTTTGCCCAGTATCAGAGCTTGATGCTGGCATCAAAACCATTGATCTAGACGGCGCAAACCTAAGCGCCGGCTTTATCGACCTACAGCTAAACGGCTGTGGCGGCGTGATGCTCAACGATGAAATCACCGTTGACACCATTCAAACTATGCATCGCACCAACGTGCGTTTTGGTTGTACTAGCTTTTTGCCAACACTCATCACTTCTTCTGATGAGGATATGAAAAAAGCGATCGAAGTTGCCCGTGAATACCACGCAACTTACGCCAACCAATCACTTGGCTTGCACCTTGAAGGTCCTTACCTCAGCATGGAGCGTAAAGGCATTCATAACGCAGACTATGTTCGTAAATCAGAGCAACACATGATTGATATCATCTGTGATAGCACTGATGTGGTGACCAAGGTAACACTGGCACCTGAGCAAAACCCAATTGAGCATATTGAGCAACTGGCCAAAGCTGGTGTTGTTGTCTCTGTGGGCCACACCAGTGGTACCTATGCAGATGCACGTCGTGGCTTTGCAGCGGGCGCAACTTTTGCAACGCACCTATATAACGCCATGACCCCAACTCAGGGTCGTGAGCCAGGTGTGGTTGGTGCGATTTTGGACACAGCAGAAGTCTACGCAGGTATCATCGTTGATGGTTTCCACGTTGATTTTGCAAACGTTCGTATGGCGCACAAGCTGAAAGGTGAAAAACTCGTATTGGTTACTGACGCAACTGCACCAGTGGGTACCGATATGGAGTATTTCATCTTCGTTGGTAAAAAAGTTTACTACCGCGATGGCAAATGTATCGATGAAAACGGTACACTTGGCGGTTCCGCTTTGACCATGATTGAAGCAGTTGAAAATACTGTAGAAAAAGTAGGCATCGACCTTCACGAAACCATCCGTATGGCCACCCTCTACCCTGCTCGCGCAATTAAGGTAGATGATCGCCTTGGTCTTGTGAAAAAAGGCTATATTGCCAACTTGGCCATCTTCGATCGTGACTACAAGGTTAAAGCCACTGTCGTAAACGGCGAATACGAACAACACTAAGAGAGACCTATGACTGGCGCGCAAATTGGAAACGTAGATTTAGTAAAACAACTGAACAGTGCCGCGGTATATCGACTCATCGATATTCACGGCCCGATTTCTCGAATCCAAATTGCTGATGCCAGTCATCTTGCGCCTGCTAGTGTGACTAAAATTACCCGCCAACTGCTTGAGCGTGGCCTCATTAAAGAGGTTGACCATCAAGCATCAACGGGGGGAAGACGCGCCATTTCACTCACCAGTGTGAATGAGCCGTTCCATGCAATCGCGGTCCGCTTGGGCCGCGATTATTTAAATATCAGTCTTCATGACTTAAGCGGCACCACGCTTGCTAATCAAGGTCGTGAATTCCACTACACCACGCAGCAATCTTTGATTGAAGGTTTATTCAATCACATCAGTAAAGCCATTGAACTTTGGCAAGATAAGATTGAAAACCTCATTGCTCTAGGTATTACCCTACCGGGCTTGATGGATCCTGAAACCGGCATCGTTGAATATATGCCGCATATCAAAGTGACGGATCTGCCACTTGAAGATCTTCTGCGCAAAAAGTTCGGCCTTGAAGTCTTTATCGGTAACGATATTCGCGGCTTCGCGCTGGCTGAACACTATTTTGGCCGCACTCAAGAGTGCAAAGACTCCATCCTTGTTAGTGTCCACCACGGTACGGGTGCCGGGATTATCGTAAACGGTAAAATCTTCTTTGGCTCCAATCGTAACGTCGGTGAAATTGGCCATATCCAAATCGATCCGCTGGGCGATAAATGCCAATGTGGTAACTTTGGCTGTCTTGAGACAGTTGCCGCCAATCCCGCTATTATTCAGCGCGTCAAACAGCGTTTAAATCAAGGCTATCCATCGACCCTCACCGCCACAGACGAGCTGAGCATTGCCGATATTTGCCTTGCCGCCAACCAAGGCGATGAACTCGCCAAACAAGTGATTGTCGATGTGGGTAATCAACTTGGCAAAGCCATTGCGATGACAGTTAACCTGTTTAACCCAGAGAAAGTCATTATCGCTGGCGATATTATTGCCGCATCAGAATATCTGCTACCGGCCATTCGACGCCAAGTCGCCAATCAATCATTGCCAAGTTTCCACCAATATCTTCCCATTGAAGCGACTGCACTTGCCGATATGCCGACCATCAGCGCCTTTGCTATGGTCAAACGTGCCATGCTTAATGGCGTTTTGTTACAAAAACTGCTGGGCGAAAGCGCTTAAATTTCTTACCCTATCAAGCAGTTAATTCTTTCTATTTTGTAGGGCGTGTTCCATGGAATTGGTACTCATCAGTGTCGCCTTTAGCTTCGGTTGGGCTGCACAGCGCTGCTTATTGCCACCGCTTGTTGGTTTTCTTGTCGCCGGTTTTGTGCTGCATGCTTTGGGTTATCAAAGCACCACGGCGATCACAACGCTGTCAGATCTTGGTGTCATCCTACTGCTTTTTACCATCGGCCTTAAGCTGGATGTGAAATCACTGCTATCGAAAGAGATTTGGGGCGGTGCGACGCTACACAATTTACTATCGTCGCTTTGGTTTATCCTTGCCCTGATGGCGCTCAAGTGGCTCGGGCTCACCGTCTTGCACGATCTTTCACTCGGCCAAATCAGTTTACTGGCCTTTGCCCTGTCGTTTTCTAGTACTGTTTTTGCAGTGAAATCTTTAGAAGAAAAAGGCGGCATGAATGCCACCTACGGCAAACTCGCCATTGGCGTGCTGATTATGCAAGACATCTTTGCGGTGCTGTTTCTTACCGCCTCTAAAGGTGAATGGCCTCAGTGGTACGCCTTTGCGCTGCTCGCGCTGCCCTTGATTCGCCCGCTGCTCTATCGCCTTTTTGATCAGGTGGGTCATGGCGAAATGCTGGTGCTATTTGCGATGTTTTTAGCCCTCGTGGTGGGCGCCGGCTTATTTGAATTAGTCGGCCTCAAGGGGGACTTAGGCGCGCTGATTTTAGGCATCTTGCTGTCGGGCCATGCGCGCGCCTCAGAAATGAGTAAATCTTTGTTTAACCTCAAAGAGCTCTTTTTGATCTGCTTTTTCCTCAATATTGGACTTGAGCAAACACCGACATGGACAGGGTTAGGGATTGCAGCGCTACTGATGCTACTACTACCCGTGAAAGGCGCGATTTACTACGGCATTTTCTACGGCTTTAAATTTCGCATTCGTACCACTCTCTTGGCGACACTCAGCCTTTTTAACTTCAGTGAATTTGGCTTAATTGTCACAGGGCTTGCCTATAAGCAGGGCTGGCTTCCAGGTGAGATGATGGTGGTGATGGCCTTTGCCGTTTCGCTTTCCTTTATTTTGGCCGCGCCCATTAACCAATGGGGTAGCCGTTGGTATCGCCAACATAGCGGCCAACTGAAGGAGTGGACACCTGAGCAGCTGCACTATAAAGATAAGATGATTGATTTAGGTAAAGCTGAAGTCTTAGTGCTCGGTATGGGCCGCGTTGGTACAGGTGCCTATGATGAGATCACCCAATATTATGGCAATATCGCCATTGGTGTAGATATTCGCCGTGACACCATCGAGAGCCAAACTGCGCAAGGCCGCAATGTGATTCGCGGCGATGCCTCGGACTCTGACTTTTGGGATCGCATCTTTAGCCGCAACCGTATTCGCTTGGTTCTAGTTGCCATGCCCAATCAGGAAGCCAATCAGCAAGCGATTGAGCAGTTAAGACACAGCGGCTTTACTGGCAAAGTCGCCGCAGTCGCAAAATATGCCGATGATATCGAAAGCCTCACCAGCCTTGGCGCTGACGCCGTCTTTAATATCTATCGTGAGGCCGGTGGCGGTTTCGCCCGAGATGTGCTGTCACATTTTGGACATCATATTGAATCACCCAAAATATAAACAAAATTCAATAATAACAATTTTTACTAGAAATAATTCATTACAATCACGCCAATATTAAATTGGCGTGATTTTTTATTGCACCCTGCTTTATTTTTGTTCAATGTTGTTATCGATAACAAATTGATAACAGGTAAAGCAGCCATGTGTTCTATTTTCTCTATTTTAGATATTCAATCTGATCCCGCCGCACTCAGAGCCCGTGCACTTGAGCAGTCTAAATTAATGCGTCATCGCGGCCCTGACTGGTCTGGTATATACGCGGGGGAGCGGGCCATTTTAACCCATGAGCGCCTCGCAATTGTGGGCTTAAACAGTGGCGAGCAGCCACTTTACAGTCCCGACCAGCAGCAAGTTCTGGCAGTGAACGGTGAAATTTATAACCACCAAGCACTCAAACAAAGTCTTCAATCCGACTATGCCTTTGCGACAGAGTCCGATTGCGAAATTATTCTTGCGCTCTACCGAGAAAAAGGCCCTGCGCTACTGGACGATCTCAACGGTATTTTTGCCTTTGTCCTCTATGATGCCGAGCAAGATGCCTATCTGATTGGCCGCGATCACATCGGGATTATTCCCCTTTATCAAGGCTATGATGCCCAAGGTAACTATTATGTTGCCTCTGAAATGAAAGCCCTGATGGATGTCTGTGAAACTGTCAGCGAATTTCCTCCCGGTCATTTTCTCTGGAGCAAAGCCGCTGAGCCGCAGCGCTACTACCAACGACAGTGGATGGATTATGCTGAGGTTGCCGACAATCCAACCGATGCAACACAACTCAAAGAAGCGCTAGAAAGTGCCGTCAAACGCCAACTGATGACCGATGTGCCCTATGGCGTATTACTCTCCGGCGGCTTGGACTCTTCAATTATTTCAGCCATTACCAAGACTTTTGCCGCCAAACGCATCGAAGATGATGAACAATCCGCCGCTTGGTGGCCAACCCTGCACTCCTTTGCCATCGGCCTTGAGGGCGCGCCCGATCTAAAAGCAGCAAAAAAAGTCGCCGCCCACATCGGCACCGTACACCATGAGCTCACCTACACCATTCAAGAAGGGATCGATGCGATTCGTGATGTAATTCATCACATTGAAACCTATGATGTCACCACCATTCGCGCATCAACCCCTATGTATTTGATGGCACGTAAAATCAAGGCCATGGGCATTAAAATGGTACTTTCTGGCGAGGGCGCTGACGAAATTTTCGGCGGCTACCTTTATTTTCACAAAGCGCCAAACGCGCAAGAGTTTCATGAAGAAACGGTACGCAAGCTACTGGCACTCAACCAGTTTGATTGCGCGCGCGCTAACAAAGCCATGGCTGCATGGGGCGTCGAGGCACGCGTGCCATTCCTTGATAAATCATTTTTGGACGTTGCCATGCAAATCAATCCAAAGGATAAGATGTGTGGCCATGGAAAAATTGAAAAGCACATTTTACGCGAATGCTTTGAGGATTATCTGCCGACAGAAGTCGCGTGGCGTCAAAAAGAACAATTTTCCGATGGCGTCGGTTACAGTTGGATCGACAGTTTAAAAGCAGAGGCCGAAGCGCAAGTGAGCGATCAGCAAATGAAAACCGCAGCGCACCGTTTTCCAACCAATACGCCCATGAGCAAAGAGGCCTATTTTTATCGCGAGATTTTCGAGCAGCTATTCCCTGTACCCGCTGCTGTTGAATGTGTTCCCGGAGGGCCGTCCGTGGCATGCTCAAGTGCCAAAGCCATAGAATGGGATGAGGCATTTCAACATTGCATCGACCCATCTGGGCGCGCTGTGCAAACCGTGCATCAAGACGCCTACGATTAACGCTGTCATGTCATCAGCTCAGCCTTATTTAGGCAGGGTCCCACAAGCAAAAAAGAAGCGCATTGCGCTTCTTTTTTGGCGGCCTCATAAGAGATATCGTTCGCCAACTTCAGTCATGAAACAGGCTGCAAGCTCAAACTAAAGCTCGATACACCAATTTGGCTTAAAGAGATACGACCGCCCGATGCGGGCAACATATAGTGACGAAGTTGATGTTTCCCCTCGCCAAGCCACTCACCTGATTCCACCTGATACACGCCATCACAGGTGGTCAAAGAAAATCCCATGCCACTGGTGACCATATCTAAGGTAAAATTGCTGGGGTCAAAATTGGCGAAAAGTGCGCGAATAGGTGCACTGTAATTGACCTTTTTCAAGCCAGACTCTATATGCTGAACTAAATTTAATAAATTTCGCTCGCGCTGGGCGCGCGTTCTTAAATAATCATTAAATAAAGCGCGCACCAATAAACTCATCGCCGTATTATTCTTTTCGGCTGAATTAGTATCTACAACATAAAAGCCTAAACGCCCATCATCAAGCCAAGTGTAATCCAATAAAATAGGTAAACGATCACTGGGCTGAAGTACAAAATATTTCAATTGCCACTGTTTTCCCGTAGTTTCAGTACTCGCTTGTCCCACGCTTTCAGGATGAGGCATTAAACTCAGCAATAATTCACGCGCCGCTTCCGGATGCTGCGCTAAACGTTCAATATGCTCTGCAAATTCATGTTCTTGTGCAGATTCTTCATCTATTTCACCTTGTTCTGATAAATATCGCCCAGAGAAATCTCGCTTCGCATGCACAAGGAGCGGAATCATCAAATTTTCAATTTGATTGAGGTCACGAATGGGTTTAACCAAATAATCCTTCACGCCTAGTCGCATGGCTTGCGCAACCTCTCCCATACCGCCGGTACCAGAGATCACCACGATTGGCAATTTTGCATAATCACGCAGTGCTTCTTCCATCACCTCCATGCCTGAGATCATTGGTAAATTGAGATCGCAGAACATCAAATCAGGCACAGATTCACGCAGCGCCACCAAGGCTTCTAAGCCATCTTCAACCGCACGCACAACCATGCCTAACGACTCAAGGTAGCTGACTAAAATATGACGAAATACCGGGTCGTCCTCTACAACCAAAACAGACTTTGACGTCAACACTTTGTTACCTCACTGCGACAACAACATCAATCGGGACGACGACGCGCCAAATGAACTCAATCGATTTGATTAGCAAAATTCAATGTATCTAAGCATGCGCGATCGACACCAGAGTGCAAGCGTCACGCTTTTTTTTTCCTTTTTCATTCAATAAACAGCGAATCGGTTCACGATTTATCGCTGCAACAATACCCACAAAAAAACTGTGCTGGATCGATCATATATTTATTTCACAATGCTTTATTCTTCAGACATTCACAGTTAGTGTATACACAGATAATGTCCCTATATTTCGCATAAGGCTTGCTGTTCCATGTATTCTTATGTTGCCCGCCAACCGATTTTAACGCGGAAAAAAGAAACCTTTGGCTACGAACTTCTGTTTCGTAATGGGCCAGAGAATGCTTTTCCGCGCCTTTCTGCTGAGCAGGCTACCAATAAACTACTGCTGGAAAACTATTGGTCTGACGATATTGATAAAATCACCGACGGCAAACCAAGTTTTATCAATTTCCCACAAGACAGCTTGCTACGCGGTCTACCCACACTGTTGCCGCGCGATAAAGTGATCATTGAGGTATTAGAAACCGCTACCCCCAATGATTCGCTATATAACGCCCTGCGTATTTTGGCGGGGAAAGGGTACATTTTGGCGCTGGACGATTTTATTCCCAGTGAAGAATGGCTGCGCTTTTTACCCTTAGTGCGCTTAATCAAATTTGATATCAGCGTCCTAAGCATTGAAAAGGTGCGAAATTTTGTACGTCAACACCGCTCACCTAAGCTGCGTTTTTTAGCCGAGCGTGTTGAAACCCATGAACAGTTTGAGGCAGCAAAAGCAGCTGGTTTTGATCTCTTTCAAGGCTACTTTTTTAGTCGCCCACAAATGCTACAACGCAAAGAGATCAACTCATCAAAAATCACCATTTTGCAAATTTTTGCTGAGGTGTGCCAAACCGAGATTGACTACAACAAAGTAGAGCGTCTGCTCGCCACCGATGTATCGATGTCATATAAACTACTGCGCTTTGTAAACAATCAGCGCTCGCTAGCCGCCAAGCCAATCGAGTCCTTTAAACAGGCTCTGGTCTTTTTAGGTGAAATGCAGCTGCGCCGGTTTGTCTCCATTGTTGCCACCGCGCAAGCCTCAGACGATAAACCAAGCTCGCTCTATCAGCTATCACTACAGCGCGCGAAAATGTGTGAATCCTTGGCCGATAAAATTGGCCTACGCGCACAAGCCAATCGCGCTTTCTTAGTCGGCCTCTTTTCACTACTTGACTCCCTGCTAGATACACCAATCGATGTGATCATCGAAAAACTGCCATTAAGTGAGGACATCATTTTGGCATTAACGGAGCATGAAGGACCGCTGGGTGAGCTGCTTTACTACGTGCAAAATTATGACCAAGCCAATTGGGCAGAGCTTGAACAACAAGGTATTCTGCTGGATATCAGCGATGAGGTGATTGCTGCCAGTTATGTAGAAGCCGTAGAATGGGCGCAATCCTTTAAGATTGAGTAATTCGAATGTCTCTATGCCCTTGCTGCAGTGGTCTTGCCTACGACCACTGCTGTCAGCCCTACCATCAACGCCAGCAATATGCCCCAACGCCTGAAGCGCTCATGCGCTCACGCTTTTCTGCCTACGCCATAGGCTTAGTGGATTATATCGTTGAGACCTATGCACCTAAGCTCAATGCCGCACAATTTCGCAATGATATTGCTGATGGTACACAGCTTCAATGGCGCCTATTAGAGGTGATTTCTAGCGATGCTAAAGAAAACAGCGGTACGGTCAACTTTGTCGCGTGGTTTATGGATGAACAAGGTCAGCTCGCCTGTCTAGCCGAACATTCACGTTTTATCAAAGAAGGCGGCCAATGGTATTACTTGGATGGTGAGCAGCGCCACCCTGATACCGTGTATCGTCAGCGCGGTCGTAATACCCCTTGCCCATGTTTAAGTGGCAAAAAGTTCAAACAGTGCTGCGCCTAATAGCGCTTTGAATCAAAAGGGAATGTCATGGATGACATTGTGCCGTGATGTGATTGATCTTAAAGCCGATGTGGCGTAAAAAGGTGAGCGATAGATTGTCGTCAAGGATCAACATGGAACGTAAAACCCTGCTCACAGGCTGCCCAGACTCTCGCGGCCTCATTGCCCAAATCACCAATATCTGCTTTAAGCATCAGCTCAATATTGTACACAACAGTGAATTCGTGGATTACAGCACGGGTCAATTCTTTATGCGTACAGAGCTCGAAGGTATTTTCAACGATCACACCCTGATGCTTGATCTCGACTATGCCCTACCCAAAAACAGCGAACGCCGCCTGGTCGGCGCTGAGCGCAAACGTGTGGTCATTATGGTGACCAAGGAAGCGCACTGCCTTGGCGATCTACTGATCAAAACCTTTGACGGCTCATTAGATATTCAAATTGATGCGGTCATTGGCAATTATGACAATCTACAAGCGCTCACAGAGAAATTTGATGTGCCCTATCATTACGTGAGCCACGAAGGTCTGACACGTGAAGCGCATGAAGCCAAGATGCTTGAGATCATCGATAGCATCAATCCAGACTACGTCGTGCTTGCCAAATATATGCGCGTACTCACGCCTGAATTTGTGTCTCGTTATCCAAAGCGCATTATCAATATTCACCACAGCTTCTTGCCTGCTTTTATTGGTGCGAAACCCTATCAGCAAGCCTTTGAGCGCGGCGTGAAAATCATTGGCGCCACGGCGCACTTTGTCACCAACGATCTCGATGAAGGGCCAATTATTAAGCAGCAAGTGATCCCAGTGGATCATAACTTTACCGCTCAAGATATGGCACGTGCCGGTCGTGACGTTGAAAAACAAGTGCTCAGCAAAGCCCTTGGCTTGGTGGTGGAAGATCGCGTATTTGTCTATGGCAACCGCACGGTGATTTTATAGCGCAGATACAAGCGCCCCTATCAGCCGCTAAATAGCAGACCATAAAAAAGCACCCTCGGGTGCTTTTTTATTTCTCAATTTGTATTCACATTCAGTATATTGGCGCTAAGCAACAAGCCCCAACGCACCTTCACTAATTCGCTGGTCACATTGCAACTTGTGGTAGAGCTGTATCGGTCGTATGTGCCTCATGGTGTCGCTCTGCGCTTCTGAGAGCAGCCGTCGCTGGTGGCCACTGAGGTTATGATAAACCGATTCATCAAAGCCGCAGGTCTGTGTCGGTTTATAACACAGCGGCTGAGGCGTTAATTCATCTTGTAATCGCGCGGATGATAATCCGGCAAAATGAAAAGCGTTAGCAACATCCGGCCGATAATCAGATTCACCACCATCATTAAGCAGGGGCCGTTTAGGACCTAGTTCAAATTGCCGCCTTAGGGTTGCATCGTCATAGACCTTAGTTTCCAACTGATCAAAGGGCAAGGTTTCAAAAAGATCCGGCGAGAGCATCGCCAAGAGCAAAGAGAAATCCCGCAGCGCACCGTCATGCACTGCATGGTTGAGCTGAGCGCCCAATTGCAGTTCATTGACCAGCCGTGTTTTATCTATGGTGTGTATTGCATCCATCAGCGACAACTCTGAAATGTGAATACACTGCTATCGGCTGAGGGCTTAAAAACTAAAGCAAAATAAATTTAACTGCTGCATTTCACAGCAGTTGATCAAGGATTTAATCCTTACTGTTGCGCAAGCCACTGTGCAAAGGCTTGGCGATCAGCCGGTGTTGCTTGCTCATACCACAATTTCAGCTGGCGCAATGCTTCGCTCTCGCTGTTGGGCGCTAACTTAAGAGACTGCTGCGCAGGTTGCGCTGCTGCAGGCTGTTGATAAAACGCGGCAACCACAGCTGGCATATCCTGATAGGGTGCAAACCCACTTTTACCCGGTAAAACCACCTGTGTGAATGCAATGGTTTCACCTTTGCCATCTTTTAGCTGCCATTGCGGCGTTTGATCGCGAAAAGCGTAAGCCATCTTACGATATTCACGTGTTGAAAGAGGTGCCAATAGCGTCATATCACCACTCACATGAAATGACAAAACGTAAGGCTTAGATGTAAATTGTTTTTTTCGGCTGCCATCTTTCATCTGCTGATCAAAACGAATGATGAGTTGATATTCACCCGACTGTAATGACAATTGCTTTTGAGTATTGTGTGGAAGCATTTCACCGTTGATCGCAATCGCATCGATGCCTCGACCTAACGTAAGGGTCGCAGCAGAGACCGACATGGTAAATAGGGTTAATACTATACTGAGCCAAATTCGCATTTATCACCTCTTATTCCTATATACAAAAAGCCGCCCAAAGGCGGCTTTCTCTAAAGTCAACTTTCTACCGAATAGATTAGAAAGTTACTTCCATACCTGCAACGTAGCCTAGCTCGTTATCAATAGCTGCATCGCCTTTAACATCTTCAAGGCTCACTTCTGCATAAACATTTACATTGTCATTTAGCGCACGAACAATGTTGCCGTATACAGAGCTTGCTTTATAGTCAGTATTTGCTTCTTGAGTACCATCAGTATAAGCATAACCTAGACCGAAAGTATTTTGACCAAGCGTATAAGCTGCTGCAACTTCATAAGAATTCAAGTCAACATTAGCAGCACCTGATTTGTCTACATTACCAAATGATGCGCCAACATAAAGTGCATCAAGGGTGTAACGCAATTCAACTTGGTAGCTCTTTTGAGCAACATTTGCTGCTGTATCTTGTGCCGAATCAAAGTCTGCATAGTAACCAGTTAGGTTTAGGTTATCTAGAATGTCATAACCAGCTTTTACATCAAAACCTTTGGCTTTGCCTTCGTTTTGGTTTGCAACATAGTCTGCACCAACAAAGAAGTTATCACCTTGGTAGCCATACTTGATGGTATCGCTGCTAGTAGTTTGATCATTTAGATCTACACTAATTGCACCAGCATCTTTCAACTCGATTTCAACGCCTGCGCCGATATCATCGATATATAGGTATTGGCGACCAAAGCTTAGCGCACCAAAATTACTGCTTAGACCAACAAAAGTACCATCGGTAGTTACACCACCATTTGGATTTTGGTCTTCACCAACGATAAAGCTTAGACCTGCAAATGCAGTTAGGTTGTCATTGATTACATGTGCTGCATCGATTGCCAAAGCACCATCATCAATACGCAACTCGCTATCAACTGCTTTAGTTGCTTTTTGATAGTATTGAACTTCAACAGCACCACTTAGCTGAACTGCTGTTGCATCATTTTCGTATACTGTTACGCCTGCGTTTGCCGCAGTTGCTACTAGAGCTGCTGGAATTGCAAGAGCTAGAATTGTCTTTTTCATTATGATGTTTTCCACTGCTTTTTGTTGATGAGAACACTCTAAAAGCTAAAAGAGTTTCCCCACAAAGGTTAATTCATTCAATTGAACTAACCTGCCAAACTTGTTGTCGCTATCCTTACAAACCAAGATTAGTTCTGTCAAACCAAAAAATTAAGGTGAATCACACTCACTGGTGTAATTTTGCACAAATTTCTCGTCTTTTTGTGAATAACAGGTTAATTACGACCCATTCGCATTTACATGAAATTCATTAAAATAAGTCTCACATCACAGTGATTTATCGCTATTTGGCTGCGATATTGATGCAATTAATTGAAAATGGGGCCAAAGCCGTTGTTCAAACTATGTACACTTAATTTAGCTCTAGACCATAAAAATGGGTAATTTTAATGGGTTTTCGCAAATGAGAAGAAGATCACCTTTTATTCTTCTCCCTTGCACCAATTTCGTCATCGGATAGCCGTGGCATTTCATGTTAAACTCAATCGTCCTTACCTTTATTGCTTGTCATTTATGCTGTCACCTGCGGTTACTCAACAAATTCGTCACTGTTACCAAAACCTCAAAGACCAATTGCCCCACTTTGTCTCTCGTCGTGGGCAAAACTATTTGGTGGCCGAAATTGCAAAAACCTTAGGCGGCGAATATCACGCCAAACAGCGCATGTTAGTGGCAGAAGCAGGCACAGGCATTGGTAAATCTTTAGCTTATTTGATGGGTGCCGTACCCTTTGCCCTGCATCACAATAAAAAAGTAGTGATTGCAACAGCTACAGTGGCGCTTCAAGAACAGCTACTCAATAAAGACCTGCCCCTATTTCGCCGTATTTATGACAAACCCATGGACTTTATTTTGGCCAAGGGGCGCCAGCGTTACTGCTGCGCTCATAAATTAGCGGCTAGTTTGGAAGACGATAGCCAAATGGCATTGTGGCAGCAAAAGCCCAAAGCCAAGGAGATAGCGCTGCTTAAACGCATGCAAACCGCCTATGGACAAGGCAAGTGGGATGGCGACATCGACAGTTGGCCTACCGCCATTCCGCATCACCTTTGGCAGCAAATTCAATCGGACAAACACAGCTGCCATAACGGCTTGGCAGCGCACCGTGATTGCCCTTTTCAAAAAGCGCGCAACCACCTCGATAAAGCCGATGTGATTATTGCCAATCACGCTTTGATGTTGGCTGATTTAGAGCTCGGTGGCGGTGTTATTTTGCCAGAGCCAGAGCAATGTATTTATGTGATTGATGAAGCGCACCACCTGCCGCGCGTTGCCCGCGATTTTTCTGCTGCCAGCGCTGCGCTCAAAGGCAGTGAAACTTGGCTCACGCGCTTAAACCAAGCCAGTGTTCGTTATGGCCAAGCGGGCGATCTCAAGCGCAGCGATAAATTTGTCACCGCGCTGCAAAGTGCCATTAGCCAATTGATCCCAGATTTTATTGCGCTCAGCCAGCACATTGACCCAAGCCAATTTAGCAAAGATGGCATTTACCGTTTTGCCCATGGCGAACTTCCTACTTGGCTAAGCGAACTTGCGGGCGGCTGCAAAGAGCAAAGCAAAAAAGCCTTTCAAGCACTGGGTAAATTACTGGATTTGGTCACCGAGCGCCTCAAAGAAGGCGAGATCAACAGCAAACAGGCCGATCCCATCATCAGTGAAGCTGGGGTTTATTTACAGCGCCTTGAGATGCTCAGCAAAACTTGGCACTTAATGGCTGAGCCAGAGCGAGATAAAGGCGCGCCACTGGCTCGCTGGCTTAGTCGAAACCCAGATCGCGACGGTGATTATATCGTCCATGTGTCTCCCATTGAGGTGGGCTATCGGCTGGATCAGCTGCTGTGGAGCCGTGCGGCAGGTGTGATTTTAACCTCAGCCACATTGCGCGCGCTCAATAGCTTTGATTACTTTTGCCGCCAAGCAGGCATCTATCGTGATTCCGGCTGCCAATTTTTGGCATTAAGCTCGCCTTTTGATTACACCAATCAAGCAAGGCTTGTGGTGCCTGCACTCAAACATGAGCCACAGGCGCAGCAATTTACCCAATATTTAATTGATGAGCTGCCAAACTACTTGGCAGAGGACAAAGCCAGCTTGGTGCTGTTTGCCTCCTACTGGCAGATGAATCAAGTGGCAGAAAGCATTGAGGCAACTTGTAAAAAACAGGGCTGGCAGCTTTTAGTTCAAGGTAAAGAGAGTCGTGGCAGCCTGCTTGATAAACATAAAAAAGCGGTGGATGCTGGCAAAGTCAGTATTATTTTTGGTACCAGCAGTTTTTCTGAAGGTTTGGATCTCGCTGGCGATCTACTCACCAATGTGATCATCACCAAGATTCCCTTTGCCGTGCCCACCTCCCCTGTGGAGGAAGCGCACGCCGAATATGTTGAAGCCAATGGCGGAAACGCCTTTATGCAGATTGCGGTACCAGAAGCCAGCCGCAAGCTCACCCAATCCGTCGGGCGATTGCTGCGTAAAGAAAAAGATTCTGGTAGAGTCGTGATCCTTGATCGCCGGGTGATCAGCAAACGCTACGGCAAAGCATTATTAGATGCCTTGCCCCCATTTCACAGACTGATAGAGCAGCCTTAAACCCTATGCTTCTAGACGCTATCGAGCCCTCAGTTTGGCTCATTCTCGCCTTAGTTGCCTTTATTGCCGGATTTATTGATGCCGTTGCCGGCGGCGGTGGCATGCTCACTGTTCCGGCCCTGCTTTCCTTGGGGTTACCGCCGCATATTGCGCTGGGAACCAATAAGCTCGCGGCTACATTTGCCTCAGCGACCGCTGCCTACACCTATTTTAAAAAGCAGCTCTTTTCCCCTAGTTTTTGGCGCTTATCCTTTCTTGCCACACTCACAGGTGCCATTTTCGGTACCCTAGTCGTTGACGCCATCAGCACAGCTTGGCTCGAAAAGGCGCTACCTTTGGTGATTCTCGCAGCCGCGCTCTATACCATCTGCCGTCCGCAGCGCCATGAGCATGGTCACCAGCTACCCACACCAAGCGCCAAGCTTAACAGCAAAAAAATTCTGCAAGGATTTGGGCTGGGATTTTATGATGGTGTTGCAGGCCCAGGTACAGGCGCCTTTTGGACAGTCTCGAGCATGGCGCTCTATCGCCTCAATATTTTGCTTGCTTCTGGCCTTGCCAAAGCGATGAACTTCACCAGCAACATGACCTCTTTGATTACCTTTGCGATTTTGGGGCATATCAACTGGGCTCTGGGGCTAACCATGGGACTTTGCTTGATGGCTGGCGCATGGCTTGGCGCCCACTCAGCCATTCGCTTTGGCGCTAAATTTATTCGCCCAGTGTTTATTACTGTGGTGATGATTCTCTCGCTCAAATTAGGCTACGACGCTTGGTTTGCCACAGTCCCGATGGAGAGCGCGCAATGAACAAAGCACTCAATCAACTTTTAGCGCGGATCAGCACACTCGTAACTCGGTGCGCAGATTATGACGCGCAGCATGGTGAAACGCCGCGTCCCCGCTTTGATAACCACCTGTTTCAAGGACAAAGTAAGTTACTCGAACCCTGCGCCAAAATGGTTCAAAACCTCTGTCAGCAGCTATCCAAAGAGTATGAGGCGGGTAAACTCACAGAGCAGCGATTGAGCTATAGCTGCGAGCGAATCATCGCGCAAATCAGCGCGCTAGAGCGTGAAATGGTAACCACCAAATTGCGCGCGCAAGAGCCCAAGCCCTACGGTCACTGGCAAACCAGTATCCATGAGCTCTATCAGCAATTTGCGCAGCACCAAGATTGGGAACGCCGTTTACAAATGCTGGTACAAGAAAAGCAAGTTGCCTTGGCGCAAGCCCATTCACTGGCGCACCAGCAGCAATTGCAACAACAAGTGATCGCTGCTGAAGGGCGATTGGCCCGCTGCCAAGCGGCGATGAAAAAGCTCGAACTTCGTATTCAACATCAAGAACAAAAAGGTGTGCACTAGCATGACCACCCCGCCGCTCAACCAAGCACCAGCGCATATTCAACTTGCCGTCGATCTGATTTATTTACTTGAAAGCAACGACATTGACCCACAAACCGCATTAAAAGCACTGGCTATTGTTCAACAGGATCTTGAGCAGCGCCTCGACAAGGAACCCACATGTCCAGATTCAAATTGATGACCCCAGCCCACCTGCTGCTGTTTTTTGCCTTTGTGATGTCGCTGACCTTTGCCGTATGGCAGGTACTGCTGAATAACTTTTCCATCGATTTAGCCAACTTTACCGGCCGCGAAATCGGCATTTTACAAAGTATTCGAGAGATCCCGGGCTTTCTAGCCTTTACCGCCATCTATCTGCTGTTGTTTGTTCGTGAACAAACCTTTGCTTTTTTCTTTTTGGCGCTGATGTGTTTTGGCATCGCCATCACCGGCTGGTTTCCAACCGCCATGGGGCTCTATTGCACCACTTTGGTGATGTCCATTGGCTTTCACTATTTCGAAACCGTCAATCAATCCCTCACCTTGCAGTGGATTGATAAAGAAAATACCCCGCAATTTATGGGTAAGGCGCTGGCCTACAAAAGTGCAGCCAGCCTCATCGCTTTTGCTTTGGTCTGGCTGGTGATGGATTATTTCACCATGAGCTACAACTTTGCTTACATCAGTTTTGGCGTGTTTGGTCTCGTGGCCGTGCTATTGATGTGGCTTGCGTGTCCGCGCTTTGAGCAAGCGCATGTACAAGAGAAAAAGCTGATTTTACGCCGCCGCTACTGGCTCTATTACGCGCTGACTTTCTTTAGCGGTGCCCGACGTCAGATCTTTATCGTCTTTGCCGGCTTTATGATGGTAGAGAAATTTGGCTATAGCGTTGGCCAAATTAGCCTGCTGTTTATGATCAACTATCTCTTTAACATGCTTTGCGCCCCAGCCATTGGCCGCTGGATTGCTAAAGTAGGCGAAAAGCACACCCTGACCATTGAATACGCAGGGCTGATCATTATTTTTAGCAGTTATGCCTTGGTTGAAAATGCCACGTGGGCAGCCGTACTTTATGTTGCCGATCATCTCTTTTTTGCGCTCGCCATTGCCATTAAAACCTATTTCCAAAAGATTGCTGATCCCAAGGATATGGCGTCAACCGCTGGGGTTAGCTTTACCATCAACCACATCGCCGCCGTGGTAATTCCAGTGATCCTCGGTTTGCTTTGGCTTTATTCCAGCGCCTTGGTGTTCTTTATTGGCGCAGGTTTTGCGCTGTGCTCACTGCTGTTATCACGCCTGATTCCAGACACACCTGAGCCAGGATATGAAGTCCGATGGCCAATACAACGCGCTCATGTCGAAGATGCCAAATAAGAGGGTATCATTCGAGCGCCCTAGTTCGATTTAACCGAGCTGCTATCTAACCAAGCATCTATCGAACATCTAACCGAGCCGTGATGGCATCAAACCACGCGGCTCGGTTTTTTGCCCTTTCTCAATTCCCACGATGCAATTTCAATTGAGCTTGAATCAAATTTAATTCTCCATATGGATCACAATCCATTACAAAATGGCAATAAAGTCATAGCTATTCACACCGAATCGCCGTAAATTTTTTGATTATTTCTTGGCATGGGCATGGATTGCTCAACGTCCTTGCGCCCTGTCCGATGCTTTTTCACTTTCAAGCCAGAAGGTTCCACTATGACGCAATACCGCATTGAAAAAGACACCATTGGTGAAATTGAAGTTCCAGCCAATCAACTGTGGGGCGCACAAACCCAGCGCTCATTACAAAACTTCGCTATCTCAACGGAAAAGATGCCAAAAGAGCTCATTCATGCACTTGCAAGCGTCAAGCGAAGCTGCGCTGTGGTCAATGCAAACCTTGGCGTGCTTGATGGCGAAAAAGCCAAAGCCATTGTGGCGGCCGCCGATGAAGTGCTCAACAACCAACACGCCAGTGAGTTTCCATTGGCAGTCTGGCAAACCGGCTCTGGCACCCAGTCCAATATGAATATGAACGAAGTACTGGCCAACCGTGGCTCTGCTATTTTGGGCGGCGAAGTGGGTGAAGGGCGCTTGATTCATCCCAATGATGATGTCAACAAAGGCCAGTCTTCCAACGATGTTTACCCAACAGCCATGAGCGTTGCTGCGGTGCAAAGCGTAGAAAACGTCCTGATCCCTGCGATCATTCGCCTCAAAGATGTATTGGCGAAAAAATCCCAAGATTTTATGCAGATCGTAAAAATCGGTCGTACTCACCTGCAAGATGCAACGCCACTGACCGTGGGCCAAGAGATCTCGGGCTGGGTTAGCCAGCTAGAACACAGCTTGGTGCATATTGAGCAATCACTGCCGCATCTCCGCGAGCTTGCCCTTGGTGGTACAGCTGTTGGTACTGGCCTTAATGCCCACCCAGAATTTGCGGTAGCCGTCGCCAAAGAGCTCACCGCGCACACGGGCTGCGAGTTTGTCACTGCGCCCAATAAATTTGAATCACTGGCTGCCCATGATGCCTTGGTCTTTGCCCATGGCGCATTGAAAACCCTGGCAGCTGCGATGATGAAGATCGCCAATGACGTGCGCTGGCTCGCCTCTGGCCCACGCTCTGGTTTGGGTGAACTATCCATTCCAGAAAACGAGCCAGGCAGCTCCATCATGCCGGGCAAAGTCAACCCAACCCAATGTGAAGCGGTGACCATGCTATGCGCGCAAGTGATGGGCAATGATGTGGCCATTAACGTTGGCGGCCTTTCTGGAAACTTTGAGCTCAATGTGTATAAACCATTGATGATTCATAACTTCCTACAAAGTGTTCGCTTGCTCGCTGATGGTGCAGACAGCTTTAACGTCAACTGCGCAGTGGGCATTACCGTCAACGAAACGCAAGTGGAAGCATTGGTTCAACGCTCTTTGATGCTGGTGACTGCGCTAAACCCACATATTGGCTACGATAACGCCGCGAAAATTGCGAAAAAAGCGCATAAAGAGGGTACCACCCTCAAAGAATCAGCGCTGGCGCTGGGACTGCTCACTGAAGATCAGTTTGATGCATGGGTTCGCCCAGAGAAGATGACCGGTCTTTAAGATCTGCTCATTTGCTTGATAAAAAAACCGCGCTTGTCGCGGTTTTTTTATCGCTAAAGGCGAATTAACTATTACTAAAAACAATAATTAATATGAAATCATTCGATTTGAGTCATATATTGTTTGTTTGTAATCTGAGGTCACTGAATTCAAAAGAGAATGAATATGTCCTTGCTCTCTATATTTCGCCATTTTTTTACCCTCGGTTGGGTCAGTTTTGGCGGACCTGCCGCGCATATTGGTTATTTCAAAACCACTTTTGTTGATCGCCTGAAATGGCTAAGCAATGAGGAATACGCGCAGCTAGTTGCCCTAAGTCAAATGCTGCCAGGACCCGGTTCAAGTCAGGTGGGATTTGCCTTGGGCTATCGCCAAGGTGGACTTGGCGGTGCGATCACCGCGTTTATCGCCTTTACACTACCTTCCGTCATCTTAATGCTGATTGCAGCCAGCGTCAGCGCGCAGTTTGTAGAGCAAGCATGGCTCCAAGGCATCATCGCTGGCTTAAAGCTACTTGCCGTGGTGGTGGTAGCGGATGCCATTTGGGGCATGGCCAAACAGTTTTGCCAACGCGCAATCACCATCGTGATTGCCCTTTTGAGCACCATCATCATGCTGGTGATGAGCGGCCTACTCAGCCAGTTATTGGTACTGGCGCTTGGCGCGATTCTCGGCTTGTTGTTTTTGCAACAAAGCAATCTAATGCAAAAAACGCAAACGCATTTCAACGCGCCCACCGCCAAAGCGCGCAAACGCCAAGTGATCAGTTGGCCACCTTTAGTGCTCTTTGCGCTGCTGATTCTCGGCCTGCCCATGGCTTTTGCGTATTGGCCGCAGCTCAATACATTAGCCATTAGTCAGCATTTTTACCAAGCCGGTAGCTTGGTATTTGGCGGCGGTCATGTGGTGCTACCGCTGCTAGAGCAAAGTGTGGGCGCAACACTTGGCCAAGATACCTTTTTAACTGGTTATGCCCTAGCGCAGGCCGTTCCCGGCCCGATGTTTACCTTGGCGACTTACTTAGGGTATTTCTTGATGCCAAGCGCCCCCATTCTTGGTGCACTACTGGCGACCTTGATGGTCTTTTTACCGGGCTTCTTACTCGTACTTACGGTGATTAATCAATGGCAAAACCTTGCTGCAAAACCTGCACTTCGTGGCGTGTTGATGGGTATTAATGCGGCTGTGGTGGGTTTACTGGCCAGCGCGTTTTACCAGCCCATTGCCACAAGCGCGATTCATCATTGGTCAGATGCGATCTTTGCGCTGCTGGGATTTGTCCTGCTGTATCGCTTTCGCCCCCCCATTGGTCTAATGGTGGCAGGCTTTGCTCTACTGGGTTTTCTTTGTAGCGGGCTCTAATTCCAAACACAAAAAAAGGCGCTCATCGCGCCTTTCTTATACTTCGCAGAATCAGTGATAGCCATTGATTGGCTAACACCTTCTCTTTACTTGCTTCTTTTACTTAATTCGGTTTCAGCGATTCGAGTTTCCGAAATGTCAGCATTGAGCGCTGTCGTCACCGCTTTGCTATCGCCGCCAAACATATTGTCGCCCCAAGTTACCACGCTGCCATCGGTTTTCAGCGCCGCAAAAGCATGATCGGTTGCATAAATGCGCATCACTTGATGCAGCTGACCAGCCACTGAGCGGCTGTCACCGCCAAACTCACGATGACCCCAGCTCACGACATCACCATTATTTTTTAGCGCAGCAAAGGCAAAACCATTGCCATAAATCTCGCTCACACCATTGAGCTGAGTTTGCACACTTTGGCTATCGCCACCAAAGTTTGCATCGCCCCACGTAAGGACTTGCCCCTGCTTTGAAATCGCAGCAAAAGCTTCTTGATTGGCATAAATTTGCGCGTAAGCTTGGCTTGGAATTTTCCAATCGCCACCAATATCGCCCCAGCTAAGCAATTCGCCCTTTGGTGAAACTGCAGCAAAAGCATAGTTGCTGGCCACCACATGTTGAACCGCTTGGCTAAATGGGTTGATACCACCGTAGCGACTGTAGCCCCAAGAGGTCATTCGCCCTTGCTTGTTCAGCGCGGTAAAAGCCACTTGGTTTGGATAGATGGTCACGATATCCCGTAATTTTGCTTGCACAGCACTGCTGTCGCCGCCATCACTCGCAAAGCCCCAAGTCACCACGGAGCCATCTTTTTTCAGCGCCGCAAAGGCATAGTCCGTGGTGTAGATATGCGCGACATTGCGAAGTTTGGACAAGGTTTTATCACCGCCATTTTCTGCATCGCCCCAAACCACCACAGAGCCATCTTTTCTAAGCGCGGCAAATGCAGTTTCATTGGCAACAATTGAGGTAACACCCACCAATTGCGATGCGACATCGCTGCTGTCACCGCCTCGCTCCTCATTACCCCAAGTCACCACAGTACCGTCATCTTTGAGCGCAGCAAAGGCGCTATTGGTCGCCGTAATGGTCTGTATATGGGTTAGCTTGGCTTGCACCTGACTAGCATCACCACCAGCGACTGCGCGTCCCCACGCCACCACGGTGCCATCTTTTTTCAGTGCAGCGAAAGCATGCTTGCTATGAAAAATGCTTTGAACATGAGATAGCTGCGCAGCGACTTTACTGCTGTCTCCACCATCTTCAGGCAACCCCCAAGTCACCACAGAGCCATTGGATTTAATCGCAGCAAAAGCATAGGGGTTGGCATCGATGGTCATCACCACATCAGGCTGATATAGCAATTGCTCGGGTTGACCAAGCGCATCGCCAAAATAGGCTTGCGGTGTTGCGGTCACACGAATCGCTGCGCCGTAGTCGGCCAAGGTTAGTCGATATTCCTTGCCTTTAAATTGCACATCCTGTGGGTCATCAAATTGGCCATTATCATTGCTATCGATTTGCCACAATAACTGTGTTTGTGCGCTGCTACAGCTATCGCAGTCCACCACGGCTTTGAGTGTTTGTCCGACCGCATAAGGCCCCTGCACTGAGAGTGCAGTGATTTGCGGATCACCTAGTGGCCCTGAGGCACAGCCAGATAATGAAAATAACGATACAAAACAAAGACTTTTTTTGAGCATGGTGGAACTTTTTGACGACACTATTTGGCCGCGTAGATTACCTGATTGCGCAAAGAAAACCCATTAAAAAAGAGCTAACTGTCTGTGAAATCACACCTTTTGCACAAAAAACAAGCATTCTTTCTCAGCCATTTCAGCGTCAGGTTAAGGTTGTGACGCCCAATACCAATTGGCTTGATTTTGCCACGCCTTTTCCACACCACCCGCATCATAGATTTCAGCCAAGGATAAGATTTTTGGCACCATCACGGGCGGCTGCGCAGGTGCAATATTTCGGCCATATCCGACAAAAATAAACAGCGCCAGCAGCATCATCAACCAAGGTTTACGCATGATTTCATTTCCTTTTGAAATATTGCAGCCAGCTTAATCACTCTAAAATCAATAATGTCAGGCTTGTTTCAAAAATCAGTTAAAGCTGCGCACACAAGGGGACGGATCTGTTCTAGCGCGCCTCTCAGTTACAATCCTGCGCCATATCTTAAAGAGCATCGAAAGCTGCTCGCCTGAAGTAAGAATTCTCATGACTCAAATTCAAGGATGCTGCGTTGCCACCAGCGATGCAGAACTGCAAAATCAGCTAAAGAAACTCTCGCAGGATCACCGCCCAGCAGAAAAACTACCGCGCAGTCCCTATCTCTCTGTGCGTCATATCGACAAACGCTGGCAACAGTTGAATCAAGCAGATAGCCAAGCTGAGCTGCTCGACGCACACACCCAAAGTCAGCAAGATTGCTATCACAAGAACATTGAAAATTTCATTGGCACGGTCAAATTACCCGTGGGCATCGCAGGGCCACTGCGCGTCAATGGCGCATATGCGCAAGGCGATTACACCATTCCGCTAGCCACCACGGAGGCCGCGTTAGTCGCCTCCTACCATCGCGGCGCACAGCTGATTACCGCAGCAGGCGGCGCCAGTGCGCTACTACTTCGAGAAAGTGTCACCCGCACGCCAGGACTGATCTTTTCTGGCATTGCGCAAGCGGGCGCCTTTGTCGCATGGGCTAGCCAACAGATTGAGATTTTTCGCCAAGTGGCAGAGTCCACCACCACCCATGGCAAACTCATCAACGCTAGCCTGCATATTGAGGCGCGTTATGTATTTTTGGTGTTTGAATACCACACTGGCGATGCTTCAGGACAGAACATGGTCACCATCGCCACACAAGCGATTTTGGACTATGTGATGGCGCACACTCCTGTGCAGCCCGAATACGCCTTTTTAGATGCCAATCTCTCCGGCGATAAAAAAGCGACCCATCAATCACTAACCCATGTGCGCGGCAAAAAAGTCAGCGCAGAGATCAACATCCCTGCCCATTTGGTTCAGCAATATTTGCACACCACGCCTGAAGCAATGCACCAATTTGAACGCATTAGCACCGTCGGGGGCACCCTCAGCGGTAGCATGGGGATTCATGCCCATTACGCCAATGCGCTGGCGGCGCTTTACATTGCTTGCGGCCAAGACGCGGCATGTGTGGCGGAATCTGCCAGTGGCATCACCCGCCTTGAAGTCACCTCAAAGGGCAATCTTTATGCCTCTGCCACTTTGCCCAATTTAATGGTTGGAACCGTTGGTGGCGGTACGGGATTACCCAGTCAAAAAGCTTGCCTCAAGCTGCTGGGTCTTTATGGCGCAGGGCATGCTCGAGCGTTGGCCGAGGTGGCCGCTAGTTTGTGCCTAGCCGGAGAGCTTTCCATTATTGGCGCGTTTTGCGCAGGACATTTTTCCCGCGCCCACCATAAACTGGCGCGCCCGCTCAAAGCCGACATCTAAGTTCAAAATTTGAGTGGAATATTTGAAGCTGAATATTTGAATGAAAGCCAAGATGCATACGCTGTTGCAATCGATGCTAGACACTGAAAATCATCAGCATTTTATTTCAATATTTAAATTAAATACCAATCGCTTTAGATGAATTCACTAATAGTGATAAAACAATAAGTTAAGAACACCATATATGGGTGTAGAACAGAATCATACAAGTTCAATTAAAATCCGGCAAAGTTATGTAAAATTAAGGTTAAAATTCACGATTGTGTTGGTTTCATGCCATTAATCTTGAATGGAACGTCAGGTTATTCACCGGATTTGAACCCAGTTACGAACTTAACAATGCATTCATTGCACCTTTTGTTGATTGATTCAGACTTGTTGAATCAACGCGACTCGCACCGTGTTGGTCTTGGAACTGATCAAACAAAAGGACAAATGGAATGAGCAAACCAAGCTTTAGCCGTTCACTACTGAGCATGGCCATCGGTGGCCTAATGGTAGCCGGCAGTATGAGCGGCGTTGCTAACGCTGCACCCACCCATGACAAGCAAGTGATTGGCTATATCACCCAATGGGAAGCCTGGAAAGGCACCTCTCATGGTTTCAGCGCGAAAGGTGAAGCGACGCACCTGAACGTAGACATGGACAAATACACCATCTTGAACTTCTCCTTCTTCGGCGTTGCCCATGATGGTTCATTACACAGTGGCGATCTGCGCAACAAGCAGATCTATAAGCCTGAAGTTCAACAAGAGCCAGGCCCACTCCTTCACCCTGATGTGTATTCCAGCTGGGACTTCCACATTCTTTGGGGTGAACTAGAGTACATCCACCAGTACCCAACCAATGAACCTTATGACGCAGAAAATCTTGCCAAAGTTCAAGCGCAAGGCTTTGTGCCACACGGCAGTGGTTGGCTTCATGAGCCTACAGGTGTAACGGGTCAATACCCACTGCCACTGAAAAAAGCAGGTGGTGCACCAGGTCTGATTGAATTGGCCGATCAAAAAGGCGTAAAAGTCATGGCGTCTATCGGTGGTTGGAGTATGTCCAAGCACTTTGCAGAAACAGCGAAAGATCCTGTCAAAATGGAAAACTTCCTTAAGGGTGTTGACCAATTGATGGCGCTTGGTTTCCACGGTATCGATATTGACTGGGAATACCCAGGCGCAGGCGGTATGAACTTCCAAGGCTCACCAGATGACTACGCAGCCTTTGCATTTATGCTTGAGAAAATTCGTGAGCGCATCGGTCCAAATAAAATGCTAACCGCATGTTTTGCCGCAGCGCCGAGCAAACTTGAAGGTATGGATTGGGTTCGTCTAAACAACTCACTCGATTACTTCAACATGATGACCTATGACCTCAATGGTGGTTGGTCAGCCGTTTCTGGTCACAACGCACCGCTCTATGACTACCCTGAATCAGAATCACCTGATTGGAACTTGGACGCGCTGAAAAACTACTTGGTGAGCCAAAACGTACCACTAAATAAAGTGACCTTTGGTGCTGCGTTCTACGGTCGCGGTGTACAAACAACAGAAGCAACCACTTACCTTGGCGCGCCAACTGACAAGCGTACAGTCAACAATGAAGTCGATGGCCCAATCAACTCAGCGGTTGATTTGGACAACTTCAAACTGTTCGATGGCCAACCAAACTACAACTACATTGTGAAAAACACCGCACAATGGACTGAGGATTGGGATGCCAATGCCAAGGTGCCATACAAAACCAAAGGCAAATACTTCCTTAGCTATGACAACGAGCAGTCAATCACTGACAAAGCGCAATACGTTGTTGATAACGACCTTGCTGGTTTGATCGTTTGGCAAGTGCACGGTGACATCGAGTGTAAAGGCAGCATGATTCAACACGGCTCGAAGTTGGTTGAGTGTACAAACCTCAGCTCACCACTTGCCGGTGCCATTGATAAAGTGTTTAGCGCAGCGCCAATTGAGCCAAACGACCCACCAGTGGTTCAGCCTGTTGCAGCGCAAAATGTCGCATCTGGCACTGACCTAGCATTCAGCGTAACCGCGTCTGATCCTGAAGGTGCAAAACTCACTTATACCGTGAGCAAAGGTACCATTACAGCGACTGCTACAGGTGCCGATGTGGTTTACACCGCACCAGTGACAGGCAAAGACATTGTTGAAACGCTCGTGGTCACTGTCAGCGATGGTAAGAAGTCAACGTCTATCAATGTGACTGTGAATGTCAAAGGCAACGGCATCAACACTGCGCCTGAGCTGACTGTCCCTGCGACTGCAACGGTTATCGGTGGTCAAGCGGTTGAGCTTGCAATCACGGCAACAGACGCAGACCAAGACAAAGTGACTGTCACTGCTTCACAAGGTGTGCTGAGCACGCTAGTGAATGGCTCAGCAACCCTGACCTTCAATGCGCCAAAAGTGACTGAAACCACAGTTGAGAACATCGTGGTTACTGCAACTGATGGTACTGACACTGTGTCTCAAACCATCGCTGTAACCATCAATGTTGAAGCCGCAGCCGATGCTTGGAATGCAAACACCATCTACAACACAGGTGATGAAGTCAGCCACAAAGGTGCGAAATACACTGCGAAATGGTGGACCAAAGGTGAAGAGCCAGGAACATCTGACGTGTGGGCAAAAGCATATGGCCCAGGCGACACAGCATGGGATGCAACCCGCGTGTATAACTCTGGCGACATCGCAGAGCACGGCGGTAAGCAATATAAAGCCAAGTGGTGGACAAAAGGCGAAGAGCCTGGAAAAGCTGCTGTTTGGCAAGCCCTTTAATCATTGAGATTAAAACCAAAAGAGCCTCAATTGAGGCTCTTTTTTTATACCCGCACGATCGTATACGCGCAACACAGATTCCGCTCAAGCATCGCGATGAATCATGCTTTGACTCACTGGCGGTGTTACCTCACGCTGGCGCATCAACAGGTTAAAATTCATTCGCGCTTGTTTAACCTGCGCAGATAACTGCTCTTTAAGCTCTCGCGCCTCCTGCGTTTTCTCAGTCAGCTGTGCCAGCTCATCATTCAGCTGCTGATGTAGCTCAGCGGGATCCTCGCCGCTATCGGAGCAAGCCAGTGCATGGGCGCGAATCTGCTTTTTCACCGCCCAAATTTGCTCGCGCACCAATCGCTCTTGCTCTGCGGCATGCATCGCTTGATCGCGCAGCTGCTCAAAGGTTGCCAAAGCCATGCCCTCCGTGGACCAAGGGTCAAGATCGGGCAGCGATTCAATGTTGATCACCGGATCTTCATAGTTTTTCTGATGGCGTAAATCCCAGGCTGCAGCTTTCACCGCTGAAATCATCAAACTCACCGCAATCACCAACAGTGGCAAACCACCAACAATCGCAGCCGTTTGCAGCGTGGCTAACCCGCCCATAAAAAGCAGCACCGATGGCATCAAGGAAAGCGCAAAAGCCCAGAATAGTCGGCTCCAGCGAAGTGGCTCCTCACTGACATCATTTTGTACCACCGCCGCTAGAATGTAAGAGATTGAATCAAAGCTGGTGGCGGTAAAAATCACGCACAAGACAGTGAATACCACAATCACAAAGGTGCTCCATGGCAACTGATTGAGCATGGCAAAAATCGCGGTTGTCGCCCCTTCTGCATTTAAAATACCCACCACATCGAGCTGGCCTGAAAGCTGAAGTGATAAGCCAAAATTGCCCAGCACCATAAAAAAGAGAAAACAGCCAAGCGAGCCAAAAAAGATGGAGCCAGAGACCATCTGCTTAATGGTGCGACCACGTGAGATTCGCGCAAGAAACAGCCCCATATTCGGTGCAAACACCAACCACCAAGCCCAATAGAAGATGGTCCAATCCTGCGGGAAATGGGTATCTTCAAAACTGCCATAGCCACCAAAAGGCTCAGCCCATGTGGCCATCACAAAGAAGTTCGACAGCATTCGTCCCAGCGAATCAAGGCCAGTTTCCAACATAAAAATGGTCGGCCCCACTGCCAGCACAAAGGCCAGCAAACCAATCGCCATCCAAAAATTAATATTGCTCAGTAATTTGATCCCTTTTTCCATACCTGCGTATGCGGAATAGGCAAAAATCGCGGTACAAACCATAAGGATCCCCACCTGCATTTCCGTACTTTTGGGCAGGCCAAAGAGCTGATTGATCCCTTCGGTGATCAGCGGCGCTGCTAACCCCAGCGTGGTCGCACCACCACCAAGCAAACCAAAAATAAAGAGAATATCAACCAGCTTACCGAGCAAGCCTCGACTTCGCGCCTCCCCCAGCACTGGCATCAATGCGGATGATATTTTCAATACCGGCTGTTTGCGCACATAAAAGAAATAAGCGATGGGCAGCGCTGGCACCAAGTAAATCGCCCAAGCAATGGGCCCCCAGTGAAAGACCCCATAGGTTGCCGCCCAGCGCACCGCCTCTTCAGAGCCCGGAGCCAACTGAAATGGCGGCGATTGATAATAATAAGCCCACTCAATTGCCCCCCAATACAAAATACTGGCGCCAATACCGCCGCAAAAGAGCATGGCCGCCCAAGATGCGGTGGAGAACTCCGGCGCTTCATCTGGATCCCCCAATTTAATCTGGCCGATATCAGAAAAAATGATGTAACCCATAAACATAAATGCCGCGACGCCCAAAGCTAAATAGAGAAAGCCCATGGTGTCGGTCATAAATGATTTGGCGATGGCGATCCATTCCGCGCCCTTTTCGGGAAATAGCATCAGCGGAATAACCGCGCTAAGCAACATGCCCAGCGCGCCAAAAAATGTGGTTTTATCGATCAAGTGAAACTGAAAACTTTTAAGCGTCATGAGGTTGCCCTTAAATTACCCAACTTTATTGAGCATTGAAGAGCACAGCGAAAGCACAAATCCAATCGCTTGTGGATAGCATTAAAAAATTGACGCTAAATTTAACAATCACTTTCGCTTTTTCAGCTAACTATCACTTTTGACCGAGCATCACTTCGCAGCTCAATCGCACCTTCGAAGCAAAGCCAAAGGCGAATAGCTGTTTGTTCAAAAAAATCGAACATGCTGATGCAACTGGCCGAGTTGTGAGCAAGCGGCTCACTATCTAAACTCACTGCATCGGTTTTATTCCCATGAAATAAGGACAAGCAACTATGAACATCGTGGCTTTTGGCGCATCCACCAGCAGCAACTCCATCAACAAAGCACTGGCAAATCACGCGGCTCATCTTGTGGATGGCGCGCAAGTCACCCTGCTTGATCTCAACCAATTTCATTTGCCACTTTTTAGTGAAGATGTAGAAAAAGAGCTTGGCCAACCTGATGCCGCCAAAGCCTTTGTGGCAGCCATCGCACAAGCGGATGCCTTGGTGATCTCCTTTGCCGAGCACAATGGCGCCTATACCGCAGCGTATAAAAATCTCTTTGATTGGGCATCGCGCATCAATCCACAAGTGTTTCAAAATAAGCCAGCCGTGTATTTGGCAACCTCACCGGGTCCTGGCGGCGCGCAATCCGTACTTGCAGCTGCCACGGCTTCTGCGGGCTATTTTGGTGCGACCGTCAAAGGCTCACTGTCAGTTCCAAGCTTTTATGACAATTTTGATTTTGCCAGCGGCAGCCTAACCAATGACGCGCTTGCGGCGCAGCTAAAACAAGTGATGGCCAGCCTAAGGGCTTAACGCAGTCAACAGACCTATGCGCCCAACCTATGCGCCCAACCTATGCGCCCAACCTACGCGCCCAACCTACGCGCATAAAAAAACGCCTCACATGAGGCGTTTTTTGCGTTTAGTTTTTAGCATTAAGTTCTTTGCATTGCGTTCTTTGCATTCAATTCAAACCCGAATTCAAACGATTCAAGCCCATAACAACAGTGTTAGGTATGGGTGTTTTGCACAGAAAAGCCCAAGGCTTCACTAGCACGAAACATAAATTCGCAAAGCCAAACGGAGAGATCGCGCTCGCTTGAAAGCGTTTCAAAACACAATCCTTTGGGCTCCACCATCGCCACCACAGAGTAACCACTGGGCAAATGCCATTGCGGCGAGCCATGGACATAACCTTTCCAGCCCGGCATCGCGCGATAAATTGCATCAATTTGCTGCCAGTTTTCATCACTCAAGTTATAGGGAATGTTTAAAAGGGTTCGATTCATCTTTATCGACTCAATTGAAGGTGTGTACGTTGCCATAGCGACCACGCCGCGTAGCAATAGACCATGAGGGTCACCGGATAGAGCACCATCTCAAAGCCATCCACCAACAGGGGTTGTTTGAGCACATCAAGGCTCATCAAACCAAGCAGAATCATACAAGGGGACATGGCTAAAAAGGTCAACCAGCGAAATTTACAACCAATCTCGGTGCTCGAAACAAATAAACCAAACTGCAGGAGTGCACCAATCAAGGCATAAAAGACAATGATCGGCCACTGAAAATAAGCAGGATCAAGACTATGACTATAGTCCGCGCCCATATAGGTAAAACCAAGCATCAGTAAAACGGCAATGCCGCGAATCAGCATATTTCTGACTATCAAACAAGATTCCTTCTCGTAAACACAAAGGTGCAAACGTGCCAGCAACGGCTGCGATTTGCACAGTTAAGCATATGGAAATGTCGACAAAATGCCTAGATAGTAAAGCGTCAGAGTGGCGAGCGGGTCACAGATTTTGCTGGCGATACTGCTGCGGTGTCATCGCCATGCGCTTTTTGAAAATACGCGAAAAATAGGAAGGGTCGCGAAAGCCACAAGCGTTGGCCACCTGCCCCACACGCAATAAAGGCTCCTCTTTTAAGATCCGGCACGCCAGCCTTAATCGCATATCGACAATATAATCACGACAATTGACACCCATGGCACGATGAAACAGCCGTGAAAAATAGGTCAAAGAGTAATGGCACAAGCTCGCTAACTGCTCTTCTCGAATCGGCTGATCTAAATGGCTGTCAATATAACTTAATGCAGGCTCAATGGATTGCAGCTGCCGCTCATTGGCTGAGAACATCGCATCGTTACTGGCCACCAAGCACTGCTGCTGACAACAATCACTGCGGTGAGAAAGGCAAAAAAGTGCATCTTTCCAGCGCGCCATGATCCAATCAAGATCCGCTTCACTCATCGTGCTATCGACCAAGGTAATCGATGCAGGTAAGTGAATGAAATGAAGCGGCTCAGCGGTCAATACTAGGACTATTTTATGATGCTGAAGTGCGTAACGTATCGCGCGATCAAGCCAACGATGCGAAGCACTCAAATCAACCAAAGCAACATATTGCACCGCACAATGCTGAAAACGATCCAAGGCATCCCCGCAGGTATGCGTCGAAAAGTGCTTCGATAATAGCTGCATCAAGATCGCCTGTGCTGGTGCGAGATTCGCGTCCTCGAATACACCACCAAAGCAAGGTAAAAACACGCGTCGCACCCATATCTCCTGTCTCAGTCATGAATCAGACTAAATATAGCGCATCAAAGTCCTAGTTTTGGCCAAAAGAGTCCTAACCCTTCGCAACAGAACCACCAATAGTTAAGGCACAACGCCATTTCGCGTTGTCATTTGGAACTAGGTGGAGAACCGTTATGCGTAATTTCATGAATCAATGTAAAGCCTTTATGGCCGATGAAGAAGGACTCACCATCGTTGAGTACGTGGTGGGTGCAGCCGTGATTGCAACAGTGTTGTTTGGTCTGTTCTCAGGCGGCTTCAATGCCTTGGGTACCAAACTCACAACCATCATTGGCAACATTGAAGATGGCTCTTAAGCCCTAAAGAGGTCGAGATGAGTCTGCTGAGCATGGCCATATTGCTGATCATCGCACTTTATGATCTGCAGTCGAACCGCATACCCAACCTTTGGGTTCTCGCTTTATGCATGAGTGGTGCCGTTCATTGGTTTGCCATGGATGCATCACTTCAGCAATGGGGACTTGCCCTTGCTGGCGGTGTGGCCATGTTTCTTTCAGCGCTCTTCCTCTACTCGGTCAAAGCCATGGCACCGGGCGATGTCAAACTACTCGGTGCATTGGGCTTTGTCTTTGGCTGGGGCAACCTCATTGCCCTGTGCCTCTATATTGCTTTGGGCGGTGGCCTCGTCGCTCTGTGTTTTTTACTGTTCCATCATAGCGAACATCCGATAACTGCTGCCCGCCAATACCTACGTTATCGGTTTTTAAGCTTGGGACAACACAAATCGCTGGTCATCGCCCCTTCACTTTCTATGCCCTTTGCACCCTGTGTGCTCATAGGCGTAGTGCTATTCAACTATCTTGGTTAAACACGGGGGGAAGGTATGAGTGAAGTCACCGGAACTGTCGACGAAGGGGTGCTCTACCCTCAGGTGTCCCCGCCGCCAACCCCAACAGAAGAATCAGCGCTCAATATTCCCAGTGATGTGCTTGAACATCTACTGCTTAAGCATCTCGCCACAGAGTCAAAGCAAGACATTGTTCAGCTCAGTAAAAAATTAGGCATTATCAGTGCCATCACTGAAGGCATTGTGATGCGCCTGCGTAAAAAAGCACTCATTGAAGTGCATCAGCCAGAAAACAATGGCCTAGCACAAGGAATCAAAAGTCATGTGCTCTATTCACTAACCAGCGCTGGACGCGAGCTTGCTAGCACCGCCGCAAAACGCGATGGCTACCTTGGTCCTGTCCCCATTCATATTGATGATTATGGGCCTATTGTTCGTGCGCAAGATGTGCGCCATCAAACCATTACCCGCGAGGTCATAGAGCGCGCGCTTGAAAATACAGCTGGCGCGCAGAGTCTGATTCCTACCTTAGGGCCGGCGCTCAACTCTGGCCGGGCCCTTCTTTTTTATGGCCATGCCGGGACAGGCAAAAGCTTTATTGCCAGCAAGCTGCTGCAATGCTTTCCCAATACCGTTTACATCCCTTACAGCATTTATGCCGAAGGCAGTGTCATTGAGCTCTTTAGCAACCAGCATCACCGCCCTTACAAGCAGGCGAGTGCGCAACAGCAAGTACGTTTGCAGTATCAACATGATCGCCGCTGGGTGTTGTGCCACCGCCCCAATATTCAGGTGGGTGGCGAACTCACCATGCATATGCTGGAAGTCAACTGGTGTAGCAAAACACGCACGCTCAAAGCACCTCTTCAGCTACAAGCCAATAATGGGATTTTGGTGATTGATGATTTAGGCCGTCAAAGTATGTCCATGGATGCCCTGCTCAATCGTTGGATTGTCCCCATGGAATATCGCGTCGATCATCTGGCGCTTCCCAATGGCCAACAAATTACGCTGCCCTTTTTAGTCTCGCTGGCCTTTTCAACCAACCTGTCACCGCAAGAGATTGCCGATCCTGCTTTTTTACGCCGCCTTGGTTACAAACTGCATTTTGAACCACTCAATGAGGTGGATTATCGCCAATTGTGGCAACAGATGAGTTGGCATCATGAACTGATCTATAGCGACGATCTCTTTAACGTCATTCGTCGTCTACACCGCCAGCATCAGGTCAACTATCTGCCCTGTTTGCCCAAAGATTTAGTCGGTATCTGTCGTGATTTGATTCGCTTTGAACAGTTATCGAAAAACCTCACCGCAGAGTTGATTCAACAAGCTTGGCAGCTCTACTTCTCTGACCAACCTGTAAGGAGTGCCCCATGAGTCGCAGCCACATTCTCTTTTTGCTGTTGCTCTCGATCCTACTTGGGATCGCAGCCGTAATTGTTGCGAAACAGTGGATGGATAGCCAAGCCCAAGTCACCACACAAGTCGAGGAGGTCACGCGACACCCCGTGGTGGTGGCCGCTGTTGAGATTCCATCAGGCACCATTATTGAAGCCAAACACCTCACGACCAAACAGCTTGAAGAAGATTGGCTACATGACGACGCCTATCTTGAAACCGCACCGCTCATTGGCCAAGTGGCAGCCGCTACCATTTATAACGGCGAACCCGTGCATCGCAGCCGTATCGCTAAGCCCGGTGAAGGGGCAACGCTGGCAGCATTAATTCCAGAAAACAAACGCGCCGTGACTATTCGCGTGAACGACGTTATTGGTGTGGCTGGCTTTTTGCTCCCCGGTAACAAAGTCGATGTACTCAATACAGTGGTTCGCAAAAACTACGCCAACACCACCACGGTGCTACGTGATATTCGCGTACTCGCCGTGGACCAAACCGCAAAAACCGATGACAACAAACCCGTTATCGTTCGAGCGGTGACCCTAGAGGTCTCCCCGAAAGAAGCAGAAAAACTGCTCACCGCACAAGGCAAAGGCGAAATTCAGCTAGCGCTTCGTAATCCCTACGAGCCCAACGTTGCACCGCCAAAAGCCAAAGCCAAACCTCGCTATGTCGCTCCCAGTGTCACCATTCTCAAAGGCACTGAAAGCGATAACGTGAAAGTGAAAAATTAAAAAAGGGTCAAAGCATGAAACAGATACAGTTATGGATCGTCAGCTTAACCGCCTTATGGATGCTCAGCTTGCCTGTAAGCGCCGCAACCATGGGGGAAACGCTACAAGTTCCACACCATAAATCGATTAACGTGGTGCTTTCTGGCAAAGCCAAGCGTGTTTCTCTCGGGGATCCTGAGGTGCTCGACATCGTGATGCTGCGCAGCAATGAGGTCTTTCTCATTGGTAAAAAGCTCGGTTCTACCAATGTGATGGCTTGGGACAGTCAAGGTCGCTTGATTGAGTCCATCAACATTGAGGTCACCCATGATCTCAATAGCCTCAAAGCCAAACTGTATCAATTTTTACCTAATGAGCGCATTGAGGTACACAGCAGTCAAAAACGCCTGATTCTAAGCGGCGAAGTGAGTAGCCAAGCGCATATGAATACGGCGCTAAAAATCGCCCAAACCTACACCGCGGCAGAAGCCGCAGATGAAGAGCAAGCCAGCGATACCATCAGCAATAACGGGGTCATTAACCTGATGAGCATTGGTGGCAGTCAGCAAGTGATGCTTGAAGTCACCGTTGCTGAAGTGCAGCGCTCTTTGGTGCGCCGTTTTGATTCCAATTTTCAGTTCTTTAACCAAAACGGCAACTTTGGTATTGGCGCCACCTCAACAGGTGCTGGTTTTCTGGGATCAACGCCTGTTTTTGATGCCTCCAACATCACAGATACTGGCCTACTCACCAGCTTTGTCGACGGCAATACCCTGTTTACCCTAGCACTTGATGTGGCGCGTCAAAACGGCACCGCCAAAGTGCTTGCAGAGCCAAATCTCACGGCGCTCAGTGGTGCCAAGGCCGAGTTTCTCGCTGGCGGCGAGTTTCCAATTCCAGTGCCAGATGATGATGGTATCGCCATTGAATACAAAGAATATGGTGTGGGTCTGCGCTTTATTCCCGTCGTCCTTGCCAATGATCGCATCAACCTCAACCTTGAAATTGAGGTCAGCGAAGTGGCCAATACCAGCTCACTGACCATCACCCCCGGGGATGCCAACGCCACCTATATCATTCCACCGCTCACCAAGCGCAGCGCCTCTTCAACCTTAGAGCTCGCTGATGGCCAAACCATCGGGATTGCGGGCCTGATTAGCGAAAACCTGCGTGATATTGACAACCGTATGCCGGGCCTTGGCGATGTTCCCGTCCTAGGGCAGCTTTTTGCTAGCCAAGAATATATTAAAGGCGAAACCGAACTGGTGATTTTAGTGACCCCGCGCCTTGCTCAACCCGTCGATCGCAACAAAGTCACACTCCCAACCGACGGTTTTGTTGAGCCCAGTGACATTGAATATTACCTCTTGGGTAAACGCCCATACCCCGTATCCGTTGATGTGGCACCTGAAGAGACCACATCTCAGCCCACCACTGTCACCCCGTATCAAGGCGGCAGTGAAGGCGAATTTGGCCACAGTCTATAGGAGTGATGATGATGCAACGCTTTTCTCTTTTTAGCATTTTTTGCCTCACCACGCTGCTAATGGGCTGCGCGGAACATGCGCCATTAGGTGACTCGGTGGCGCGATTGAAGACCGAGCAAACCTATGATCAACAAGCCACGGCTAATCACCAAGACTATGTGCCACAAGCATCAGGTGAACGTATGCAACCCGCGGTTCTGCTTTACCAACGCACCGCAGCACCGCAAACACTGAGCACACAAAAGCAGGGAGACAGCATTAAAGTTGAACTTGCGAAATAGTGCTCAAGGAGGCAGTGATGAAAGACAGAATCAAACGACAACAAAAACGACAGTTGCCCAAACAACAACAAGGGATGGTTGTCGTGATGGTCACTGCCGCACTATTGTTACTTCTGGCATTTATGGCCTTTGCCATTGATGTCAACCATGCCATTGTCAACAAAGCGCGGCTGCAAAACAGTGTCGATGCCGCTGCCCTTGCCGCTGCTGTGGTACTCGATAATGGTGAAGATACCACCGCTGCACAAAACGCAGCCAATACCACACTCGCGACCGCTGCCAGTCAGCTGGGAAACCATGAGTTAGACTTTGCCAATGCCAATGTCAGTATTCAGTTTTCCAATGATCCACAAACCTTTCCAGACAACAGCTTTAATCCCAATTTAGATGTGTATGTGCGCGTGCATGTCGCCGATATGCCACTCACAGGTTTCTTTATGGGGTTGTTTAATTTGGATAAAGCGGTGGATGCCAGTGCCGTCGCTGGCCCCAGTGCCTCTTTGGTAATTTTATGTAATGTGGTGCCCATTGCGGTATGTGCCGACAGCGGAGCTGGCTCAACTGGCAGTCAATTTTTAGGGTTTAACTATAACGAAACCTACGCCATCAAAATGGCATCGCACCAAAATAGCCCCATGGGTCCCGGTAACTTTCAATTGCTCGACTTTGGCTCAGGTGCCAACACAGTGCGAAACGCACTTGCTGGCGGCTATGATGGTTGTATTCGTCTCGATGAAACCGTCCAAACTAAACCGGGTAATACTGTTGGTCCCGTGGCGCAAGGTCTCAATACCCGTCTCAATATCTATCAAGGCGGCGGAATGAATTCAACCTCTTACCCGCCCGATCGCTATGTTGCGCAGCCATCAACCCCAGCATCGCAAGATAACCAAGGCAATGTTTCCCAGCCCAACTGGGGCTATAGCGATTATCTTGCAGAAATCAGTAACTGCCCAGGTGGTAGTGACTGCACCTCAGGTCCTGCTGGCCGCCGAATTCTCCCTGTGCCCATGGTTGATTGTGCCGGTAGCACAGGCGGCACCACTCAACTTGATGTCTTTGCGCTTGGTTGCTTCTTCCTTGGTCAACAAGTCCCTAATAGCAACGGACAAGGCGGGGCTGTGGTCTTTGGTGAATTTATTGAAGATTGTACCGCCAGCAATGGCTCTACGGGCACCACACCAAACAATGTGGGTCCCAATCGAATTGTCCTTTATAAGGACCCCAACAGAGGAGATGCCTAGATGAAACATGCACATCATCAACGTGGACTCGCCGCTGTCGAGCTTGCCATCACCCTACCAATTTTGTTGCTGCTTTTAGTGGCAGTAAGCGAAATCGGGCGGCTACTCATTCACTACAACACTTTGACTAAAGCGGTTCAAGATGGTGCACGCTATGCCGTGGTTGATATCTACGGCACCGCTGCGGCCAATCAAATCGCCGACGTCAATGAGATAAAAAACATGGTGGTTTATGGCAATAAAGGGGGGTCAGGTGATGCCCTACTGGTCAATCTAAACACGGGTAACGTCACGGTCAGCCAAGCCAATAGCTATGTCATTGTGACCGCGCAGCTCACCTACGCACCTGCCTTTATCAAACTACCTGAATTTTTCGGCAGTGGCGGCGATAGTCTGGTACTTCCCATTCGCGCCAGTGCATTGATGAGGACAGGGCCATGATGCAATTTCCACGGATCCACAAAAAACAGCGTGGTTTGGCCATTGTCGAGTTCACCATCATTGCTGCGTTTTTACTCTTTGTGCTCATCGCCATTATGGAGTTCGCTCGGCTGATGTATGCCATGCAATCGCTCAATGAGATGACCCGACGAGGCGCTCGCTTAGCTGCGGTTTGCCATGTCAATGATCGCAATGACATTCCCAGTCTCACCGCGATTACGGGCATCGCCCCCAAAGGCTATGAACCAACGGATATGGTGATCGAGTATCTCGATGCGGATGGCAATGTGATTGCTGGCGATCTCACCGATGACACCAATTTCAGTCAAATCCGCTTTGTCAGAGCGCGAATCAACAGCTTTACTTTTGATCTGTTGGTGCCTTTTGTCAGCTTTGACGTGAATAGCGTCATGCCTGATTTTGAAACCACTCTACCCGCAGAAAGTTTGGGGATATTAAGACCAACCGCCGACAACCCCAATGCGGTCACCAATTGCTAGGAGGCAAACATGTCAGAGGTAATTGGCCTTCAAGAGCCATCCCAACCAAGCCATATTGGCTTGCGAACTGGCCTCAATATTTGGCTGCTCTACCAAGATGATGCCTTTGAAAAGCATATGGCAGAGCAGCTTTCACATAGTCGGCAGATCCATATGGAAGCCATTGCTATGGCCAAGTTTGATCTCGACCAACTCAACCAAATGCGCTCCCCCGATTTAATCTTCGTCGAAGCAGCCAACGGCTGGGCTGACATCATTCAATCGCTCAGTAAGCTCAGCAGCAAGCACCAACAACACCATACCACGCTGGTGGTTTTTGGTGAGGAGCATGATAGCCAAGCCTTAAAAACAGCCCTACGCTTGGGGGCCAGCGACTATTTTTCCCATCATGTGCTCATTGCCGAATTAGCCCCATTGCTGCGCCACTGCGCAGAAGAAAAAGTCGGCCATAACCAACTCGGCGAGCTCTGCTTATTCATCAATACCAAAGGTGGCGCAGGTGCCACCACACTAGCGCTCAACACCGCGATTGAACTAGCCCAATACCATCATGATGATGTACTACTGCTTGAACTCGATAGCCAATTTGGTGCACTCAACGATTATCTCAATCTCAGCCCAAAATTTTCGTTGCTCGACGTTTTAGAGAACAGTGGCGACTTGGACAACACCGCGCTCGATGGCTTTGTCACCAAACACAAAAGTGGCTTACATCTCCTCACCTTTAATCACCAACATCGCCAACGCAATCAAACTGAGAGTCAGGCTTTAGGCAAATTGATGCCTATCTTGCGCCAGCGTTATCCCTTTGTGATTGTGGATCTCTCGCGAGGACTGGATGCGCATGCCTATCCACTCCTCTCAGCAGCCACCCATCTTTATTTAGTCACGCAGCAGCAACTCGCAGCCCTCAACCTCGCCAGCATGATGGTCAATGAACTGCACTATGAGTTTGGTCTCGCACGCCAACAGGTTGAAGTGGTGATCAATCGTTTTGATAAACAGCAACCTATTGGCCAAAAAGATATTGAACACACGCTGCCCAATATCGCCATTCACTTTGTGCCCAATGCCTTTAAAACCGCACTGGAAAGTACCCACCTCGGTAAGTCGATGGCAGAAGTGAAGAAAAGAAATCCAGTATCCAAAGCGCTCCAACATCTCAGTCAGCAGATCGATCCCGACCTTGCGACAGATGGTTCATGGTTCAAGCGACTATTCTCATAGCAGCTTCGAAAAAATAAATTAGACAAAGGAAAGGCTTATGTTTTTCAAACGTTCCTCAATGACGCCGCCATCAGATGAGCCTAATACAGAGCAAACGCCTGAAAACGAAACGCCAATAGCCACGCAACCATCGGCATCAGAGCAAGCTGAAGTGCAAAAGCGCTCAAAAGCAGATGAAGCCGCACGTAAGCAGCTAGAAACAGAACTTGCTGCAAAGCATTACTTTCACAAAAAACTACTTGAGACACTGGACTTAGGTTTACTTGCAGAGCTCGAGCCAGATGTCGCCAAACGCGATCTGCACGATGCCACGCTTGAATTAATGCGCGATGAAACTCACCCCTTAAGCGCAGAAGCGCGCAAACGGGTGATTAAACAAATCGAGGATGAGGTGTTTGGCCTTGGCCCATTAGAGCCACTGCTGGCTGATAAAACCGTCTCCGATATTTTGGTCAACGGCCCCAAACAGGTCATTGTTGAGCGCCGAGGAAAGCTCGAAGTCACGCCACACACCTTTTTGGATGATCGCCATCTTCGCAATATTATCGATCGTATCGTCAGTCAAGTGGGCCGACGTATTGATGAATCCTCACCCATGGTGGATGCGCGTCTCGCTGATGGCTCGCGGGTAAATGCCATTATTCCGCCGCTGGCTATCGATGGTCCTTCACTCTCCATTCGTCGTTTTGCAGTAGAGCGACTAACCATGGATAGCCTGCTTGAATTTGGCTCGCTATCCCAAGATATGGCCGATTTTCTCCATGCCATCGTCCATGGCGAGCTCAATGTCTTAATCTCAGGCGGAACCGGCTCAGGGAAAACCACCACACTCAATATCGTCTCCGGCTTTATTCCTGAAGATGAACGAATCATTACCATTGAAGACTCGGCCGAGCTACAGCTACAACAGCCCCATGTGGTTCGCCTTGAAACGCGCCCGGCAAACCTTGAAGGCAAAGGCGAAATTGGTCAGCGCGAATTGGTCAAAAACGCCCTGCGAATGCGACCTGATCGTATCGTCGTGGGCGAGGTGCGCGGCAGTGAAGCGGTGGATATGCTCGCGGCAATGAACACTGGCCATGATGGCTCGCTCACCACCATTCACGCCAACACCCCGCGCGATGCATTGAGCCGTGTTGAAAATATGTTTGCCATGGCCGGTTGGACCATCTCAACTAAAAATCTGCGCGCCCAAATTGCCTCAGCCATTCATGTTGTGATTCAAATGGAACGCCAAGAAGATGGTAAACGCCGCATGGTCAGCATTCAGGAGATCAATGGCATGGAGGGCGAGGTGATCACCATGTCTGAAATCTTCAAATTTGAACGGCGTGGGATTGATGAGCAAGGCAATGTGGTAGGCGATTATATGGCAACAGGCATTGTGCCTGCCTGCCATGATGCGCTCAAACGCAGAGGCCTTGAGCTGCCCTTTACCCTCTTTCAAAGCGCATAGGTGACAGCATGCAAGGTGATTTAACCCTCTTTTTTATTCTTCTGTTTGTCTCTGTAGTCTTGATCTCGCAAGCCTTGATCCTGCCTGCGGCAGGTAACAAAGCACGGCATAAAGAGCTCACTAAAAGGCTGCGCCAATCGCATCAGCAAATCGATGAAGAAAGTAAGCTGTTACTGCGCAAACACTATGAGGAAAGCCTATCCCCAACAGATAAAGCCTTGGTACGCTGGAGCGCCATGGCGGATTTAAAAAAATCGCTAGAGCTTGCTGGACTCAACTGGTCATTGTCTGGCGCTATCGGTTTTACGCTGGTGGTCAGTGCCATTGTTTCCGCCCTGCTTTTTTTGTTTAGTGAGTTATGGTGGATTGCGCTGCTCGGCTTTTTCCTCACCGCTATCGCCTGCTATTTTCAGTTGCATCGTCGCATCTCCAAGCGTCTTTTCGCCTTTGAAGCCCTGCTGCCCGATGCGCTCGATGTGATGCGCCGCGTCCTACAAGCGGGTCAACCCCTCAACGAAGCCTTTCGCGAGGTGGGTGAAGAGATCCCCGCACCACTCGGCCCTGAATTTACGCACACCTTTAACTTGCTTAACTATGGCTATGACATGCGCCTTGCGGTGCTGCAAATGGTCGATCGCACGCCCACAGTATCCATGCTGGCACTCGCCAGTGCCGTGCTATTGCAAAAAGAGACCGGCGGCAATCTCACCGAGAATTTATACAAGGTAAATCAAGTACTGCGTGCTCGTTTTAAATTGTCACGAAAAATCAAAACACTTTCAGCAGAGAGCCGTTTGTCGGCTTGGATTTTGGTGCTGGCACCTTTTGTTTTATTTATCGTGATGTACCTGCTTCACCCCGAATATATTGCGCCGCTTTATGAACATCCCGCAGGCATCAAGATTGTCTCTGCTGGGGTCGTCAGTTTGTTTTTTGGCGCAATTTGGATTCGAAAAATCATCAATATCGAGGTGTAACCCATGGCATGGATTGATCAGCTTACGGCCCACCTATCGCTTGCGGCCCAGCAACGTGAATGGATTATTCTTGGCATGATTTTGCTGGCCACCACCTTGGTGATCCTCACCATTGGCCTCTTGCTCTTTAGCTTGCAAAGTCCACTCAAGCGCCGACTAAAAGATCTTCAGCAGCGCTCGGGCAACCAACCGGAACAACGGAAAATTGAAGATACGCTGGAATCGCTTGAGCCCTACATCTCGCCCACCAGCAACAAGGAAAGGGAAACCGTTCGCCACCAGCTGATGCACGCAGGTTTTCACCAACAAAGCGCGCTGACACTGTTTTACGCCATTAAATTTGGCCTCACCATGCTGGGGCTCATTATTGGTATCGGGATTGCGATTTTAAATCCGCATTTAAATGGCGGTCAGCAGCTAAGCATCGTCATTATCGCCACTGCCGTAGGTTTGTTTTTACCTAACTTTGCGCTCTATCGCATGAAGAAACACCATCAATTTCGTATGCGCCAAGCGCTGCCTGATGCACTGGATCTACTGGTGGTCTGTACCGAGTCTGGTCTTGGCCTCAACGCCGCACTCATGCGTGTCTCACAAGAGCTGGTGATCTCTCATCCCGCCTTTGCCGATGAGCTGGATACCGTCTGCGTCAAGATTAAAGCGGGGATGCCCATTGCTGATGCCTTTCATGAAATGATTGTCCGCACCGGCCTGACTGAAATGCGCGGACTGGTCAACACCCTCGCCCATGCTTCTCGCATTGGTGCCAGCATCGGCCAGACACTGCGTGACTATACTGAAGATTACCGAGACAAACGCAATCAAGCCGCCGAAGAGATGGCGGCGAAGATCCCAACGAAGATGATCTTCCCTTTGGTGCTATTTATTTGGCCCTGTTTTTTTATTGTCGCCATTGGCCCTGCCATTTTGCACATCATTACCAATCTCTTTGCAGAGTAAGGAGCTCTCTTGACCCATTCAATTCGAATCAGCGCATGGTGTGCGGGGCTACTCCTGCTGCTGTCTGGCTGCGCGCAAACCCAAACGAGTAACGATCCCGTACTTAATAGCGAATATTATGACGGTGACCCCATGCTCAATCTGATGGGTGACACGCCACCCGCCAATGAACAAGAAGCGCAAGGCCGAGGTATGCAAGCGCTGCTGGATGGGAATTTAGACTTAGCCCTCTACGAATATATTCGCGCCGTACAGTTTTTAGATGCCACAGAGCAAGCCGACAGCTTTTATCAAATCGGTAGTATTCATCAAATCCGCGACAATACCGATCTCGCTGAGCGCGCATTTCGCCAATCGCTCGCTTACGATCCCAAATATATTGCCAGTCTTGAAAAGCTCGGCATTCTCGAAAGCAAACGCGGTAAAACAGCGCAAGGGGCGCAATATTTCCTTGAGGCGCTCAGTGCCGACCAGCATCGTCTGGGCGAAAACCCCAACACCTCACTCACACGCAATATGCCAGTGAGCACCATTCGCAATCTAAAATTTGATGCTCAGTCCCCCATCGGTAGTTACATTGGCCTTGGTGTAATCAGTGATATCGACCGAGACCATGACCGCGCCAAGGCTTACCTAGAGCACGCCCTTGAGATTAATCCCAACTCGGTCCGCGCACTGGTCAACTTAGGTTATTCCAACTATATGGATGGCAACTATGAGCTCGCGGCGCATCTCACCCAAGCGGCACTTCGCTTGCAACCCAGCCATGCCAAAGCGCTGAACAACATGGCGTTAATCTATTTAGCGCAAAATCGTCCGGGGCTTGCGCTCAGCACCTTTCAGCGCCACATGACTGAAGCTGAAGCGCTCAATAATGTGGGCTATTTTTTACTCATTCAAGGAAAGCCAGACCAAGCCGTGCCCTATCTGCAGCAGGCGATTAGCGCCGATCCGGCTTACTATAAAACCGCCCATGACAATCTAGAGCGCGCACTTGCTGAGATGCGAGCGCAAGGTAGTGGCAGCTAAGTTCGCACTTTTCAAATATAAAAAACCGCGCCTAGCGCGGTTTTTTTATGACAACCCCAAATACCAGCAATGCGAACACCAATCAAAGCAACCCTTCCTTTGTTAATTATTTTAACCAATTGTTTTATATTAAAAATAATCTATTCTAGCGACATCCATGGAGAGGATTTCACATTATGATTATTCGACTAAAATGTATCGCCCTGATATTTTTCGGACTCACAAGCATGTGTCATGCAGCGGTCATCCCCTATACATCGCTAGAAAAAAGCCACTTTGCCAATATTCGTCAAATCACGCTATGCCAAGATCCACAACAAGTGGCAAAGCACGACTACCGACTGATTCAAGCTTACATTCATAGCGGTGACATGATCTATGTTGATGCCATCGATTACGGAGCAAATGGTTTAGAGCGAGTGCAAGGCTGGGGATTTGACGAAATCAATCATGACCACAATGAATATACGATTGAGCAAGTCAGCTGTGTCATCAAAAAAGAAGTGCTAGAGATTCAAGGCAAGGTCAATGGTAGCGGCCATGATGATACGCACGTTTTCGCTTTCACCATTCACTTAAATCGAAAGACGGGGACCTACCAATACACAACCCATTAGGGATTGACCCTAATCACCGGAACACGCAACACATGGCCACGACTATCTTATGGATTTGAGACTTGAAGATTTGAGGCAAGACGCATCTAGCGCGGCTTGCCTCAAATAAAAAAGTATCAATGCATTGCCGCTTCAGGACGATTGATCCAATACACCCAAGCAAAAAACAGCATAAACACTAAGTCATTTAAACCGTAGATACTATAGAAAATGCCAGCGAACAGATCTTGTTGATACACCGCATCCAGTGCTTCTTTAGAATACCAAGTGAGCCATGCCAACACGTAAACCAATTTCTCGATAGTAAATGCTGCAGCCAGCCAACGAACATTGCCCTTAATTTGAGAAGCCCCTAAATAAGCGAAGCCCCAAATTACAATCATCAGCAAGCCAAAGTTGGACATCACCACAGGATCGGCAATGTGAATCGCACTATTCGTAAATAAACGAGAAAAAATCAGCACGCCACCAATATTCATAGCGCCAGCAGCAATAAAACCCCATTTCACGAGATGCGCTTTCATCGAATAATCTCCACAAAATCAATTGATCAAGTATGGAAGACTATGCGCGCGCTAACTGCATCATTTGTGATGCAGTCAAATATTCAACGCAGTCTGTCGATGGATGTTTCGCCCGAGATAACACAGCTTTCGCCATATCCTTAGCTTCGATGGGCTGATAGTTCATTAAACTGCCTTTCATCACAGGACGCAGCACCTTAAGTAGCCCCTGCACCAAGACTTCATCTTTTCTTGATTCGCTTCGCTCACCGGCAAGTGGTCCTGGATGCAAAAAAGTCAGCCGTGAAAAACAAAGTGACTGCACTTTCGCCTCCATTTGCCCTTTACAGCGCAAATAGTGAGAAAAAGCACGAGGATTGGCGCCAATGCAGGAGACCACAAAAAGATGCGTCACCCCCATGCGCTGCATCACCTTGGCAGTATGTGCGACCAAATCCACATCAACCGCATAAAAGTTCGCTTTGCTGCCCGCTTTTTTGATGGTGGTGCCGAGTGCAATTACCCCTACCGAAGGGGCAATATCATCACGACTTAATACCGGTGCCTGTAGATCATCACTGATCCATTGTTTGAGTTTGTTGTTTTCAGCACTCAAGGCACGCCGAGTCAAAGTATGCACCTGACTCACACTGTCATCATTGAGCGTGGCTTCCAATACGGCTTGGCCGACCAAACCTGTCGCCCCTGCAATCACCCAGCTGACTTGCTCTTTCATCATGGCTCCTATCAATAAACCATCTGTTGTTATTTTAGTGCGACAAGATGAGCCTAGTTAGCTGAATCGAGGCTAGATGAAATGCAATTGAGTGCGTTCGAAAAATAAAGTTGATATGTGCAGCAATGGTTCAAGTGCACCAATAGTGAGATAAAGAATACGTGGGGAAAATGTAGAAATAGGACGTGTTTACAGCTATAAAAACGGGTGAAGGCCCTACCCCAGCCACATCCCGGCACATACGTCGCCCGCTGTGGCTGCTTCCTTCCGGACCTGACCAAGTTCACGAGGTAGTATTGCGAGAGGACCAAGGAGGACCTTCATAGATAAGCTGTTTCCAGCGGTTTGCATTATGGGTAATGGCCATTTTAATTGCAAGTGATAATCCCAAGTTCTGCGCCGACTGCGGTGAAATTAATCAAATCATCATCTTGCGTGCTTGAATATCCCTCTCTACTATTCGGTGTCATTCATCACTCTACATAAGCGGCAAAATGCCATGACCTTAGAACAATTTGCGCCCATGGTGTACAGCATCTTAAGCCAGCTACCTGAAGGCAAAGTGGTGAGTTATGGCCAAATCGCGAAAATGACGGGCTACCCAAGCTATGCTCGCCTTGTGGCGCGAGCGCTCAAACAAATTCCAAAGGGAAGCTGCTTACCTTGGTATCGTGTGGTCAATAGCCGTTATCAAATTAGCCTCACAGGGCCTGATTTTGTACGGCAAAAAGAGCACTTACAGTGTGAAGGGGTGTTGGTGGATGCGCAGGGGTATATTGGGAAAAACTATCGCTTATAAGTACCTAGAGTACGCCTTGCCCCCACTTTGAAACAAAAAAAGCGCTGTGAACAGCGCTTTTTTAACTTGAAACTGATTCGATATCGCGCTTATTTTGAGCGGTCCACCATGCGCAAAATCAGGTGCGCTTGCTGGGTTTCTTCACTGTTGGTGATCACTGGATAGATGGTGTCGGTGGTAAACATCAACTGGCCATCAACATCAATGCGGGCACGAATATTATAAGGGTGACGCGCGTTGATAAGGTTTGGATCGTATTCCAAAGTAAAGTTAAATGGCACTTGGTTGCCTTCTGCCATAAAACTGTCTTGGCTGATCACTTCGGCAGGCGCATCTGCAAAGGCGATATCTTCCAAGGTCACAGTGATCACCGCATCATCTGGCAAGGCAATGCGCTGAAGGTAGGTCAAGGTACCGCGAACTTCGGCCATTGGCTGCTCTTCTACAGTCGCTGATTGATCAGCTATCGTTGATTGAGGGGTTGTACTACAAGCTGTGGCAACCAAGGCGACTGCGCCAAGCGCCAACAAACGGAAAAGTTTCATTGCAAACCTTCTTAGAATATCAAAGTAATCAGTATCTTCTCAGAGCCAAACAATTTGGCAAGCGTGTTTGCTCATTATAGCGAGTAATGACTCAATTCATCGGTGTGTTATCACAATATAACGTCTCTTTTTTTATCGACGCCTCATTATTAAGCCACGCAATGCCCTCCAGCCAAGCAATCCGTGGCGGGCTCAGCGCACTGGTCTACATTTGTCTAAGCAGTAAAATATGCTAGCGTGATGCCAATTTATTGAATCGGTAAGGAAAGACCATGGGCCAGCCCCTCAATCACCTACTTAACCTATTGAATCTTGAAAAATTAGAATTGGGCCTGTTTCGCGGCCAAAGTGAAGATTTAGGCTTACCCCAAGTGTATGGTGGACAAGTCATCGGCCAAGCATTGTCCGCAGCGAAAGATACGGTGGATCCTGCGCTGGCAGTGCATTCATTTCATAGCTACTTTTTGCGCCCAGGCAACCCAAAGCAACCCATTGTTTATGATGTGGAAAAATTGCGTGATGGCCGCAGCTTTAGCACTCGCCGTGTAAAAGCGATTCAAAATGGCGTGCCAATTTTCTACCTAACCGCGTCTTACCATGGTGAAGAATCTGGGCTTGAGCATCAAAGCCAAATGCCAGATGTGCCACCACCGCAAGATGTCCCTTCAGAGCAAGAGCTAATTAAACAACTTGCCCCATATTTGCCAACCCATGTGGCTGAGTTTTTCAGCAAAGAAAAACCCATTGAAGTGCGACCTGTTTATGTGGTGAACCCACTCAAACCAGAAAAAACGCCGCCAAAGCAATATATGTGGATTAAGGCCAATGGCAGTTTGCCAAACGATTTGCTGACCCACCAATGCATGCTGGGATATGCCTCTGATTGGAACTTCCTGCCAACAGCGCTGCATACCCAAGGTCTTAGCCTGCTGTCACCCAATCTAAAAGTGGCTACCATTGACCACTCAATGTGGTTCCATCGTCCATTTCGTTTTGATGATTGGCTGCTCTATGCCATCGATAACCCATCGAGCAGCAACTCGCGCGGCTTTGTACGTGGTGAGATTTATGATGTGCATGGCCGCTTGGTGGCGTCTGCCGTGCAAGAAGGCCTGATTCGACAGGTAAAAACAGAGAAAGTCAAAGCCGATCAAGATAGCCCAAAATAAACCGAGTAATGGGCTAGCCCTGACGAAGTACTAGGATATTGATTAGGGGCACATTCCACCAATATCCGTTCCGTAAAAAAACCAGCCAAATGGCTGGTTTTTTTATATCGATGATGTCGCGGAGTAACTCACGTAATCAGTCTGCCGCCCATTAAAGCTCAAGCGCTGTGCTTTCTTTGAGCACTTCCATGGCAAAGCTTGAGGTCACATCCGTCAGGCCATCAATCTCATTGACGAGGCGCTTATAGAAACGGTCAAAAGCTGCCATATCCGCTACCTGTACGCGCAGCAAATAGTCATACTCACCCGCCATTCGATAACAGGCCATCACAGCATCGAAATGGTCAATGGCTTCCATAAATTTGCGATACCAACGCTCAGAGTGGTTTTGCGTTTTCAGCTGCACAAAAGCGATAAAGGGGCGCCCCACCAACTCAGCATCCAAAATCGCCACACGATTTCGAATCACACCCAAGCTTTCTAGGCGTTTAATCCGCTTCCAGCAAGGCGTGGAGGTGAGATGCACACTATCGGCGATGGCTTGCAAAGACAGCATGGCGTCCTTTTGCAAACGCATCAGGATCTTTTTATCAATTTCGTCGAGGGTAACTTTTTCCATCAATCTAATTATTTAGAAAATATTTCTCACAATGCATAAATTGAAATTAGCTTGGAACGCGCCCAGCAGCAATGGCTTTCATTCTTACGCGCGTGAGCCAGTTAGCAAATGACACAATTGCTGTGCTAGTAAATAGACCCATGAGATAAAAAACATACTGTTTACAGCTTTCAGCCCGCAATGATTGTCATTTACCCCTCATGCATTACACTGAGCAGCATTCTATACAACGATGAGCACATCTATGTCAGCTTCAATTGCTGTGGTCGTTTTTAGCGGCGGCCAAGACTCCACCACCTGCTTAATTGACGCCCTTGCGCGATTTGATGAGGTTCACTGCGTGACCTTTGATTACGGTCAGCGTCATGCCCTTGAGATTGAAGTGGCAAAATCTGCGGCCAAAGCTTTGGGCGTGAAACACCATCGCATCATCGATATGGGCGTGCTTGGCGAGCTTGCCATTAGCTCCCTCACCCGAGATAACATTGAAGTCTCGCACGCACTGCAAGCCAATGGCTTACCCAACTCTTTTGTGCCGGGGCGCAATATCGCCTTTTTAACCTTTGCCGGTATTTATGCTTACCAAGTGGGCGCTGAGGCGGTGATCACTGGGGTATGTGAAACGGACTTTTCTGGCTATCCAGATTGTCGATATGAGTTTGTCAAAGCGCTGGAAAAAGCCTTGGTGCTCGGAATGGATCGCCCGCTTCGCATTGAAACGCCGCTGATGTGGCTGAATAAAGCGCAAACTTGGGCACTGGCAGACAAACTTGGCAAACTTGAATTTGTACGAATGCAAACCCTGACCTGTTACAACGGGGTGATTGGTTCAGGCTGCGGCGATTGTCCTGCATGCAACCTTCGCCAACAGGGTCTTGAGCAATACTTGGCTAATCAGACCGAAGTCCAGCGTGAGCTTGAAACCATTCAAAATAAGTCGTCCTTATCACTGCTTTAATGTGTCGCTGTGTTAACTGCGCGTTGATCAAGTATTCGATTTCAGCATATCGATAAAAATCATAACGATAGCAATAAAAAAAGGGGAAGCATGCTTCCCCTTTTCATATCATCCTCGCGCTTAGCAACCACTAGCCATGGTTATGGCGCACTGGATGATCCTCTGATTCTAATTTGGCCAACTGCGCCGCAACATAACCTGGCGAGTGCGAATATTGGCACATCAAACGATACATCGCGGGAATGATCCCCAAGGTAATCAAGGTTGCCACCGCCATACCAAAGAACACCACAGTCCCCACCGCCATACGACTTTCATAACCCGCGCCAGTTGAAATAATCAAAGGCACTGCGCCAAGTAACGTGGTAAAGGCTGTCATTAAGATCGGACGCAAACGACGCACCGATGCGTCAATAATCGCTTGCTCAAATGGACGACCCTGATCGCGCAGCTGGTTGGCAAACTCAACGATCAAGATACCGTTTTTGGTCACCATACCAATCAGCATAATCATGCCGATTTGGCTAAAGACATCCAAAGAGAGGCCCATGATCCACAAACCAATCAAGCCACCTAAAATCCCCAGAGGTACGGTAAACATCACCACCAGCGGGTTCACAAAGCTTTCAAACTGCGCAGCAAGCACCAAATAAGCCACCAACAGTGCCAGACCAAAGACCATCATGGCTGAACTTTGGTTCTCTTTAAAATCCTTGGACTCACCACTGTAGTGAATGGTGATATCTTTTGGCAGCAATTCCATGGCGCGACGATCAAGAAAATCAAGCGCTTCACTCAGCGTGGCCCCTTCAGACAAGTGCGCTTTTAAGGTGATGGATTTTTGCTTTTGGTAGTGGGTCAGCTTTTGCGCCGATGCCACCTCTTCCACCGAAGCCACCGTATCTAAAGTCACCAAACTGCCGTTGGCTCCGCGCAAGTAGATTTGGCTGAGATCGCTACTGTGATTAAAGCTGTCCTCATTACCACGCAAGTAGACATCGTACTCTTCACCATGGTCAACAAAGGTGGTTTCACTGCGACCGCCGAGCATCACTTCCAAGGTTTCGGAAATTTCACGCACGCTAATACCAAGCTCAGCTGCGCGCTGGCGGTTAAGCCGCACCAGTAGCTCTGGTGTGGTTTCGGCATAATCAATATCCGCGCCGCGCATTAAGCCAGAACTATCCGCTTCATGTTTGAGCACCTGCGCCCATTTGTTGAGCTCTTGATAGTCGCTACCGCTCAGTACAAATCCAACAGGTTCGCCAGAGCCACCACCGGCACCAGGCATAAATGGCCAAACACGAATATCAGACAAACCATCCAAGGCGCCAGCCACCATACCAAGGGCTTCTTTGGCGTGCATATCGCGATCGTTCCAGTCTTCGAGCTGAATAATCACAAAGGCCGTTTGATCCCCCGCACGGCCGCCAAAGGCTGGCGTATCATAGGAGATGGATTTCACCACACCATTGCCTACCAATGGCAATAGACGCGCCTCCACCTCATTCATATTTTGCACCATGCGGTTATAACTGGTGCCTTCTGCGCCTTTTACAAAGGCAAAAATCACGCCGCGATCCTGCGATGGAAGCAAGTCAGAAGGAATGGCTTTAAACAACAATCCAGCCAAACCAATACACCCCAACATCACCACAGGAGCCCACCAGCGACCGCGCATGACAACGCCAAGGCAACGACGATAAGCCGCTTCAACTCGCGCAAAAATGCGATCCATAAAAGCAGCAAAACGCCCTTTTTTCACATTCAGCTTGAGTAGTTTACTAGCCAACACCGGCGTTAGGGTGAGCGCGATGAGTGAGGAGAACATCACGGAAACCGCCAGCATCACCGAAAATTCAGTAAAGAAGCGACCGACCATGCCGTCCATAAAGGAGATGGGCAAAAACACCATGACCAACACCAAGGTGGTGGCGATCACCGCAAAACCAACCTCACGAGTACCTTTGTAGGCAGCAAGAAGTGGCGACTCGCCCTGCTCAATATGGTGGAAAATGTTTTCCACCACCACAATGGCATCATCCACCACCAAGCCAATGGCCAAAATCAGCGCCATCAGGGTGAGTAGGTTAATGGAATAGCCAAAGGCGTAAGCGCAAATAAAGGCAGAGATCAAAGAGACCGGAACAGTTACCGCCGGAATAATGGTGGCGCGCACCTGACCGATAAAGATATAGAGCACCAAGATCACCAGTACCGCCGTCATTGCCAGCGTCACATATACCTCGGTAATGGAGCGGTCAATATAGAGGCTGGAGTCATAATCCACTTCAAAGGTCATTTGATCTGGCAAAAAGGGCTGCATCGCCGCCACTTCAGCAATTACATCTTGCGCCACCGACACTGGGTTGGCGTCAGATTGATTAATCACCGCCAAACTGAGGGTTTGTACGCCATCACTTTTAAAGGTGGCATCTTCATTCATCGCACCGACATAAACGTCGGCCACATCTTTTAAATAGATCGGTAAACCATTTTGATGGCGCACCACCAACTGAGAAAAATCTTCAGCCGTGTTGTAAAGACGCTCAGTACGCACCGCCATCACAGTGACATCGTTACGCACCTCGCCACCTGGGCTTTCCAAGTTTTCCGAGCGCAGCGCATTGACAATATCTGAGGTCGTCACGCCGCGACCCGCCATGCGCACCGGATCAAGCTTGACGTACATCACCTTATAAAGCGCGCCATAAAGATCAACGGAACTCACACCAGTAATCAGATTAAAGCGATCCATCAACTCGCGCTCGGCGTAATCAGTGAGCTGAGTGCGATCCATCACAGGTGAGCTGAGCTTGATGTAGATGGCAGGCTCGCCTTCACCATTATCACGAGAGACAATGGGCTCATCGGCTTCTTCGGGCAAGCGGCCTTGCGCGCGCGCTACGGCGTCACGCACATCGCTTAAACCTTCCAGAATGTCCCATTCCAAATCAAAGGTAATGGTGACCCAAGACATGCCATTACGGCTGGTGGAGACAATGGTATCGATACCGCTAATGCCTGAGAGCTGATCTTCAAGCACTTGGCTGACCTGACTTTCCATAATCGAAGCCGAGGCGCCATCGTAGCGGGTCATAATTGAGATCACCGGACTATCAACATCCGGCATTTCACGCACGGCTAACTTAGTAAAGGAAACCGCACCAAAAATACATAACAGCAAACTAAGTACCAGCGCCACAACCGGGCGCTTGACTGAGGTGTCAGACAACCACATTAGTTGCGCTCCTCAGAAGCTGTTTGATCTTGAACAGAAACAGTTTGCTCTTGAATCATCACACGCGCACCGTCGCGCATATTCACCAAGCCTTGCAGCACGATGGTTGCACCTGCATCAAGCCCTTGCTCAATCATCACTTTATTATCTGAGCGTGCGCCTAACACCACTTCAGTGCGCACCGCTTTGCCATCGACAATACGATAGACATAACGCTTGGTGCCTTGGTACTCGATGGATTGAATCGGAACCACTGGTTTTTCAACGGCTGGCATTTGCAACACGGCTTGCATCAACATGCCCGGTTTTAAGGCCTGCTTGGTATTTTCAAATTCACTGCGAATACGCACGGTTAAGGCTTGCGGATCAATGCGGCTATCAATGGCCACTAACTTGCCATAAAAGGGCTGCGGCCAAGCTTGACTGTGCGCTTCCACGGCCATACCGACCTTAAGTTTGGCCAAATACTGCTCTGGAATCGGCAATTCAAGCCACATCACCTGAAGATCGTCCAAGCTCATCAGTGGATCGCCACTGTTCACTGTCATACCTCGGCTTAGGTCAAATAGCCCCACAGTGCCATCAAAGGGTGCTTTAATCTGACGAAAAGCCAGCTCCGCGCGTGCTGCATCTAAACGGGCTTTGGCCACAGCAACGGCGGCAACCTGCGCATCGAGTTCGGTTTGCGTTAATGCGCCGCGCTTGGCAAGGCGGGCAAATTCAGTACGCTTTCGTTCTTCATCACGCCAATAGGCTAGCGCTTCTGCTACTGCGGCTTGCTGCTTTGCTGATTCTAAGCGCACCAGCATTTGTCCCATTTTGACCTGATCACCCGGCTTAACCAGTACCGCATCAATGCGACCACTCACTTCAGGTGCCAGTGTCACCTGCTGCTGAGCCGTCAGTTTACCTATGGTATTGACCTCGGAATTTAGGGCTTGGGTTTGCACTTGATAGGTGGTGACCGAAACAGCGTAATCGCCAGGATTACCTCGTGGTGGTTTGGCCCAACTTGGCACAGAGAAAAAAGCACAAAATAGAACAAAAACAGGAAGGTGTTTAGAAAAACGGCGTTTACACATGTCGCTTACATCATCGCGGTGAATTTTGAACCACAGCAGTTTACTCCATTCTCTATAGTGACAAAGTAAAGCAGTGTAAAGGTGCGAAAATTTGTGCGTTTTAGCGCTATTTTATGCACTACGCACGAAAATTAGGCAGTCAGATCTATTTTTCAAAAAAAGGGGTTTACAGTCCGTAATGGTTTGATATGATGCGCCCGCACTTGTGGAGGGGTTCCCGAGTGGCCAAAGGGATCAGACTGTAAATCTGACGGCTCCGCCTTCGAAGGTTCGAATCCTTCCCCCTCCACCATCATTCGCTTTATGGCTGATTTGCGGTAAAGCAAACAATAGAATAAATCCCGTGGAGGGATTCCCGAGTGGCCAAAGGGATCAGACTGTAAATCTGACGGCTCCGCCTTCGAAGGTTCGAATCCTTCTCCCTCCACCATCATTCTTCAACGCAGCTTTTTGCTGTGATGAAACTAAAATTTGAAATACTCGTGGAGGGGTTCCCGAGTGGCCAAAGGGATCAGACTGTAAATCTGACGGCTCCGCCTTCGAAGGTTCGAATCCTTCCCCCTCCACCATCATTCTTCAGCGCAGCTTTTACTGTGATGAACACTAAAAATTAGAAATACTCGTGGAGGGGTTCCCGAGTGGCCAAAGGGATCAGACTGTAAATCTGACGGCTCCGCCTTCGAAGGTTCGAATCCTTCCCCCTCCACCATCTTTTAAAAGCCAGATGTTCGCATCTGGCTTTTTTTCTGTCTAAAACTCTACCGCCCCGCTGTACGCGCATCTTTTTCGTTATTCATACCCTCAGCATCACGTAACCCATTCGCATCTTTTAATTGTTCGCTAATGTTCTCAACGAAACGCTACGGATTTCATTGCCCATTCAAAGCCGCACCAACTACGCTTGAATGAATCATACTTGAACAAGTCACGGCCAAATAACAAGCCTCGAGATGTAGCGCGCTGACTCTCTTGAGTCGCATCACTCACTTTCATCGAATCAATGACAAGGATTGCCATGGTTTTGCATTCAAAACATCACATTCGAATGCCAAGACATATCGCTCAGCTTCGTGCCTTAGTGATTGAAGACAATCGCACCAGCGCGGTGGCGATGCGCACGCTATTAGAAAAAATCGGCTTTCAATCTATTGATCTCGCGGCAACGCCCAATGAAGCCACCGAGTTGTGCCTACGTCAGCAATATCAACTGGTGCTGGTTGATTATCATCTGGATGGAAAAATCACCGGTAGCGAACTGCTGATGTTACTGAAGCAGCAAAATCGACTCGGCAGCAATTGCGCCACCATCATGGCTTCAGGCGATAGCACGCCCGCGGTGATCCTCTCTAGCATGGATGCCACGCCCGATAGTTTTATTCGCAAGCCGGTCTCTTTACGTGCACTGCAAAATAAAGTGGCCTATGCCCTTTATCAAAGTGAGATGCGCGCACCAGTGCTTGCCGCGCTCAGTCAAGGTGAGGATGCGCTTGCACTGACGCGCTGTAAATCACAGCTCAGTCACTATGGCGCCGAACCAACGCTATATCACTTAATGCTCAATCTTCTTATGAAGCGCAATGCTTGGACGCAGGTTCGCCATTACGCTGAAATTTTTTCAGTCTCTAAATCCTCACCCTTTATCGAGGTGATGCTGGCGCGTTGTGACTTTGCCGACGATCAAATCGATAAGGGCTGTGAGCGACTGGAACGATTGATTCAACTAAGCCCCATGACTGCCGATGGTTACGATCTCTTAGCCCATTATTATTTTTTACAGGGGCGCTATGACGATGCCATCGATATTGCCGATCAGGTCTTACAACTCACCCCGCACGCCAGCCATCGCGCACTCAATCTTGCTAAATATGCCGCAGCGCGACCCAGTAGCTCTTGGTTCTTTGATGCCGCCACGCGCTTTATTCATCGTGTGCCTGTGTACAATCATCGTTGGGTCATTGAGCTGGCGCAGTTGTGTGAAAACGGGATTGAGCTCATTGAGCGCCAAGGATTTATTCGTAGCGACAATGAATTTATTCGCCCGATCAACACACTCTTTAATAAACTCAGCCATCGTTTAAGTCACAGCGACCAAAAAATCGCACGCACGCTCAAAGCCATCACCCTAAGTCGCATCGCACTAATTTATCAGCAGCCCGCGCAAGCGCAGCGCATACTCATGCAAGGGCTGAGTCCCTATTTTCATCAGCTCGGACAAATTCATGATGTGTTGCTCAGCCAAAGTCTTGTCCCCTTGTTGAAATTGGGTGAAATCCGTTTCGCCTTAAAGATTTACCAGCACATCCAAGGCAAAGAGCACAAACTGACCTTGCTGCAAGATAGCCTTAATAAGTTACGAGACAACGCCATTTTACTCAATGAGGCCAAACGCCTCTCAGAGCAGCTCAGTGCCATTCAAAAGCAAGGACATAGTGAATTAGCGATTGCCCATTACAATCACCTTTTACGCCAGTATCCCTACTGCACCGAGGCGCACCTTGGCCGCCTACTTTGTTACCATCAACTGGCATGGCATCACCATGATGATGTTAAGGCAAGTTTTCGAGTGATTCGTGATTTGCCCCTCTGTGAGCCCTTGGCCAGTCAAAAACAGCAGGTATGGCGAGCCTATGCCATGGCACCAGAGCCAGCTACGCCCTCTTCTGAGAATATCGATAACATTGCCGAGGAAGTGGAAAACCAGCTACTGGAACAGCCCAGCGACCTAGAAAGCCCCTACTCTTCCTAGGCTGACAACCGCGTAACAATGGGGTAACCTCAGCCTTATCTGCTGCTCGTCAGCCTCATTTGCGTCTAAGAGAAGAATTAAAAATGAAGATCATATCTTTTAATATCAATGGACTCCGTGCTCGCCTACATCAATTACAGGCGCTAATTGATGCTCACCAACCCGATATTATTGGTTTGCAAGAGATTAAAGTGCACGATGATGCCTTCCCACTGGCCGATGTTGAAGCCATGGGCTATCAAGTTTATTTCCACGGTCAAAAAGCGCACTACGGTGTGGCCATGCTGTGTAAGCAAACCCCAGAGTCTATTCAAAAAGGCTTTCCAACGGATGAGGAAGATGCCCAGCGTCGCATGATCATTGGCCAATTTAAGCAAGCCAATGGCCGCCTGCTAACCGTACTGAATGGCTACTTTCCACAGGGCGAAAGCATTCACCATGAAACCAAATTCCCGGCCAAAGAGAAGTTCTACGCTGATTTGATGAACTACCTTAACACCCATCGCAGTGCCGATGAAGACGTGGTGGTGATGGGCGATGTGAATATCAGCCCAACTGATGATGATATTGGTATTGGTGATGCCAACGCCAAGCGCTGGCTTAAAACCGGCAAATGCTCTTTCCAGCCGATTGAGCGCGAGTGGTTTGCGACCCTGAAGAATTGGGGCTTTACCGATACCTTCAAGAGCCAACATCCAACCACGACGGATCAATTCTCGTGGTTTGATTACCGCTCTAAAGGCTTTGATGACAACCGTGGTCTGCGCATTGACGTGATTTTGGCCACTGAATCATTGATGCCTCGCCTGCAAGAGACCGGCATTGATTATCAGCTGCGCGGCATTGAAAAACCATCGGACCACGCCCCAATTTGGGCCAGTTTTGAATAATCAACAGTGACCATAGATATAAGGATATCCCAATGAAACTGTTTGCTTTTGACCACTGTCCATTTTGCCTTCGCGCGCTCATGATGCCTGCGTATAAAGGGCTGAAAGTGGATGTGGTCTACCTTGATAACGATGATGTACAAGCACGCATCGACAAAGTAGGCGCCAATATGGTGCCGATTTTGCAAAAAGAAGATGACAGCTATATGGCTGAAAGCCTTGATGTGGTCGCTTATCTTGATAGTCAAAACACAAGTAATGCGCTGCTTGCAGCAACGCAGCAGCCACAGATTGAAGCTTGGCTCAATGAAACACGGATGAGCATTAGTCGTTTGCTGTTCCCGCGCTGGTTACGCGCAGGTCAACCTGAACTAGCGACTGACAGTGCCAAAGCCTATTTCGAAGCAAAAAAAACACCATTTATCGAAATGAGCTTTGCGCAAGCGGATGCCCAAACACAAACTTGGATTGCTGAACTCACACCACAACTGGAGATGCTCGCCCAGTGGTTGGTACTCCCATCAGCACGCCAAAATCAGCTCAGCTATGATGATATTTTGCTCTTCCCACATCTTCGCAACCTCACCGTCGTTCGCGAACTCCAGTGGCCAGAGCATGTGAAACGTTATTTGGATGAAGTACAGAAAATCACCCAAGTGCCACTACTTCACGCCCAATCGAGTTAATCCAAACCCGAGACAAAATGGGCCTGTGGGCCCATTTTTTATGAGAACAATAAAATGAAAACCTATATTCCAGGTAAAGACGCAGCCCTCGAAGAATCCATCGCCTATTTTGAGCAACAACTTGCCAAATTCGGCTTTGATCTAGAATACACCCACTGGCTCAACCCCATTCCACACGTTTGGTCGGTCCATATTCGTGACAAAGATTGCCCAATCAACTTTACCAATGGTAAAGGCGGATGCAAAAAAGCAGCCCTTGCCTCAGCGCTTGGTGAATACTTTGAGCGCCTATCATGCAACTATTTCTATGCCGATTACTACTTAGGCAAAGCGATTAGCCAAGCCCCCTTTGTTCACTATCCCGATGAAAAATGGTTCACCATTGATCAAGATGATTTGCTGCCCGCTGAAATCCTTGATGAGCGCTTGCTTGATTTTTACGATAACCAGCAAGAACTGATGGCCAGCGATTTAGTGGACCTACAATCAGGCAACGCTGAACGCGGCATTTGTACCCTTCCCTTTGTCCGCCAAAGTGACGGCCAAACCGTGTACATCCCCGTCAATATTATTGGTAACTTGTATGTTTCCAACGGTATGTCCGCAGGCAACACCAAAACCGAAGCGCGCACTCAAGCCTTGTCTGAGATTTTTGAACGCGCTGTAAAAAACCGTATTTTGCGTGAAGCGATTCGTTTGCCCCAAATTCCAGCCGATGTCATTGCGCAATATCCGCATATCGAAGAGGCTATTGCCACACTGGAGCAAGAAGGTTTTCCGATTTATGCCTTTGATGCATCACTTGGCGGCCAATATCCAGTCACCTGCGTGGTTCTCAAGAACCCAAATAACGGCACCTGTTTTGCCTCATTTGGCGCCCACCCGCGCTTTGAAGTGGCATTAGAGCGTACCGTCACTGAACTGCTGCAAGGGCGTAGCCTCAAAGATTTGGACGTATTTGTTGAGCCATCCTTTGATAACGAGTCCGTGGGCGATCATCACAACCTTGAAACCCACTTCATCGACTCCTCAGGTGAGATTCACTGGGATCTCTTTGCCACCGAGTCCGATTATGCCTTTAACCCTTGGAATTTTGATGGCACCTCAGCCCAAGAGTTTGACCGCTTAGTGGCGCAACTAATTGCAGAAGGCACCGATGTCTATATCGCAGATTACGATCATTTAGGCGTTGCTTGCTGCCGCATTATTGTGCCGGGCTGGTCTGAAATCTATCCGGCAGAAGAGTTAGTGCTCGCCAATAATAATCGCATGGCACATTTGCGTGAGACCCTACTGGCGCTACCGCAATCTGAGCTTGAGGGTGATGAATACGGCGATATTTATCACGCCATTGAGCAATGTGGTGTTGACGATGGCAACCTGCTTTATGAGCTGCTGGGCATTGCCTGTGCCGCCGGTGATCCATGGCGCACCTTGCGCGTGGGCGAGCTCAAAGGCTTACTCGCGCTTGCAGGCGGTGATTTAGAACTGGCACAAGAGCACGTATCTTGGTGCATTAACTATAATGCTTCCACTTTTACAGCGGAGCGCATGCGCTTTTATCGCTGCCTTGCACAAAGCTTACAACTGGCACAAAGTGAGCGCGATCCTGCGCAATATCGTGATGCCTTCGTGCGTCTTTATGGCGAAGAAACCGTTGATGCGGCATGGCAAAGCATCAGTGGCGATCGTATTTTCCATGGCTTACGCCATGACGATGAGACCTTGGCTAACTTTGCCGTGCACCAAGCGTTATTAGCCTCCTACGACAAGTTGCAACAAGCCAAACAGCAATAATCACCTTTTGCAGTCCAGCTCTAAAAAAGCCACATTTTTGTGGCTTTTTTTGTTTCTGAAATATGATTTTTCACTATGAAATCAATCGAATCGCATCAAAAACAACCAACACCATAAAAATTGTAAGGAAATATGCCGCAACCGTTAAAATCACGCTACAAAGGCCAACAATTCAAGTTACAATGAGCGCGCTGTAGTTTTGAAAGAAAATGACAGAAAACATACCGTTGGCATGTATTTTTCAACTATTGTTTGTAATCTTCTTTCATTTTTTGAAGTGACGTGATCGAGATCAACCAGATCGGTATCTCCTTTTGGTAGACTTCCTACAGCATGATGAAAGGATCAGTAATGGTCTTTACACAACAAAAAATTGAAATGTAGCGCCTAAACCATAGGTTGTTTTGACGGTTCACACCGCCACAGCTGGCTAGGGGACCTTTGATACAGCATTGGTGAATGCGGTTCAAATCAAAGAAAAAACAATGTTCCAATCAATGTTCCAATTTGTGTAAAACGAGGAAACCATGTCAGTACTAGACAAATCGGATAGTGCGGTTGACAAAGAAGGCTCCTATCAAGAGCTGCACCGTCCTGCATCTGAATTTGCCAGCCGATCGGATTACCTAGATCACGAGCTACAAATCATGCGCCCACGCCGCTGGGGATTAAACCTTCCTGGTCGCGATTTCCGCTTTGAGTGGGAGGATCTTGTTCCTGCCATTGCGGGTACCATTGGCATTATCGCCATGTATTCAGCTGTTATGATGTCTTGGGCAACTGGCCTTAGCCAAGCTTGGCCTCATATTGAACTGGGCAAAGACTTCGCCATTGAAGTCGCCCGTGTTGAAATGCTGATCCCAGCCCTTCTTTTCTGCGTACTCGCCTCAGGCTTTATTAACCCACGCGCGAACTTAGCCGGTAACCATGGCCCGATGATTCCGTTGATCGGTACCATTGCATTAGCGGGCGCGCACCCACTTGCCCTTGCCCTACTTCTTGGCGTTTTTGGTTTGCTCTTGAGCTACTTTAAAGGTGGTTCAAAGCTGGTCAATCTTACCAGTGAAGGGGTCGCTGGCGGCTTGCTTGTCTTCCTCGGTTTTACTGGGGCAATGAGCCAAATTAGCGATCTGCAAGCTTGGGCCAAAGGCATTGAATCTGCCGATGTCGCCGCAGGTAGCATGGGCCATGTCGGCTTGGTGGTCCTTGCGGTGACTGTGGTGATCTATGCGCTATTGGCTAAATTTGGTAAACGCTGGCTCGCAATTCCAGTTTGTGCAATTGCTGGTTTGCTGATTGCATTAATGCTTGGCGCTGGCTTTGACCTGAAATTTGAAACCCAAATGGGTCTGCCAAATCTCAACCCAGTGTACTGGTGGGGTTCAACCACAGAAGGCTGGATGTTAGGCTTACCAAATCTGCAGCACTTTATCGCATCACTTCCATTTGCGATTTTAGCGGTAGCGATGTGGTCGCCTGATTTCCTTGGCCATCGTATTTTCCAAGAGTTGAACTATCCAAAAAATACCGATCGCGTATTGATGGATGTCGATGACACTATGACCATGTGTTCGATTCGCCAAATGGTCGGTACCGCAGTGGGTGGTGGTAACATTACCTCCTCTTGGGGCACCTATATGATTCCAGCTGCGATTGCCAAACGTCCAATTCCAGCCGGCGCAATTTTGCTTGGCTCTTTGGTGATGTTTATCGCGATCCTTGGTTTCCCAATGGATGTAGCGGTATGGCCACCGGTGATGCGCGTCGCGCTGCTTGTTGGTGTGTTCTTGCCACTGCTTGAAGCAGGCATGCAAATGGTTCGTGACACCAAAGATTCACAATCTGCCGGTATCTGTATTTTTGCATCAGCAGTTGCCAACCCAGTATTGGCGTGGGCGTTAACCATGCTGCTGGATAACAACGGTTTGATTGGCGATAAAGAGCGTGCAGAGAAGCTGACAGTACTTGATAAAATCATCATTCCTGGTGGTGTTTTGATCATCTGTCTATTGGCTATGCTTGCTGTGGGTATGCTTGAAGACCAATACGGTATTAAAGCCTTACTTTAATCGCGAGTTTAGCGAGAAATTGGCGAGCAGCTATGTTATGCTGCTCGCCGTTTGAAGGATTGTCATACAAATGCAGACTCTTTGAACCTGCATCTGTATATAATTCGTAAAGTGTATTGAGGATGTGTAACGACGCGTTGATGTCGGCAGGTTTTCAATACGAGTATTTTCTACTAACAAGGTAGGTATCTAATGGCAGAGCAATTTGCTAAAGCATGGGAAGGCTTCGTTGCTGGTGACTGGCAAAACGAAGTCAACGTACGTGACTTTATTCAAAAGAACTACACCCCTTACGAGGGTGACGGCGCTTTCCTAGAGAAAGAAGCAACTCCTGCAACAGCTAAACTTTGGGAAGCTGTTATGGAAGGTATCAAACAGGAAAACGCGACTCACGCACCTGTTGACTTCGATACTGACGTTGTCTCTACAATCACTGCTCATGATGCTGGTTACATCAACAAAGATCTTGAAACTATCGTTGGTCTTCAAACTGACGCGCCTCTTAAGCGTGCTTTGATCCCTAACGGTGGTATCCGTATGATCGAAGGTTCTTGTAAAGTTTACGGCCGTGAACTAGACCCAACGATCAAACAAATCTACTCTGAATTCCGTAAAACACACAACCAAGGCGTATTCGATATCTACACTCCAGATATCCTAGCTTGCCGTAAGTCTGGTGTTCTAACTGGTCTTCCAGATGCATATGGCCGTGGCCGTATCATCGGTGACTACCGCCGTGTAGCGCTATACGGTATCGACTACTTGATGAAAGATAAATTCGCACAATTCACTTCGCTACAAGAGCGTTTTGAGAAGGGCGAAGATCTTCAAATGACCATGCAACTTCGCGAAGAAATTTGCGAACAACACCGTGCACTAGGTCAAATCAAGCAAATGGCTGCGAAATACGGTTGTGATATCTCTAACCCAGCAACCAACGCACAAGAAGCAATTCAGTGGACTTACTTCGGCTACCTAGCTGCAGTTAAATCACAAAACGGCGCAGCAATGTCTCTAGGTCGTACTTCGACTTTCCTAGACATCTTCGTTGAGCGTGATATCGCAAACGGCGTAATCACTGAAGCGCAAGCTCAAGAAATGATCGACCACTTCGTAATGAAACTACGTATGGTTCGCTTCCTACGTACGCCTGAGTACGATGAGCTATTCTCTGGCGACCCAATCTGGGCAACAGAATCTATGGGTGGTATGGGTCTTGACGGTCGTACTTTGGTAACTCGTACCAACTTCCGTTTCCTAAACTCTCTATACACCATGGGTCCTTCTCCAGAGCCAAACATCACTGTACTTTGGTCTGAGCAGCTACCTGACGGCTTCAAACGTTTCTGTGCAAAAGTATCTATCGATACTTCTTCAATCCAGTACGAAAACGACGACCTAATGCGTCCAGACATGCAATCTGATGACTACGCAATCGCATGTTGTGTATCACCAATGGTTGTTGGTAAGCAAATGCAGTTCTTCGGCGCACGTGCGAACCTTGCAAAAACTATGCTTTACTCAATCAACGGCGGTGTTGATGAGAAGCTTAAGATGCAAGTTGGTCCTAAGACCGAAGCTATTAAGACTGAGTACCTAGACTACGCAGACGTGATGGATCGCCTTGATCACTTCATGGATTGGCTAGCAACTCAATATGTGACTGCACTAAACGCAATCCACTACTCTCACGACAAGTACAGCTACGAAGCATCTTTGATGGCGCTACATGACCGTGACATCAAGCGTACTATGGCATGTGGTATCGCAGGTCTATCTGTTGCTGCTGACTCACTATCTGCAATTAAATATGCGAAAGTGAAACCAGTTCGTGACGAAGATGGCATCGCGATCGACTTCGAAATCGAAGGCGACTACCCTAAATTTGGTAACAACGATTCTCGCGTAGATGACATCGCTTGTGACCTAGTAGAGCGCTTCATGAACAAGATCCGTACTCACAAAATGTACCGTGATGCGATCCCAACTCAGTCTATCCTAACCATCACTTCTAACGTTGTTTATGGTAAGAAGACTGGTAACACACCTGACGGTCGTCGCGCAGGCGCGCCATTCGCACCTGGTGCAAACCCAATGCACGGTCGTGACGAAAAAGGTGCTGTAGCATCACTAACTTCTGTTGGTAAACTACCATTTGCACACGCAAAAGACGGTATCTCTTATACCTTCTCTATCGTTCCTAACGCACTTGGTAAAGATCTTGAAACTCAAGAAGCGAACCTTGCAGGTCTAATGGATGGTTACTTCCACCATGAGACTGGCATCGAAGGCGGCCAACACCTAAACGTAAACGTTCTAAACCGCGAAACTCTACAAGACGCAGTGAAGCACCCTGAGAAATATCCTCAGCTAACTATCCGCGTTTCTGGTTACGCTGTTCGCTTTAACTCTCTAACTGCAGAGCAACAAGCTGACGTTATCGCACGTACTTTCACTGAAAGCCTATAATTTAGTCTTTCTTTGAAGCAGAAAAGCCTCGCATTGCGAGGCTTTTTTTTATGGAAAAATGGCGCGCAAACGTCTCAATCACTGCAACAGTGTCTCACTGAAAGAGTTCACCAGAAATTGACAAAGTGAGTACACAGCTGACGATTGAACACGCTATAAATTAATCAGCAACAGGGAAATGGCACGACTTCGATACGTCTCCCCCCTCTCTCCCCTGATGCCTTCTGTCGCACTCAGACATGGTTCTCCCTTACCCATTCTGAGTGCATTTTTTTATTCTAAATTTGCCATACAAAAGACAGACAGAGCTACAGCCAAGCCGCGATTTGTAATAAAATTGCAGCAGAAAAATTTTAACGGAAGTAATGTCATGTCTACCATTGGTCGAATTCACTCCTTTGAAACCTGCGGCACTGTCGATGGCCCAGGCATTCGCTTTATTGTCTTTATGCAAGGCTGCTTGATGCGCTGTCTTTACTGCCACAACCGCGATACTTGGGATCTGCATGATGGCAAAGAAGTCACCGTTGATGAAATCATGAAAGACGTGTTGTGCTATCGTCACTTTATTAACGCATCTGGCGGCGGTGTCACCGCATCAGGCGGCGAAGCCATGCTACAACCTGAGTTTGTGCGCGATTTCTTCCGTGCCGCGCAAGCGCAGGGGATTCATACTTGTCTTGATACCAATGGTCATATTCGCAAGCACACAGAGGTCATCGATGAGGTGCTTGAAGCCACTGATTTGGTGATGCTGGACATCAAACACATTGACGATCCAACGCATCAAATTTTGGCGGGTGTTTCAAACAAACGTACCCTGCAATTTGCTGAGTACCTGCACAAACTCGGTAAAACCACTTGGATTCGCTACGTCGTTGTGCCCGGATTTACTGACGACGAAGGTGCAGCGCACCGCTTGGGTGAATTTATTAAAGATATGGACAACGTCGAGAAAATCGAACTGCTGCCTTATCACAAGCTTGGCGTACACAAATGGGAAGCACTGGGTGAGGAATACAAGCTTGAGGGCGTGAACCCACCATCCAAAGAAACCATGGAAAAAATTAAAGGCATTCTCAGCCAGTACCATAGCAATGTACGTTATTAATCAATTTTTCTGATGCGAAATTTAAAATCATAAATTGATTTAATTTTAAGCAAAATAAACCAAATACAAAAAAAGACGCCTTCGTGGCGTCTTTTTTATGTCGTTATATTACTGATTACGACAAGTGCATCATCAAAAATAAGCATTTGCAGCGATTTCATCGCAATCACTAAAAATTTATTTCTTAAATAGCGATAAAAAATAACATCAAAAAAACTGATATGTATGAAAATTAATCAAAAATAATTTTGTAAGCAATTGTTACACTATCAGTTAAATTGATAATGGCGCTACATCACGTGTGGATTATCCTTCATCATACGCTTGGCTTCACGTTTAATACAGTCACGCAATGGGTTTTCAAGCGAGTCACCACGCCAGATAAAAGACAAGGTTCGCTTCATGTTCAGCTCTGGCACATTAAGCGCTACTAGCTCACCGCGTTCAATAAATTTCACCACATCTAAGTACGGCAAGCAGCTTAAATAGGGGCCGTGCGCTACCAAGGAGCGCAATACTGGCACTTGTTCATACTCACGCCAAACATCCAAATCATCAATCACCCCATGAATGGCACCATCAAAAATGCGTCGCGTGCCTGCACCTGATTCACGCAAAACCCATTTCGCCTGCTCAAGCTGAGCCATACTCACCTGCTCATAACGCGCAAAGGGATGATGCTTAGATGCGACGATCACCAAATGGTCATAACACCAGACTTCTTGTTGTAAACGGCTATCATCACAGCGCCCCTCAATGATGCCAAGCTCGAAATCATAGTTTCGCACCCCTTCAATCACCTTTTCTGTGTTCTGAACCTTAAAATTGATGCGAAGTTCGGGAAAATCGCTATCAATAATGCTGATAAGATTTGGAAGCAGGTGCTCAGCCGCAGTCTGACTGGCGGCAAGGTTGATTTCACCACTAATAAGGTGTTGATCATAAAAGCCAAATTCGATTTGCTGTGCATCAAACAACAACTGTTTAGCACGTGGACGCAGCCACAATCCCCAATGGGTTAGCGCCATGGACTTACCTTGGCGCTCAAACAATGGGCGCCCCAATAACTTCTCTAACTGTGCCAGCGCCATACTGGTCGCGGACTGCGTCAGGGCTAGGTTTTCAGCCGCTTTACTGACACTGCCGCTTGTCGCAACTGCTTCAAATACCGCTAATTGTTTCAATGAATAGCGCATAAATCGGGGGCCTTCCTCATGGTGATGGGGATGAAAAATCTGGGCGTTTATGGCGTCAATTTAGGTTTTAAATCGCACACCAGACCATTATCAATTTTTATGATGTTTTAGCAAACAATTATCAATTTTACCCGTGACTTATCTTGCGATTAATCTGTGCCTGAAATTACACACAGACTCATGTTGAGCAACGCCCTGCGCTTTGCTTTGAGATGAATTGAACACCGTGACGACCGAAGGAGTCAGCCATGGCCGAAGCAAGTTCCGGCACCATGAAAGAGTTTAGTCCTGCTGAGATGATGAAGCAGGCAGAAAAATACGCAAAGTACAAAGCGTCTAAACCAACCAGCACCACCATCTCTTTGGCGATGACAGCTGGTGTGTTTATCGGTCTTGCGTTTGTATTCTACCTAACCGTAACCACTGGTAATTCTGGCAGCTGGGGCTTGACCCGTGTCGCTGGCGGTTTGGCATTTAGTTTGGGCCTCATTTTTGTTGTGATTTGTGGTGGTGAGCTATTCACCAGTACTGTCCTCTCCTCTATTGCCCGTGCAAATCGTCAAATCACCACAGGTAAAATGTTCAGCACTTGGGCCAAGGTTTATTTTGGTAACTTCTTGGGTGCAATGCTGCTTCTTGGTTTGGTGACCATGGGTGGTCTCTATCAGCTTGACCACGGTCAGTGGGGCCTCAATGCATTGAACGTGGCTCAGCACAAACTGCACCACACTTGGAGCCAAGCTTTTGCCCTCGGCATCCTTTGTAACCTATTGGTATGTTTGGCTGTTTGGATGACCTTCTGTTCAGACAATATGCTCACCAAATCATTTTTAATGATGATGCCTGTGGCATTGTTCGTCAGCACAGGTTTTGAGCACAGCGTCGCCAACATGTTTATGGTGCCTTTTGGTATCACCATTGCACACAATGCACCGGATGCTTTTTGGACCGGCGTGGGCGTCGCTCAAAGCCAATACAGCGACCTCAATATTTCTAACTTTATTTTCCATAACTTGATTCCTGTAACCCTAGGCAACATCGTCGGCGGTGCCGTGCTTGTTGGCCTAAGCTACTGGAACATCTTTACTCGACCACACCTTGCAGACAAAGAAGTGGGAGCAACGCTCACATCTGTATTCGATACTGCACCGCGTAGTAATAAGGAGATGCTTATGAACCAGGACAAATTGACAATTCGCGATCATATGTCAACCGCTTTCCCTAGCCTTAGCCCAGAGCTATCGATTGACCATGCCCTAGACATCCTCCTTGCTGAGAATGTAAGCGGTGCACCTGTTGTCACTAAAGATGGTCGTTTGGTTGGCTTTTTCTCAGAACACGATGCCCTTGTGGATCTATGGTGCTCTGACTACATGCCTGAAGCTGAGCGCAAAGTTCAAGATTTGATGCGCCGCGAACTACAAACTGTGTCGCCAACCGATTCAATCCTCGATCTTGCTGAATACATGTGTATCGACAAGAACGTGCTTTACCCTGTGTCTGATTCAGGTATCGCAACCTCATTTAACACCGCTTCTCTACCAGAGCGTGCACGTAATGCCCTTGTCAATCGTCCACACACTTATCCGGTGATGGAAGAGGAAACAATCGTGGGTGTGATTACTCGCCATGACATCGTCAAAGCGATGCGTGCAACTTACGGCACTCAGTTGAGCGTGATTGCGCACAACGACGAAGCGCGTGAAACAGCTTAATCGCAACTTGGAACATTGTGATAACCCAAAGGGCACCTCGGTGCCCTTTTTTTATGCCTTGTTTGCAGATAGATCTCGACCAGAGCAAACAAATGCAATATGTTTCAGTGCCCATATAGTCAAAGGTAAATCGACTTCTTTTTAATATTATTCACCAAACAACTCTCTCATCCCGAAGAATTCTGTGATATAAAGCGCACGCAAACGATTGCTTGTAGCATCACTCACACTTTGCCCATCGACACCATTGTGAAGAGGTACCCGCTGCCGATGAAAAGCGATATTGAAATTTGCCGCACGACGCCGCTATTGCCGATTGCACAGATCGCCGCAAAACTGGGTTTGACGGAGGATGACATCACCCCCCATGGCCATCTCAAAGCCAAAATTAAGCCATCTGTACTGCAGCGTTATCAAAGCAAACAAAAAGGAAAACTGGTTTTAGTCACGGCGATCACCCCGACCCCCTTGGGTGAAGGCAAAACCGTGACCACCATAGGTTTGGCGCAAGGATTGGCTAAAATTGATCAATCCGTGGTGGCCTGTATTCGTCAGCCCTCCATGGGCCCAGTCTTTGGTGTCAAAGGTGGCGCAGCCGGCGGTGGCTACAGCCAAGTGGCCCCTATGGATAAGCTTAATCTGCATTTAACTGGTGATATTCACGCCATCAGCGCGGCACACAACCTCGCAGCCGCTGCCATTGATGCGCGCCTCTATCACGAAACCCGTTTGGGCTATGCTGAGTTTGAACAAAAAACGGGTCTAAGTGCGCTGCGCATCGACCCCGATCGCATCGTTTGGCGTCGCACCATGGATCACAATGATCGCACCTTGCGCCATATCACCATTGGTCACAACGCGCCAGGCTCAACCGCCAATGGTATTGAGCGCCAGTGCGGCTTTGATATCACCGCGGCCTCAGAGCTGATGGCCATTGTTGCGTTAGCACGCAGCCTTAAAGATATGCGTGAGCGAATTGGTCGCGTGGTACTAGCTTATAATCTCGATGGCGAGCCGATTACTGCAGAAGATTTAAAAGTGGCGGGCGCCATGGCCGTATCAATGCGTGAGGTGATTGAACCCACCTTAATGCAAACCTTAGAAGGGGTTCCCACGCTGATTCATGCTGGTCCTTTTGCCAATATTGCGCATGGTAACTCGTCCATTATTGCCGATGAAATCGCTGAATCACTGGCAGATTTTGTCGTCACTGAAGCTGGTTTTGGCTCCGATATGGGCTTTGAGAAAGCCTGTAATATCAAAGCGACACAAGCCAATCGCCACCCAGATTGCGCAGTTATTGTCGCCACCCTACGCGGCCTTAAAGCCAACTCGGGACTTTATGATCTACGCCCTGGTCAGCCACTTCCAGACGCAATTTTTGGCCCCGATGAACAAGCACTACGCGCCGGATTTGAGAACCTGCGCTGGCATATCAACAATGTGAAAAAATATGGCATGCCTGCCGTGGTTGCGATCAACCGTTTTCCGCAAGACGATGAGCAAGAACTCAAACTGCTTGAAGCTTGGATTCAAGCGCTGGATGTTGCCGTTGCGTGCAGTGAAGCCTTTGCCAAAGGCGGCGAAGGTGCCACGGCGCTTGCACATGCTGTGGTGAAGGCCTGTCAGCAGCCTTGTCATTTTCAGCCGCTGTATCAAAGCTGCGAAAGCTTAAGTGATAAATTCAGCGCCGTGGCAATTAAAGGTTATGGCGCGCTGGGCGTGTCGCTTTCTGAGCAAGCCCTTGAGCAGATCCATGAGCTCACCACCTTGGGTTATGATCATTTAAGTGTGTGTCTGGCCAAAACGCCGCTTTCCATTAGCCATGACACCAGCCTAAAAGGCGCACCAGAGGGCTTTACCATTCCGATTCGAGAAGTACGTTTATGTGCAGGTGCCGGCTTTATCTATGCGCTATGTGGCAATGTTCTCACCATGCCGGGGCTACCCGAACTACCCGCCTATATGCAGCTTGATCTCGATGAGCAAGGCGATGTAGTGGGCCTAAGCTAAGTTCACAAATCGGTCAATTGGCCGGCCAATTTATCGGCAAAGCAGCGTGATTGCGCAATATGCAACCACCCGCTTATAACGCATTTGCTAAAGCGGTCACAAAGCCAATACCAAAGGTGTAAAGAGCCATGCTTTACACCTTTTTTTTTCATATGAAGCTGTTACGCTACACAAATTGATAACATTTAAAATGAAGGCTTTCTTATGGAAATGACCAATGCTCAACGACTCATTCTATCCAACCAATACTATTTGATGGCACAGATGGATCCCGATAATGCAGCCAAATATCGCCGCTTACAAACCATTGTCGAGCGCGGTTATGCCCTGCAAATTCAGGAGCTATCTAAAGATTTCGGCGAGCTCAATGAAACCACTTGTCGCTTAGTCATTGAAGTGATGGAGATGCACCACGCACTGCAAGAATCCCATCGTATGCTAGAAGCCGATGAGCAAGCGCAAGTTGACCCACGCCGCCTGCAGTTCCTTGGCTTTGATGCCGCTACGGAATCTGCACTGATGCACTATGTGCGCTTTTTAACCAGCAGCGAAGGTCTGTACCCGCAATTTGATAAAGCAGATCACCATTTCAACAGCCAAGTGCCAATGATGGAAAAATATCAGCGCATGCTCAAAACTTGGAAAAACTGCCCGCGCCAATACCACTTGTGTGCCACGGAGCTGCAACAAATTTTGGGTGCATAAGACAAGCGCTTATCGCTCTTCAACAAAAAACCCGCGCAAGCGGGTTTTTTATGCCGATTTGGGGCAGAGCCTTGAGCCCTTGCCACAATCTCAGTACACTCGCGCTGTTTTCATCAAGTGAGCGCCCCATGAGTCAGTCCAGTCATACCTATTCGGCCTATCAATGCCCATTGTGCCAACAACCGCTATTGGAAAATGCCCACCAGCTTTGTTGTAGCAATCGCCACAGCTTTGATCGCGCTAAAGAAGGCTATTTCAACTTACTACCGGTACAACATAAACGCTCAAAAGAGCCTGGTGATAGCAAAGCCATGATGCAAGCGCGTCGTGACTTTCTTGAAGCGGGTCATTATCAGCCGCTGGCTGATGCGCTTAAACAAGCAATTAGCGCATTGGGCCATGAGCCTTCTGCGCGCCTACTTGATATTGGCTGTGGTGAGGGTTTTTATACCCAGCAGCTCAGCGTCGCACATCAAACCTATGGCTTAGATATTGCCAAAGTGGCTATTCGTTATGCGGCCAAACGCTACCATAATGTGCAATTTTGCGTGGCCTCAACGCAGCGTCTTCCCTATGGCGATCAATCCATGGATGTGATTGTCAAAATCTATGCGCCGTGCGAGCCAAGCGAGCTCAAACGCGTACTCAAACCTGGTGGCACGCTGATCACCGTCACCCCTGGCCCACGTCATCTTTATCAGCTGAAGGCCTATGTTTACGGTGATGTGCGCCTTCATGATGCACAAGCGCCCGCCCTTGAAGGCTTTGATTGTGTAACCACCCAGTCGCTGCACTATCCCATGACGTTGAGCGCAAACGAAACCACTGCGCTTTTACAAATGACGCCTTTTGCTTGGCGTGCTAAACCGCCAGTTTGGCAGCAAATCAGCGAGATACCGATTCACCAAATTGAGGCCGACTTTTTGATTGCCCATTATCAGGCGGCGCTTGCATAACAGCAGCTCGTAAAACAGCGGTCACACACAGCATCTCGCAACAAATATGCAGAATCGATAAAGCAGGGTATCCCCCTGCTTTTTAGCGTTCAGGCGCCATAATTATCCTTGATCAACACGCCAATCCTCGCCTTCACCCTTTAGATTATGCAGCTAGCATCTTATCAATCATGCTGTAAAAATCGCCATTTATCACACATATATACTGAATATGAATCGGCAAACAGCATTCTCTCGTTATTTTCTCTGAGCTGTTTTCGCCTGCAGTAATCTATGGCATGTTCAATTTTTTGTAGCATTTTCAAGGATGAATTCATGCTCAACTTTTTGATTAAGTGTTTCCCACTTTGGGCCATTGTTTTTGCCATCAGCGCCTACTTGATACCCGCTCCTTTTAGCGCGCAAAAAACAATGATCGTACCGCTTTTGACCATCATTATGCTGGCCATGGGGCTTACCCTTTCATGGCAAGACTTTGCCAAAGTCCTGCACCGTAAAAAAGCCGTGGGCTTAGGGATTGCGCTGCAATTTAGTGTCATGCCACTGCTTGCTTTACTCATTAGCTGGCTGCTTCATTTTGATGCGCAGATGACTGTCGGTATGGTACTGGTGGGCAGTGTTGCTGGCGGCACATCGTCCAATGTGATGGCCTATTTGGCTAAGGGGGACGTGGCGCTGTCTATCTCCATGACTGCAATCTCAACCCTACTCGGCGTCGTCATGACGCCACTACTTACTGAGCTTTTGGCTGGCCAAGCCGTCGATGTTCCCATGCTCAGCATGTTAGAAAGCTTGCTTAAAATTGTGCTCCTGCCTGTCACCCTAGGCATTGCAGCCAATATGTTGTTTCACCGTCAAATCAGCAAAGTACAGCCGCTGCTGCCGCTCATTTCCATGCTAGCTATCTTGCTCATCATTGCCATTGTGGTTGCGCTGAACGTCAAAAATATCGTCACCATTGGTCCGATTGTTGCGCTAGCTGTGGTGCTACATAATGGATTAGGACTTGGTTTGGGTTATGGCGTGGCCAAATTGCTGGGCTTTGAAGAGTCCATCGCTCGCACCATCGCCTTTGAGGTCGGTTTGCAAAATTCAGGCTTAGCCACGGCGCTAGCAACCAAGTTCTTTACCGCTACTGCCGCCGTTGCTGGCACACTATTTTCGGTTTGGCACAATATTTCAGGCTCTTTGCTGGCAGGTTTTTGGGCCAACAGACAAGGTCCATCAGAAAAATCGGCAAACCAATCGAAGCAAAAAACCGCCTAAAGATTGCGGATTAATGCCAATAAAAAAGGCCTCAATGAGGCCTTTTTCGTGCTAATTTTGCTCGAGCTATTGGCCCTGCCGCTTATTGAAGCTGCTGCCAAAAATGCGCGACAACCACGCGATCTTGCGGTGTGAGCTCTTGCTCAGCTTGCTTGAGGCTGGCGTTAATGCGCGATTTCAATTGCTCAAGATCATCTAGGCCTTCCGCTTCACACTGCGCAACGGCCAAAGAGATATGACCGCGAAGGTAACCATTGGCAAACAACTCATCATCGCTGGCATGGGCGACATTGGCGTCCATTTTATCCATGAGCTGCTGTTCAAAATCTAGAATTTGCATGCTGACTCTCTTTTTATCGGTCTTGATTCAACCAAGACATCTTTGATCTGCTTGTCGCGAGTGTGCCTGAAAAGCGCCAGTATGACAATGCATCAAATTGCGCGTCCTCATTCCAGCCAAGCGTAAACACAGGTCATAAAAAAGCGCATGATGGCTCATGCGCTTTAATCCTTCCGTCAAGAGGCATAAGGCATACCTTCCGATTATGCTTTACGAAGCTCCAACAAGGTATGGCCAACACCCACTTCATCGCGCTGAACCACGACAAAACCAGCCTCTTTGACCAATTCAAGGAAATCATCGCTACGATAGAAACGGCTGTTGCCATTAGCAACACAGGTGAAATAGAGCGATGTGGCATTGAGGCTATAGCTTGCCGCTTCATAGCGCTGGCTATCCCAAAACAGCTCTAAAATATAAACCTTCGCATCATCAGCCATTTGCGCATGAACTTGACGCAAAATACGCACCACTTCCATCGGTGAGAAGCAATCAAGGAACTGGCTCATCCACCAAACATCTACCTCCGATGGCAACTGAACCTCATCGGCGAGCATATTTGCAGGATGAAAATGCATGCGCTCAATAAAACCAGCCGCTTTAGCATTTTGCTCAGCGACCGCCAGCTGCTGTGGCAAATCAACCAAGGTCATCGCCACATCACTGTCATGACGGCAGCACTGCAGCGCCCATTTACCAGTATTGCCACCAATGTCCACGATGTGCTTTGGCTTTTGTGCAAATACGCGCGCCAAAAGCGCCGGGAATGCATGATCAGAATAGTAATGATCAAAGGCAAACCAGCTTTGCTTGGCTTGCTCTGGCAGTTGGCTTAAACCTTCATAGACGGTAGTCCAATCGCCGAGCTCTTTTAAGCCAGCCGGCGTGCCCGTTTTGATCGCTTCAAGCAAATGCGCCAAAGGCTTGTAACAAACGTCATTGGTAAAATCCATATTGACCCGAGTCATCTCATCATGTTCAACGAAATAACCCATTTTGCTCAGGATGTAACGACTCTCTTGCCAAAAGACAATACCCACAGAAAGGCCCATATCCAGCAGCACTTTCACACCATATTCACTCACACCAGTGACTGTTGCCAGCGCTGTCGCAGTTAATCCGGTATCACCCGCATCATCCAGCGCCTTCAGGATCCCAAGCTCACGCAGAGCCAAGGCTGTTTGAAAAGCAAATGGGGCAAAAGCCAGTTTTTGCGCTTCGGTGCGCGCATCACCCGCTCGTTCAAAGCGCGGAGAGAAATCAACCACGTGTCACTCCTTACAACACTGAATGAATATATTTTTGGACGAACTTTGGTCACCAAATATCAATTTAAGGCCGCTTGAAAAATTGCGTATATATTAAATTGGGATGGTTCTTTGCGTCATCTGAATTTAATTTTTATCGGCTAGTAATTGTGCAGAATATTGATCCAATCAAACACCGATTTACTATCACAAAATGGTGATATAAGCGCGATTTCGAGGTCAAGTTCAACATCGCGACTAACCCCATATCCGTATTGACTGAATGTGACATGCCCCACACATCGCAGGTAGCATCACATCCGCCTTATCATTGGTGTGTGCTATTTGATTGAGCAATCCATCTTGCTCAGCAAGCGCCATCGTTCCCTTTTGTGAAATAAATCGAGATTGATCAATTTAAATTGCACCTTGGAAACATCGCTTACGCAATTGGTCACAAAACTAACACGCAAAAAGTGAACGCATTTAATCACTTTACTTGATGATAAAAAAGCAAAATAATACTTTTGAATTCGCTTCTCATATACCCATTGATAAGGATCACCATGGCCGTCACGCTTAATTCGCTTAGCTGCAATATCCTTGCATGGCATGCACTTGCCCCTGGCTATAACAATCAACAGCAGTGGCAGGCTTGGGCGCAGCAGCCTTCGCTCACCCTTGAGTCAGGTGATATTCCTAAATTTGATGCCATTCCAATGATGATGCGTCGTCGTATGAGCCTGAATAGTAAAATGGCCGTACAAGCAGCGCTGACCTTGTGCCAAGATGATGCGTGCCAAGTGGATTCAGTGATTTTCACCTCTCGCCATGGCGAACTTGGCCGCACCATGGAAACCATTGTTGACCTCAACCAAGGCGAAGAAGCCTCGCCCATGGCTTTTTCACAGTCAGTGCATAACACAGCTGCGGGTCTATTTACCATTGCCAGCAAACGCAAAGTGCCGGCGATCTCTCTGGCCTCTGGCAACAATAGCTTTGCCGCAGGCTGGGTTGAGGCTTGCATGTATCTTAAGCTCAATCCCACCCATCGCGTCTTGCTGGTCGATTTTGATCAGCCACTGCCAGACTATTTTGCTCAGTTTCAAACCACAGAGCACCCGGGTTATGCCGTGGCACTTTTGCTTGAAGCAGGCAATCAAATTAGCCTGAGCAGTCAGCGTTTGATTGAAGCAGGCGATACTGCGACGTGTCCCATGGCTTTGTCATTTTTGCATGGTTATCTCAGTGAGATGACACAGTGGCAGCAAATCAATCAACAACAAGTGTGGCACTGGCAACAAGATGCATAAACTGATTCGCGGCCTCGACAAATTATGGCGTATTGTCGGCACCGGCATCAGTTTTACGATGTTTGGCCTTGGCGCATTACTGCTGACCTTTTTTATCTTCCCGCTGCTCACCTGTCGCCTACGCGACCCGATGGCACGCGAAGTGAAAGTGCAACAAATTATCAGCCGCGCCTTTCGCTTTTTTATTGGTTTTATGCGCACCTTTCATGTCATTGATTGCACCATTGAAGGTGAAGCAACCCTAGCGCAGGATAAAGGTTGTTTGGTCATCGCCAATCACCCGAGCTTAATTGACTATGTGATGCTCGCCTCGGTCATGCCGCAGTGTGATTGCATCGTCAAAGCGGCGATTTGGCACAACCCTTTTATCCGCGGCATTGTCCGCGCCGCAGGTTATATTCCCAATATTTCACCGGAAGACCTGCTGAAACGCTGTGAACAGCGATTGGCCTTGGGCCATCGCATTTTGATTTTTCCTGAAGGGACACGAACCACGCCGGGTGAAGCCATGACGCTACAACGCGGCGCTGCGCAAATTGCGGCACGCACCGGTTGTGATATGCGGGTGGTCCATATCACCTGTCGCCCTTCATCACTCACCAAACAAGAAAAATGGTATCAGGTGCCTGAGACCATTTCGCTGTTTCATGTTGTGGTGCAAGAGAAGATTTCGGTTGCGCCCTTTCTTGCCGATGCACCAAGCGAGGCTGCGGCGGCGCGACGAATTAATCGTCATTTAATGACAGCCCTGTTACCCAAACACTAAGTACGCACGAGGATATTATGGAAACATTGCATCAAGAGCTGAAAGAACTCATCATTGACTCCCTCAACCTTGAGGATATCGATGCCGCAGATATCGAAACCGATGCCCCACTTTTTGGTGATGGCCTTGGTTTGGATTCAATCGATGCCCTTGAGCTTGGCCTATCTGTGAAAAAGCGTTACGGCGTGAGCCTTGATCCTGAAGACAAAGAGACCCGTACTCACTTTGCTTCAGTAGCCAACCTCGCCAGCTTTATTCAAGCCAATCAAGCATAATCGGAGACCTGTTGTAACATGACTCGTAGTGAAGTATTTGGGCAAGTTCGCGATCTTCTCGTTGAGCTATTTGAGCTAGATAGCGATGAGATTCAGGGTTCAAGCACCCTTTATGAAGATCTCGAACTTGATAGTATCGATGCAGTGGATCTGGTCGTTCGCCTCCAAAATATTACGAACAAAAAGTTCAGCCCTGAAGATTTTAAATCCGTTCGCACCGTCGATGACGTTGTTGATGCGGTGATGACACTACTTCAGGACGCCTAATGCGCTGGTTGACCGCCGTCTCAGCAGGCGCATTGCTGATTTATCCCTTTGCCGTTTATTTTGGGTTAAGTCACTTTGGCTTTACGACGGTGGCACTATTGCTCGGTGGCCTTTTTGTCATTCGACTCCTCGGTGCTGTTCAAGGGCAGCGAAATGCGCTGACCAATCTCGCAGGTTTTACCGGTGCGATTGGTCTTGGTTTATGCATTCTCGCTGCACTCTTTAAGCAACACGCATGGTTTCAATTTTATCCAGTCGCGGTCAGCGCACTGATGCTTTGCGTCTTTGCTTATAGTCTCTCCACACCCCAGCCGATCATTGAACGCTTGGCACGTTTACGCGAGCCTGAACTTGATCCGCAAGGTGTGCGCTATACCCGCACCGTCACCAAAGTCTGGTGTGGTTTCTTTGTGATCAATGGCAGCATCGCCTTGGCCACTTGTTTCGCGCCGTTAGCCTATTGGACGTTGTATAACGGCTTATTGAGTTACCTGCTAGCAGGCTCTCTGTTCGTAGGTGAATGGTTCGTTCGAGCAAGGATACGAAAACAGCCATGACAACATCTTTAAGTCATCTTCTAAACGCCGCTCGCCCGGCGCACCAGCTCGTGGCTTTTGGCCCCGCTGGCGATAAAACCTGGCAGCAATTTCGCACCGATGTGGCCACCTTGTCGCATCAACTGCAAGCCGAGCGCAGCAAACGCTGGGCACTGTGCTGCCAAGATAGCTATTTCTTTGCCGTGGCTTTTTGCGCTGCGGCACATGCGGATAAATCACTGCTATTACCCGGCAATCAGCAGCCTGAAGCGCTGCAAAGCCTGAGTGAACATATCGATGGCATCCTCACGGATCAAAGCATCAATCTTGAGCATGCGATGCAGCTGCGTCTACCTGAAGCGCTCGAGCATGATGTGATGCCCCAGTGCTGGTTTGCCGACCTCGATTTAGCCGCCCTGACCCTCACTTTATTTACCTCTGGCTCCAGTGGTTATCCCAAAGCCATTAGTAAACACTTTACCCATCTTGATGCGGAAGTGAGCGTGCTTGAAACCCTGTGGGGGGACGACACGATTTTAGAAGTGGAGAGTACCGTCTCCCATCAACATATTTATGGCTTGCTATTTCGCTTACTGTGGCCACTTTGCACGGGTCGCGCCTTTGCGCGTGAAAATCTGGTATTTCCTGAACAGGTAATTGCCCACAGCCATCACAGCCGGGTGCTGATCAGCAGTCCTGCGCTGCTCAAACGCCTGCAGCATGAAAGTGCGCCCGCGGCCAATCCTTATCGTGCGGTGTTTTCATCGGGTGGCCCACTGAGCCCAGATGGCGCTAAAGCCAGCCTTGACTATTTGCAACAGCTTCCCCATGAGGTCTTTGGCTCCACGGAAACCGGTGGCATTGCCCATCGCCAGCAATTTTCAACGACCACACCATGGCAATTGATGCCCGGCATTGAAGGCAAACAAAACGAGCTTGGCTGCTTAATGATTCTCTCGCCTTTTGTCGGCAACGAGTGGTATCACACCGATGATCTGATTGAGCTGAGCGGCGACACATTCCTGCTCAAAGGCCGTGCCGATCGGGTGGTGAAAATTGAAGAGAAACGCGTCTCGCTCAGCGAAATCGAGCAGCATTTAGAGCGCAATCCATGGATTGATGACGCGGCCGTCGCGCCCACTCAAGGGCAAGGCAATCGCACCTACCTTGGCGCTGTGGTCACACTCACCGCTGAAGGCCAACACTTTTTAACCGGCCACAGTAAAGGCAAATTGTGGATTGAGCTGCGCCAATATTTGAAAAAATGGTTAGAGCCCGTGGCAATCCCAAGACGCATTTTGATCGTCGCGCAACTGCCGATCAATGCCCAAGGGAAAAGGCAACATCACCAAATTAAAGCCTTATTAGAACAACATCATGAACAACCTCAGGAGCAACTTGTCGATGAAGCGTAAGCCAAGCATCCTAGGTCAAGAGCAAATGGATAACGGCGTTGAATTAACGCTCAACATTGATGCTGATATCGCAGATTTTCAGGGCCATTTTGAACAGTTTGCCCTGCTGCCTGGCGTCACACAAACCGATTGGGCGATCCAGTACAGCCGAGCACTATTGCCGGTTCAGGGGGATTTTCTCGCCCTTGAGGCGCTGAAATTTCAAGAGCCAATGCGCCCAAATATGACCGTCAAACTCGCCCTGAAATGGGATGCCAGCAAACGAAAAGTGAGCTTTCAGTACCAATCAGAAAAAAGTGTGCACGCCTCAGGACGTATCGCTTTTTCTAGTACCATCCCCACCTAAGGAACGGTTGTGTTTCACCCCTGTTTTTTAATTCCATGTTACAACCATGGCAAAACACTAGCGCCACTGCTTGAGCAGTTGGCGCCTTTTGGCCATTCCGTGATGATCGTTGACGATGGCAGCGATCTGGCCACTCAGCAATATATCGATGCTCTTGCCAATCTGCCTCGCGTGCAAATTCTGCGTTTACCATACAACCAAGGTAAAGGCGGCGCCGTTATCGCCGGAATGCGCGCATTGGCCGAGCAAGGCTTTAGTCATGCCATTCAAATTGATGCCGATGGTCAGCATAATTTGGCCGACCTACCTGCCCTGCTCAGCGCCAGCGAGCAAGCGCCGCAAGCGCTCATATCAGGCAAACCCATTTATGACCAAAGTGTGCCCAAGGCGCGCCTTTACGGGCGTTATGTCACCCATGTCTGGGTCTGGATTGAAACCTTGGGGCTACATATTAAAGACAGTATGTGCGGCTTTCGCAGTTATCCGCTCAATGCATGTATAGCGGTGCTCAATCAGCGCAGCATTGGTCAGCGTATGGACTTTGATACCGAGCTGATGGTGCGTCTCGATTGGCTCAATGTGCCCGTACGCTTTATTGATACCCGAGTTCATTACCCGCAAGATGGTTTGTCTCACTTTGATGCGCTGCGCGATAACTTGCGTATTAGCTGGATGCACACGAAATTGTGCTGCGGCATGTTGATTCGCGCGCCGCGCCTGATTGCCAGACATTTTCGCACGCCCAGCATTCGCTTACCGAAGCCAAGCCCTGCGCCACAGCAGCCACAGCCCCCGCAACCACAGAGCACACAATCTCAAGCCACAGCGCAGCATTGGTCTGCCAAAAAAGAGAAAGGCAGCATCGCAGCGATGAAACTGTTGCTGTGGGTTTATCGTGTATTTGGTCGCGGATTATTTCGCGCCGTGCTCTATCCGGTCATTGGTTACTATCGACTGAGCGCGCGATCGGCGCGTGAAGCATCACAAGATTACCTCAATCGATTACATCGGTTTAACCAAAGTGAAACAGATCGAAATAAACAAAAATTAACCACTTTTCGTCATCTTTTCAGCTACGGCGAAACAATGCTCGATAAATTGGCAGCTTGGGATGGTCAAATTGGTGAAAATGCACTGAAAATCCACGGATTAGAGCATTATACCCACCTCGCAGAAGCCAATCAGGGCATTGTTCTGCTCGGGGCTCACCATGGTAATTTAGAATTGTGTCGGGCCTTGAGTCACATTCATCCCGGCTTACGAATCAATGCCTTGGTCTTTAGTGAGCACGCTCAGAAATTTAATGAGGTGATCACCTCAGTGAATCCAGATGCAGCGCTGAATCTGATTTCAGTCAATCATGTGGGACCTGAACTGGCCATGGCCTTGGAAGACAAAATTAAGCAAGGCGAATGGGTGGTGATCATGGCTGATCGCACCTCGACCACCAATGAAAGTCGGGTCATCTGGTCTGAATTTTTAGGTCAAGTCGCGCCCTTTCCACAGGGGCCATTTATCCTTGCCAGTTTGCTCAAATGCCCTGTGTATACCTTATTTGGGCTGCGTCAAGAGCAAGGCCGTGGATTTGATATCTACTTTGATCCACTGTTTGAATCGCTTGCGCTACCAAGGGCAACACGTCAAGCCGCGTTACAACAAGCGGTGGATGCATACGCCACGCGGTTGCAACACTACGTCCTAAAGGCGCCGTTGCAGTGGTTTAACTTTTTTAAATTTTGGCAATTAACAGAAAGGAAATAATCCATGAGCAGTTCTCAACATGCCCCGGTTATTTTTGGGAAACAACGCCTGACAATCGAAGATGTAGTAGAGATTGCCAAAGGTCAACGAAAAGCACAGCTAAACGACAGCAGTGAGTTTCAAAATAAAATTAACCGTGGTGTTGCGTTTCTTGAGACCCTATTGGACAAAGAAGGCGTCATTTATGGTGTAACCACTGGCTATGGTGACTCCTGTACCGTTGCGATCCCAACCAGCCAAGTGCACGATTTACCCCTACACCTCACCCGTTTCCACGGTTGTGGTCTAGGCAATAACCTCACTGAAGAGCAAAGCTTAGCTGTATTAGCAACGCGTCTTTGCTCGCTCTCACAGGGTATGTCAGGTGTAACTCCTGAGCTATTAAACCAGCTCGTCACCTTAATTAATGAAGGCATTGCGCCGCGTATTCCTGAAGAAGGCTCTGTGGGTGCTAGTGGCGATTTAACCCCACTGTCTTACGTAGCTGCCGCGCTGATTGGTGAGCGCGAGTGTTACTACAAAGGTGAGCTACGCCCAACCGAATCTATTTTCGCAGAGCTTGGTATTCAGCCCATCAAATTGCAGCCAAAAGAAGGTCTGGCAATGATGAACGGCACCGCGGTGATGACCGGCCTTGCCTGTATTGCCTATAAGCGCGCTGAATATCTCGCTCAGCTTTGTACCCGTATTACGGCGATGGTGAGCGTGGGTATGCAAGGCAATGACTTCCATTTTGATGAGTCATTGTTTGCGGTGAAACCGCACCCAGGCCAGCAACAAATTGCAGCATGGCTACGCAAAGATTTGGATGCAGAGCGTCCACCACGCAACAGTGATCGCCTTCAGGATCGCTACTCTTTGCGCTGCGCCCCACATGTGATCGGTGTTTTGCAAGATAGCTTGCCTTGGCTACGCCAACTCATTGAAAATGAGCTCAACAGTGCCAACGATAACCCAATTATCGATGGTGATAACGAGCGCGTACTTCACGGTGGTCACTTCTATGGCGGCCATATCGCCATGGCGATGGATACCCTGAAAACAGCCGTAGCGAACTTAGCCGATCTGTTGGATCGTCAAATGGCGCAGCTCATGGATTATAAATTTAACAACGGTTTGCCATATAACCTATCTGGCGCCAGCGGTGAAACGAAACCGATCAACCACGGCTTTAAAGCGGTGCAAATCGGGATTTCAGCATGGACTGCAGAAGCGCTCAAAGGCACCATGCCTGCCAGCGTGTTCTCTCGCTCAACCGAATGTCACAACCAAGACAAGGTGAGCATGGGGACCATTGCCTCACGCGATTGCTTACGTGTGTTGCAACTGACCGAGCAAGTGACCGCTGCCAGCCTACTGGCTGCAACCCAAGCGATTCGCTTGCGTGAGCGTCAAGGTGAATTGGATGCAAGTCAGCTTAGCGCAGGACTCAAATCCATGGTCGAAGCGATCAGCAGTGAATTCCCACTGGTTGAGACCGATCGTCCATTGGAAGCGGAATTGCGTTACTTTATTAGCGCGATTCAAACCGCGAAATGGAGTCTTTACTAACAATGCCTATTCTCAGTGCCGAAGTGCAGTTTGTGGTGCCCTTTCAAGATGCCGACCCTATGGGCGTCGTGTGGCATGGCAATTATTTTCGTTACTTTGAAGAAGCACGTCGCGTATTGATGGACAAAATGGATTATGGATATCGCCAGATGCAAGCATCTGGCTATCTATGGCCAATCATCGATACCCGCGTTAAATACGTGCGTTCTGTTCCTTTTGGCACGGAAATCCGTGTCACCGCCGATCTCACGGAGTGGGAAAATCGATTGCGAGTGGACTATCGCATTTATGACGCGCAGACAGGTCAGTGTCTCAATAAGGCGCATACACTTCAGGTCGCCGTGGAAGAAAAAACGGGGGAAATGTGTTTTATGTCGCCCGATGTTTTCCGTAAAAAATTGGAACCCTACCTATGAGACGTCTTTGCATTTGGCTTCTGAGTGTATGCATCTTGGCAGTAACCCCAGCGGTTGCTGCCAAGCCGCTTTCCAGCCCTGAACAAAATGATCCTAACGCCCCTTTCACCAGCCAAGCGCTGCAGCAGCAATTAAGTCGTTATTCGGTGATTCAAGGCGAATTTCGCCAAACCCGCCATTTAGCGCTCTTTTCCGAACCGCTTCAGTCTTCGGGCAATTTTTTAGTCGCGGCTGAATATGGCTTAAATTGGCAGCAAACACGCCCCTTTGCGGTACAAGTGGTCCTCACCCAAGACCAATTATTACAACGCCTACCCGATGGCAGTGAAGAGCGATTAGCCGCCCAAGATAACCCAGTAATTTTCCACTTTAGCCATCTATTCCTGTCGCTATTTCAAGGTCAAACTGACGCCCTTTCTGAACAGTTTGAGATGCAGCTTTCCGGCAATGCCGAGCAGTGGCAACTCACCCTAGTGCCCACCAGCGCACCGCTCAATCAAGTGTTTTCATCAATCAATCTCAAGGGTGGACAGTTTGTCAACCAACTGACCTTACAGGAGGTGCGCGGCGATCGCACCGTCATTGAATTTATTAACCAACGCACGGAGCCAGCAGTTTTAAGTGATGAAGAACGCGCTATTTTCAATCTCTAAGCGGTTTTATTACTGGCTGGGTACGCTAGTCATCTTGCTCTGTTTGGCGGCAGTCCAATTCAGTCAAGGCGCAAAGATTCAAACCAATATCATGGCCCTTTTGCCGCAGGATAAACAAAACCCAGCGGCTGAGATGGCCTTTGCTCGTTTTGCTGACAAACTCAGTAACCAAGTGATCTTCTTGGTTGGTCAGCAAGATCTAAAACAGGCTATTGCCGCTAGTGACGCCTTTGCCGCGCGCCTCAAACAATTTGATTGGCTCACCGATGTGCAAAGCGAAATCGACAGCCAAACCCAAGCACAATGGGGCAAGCTGTTTTTCCCTTATCGCTACCAGCTGCTTACCAATGCACAGCGCGAACGTTTGGGCACGCATCCAGAACAGCAACTGACGCGGGTGAAAACCGCGCTGTTTTCCCCTTTTGCCGGGGTCAGCAGCCAAGAGCTAAGCCAAGATCCCATGCTGCTGTTTCGCGAATTTATCGGCCAGCTTGGCGCCCATGCGGGCAAGCTCAATTTAATCAACAGCCACTTAGTCGCCACCTCAGGGCAGCGTCACTACGTGCTGGTTCGCGCCAAACTCAAAGGGTCGGCTTACCAGCTCAGCATCCATCAACAAATTCCTGAGCTAAAGCGCGTCGAAAACGCGATTAATCAGCGATTTAATACCGAAATTTTGCGCCAAGGTGTGGTATTTTATGCCGCCCAAGGCACTGAAAGTGCGCAGCAAGAGATCTCTACCATCGGCTTGGGTTCACTGCTGGGCATTATTTTAATTCTGGTGTTGGTTTATCGCAGTGGCCGACCGCTATTTTTAGCCCTGCTATCGGTGTGTGTCGGCTTATTACTGGCCTATGTCTCTACCCGCTGGGTATTTGGCGAAGTGCATCTCTTTAGTTTGATTTTTGGTGCTAGCTTAACGGGCGTCTCCATCGACTACGCCTTTCATTACCTCACCGAACGCCAAGCCATGGCGGATAAATGGGACAGTGACCAGGGGCTACGCATGCTGATGCCAGCCATTACTTTGGGACTTTTGACCAGCGTCATTGGTTATTTGGGCCTGCTCTCTGCGCCTTTCCCTGGCCTGCAGCAGCTCGCGCTATTTTCCACCATGGGGCTCATTGGCGCCTTTTTTACCGTGGTGTGCGCTTATCCCTATCTCACTCAAGCGCCGAGCAGCAAAGGCTTGTCGGCACGAACCCAAGTACCTGTCAATTTATGGCTACAATTTTGGCGCTGGCGTGCCGTGCGCATTTTACTGCCGGTTTGCATGCTTGGATTTAGTTTATGGGGACTCTTTCATGCCAGCTACAACGATGATATTCGCCTATTGCAAAGCCTACCGAGCGATTTGCAATACCAAGAAAAACGCATGGGCGAGATCATGGGGCAAAGCACCAGTCCGCAATTTTTACTGATTCAGGGCCAAAATGCCGAGGAAGTATTACAGCTACAAGAGCGTCTACTCCCAGAGCTAGATCAGCTTGTTCAAGATCATGTCATTTCTGGCTATCAAGCCTTGGCAAGCTACTTGCCTTCGCAAGCAAAGCAAAAACAAAATTTTGCCTTGGTACAAAAACTCTACCTCTATCAGGGACCGCAGTTAGCGCGTCAGCTGGGGATGAGCTTTAATACCCAGATCCAAAATGATGCCTATACGCCACTGACCCTTGCCACGGTACTGTCTCAGGATCGTCTCGATCTGCTATCAACGCTTTGGCTCGGCGAAATTGATGGTCAAGCCAGCGCACTGATTTTGCTCAACGGCCTCACCGATGCGCAGCCACTGCAAACCTTAGCGAACCAATACAACGCGGTGCAATATCTCGACAAAGCCGACCAGGTTTCCGAGATATTAAAGGTCTATCGTCACCATGTGGCTGAGCTCATCATCATTGCCTATGGCCTGATTGCCCTGCTGCTTTTGTGGCGCTATGGCATTCGCCGCGCTTTAGTTTTGATGCTACCGCCAGTTACCGCAGGTTTAGTTGGTCTTGCCTGTGTGGCGCTCAGCGGTTATGCGCTCAACTTATTTAACCTGCTCGCGATTATTTTGGTGCTCGGCATTGGTATTGATTACACCCTATTCTTTGCCGAGCAAGAACGCCAGAAGCACCAGCTCCCCCATGCGACACTCTTAGCGGTAACGCTGTCTGCGCTCACCACTATTTTGTCCTTTGGTTTACTGTCACTCAGTCAAACCCATGCCATTCATAGTTTTGGTATCACTGTCTTTACCGGTATAGCCACCGCTTGGTTGCTATCGCCCTTGGCGCTTCGCCAAGTCCGCCGCGGCACCATTCACCAAGAGATGACAACGGCGCAGTCAACGCAAGTGAACCCGTCACAAAGCGCAAAGCAGGAGCCCAACCATGATCACTAATCGCATCACCGCGAATCTGATAACCACAATGCGACGTGTGGTTATCCTTCTCGCCGTGACCAGTATACTTTCAAGCTGCGCCTTGATGCGTCCGCGTCCTGCCTATCTTGCTGAAGATTTAGTGTATCCCGCACCCAGTGCGCTGGGGCAATCGCTGATGGTCAGCCAACTTATTGAAGTGCAATGGCAGGGACAAAAACGAGTGCTACCCGCACAACTTGAAGTGACAGCGCAAGGTGTGGCGCTTGCTGGTTTTTCCAGCTGGGGCACACGTCTATTCGGCTTAAGCTACGATGGCCAGAAAATCACACATGACAGCATTGCGGGTGCAGAGCTGCCCGACCCTAAATATGTGTTGTTTGATTTAATGCTCGCCCTTTGGCCACTTGACGCATGGCAACACACCTTTGCCAACAGCGCCCATTTTAAAGATTGGCGGCTTGTGGATAGCGGCAAGCAACGCCAGCTCTTTGATGCCAAGGGCACACTGATTACCACCATTGATTATCAAACCCAGCCGCCACTTCAGGGCACTATCACCCTGACCCAACATCAGCTGGGCTATCAAATTCAAATTCAAACTTTGACCGAGGATGCATGATGACTGACAGCGTTTCTACCGACATTCAACGCGCCCAACCTTGCTATATTCAGGCCTGCGGCTTGCTTTCTGCCCTTGGTCATGATGAACAGAGCACGGTTGCTGCGCTCAAGAAAAACCAAAGCCCCGGCATGGTTTCCGTTTATGACCAGCTAAACAATGGTAAACCCACCGTTGTGGGTGCCATTCATGAAGAGCTTCAATCCCTTGAACATCTCCCTGTGGAATATCGCTCACGCAACAACCAACTGATTGCCACAGCACTATCGCAAATTGCCCCGCAAGTACAAGCCGCTGTCAGCCAGTTTGGCCCTGATCGCGTTGCCGTTGTGGCTGGCACCAGCACCTCAGGTATCAACCGCAGTAGTGAAGCGCTTCAATATATGGAAGTGCACGGCGAACTGCCGGAAGATTTTCACTACCACCAGCAAGAAACCGCCGCGCCCAGCGATTTTGTTAGCTACGTATTGCGCCTTGAAGGGCCAAGCTATACGGTTTCCACCGCCTGCTCCTCCAGCGCCCGCGCCATGATGAGCGCGCAAATGTTGCTAGAAAGCCATCTGGTTGATGCGGTTTTAGTGGTGGGTGCCGACACCCTCTGCCCGCTCACCCTCAATGGTTTTAACTGCCTTGAAGCGCTCTCCTTTGAGCCATGCTTGCCCTTTAGCGTCAATCGCAGCGGCATTAATATTGGTGAGGCAGTGAGTGTGATGCTGCTGGGTCGCGATAAACCTGAACATGGCCCTGTCATTGCCTTATTAGGCGCGGGTGCAAGCTCTGATGCACACCATATCTCCGCACCTCATCCTGAAGGCGAGGGGGCGATTCGTGCCATGCAATGTGCCCTCGACCAAGCGGGCTTAACCGTTGAGGATATTGGCTATATCAATGCCCATGGTACGGCCACGCCACTCAATGACGCCATGGAGTCAAAAGCCATTTATCAGCTATTTGCAGATAAAGTGCCGGTGAGCTCAACCAAGCCACTCACCGGTCATACCCTTGGTGCAGCCGGCGCCATCGAAGCGGCGATTAGCTACTTGGTGCTCAAACATCAACTGACACCACCAGCGCAGCTCAATGATGGTCAGCGCGATCCTGAGATTGCACCGATTTTGCTTCAGCAGCAGCAACCTTTGGCCAAGCCACGCATTTTAAGTAACTCCTTTGCCTTTGGTGGCAACAATATGAGCTTGATTTTGGGCCGTGAGGATCGCGCATGAATGAAATTGAATACTTAGAGCATCTACTACCCCATCGCGCGCCAATGATGCTCCTGAGCCGAGTCATCGCCATTGGCGAAGAAACCGCGCATTGCCAAGTGGATATCAGCACCGACCATTTTTTCTATGATACCGCCAGCCAGGGCGTGGGCGCTTGGGTTGGCATTGAATTTATGGCGCAAACCGTGGGCTGTTGGTCGGGCTATCAAGCGCGGCAAAAATCACAGGTACCACCCATGGGGTTTTTGCTTGGTACGCGCAAATTTAGCAGCACGATCAGCCAGTTTAGTGCCGGCATGACGCTTGATATTCATGGTGAAAAAGTTTTAGAAAATAACGGTATGAGCGCCTTTACCTGTCGCATCGAGCATCAGGGCGAAGTGCTTGCTCACTGCCAACTTAACGCATTTATTCCGCCGCAGGCGTCACTGGCGGCGATGACTCAGGAGACAAATTGATGACCCGTTCAGTGCTCGTCACAGGTGCCAGCAAAGGGATTGGCCAAGCCATTGCCAAACAACTCGCGCAAGATGGTTTTACCATCTTGGTTCATTATATGAGCGATCGCGCAGGCGCAGAGACTACCCTTGCCGATATCGAAACGCAGGGCGGTCAAGGCCGCTTGATTCAATTTGATATCAGCGATCGCGCGCAATGTCGTGAGCGCATTGAAGCCGATATCGCTGAGCATGGCGCTTATTATGGCGCGGTCAATAATGCAGGCATTACCCGTGATACCGCATTTCCAGCGATGACCGAAGAGGAGTGGGATGGCGTCGTCCATACCAACCTCGATAGCTTCTATAACGTGCTTCATCCTTTGATCATGCCCATGGTTCAAAAACGTAAGGGCGGGCGCATCGTGACCATCGCCTCAGTATCCGGTATGATGGGCAACCGCGGTCAAACCAACTACAGTGCAGCAAAAGCTGGCGTGATTGGGGCGACCAAGGCTTTAGCTTTGGAACTTGGAAAACGCAAAATAACCGTCAATTGCGTAGCGCCTGGGCTGATCGACACGGGGATGGTGGACGACCACGTAAAAGATCATGCGCTACCACAAATTCCACTCAAACGCATGGGGCAACCTGAAGAGGTGGCCGGTGCTGTGAGTTACCTATTTTCAGATATTGCCGGTTATGTGACGCGCCAAGTGATTTCGGTCAATGGTGGATTAATATAAGTATGAAAAAACGCGTAGTCGTTACCGGCATGGCCGGTATTACGTCACTAGGCAACACTTGGGCCGAGGTACAACCTCGGCTCGCTGCTTTGCAAAGCGGTGTTCGTTATATGCCTGAGTGGGAACAGTATGAAGGACTCAACACCAAACTCGCTGCGCCCATTGATAATTTTACCCCCCCTAAGCACTACACCCGTAAGCAAATGCGTGCTATGGGCCGGGTGTCTTTATTGGCCACTGTGGCCAGTGAGCTTGCCCTAGAGCAATCAGGCTTGCTTGGGATGGATGTGCTTACCAATGGTCAAACTGGGGTGGCTTATGGCTCATCCATTGGCAGTACAGGACCGATTGGTGCCTTTGGTACCATGCTCAATGAAAAGAGCACACGCAGCATTACCGCAACCACCTATGTGCAAATGATGCCGCACACCGCGGCAGTGAATGTGGGTTTGTTCTTTGGCCTTCGTGGTCGAGTGATCCCGACATCAAGTGCTTGCACCTCCGGCAGCCAAGGCATCGGTTATGCCTTTGAAGCGATTCAACATGGCTATCAAACCGTGATGTTGGCTGGCGGCGCTGAAGAGCTTTGTCCGACAGAAGCGGCGGTCTTTGATACCCTCTTTGCCACCAGCTTGAAAAATGACACACCAAATTTAAGCCCGCGTCCCTATGATGCCAAACGCGATGGTTTGGTCATTGGTGAAGGCGCTGGCACCTTAGTGTTGGAAGAGTATGAACACGCCAAGGCGCGCGGGGCGACGATTTATGCTGAGATTGTTGGCTTTGCCAGCAACTGTGATGCCACCCATGTGACCCAGCCTAATCAAGAAACCATGCAAATCTGCATGGAGATGGCGCTACAAAACGCTGGGCTAGAAACTAAGGATATCGGTTATATCAATGGCCATGGCACCGCCACTGAAAAAGGCGATATTGCAGAAAGCCAAGCCAGTGCCAACCTTTTTGGCAACACCGCCCCTATCAGCTCTTTGAAAAGCTATTTTGGCCACACCCTTGGCGCTTGCGGCGCTGTGGAAGCTTGGCTCTCCATCGAGATGATGAATTCAGGCTGGTTTGCGCCAACCATTAATCTTGATGAGATTGACCCCCGCTGCGGCGAGATGGATTATATTCAAGGCAATGGCCGTCATATCGACTGTGATTACGTCATGAGTAATAACTTCGCCTTTGGCGGCATTAATACCTCACTCATCTTTAAGCGCTACTCAGGTGAATAACCTATTTTCTCGCTCACTAATTTGGTGATTTGAGTGAAGGTTATACGCGCTAATAAAAGCCCCAATTGGGGCTTTTTTATTTGCTGCGACAATCTCACCGATAAAGGTTACGGATCGATAAAACAGGCACCGGAAAATCAGGCGTCGATAGTCGCCAAATCGGCGCATTGGCATCGCGCGTCAAGCCGCCCATATTGGTACTCATCCGAGCCGGTAGCTCACTGTTCCATAACCAGCCGACATCAATAAGCGGCGGTGAGATGATCTCCAAATCAAAGACAAACTGTTCACTGCGGTGCCAAGACTCGGCTGGATACAGGAGATAATCAAACCCCATTTGCGCGCCATCGAGACCCAAATCCGTGAAGTAGTCATGATAGCCTTCATGAAAGGAGAGCTGCTGGCGATAGTTCACCTCAAGGATATTGTCTCCGGGTACAAGCGCAATATGAAAGGCGTAAATTTGAAAAGCCAAAGCATTTTGCTGCAATGTCGCGGTATCCATTTGCGCAATCAATTGTCGCCATGCTTCCAACGTCTGCGGACATGTGGACTCATCACGCTCACTACACAACTGATAGAGCACCGGATAGTGCGGCATCGGCCAATCTTGCTTGCTCTCCCAAACGTAGTGCTCAATCACTTGAAGCAAGAGCTCACGATAATAATTGGCATCTGTCACCGCTTGCGGCGCTAAATCAGCGGCAATCACTTGGCCATTGAGACGGATCTCAGCTGCGCCCAAATCTAAGCCAAGAAATTCAATGGGAAGCTCGCGCTGCGCACCATCATTATGCAAATAATAATGCACAGCGACATGAGCTCTGGCATCGTCCCGATGAAGATATTGATCACTGCGTAATGTCGGGAACCTGACCTGCATTTTTTCAGCCGTCAAGGTAATCCCATTTGGCACTTGCGACTGGATCATGGTGGATAGCCCCCCTTCAATCTGAGAGGGAGCGCGTAAATTGGCGCTAGCTGGCAAACTTAAGAGTAGCCAGCACAGGCATAACATTGCGTGCAGTACTTTCATCGCGATTATCTCTTCAAGCTAATTTCCAGCAGCGTACGAAAACAAGACAAACAAATCCAATTTATTCATAAGGTTACGCATGTTTCATTTAAATTATGGCACTTAATCACAGCCTTCCCTTCACCACGCCCGATAATCTTCCCTTTTTCTACCGCTGTTGGCCTCGTGCAAGCTTTGCTAGAATATGCGCCCTGCTTTAACCACCGCCTAGAGATTCAAATGAGCCAGCATAGGACCCTAATTGGTCTAATTAACCCTAAAAGCCCAACCAATGTTGGTGGCGTGATGCGCGCGGCGGGCTGTTATCAAGCAGATGAAGTGCGCTATACCGGCCATCGCTACGATCGCGCGGCAAAATTTTGCACCGATACGCAAGATGTCAGTGAGCACATAGCACTGACCAAAGTCGAATCCCTGCTTGATGATTTACCAGAGGATGTGAAGATTGTCTGCGTTGAACTCGCGCTCGGCGCAACGCCCCTGCCTCACTTTGTGCATCCAGAAAAGGCGATCTATATCTTTGGCCCGGAAGATAACTCCATTCCACAGGCCATTGCCGACCAAGCCGATCATGTGGTCTATGTGCCGACTGTGGGCTGTATGAATTTAGCCGCTTCGGTTAATGTGCTGCTCTATGATCGCTTGGCCAAATCCACAACAATGGATTTAAGCGAGCAACGCATTAAACAAAGCCGTGATAACCGCAATCGGCTCAAAATCAAAGACGCAAAAACAGGCGCATCGGCTTAAGTCCGCATCAAAAATGCATACCAATCACATAAAAAAACCGGTCAAAGGACCGGTTTTTCGCAGCGTACAAACAAAAAATTGGGATTGTGCTTCAAACGCCAATAGGTTTCTTCACACATACTTTTAACGACCTCGTCCACCTCACCTTCTGAAAGTTTGGTGATTACCAAGCCAGCGGCGCTAATCGCTTCGGTAATTACGGTCAATGGCCGGCGATAAAAACGCACTGCCACTGGCGTTCCCACGGTATCCCACATCTCTTCCACGGGCTCTTGGCTAAAGTAATTGCCACTGCTTGAACATTCAAAATCAGCAAAGGGATGATGGGTCGAAAACACCAAATAGCCGCCTGGTTTCAGCACCCGTGCGACCTCGGCAAATAGCGGTTTGAGATCCGCAATGTAGTGCAGCACCAAGGGGCAAATCAGCACATCTTTTGAGTCATTTTGTTCCTGCGGTAAACCCAAAGATAAATCCTGAACGTAAGCGGTCACTTGCTCACCAAAGCTTTGCTTGACCAACTCAATCATCTGCGTGGATGCATCAATGCAAGTGATGCTGCGTGCGCCCTTGGCCAGAAAAGTTTGCGCATAAATCCCTGAACCACAGCCCATATCGAGCACATCGCATTGGTGAACATCATCCATCAATGCAAGCGTTGAGGGGCGCTCTAAGTGCGCGTTATAAATATTATCCTGCACCGCCTTGGCATAGGCTTTAGCATGGGTTTGATACATCTCTGACATGGTCTTCCCTGAATGAATCGACTGAAGGGAGGGCTATGCTAAATGCAGGTGGCGTGCTTTGCTACAAAAATCAGCAACATCTAACAATGAAGTCATGCGAATCCACACTACACAGCCATCACCATAGACATCGAAAAGCGACAAAGAATAAATGGGGAAAGAAAGCTGGTACCGCGAATCCATAAGCGCGATGGATTCACCAGCGAGGAGAGTCATGGTCGTTCAGATTCAAATCATCAATGTGCGTAAAAGGTGCGTTAAAAAGTAAAGAGCAACTGCGCCGATGCTGCGTATTGGTTGTCCTCACCATATTGCGCCGCAATATCAAGGCCAAAGGCACCAAATGGTGTCAGGCCAATCCCCGCAGTAATCATGTCATCTGCCGTATCGGTTTGGCTGGCAGCATAACCTGCGCGAATTTGCGCCCAATCCCAAGCATTGAGCTCAAGGCCAATACGCGCAAACTGGGTGCTGTAATCCACCTCCTTAAAGTAGCGCTGCTCGGTCAAATCCCAATCAAAGCTGAGTAAAAACCAATCATTATCAAAGCTAGCGCCCACGCTATAGCTTGGCTCAACCAGATAGGTTGCAGATTTAACCTCCCCTTCATTATGAATGGACTGCTCAATCAGATTTCGCGCAGCAAAAGCAAGGGTAAACTGTGGTACTGGCTGATAACTAATCCCGGCATCAAGGTTAAAGTGAGTTTGGTGCTCACCATGATCGTCGATATCAAAATCATCAATATCATAATCATCTGGCGTCGCTAGATAGTTCAGCAGATAGATGGTTTGCAGCTTGGGCGTCACACCAATCGACAGCTGGTGCTCCTTCCAGTGAAATGCCTTAGCAAGCGCAATACCAAAATCAAGGGTACCGCCTGCGAGTCCCCACACTTCAGACTCCATATCCATGGGATCTGAGGGTGGATTATCGATATCCTCTTGGCTCACCGTCGGCTGAACAAACAGGTGCAACTGGTTTTGTGTATAAAATGCCACACTCACACTGCGCCCTGGCACCGCTAATACTGTGCCCAATTTACCGCTGCCTTGCAGGGTACTGTTTTCCATGGATTTCAGTGCATTAACCCAAGCATCTGGATCTTGCTCAGGATCGATCATTTGGATGGTATCAATCTTATCGACCAAATCATCTTTGTCATGAACGCTAAACGCGATGGTTGGGATCAAAAAGCCAATATCATCTGTTTCATTGTGATTGGCTAACTGGGCCGGATTATAAAAAGGGGCGGTGAGGTAACTGGCTGATGCGACACCAATGCCGCCCATGGCCATACTACGGCTGTCATGGCCAACCGCAGCCTGTACATTTGATGTTGCCAGCGCAACCGCAGCAGTAAGCGAAAGAACTCCTAATTTGTTCATCGGTCATTCCTTGTGTGACTTATTGTACACACCGATGTTAGGACGATTTTCCCTGCGCTATGTGAGGGCTAAGTGCCGCCAATGTTACATTTTTGTGAAAATAACATCGTGTTTTTTATCAGTAATCTCGTCGACATCACTGACATCATTTCTAAATAATCACCCCACAGGCAGTGGTTTAGGCATAAGCATAAAAAAAGCGCAGAGAACTGCGCTTCAATGAAAAGAGATTTGAATTCGGATGAATTACGTATGGTTATGGCGTGAGGTTATTTCGCACGATTGAGCGTCACCACTTCATAGTTCAGCGGTTGCAGGACTGGCTGCTCAGCCGCGATGTAATCAATCACCGCCTGCGCATCAGTATTGCAACGCACATTATCCGCTTTACAGTCCGGTACTTGATCAAGGTAATTCACAACAAACTTACCCTCTTTTTCTTGCACGTTTTTCACTGCAAAGGCCGCTAATTTGCCATCGACATAAGCGATATCCACACGCTTGGTACCATCTTTTTGTGCATCAAAAAGTGCGCGCCAACCATCATTACCGGTCGCATTGTAGTTATTGATCGCCACCACATAGGTTTGATCGTCTTTAATCGGCGTCCATGTTGGATTGCTCGCATCCCCCGTCATCACTTCAACGAAATCCAATTTACCTGCTTTACCAGGTTCAGTTTCGGTGAATTGATAACGCAAATGACCACCATAAGGGAATTTACCCGCATGGGCTCCCGGTGCGAGCGTCGCGCTAATAGTATCTTGCAGAAGCTGCTTGATCACCGCGCCTTTGACAGGCATCACCGACATGAAGTTAGAAAATGGCAACATCTCCAAAGCCATATCGCCTTCTCGGTATTCACCCGGCTCAAAGTTAGTTCGCACGCCACCTGCCCCAATCAACGCAAAGTCAACCTTCATTCCAGTCAATGCCTGCACCTCAGGCGTATTGGCCCAAAAGTATTGGCCCTCAGCAATAATGGGCGCTACATCAGAGCCATGCTTATCACTGCCAGCATCACCAGGACGGCGCGCATGGTGAATGGTTTCAGGAACACGCGCAATCACATCGCCATAGGCTTTCACCACCGCAGGCTTGTATGTGCTATCAATATGCGCGCGCATGGTCTTGTCTTCATCAACAATTTTGATGTTGTTTTGCTGATCAATAAACTGTTCAACCTGCTTGGTTTGCTCTGTTTTCAGCGCTGAAGATGGCTCGCGCATGGGTGAGGAGAAAAATTCATCATTGGAGAGCAGAATATTGGTACCCGCACATTGAATCACCTCGCCTTTGGCATCAAAGCTCACACTCATCTCGCCGATGGCTTGCGCGTATTGCCCTGCCTGCACCACACAGGTTTCACCTTGGCCATTAGGATTTTGTACCATCTCAGCGTAGGTGCCAGCGTTCTCCATGCCTAAATTGGCAAAATCACCCAGCAATGTGTGTGAGTGACCACCAACAATCACATCGATCCCATTTACTTTTGAGGCAACATCCAAATCCACCGCATTACCGATATGGGTTAAAGCAATGATTTGATCAATCCCTTTGGACTCAAGAAAATCCACAGTTTCTTGTGCTGATTTCACCAAATTGTGAAATTGCACTTTACCCGTATTGGGCGAAAGATTAGGCATATCTTCAAGTGCGAGACCAAAGACCGCGACAATCTCTTTGCCTTTTGGCAAATGGTCTAAATCAGTCACTGGTGTTTTTTCATTACCATCAAAGGCAAACACCACATAAGGTTTGAGGTTATGCTGATTTTTTAGGTCAGGATCTTGGCTAGCATCAACGTTTGCGGCAACCACAGGAAAGTTAATGCTGGCAAGGAAGGTATTGAGCTTAGCATTGTTCAAATCAAACTCATGGTTACCCAGCGCCATGGCATCAAGTCCCATATCGCTAAGCAGATCAGCGTTCATCACCCCTTCATTTAACTTAAAGTAAGCACTGCCCTGCCATGCATCACCGCCATGCAAAAAGAGAAAGCTCAGATTGTCACGACGCGCCGCTTGCGCAAGCTGCTGTGCCATGGCTTGCAAACGAGGATAACCGCCAAACTCGTTATAAACACGCTGACCTTTGGCATCAAAACTGGATTTCACTGGGTCGAAATTGGAGTGGGTATCGTTAATGTGTGCAATGGTCAGTGTAAATGGTTGCTCTTGTGGTGCTGGGCCACAACCGGCCAACAGCAGAGCCAAAGCAAGCGCGCTCAAAGGCTTTGAAAAGGTCATGATTTATCCTTCTTTATTTTGGTCGCTGCCCAGTCTTGACCACTTGAGTCAATGCCTGCGAACACGCAAGCGGCAGGACGCATCTTGATCGCGCTGACTATAACCAATGGTCGGCCATAAAAATGAGAGCAAGTGCACATGAGAATGTATCCCAAGGCAAAGATATCTGAATGATGTGGGCATTTCGCACATCATTCCATCAGCACATCTCGCTGTTCGCTAAGGATGAACTCATTATCATAATAAATAAGCGCCCATTGTTCGTGAGCGCTTTTTTCTCGAGGTATTAACGACTATCACTACTTTTCAAATAGCGATGCTGAGTCCGATTGAAGGATACGAAGTTCACCCTGCACTTTTGCTGGCGCAATGATGAAGTAGATATTCTGGCGTGACGACGCCTGTCGCTCATGCGCTATGCCAAAACAATCTATCAAGCATTCATGCCGCGAAGGCAATGAGCGAAACCCTCATCCCCTTCAGCGGCATGCTCACCAGCGGCAGTCCCATTCGCAGGTTATATTTCATGATTGCAATGCCGTGAGCAGATAAAAATAGCGACCTGATGCCATGACTTTGGCGAACATGTCTTACAAACGCTGCTCAGCGGCACCAATCATGCCGTGAATCTTGATGTTTTCCTGCTGCTGAACAAAATCATCAAAAACACGGCTGCCCGCCACCTGCACAAATAACATTCAAACTGATATTGCAATCAGAATCTCGAACCCTTTTTAGCACCGAACAAATACGCGCTCAAACATCAAAAGACAGCACAGCAACATCAACTCATTCATCAATCGCACGAACCCAAATTTGACCAAACAATTGGACTAGTTTGCTGACACGATGATCACTTGCTTATGCCCTTCTTCTTTTCGCTGCGTGCCCTAACCATAGGCGCAGTGGCAAGAAGACCAAGACAAGTTGAAACGAAGGAAAATAAAGTGTCAGTATTGAGATTTTTCTTTCTCAAAACTGATAAAACAAAGAATGCTAATGTTCACAAGATCCTATGGAATCAGCAGCTTAATTCGTTAGGACTTTTTTGCGCTTTTAGGGTTTCTTTTTGACCTAGTCAAAATCACGTTTTTCCAATGCACGGCTAGAAATCATGGCTGAAGCCCATCACGACAGGCAATTTCAAGCAAAAACAGACAGGCTTCGAATAAAATCAAAGCCCCAAAAAAACCTCGCAATCAATGCGAGGCTTTGAATCGGTGTCTATTAAATTTTCGGGGTCTGAGTATGCACCTCAAGATTTTGCCCGCGATGGCGCAGCAAATGATCCATCAAGGTGATTGCTAGCATCGCCTCTGCAATCGGCACTGCGCGAATACCCACACAAGGATCGTGACGACCACGAGTGATCACCTCAGCAGGCTCGCCATTAATGTTAATCGTTGGTCCCGGAACCGTAATGCTGGACGTCGGCTTAAGGGCCAAGTGCGCCACGATATCTTGACCGCTAGAGATGCCACCCAAAATACCACCGGCATGGTTTGAAGCAAAACCCTCAGGGGTTAACGCATCGCGATGCTCACTGCCTTTTTGCGCTACCACATCAAAGCCATCACCAATCTCTACCCCTTTCACTGCATTGATACTCATCAGGCTATGGGCTAGCTCCGCATCTAAGCGATCGAAAACAGGTTCACCTAAACCAACCGGCACACCGCGCGCGACAACAGTCACCTTGGCACCAATGGAGTCACCTTGCTTTTTCAAATCGCGGATTAAGGCATCAAATGCCTCAACCTTGCTGGCATCTGGGCAAAAGAATGGGTTTTGGCTAATTTGGCTTTCATCAACAGTTTCAATGGCGATATCGCCCATTTGCGAGAGATAACCGACAATCTCAATGCCATGCTGACGCAGGTATTTTTTCGCAATTGCACCAGCGGCCACACGCATCGCGGTTTCGCGCGCCGAAGAACGACCACCGCCGCGATAATCACGCGTGCCATATTTTTGGTGATAGGTGTAATCGGCATGGCCCGGACGAAAGAGCTGAGAAATTTCAGAGTAATCTTTCGAACGCTGATCGGTATTTTCAATCAGCAAACCAATACTGGTGCCTGTGGTGCGCCCTTCAAACACGCCAGAGAGAATTTTTACCTGATCTGGCTCGCGACGCGCCGTGGTATAACGAGAGGTGCCTGGACGGCGGCGATCCAAATCGCCTTGCAGATCGGCTTCACTGAGTTCAATGCCCGGAGGGCAACCATCAACAATGCAGCCCAGTGCTAACCCGTGGCTTTCACCAAAGGTGGTTACACGAAAATGTTGTCCGATTGAATTCCCTGCCATGACATCCTCTGTTTTGCCTGTATTTCATTGTGCGAAGGCACATAGTCGCCGAACTACGCCTTAGCTGTAAAGGGTTAATTTTGCTCGATAAGGGCAAGAAAAATGCCTCGCGATAGCAGATTTAACTAAGGATAAAACAATGCCATAAACAAAAGGCAGCACAATGGCTGCCTTGGTTTATCTTTCGCTATCTTTGATGAAAAAGACAGCAGATTGATTGGTGACTCACAAGCAAATCAGCAAGCCCTAGCATGCCGAATAATAGGCTGTTTGATAGGCCTACCCATGCGCCTAATCGCGTACTTGTTTATAATCAGCAAACAGTGGGGCACAGGCTTCAAGCTGCGATTTGGTCAACATAAAGACGCCATGACCGCCATTTTCAAACTCAAGCCACGTAAATGGCACATCAGGGTATTGCGCCATCATATGCACCATGGAGTTACCCACTTCACAAATCAGCGCGCCGCCATCATTCAAATGCGTTGGCGCATCTGCCAAAATGCGGCGTACCAAATCCAAACCATCAAAACCGGCGGCCAAGCCAAGCTCTGGCTCATGATGGAACTCATCAGGCAGATCGGCCATATCTTCGGCATCCACATAAGGCGGGTTGGACACAATCAAATCATAACCATGGGCAGGTAGTGCATTGAGCAGGTCTGATTGCATTGGGATCACTTGCTGCTCGACCCCATGTTGGTCGATGTTGATTTGCGCCACTTCCAGCGCATCATCAGAGATATCGACGATATCCACTTCGGCATCAGGGAAGGCGTGCGCCATGGCAATACCAATACAGCCACTGCCGGTGCATAAATCAAGCAAACGGCTTGGCTCATGGTTCAAAATACCGCTAAAGCCGTTATCAATCAGCTCACCGATAGGTGAACGAGGCACCAAAACGCGCTCATCCACATAAAATTCATAACCACAGAAATAAGCTTGGTTGGTCAAATAAGCCGTTGGAATACGCTCATCCACACGGCGTAGCACTTGCTCAGCCACGAGGCGACGCTCACGCTCAGTAAGGCGTGAAGCCAACAGATGCGGTGATAAATCCAATGGCAGGTGCAGGCTTGGTAGCACCAATGCTAAGGCTTCATCCCATGCATTATCACTGCCGTGGCCATAAAAAATGCCAGATTCGTTGAAGCAACTGAGGGTCCAACGCAACATATCTTGAAGCGTGACCAGCTCAGCGACCGCTTCATTTACTAATTTGTGATCCAAATTTGCCTCCGATTGGCTACAATAGCGCCCATTTTTTGCAATGCACCCGATGTAAACATGGCGTCATTCCCTGGCGGCCCACGTCGGCAAGCGATTTAAACAAGATAGGCCGAGCGCATGAGCGACAAAACCACTGACGATTTTGCTATGGATGATAGCCAGCTGTTTTCAGACGCCATGAAAGGTGTAAAAAAGATAGCGCAAGATACCATAAAGCATGCACCAACGCGCAAGATTTCCAACCTTGCCACCAGCAAGCGCCAACAAAGTGAACAGCGCAATGATGCCTTTTACTTCTCTGATGAATTTGAGCCGCATTTAAGCGAAGACGGGCCAATGCGCTATGCCCGCGACGATGTCTCCAAATATGAGGTCAAACGCCTGCGCCGAGGCATCTATGTGCCCGATATTTATTTGGATATGCACGGCATGACCCAGTTGGAGGCCAAACGTGAACTCGCCGCAATGATTGCTGAGTGTCGCAAAGAGGGCATTCGCTGCGCCTCAGTGATGCACGGCATTGGCACCCATGTATTGAAACAAAAAGCGCCGCTTTGGCTGGCTCAGCACCCAGATGTAATGGCCTTTCACCAAGCGCCGCTTGAGTTTGGTGGCGCTGGTGCACTCTTAGTGCTGATTGAAGTGAACGAGCGCTAGTCTGCCTTCATTCAAATAACGAACAAAAGAAAACGCCCGCAATCGCGGGCGTTTTTTATCGATTGACCATGTTTAAATTGGCCACGTTTGAATTGACCAGTGCAATCAATTAGGCACTTGGCGTTTTGATCCGAAACAATGCTGCATAGAGCAGTGGTATCACCACCAAAGTGAGCGCTGTCGCAAACAGCAAACCAAACATAATGGTCACCGCCATACTCTTAAAGAATGGGTCTAAGAGCAGTGGCGCCACACCCATAATGGTGGTTAGCGCGCCAAGCACCACAGGCCGCGCACGGCTAAGTGCTGAGTGCACAATGGCTTCAAAGGCTTCGCGTCCCGAGGCGATATCTTGGTCCGCTTGATCCACCAGTACGATAGCGTTTTTCACCATCATCCCGATCAAACTCAAGAAGCCCAAAATAGCCATGAACTCAAATGGCGTTTGGAAAGCCACCAAGCCGACAACCACACCAATGACCGCAAGCGGCGCGGTGAGCCAAATCACCAATGGTTGACGAATGGCGTTAAACATAAACACCACAGCCAAAATCATCGCACTAAAGCCATATGGCGCTGAAATTGCCAGACCCACGTTGGCCTCTTTGGCCGCAAGATATTCACCATACCAAGTCAGGCTATAGCCCGGTGGCAAAGCGATGGTTTCAATCTCAGCTTTAATGCGAACAAAGGCATCATTAGTTACCACACCCGGCGCTGGATCCGCTTGCACCATAATGGTTGGCATGCGATCGATACGGCGGATCATGGCGTCTTGCCAGACCAAATCGATATTGGCAATCAGCTGGCTCAGTGGTACCCACTGACCGGTTTGCTTGCTAAACACTTCGGCGTTTTCAATCACACGCTCATGGTCACGCTCAGCTTCCGGTGGACGCACTACGATTGGGATCAGATCATTGCCTTCGCGATAAACACCCACAGTGCGGCCTTCTAGCGCTTGCTGCAAGGCTTGGTTGACATCATATTGCGTCAAGCCGAGCTGCTGCATGCTGCTCTCAATAAATTGAGGGCGTACCACTGGCACTTGTTGACGCCAGTCATCTTGCACCGCAATGAGATCTGGGTCGGCAAGCATCATTGCTTTGGCTTGCTCAGACAGCTGACGAAGCACTTCTGAGTCAGGACCACGGAAACCGGCTTCAATTTTCTTACCGCCGCCGCGACCGAGCATAAATTTCCACACTTTGACCGACGCTTGCGGATATTTTTCAGTCAGCTCATCTTGTAGTGAGCCCACCAAACCCGAGATCACATGGTAATCATCCACATCAATCAGCAATTGGCCGTAAGCACTGTTCGGTGGCTCTGGCGAATAGGTCAACATAAAGCGCAAACCGCCGCCGCCAGCAAAACTAGTCACATGAGTGACACCAGTTTTCTTCGCGACATATTGGCGCATCTCTTCAAGCACAGCGGCTGTGGTTTCGATATCCGTCCCCTGAGGCAAAGACATATCCACCACAAACTGCGGACGCTGTGAGTCTGGCATAAAGCCCGGTGGTACCGCCTTCATACCCATCACGCCAGCCATAAATAGGCCCACGAGAATCAGCGCTGTGGTTTTACGATGACTGAGTACCCAAAGTAGCAACGCACGATAGCTGCGCAAAATGCGGCCCGGTTGAACCTCACCTTCGCCCACTTTGACTTTCAAGAATTGATCGCACAGCAGCGGTGTGATGGTCACAGCAAAGAGCCAGCTGAGCATCATGGAGTAGAGGATCACCCAAAATAGAGAGCCGGCATATTCACCCATATCACTTGGTGACAAACCGATGGCACTAAAGGCCAAAATACCCACCACGGTACCGCCCAGTAGCGGCCAAATGGTTGAGCTCACCACAGTTTCAATGGCTTCTTGCTTATCCTCACCTTGCTGCAGCTTCACCAACACACCGTCGGTCACCACAATGGCGTTATCCACCAGCATCCCCAGCGCAATGATCAACGCGCCCAAGGAGATACGCTGCATCGCAATATCTTCAAGCAGCATAATAATCAAGGTGCCAGCCACGGTGAGTAGCAGTACAAAACCGATGATGATCCCTGAGCGTACGCCCATAAAGACCAACAGCACGATAAATACGATCACCACAGCGGCAATCAAGTTATCGACAAAGTTCGCCACCGAAGCGCGTACAGAATCTGATTGTAGCGAGATAGCATGAAGTTCCATGCCCACTGGGCGCATCCCTTCAAGCTCAGCAAGGCGCGCTTTCACCGCATCGCCCATCTCAACAACGTTACCACCGCTGACGTTAGACACGCCAAGACCTACGGCGCGCTGACCATCATATTCCATCAGCAAGCTAGCTGGCTCTTGATAACCGCGCGTCACGCGAGCGATATCTTTTAGCTTCAAGATCTTGCCATCAGGGCCAAGGCCAATTTGCAAGTTCTCAAGGGTTGAGAAATCAGCAACAGGCGCTTCTGGGATCACCGGAATACGCATTTCACCCGCATCAAAATCACCAGCGACAGACACTTGGTTCTGCTGCTGTAGCACTTGATAAATTTGCTGGCTCGATACACCAAATTGGGCCAAGCGCTCACGTGAGATCTCAACAAAAATACGTTGCTGTTTTTGACCCAATACTGCGGTTTTCGCAACGCCAGGCACCAACGCTAACTCGCGGCGCAGCATATCCACATATTCTTGCAACTGACGATCGCTATAACCATCGCCCGTGACCGCATAGAACAGTGCATACACATCAGCAAAGTCATCATTCACAAAGGCAGGGCCAGATCCCGGCGGTAGCTGACGCTGGGCATCGCCAATTTTGCGGCGCAGTTTATCCCATACCTGATCAAGCGCGGCTTTGTCCTTGGAAAAAGCCAGCTTAATCTCAACAGTCACCTCGGAGCGACCCGGCTTGGAAACAGACTTCACCTCTTCGAGCTCTTGCAATGACTGCACAGCCCCTTCAATCACATCGGTCACCTCATCGGCAACCTCTTGCGCAGTGGCCCCCGGATATGGAGTCACAATCATCGCTTGGCGAATGATAAATTCAGGATCTTCAAAACGACCTAATTTGAGATAACTGAGGTAGCCCCCCAGAAGTAAAAGCACAATACAAACCCACACACTGGTGCGTTTTTGCATGGCATAACGGGCTATATTCATCGCTTATTCACCCTCAGTTTTGAGCGGATAAACTTGCATACCCGGCTGCACTGAATTGGCTGCAACAGTGATCACGCGCTCACCCGCTTTCAGGCCTGCGTCAATCACCACGCGATCGCCTACCAATTGACCCACAGTCACGGTGCGCTGAATCACAAAGCCTTGGTCATCAACCACCCACACATACTGCTCGCCCATGTTATTTGGCTGCACCGCAATCAAAGGCACAGAGATCACACCCTCACCTTGCTTTTCTTCTTGCGCTGACGCAACGCGAACCGTCATCCCCGGCAACACATTGCGCGATTTGAGATCCGTAAAGCCCAAGACCACTTCATAGGTTTGCGTCAAAGGGTCAGCATCGGATGCAAAGTATTTAAACTGCAATGGGAAAGCCACATCAGCCAAACCTTCCACATAGCCGTAAGCAAGCGTGCTGTGGCTATCGCGATTGGCGAGGAATTTTTGGCTTGGCACATCAATCACCACTTCCAATTGATTGAGGTTTTGCAAGCTGTAGATCACTTGATTGGCTTGAACTTGGTTGAAGTTATTGGCCAGCTTACGGGCAATCACACCATCAAAAGGTGCGCGCAGTGTGGCATCTTCAATATTACGCTGCGCATCTTGAAAACGGTTTTTGGCAAGATCGCGTTTGGTTTGTAGCTGCTCTAAATCACTTTTTGAGATCGCTTGGCTGGACTCAAAAATCTTTCGCCCGCGGCTATAATCTGCCTGCGCTTTTTTCAGCTCTGTACGCGCTGAATTTAGTGCGATTTGTAACTGACGCTGATCCAATTTAGCCAGTACCTGACCTGCTTGAACGCTATCACCTTCTTCAACGGTCATCTCAACCAGCTTGCCAGAAAGACGAAATGCTAAGTCTGCACGCTCAGCGGAGCGCACGACGCCGTGATAGCTTAAATCAGCCACAGTACTCAATTGCACTGTTTCAATCACAGCTGGACGAGCTTGTTTAACTTCCGGTTGAACCTCAACCGCAGGCTCGCCACAAGCGCTTAAATAAAAAGCACTTAAAAGTAGCAGCCCACTACGCGCAAAACGCTTGGTGCGTAACATGGATTTCATTCCTCAAAATAAGCCGTTTGATGCTTGGCAAATATAATCAAATAGAAAGGGCAAAACTGTCACTTTCCCCGCGTTTTCAAGTAAATCCGCTAAAAAGTGAGCACTGTTCAACACTCTATACTGAGGCATGGCTGAACGCGACTTGAACCGTCAAACCGCCGCTGAGAGCAAAGCTAAAAAATCAGAGTGGGATCAACAGATGCGCGCAAGTTCATGGTCTATTTCGTGGTTTTTCATCCCCGTCTGAAGTCACTAAAAAGAGAAATTTCGATGCGCCAAATAAAGACAAGAAAGAGGGCAATAGGCGCGAAAAACAGACAAAAAAGAAAAACAGACAAAAAAGAAAAACAGACAAAAAAATAGGGCCAATGGCCCTATTTCAATTGCATTCATTTGGGTTATTCGGCATCTGGCGCAAATTGATGCCAGAGCAGTTCGCCGCGCTTGGCTTGCAGATCATAATCAATGGCAAGCACTGATGAGGTCGCAAACATCGGCGGTTGAATCTCAGGTACCAAAGTTGCAGCTAAATAGCCGACCAAAGGCAGATGCGAGATAATCAGTATACTGTCAAAACCATCCACTTCCGCGCTGGCCTGTAGCAGCATGGCTACATCCATTTCATCACCATGGGGGGTGATCTCTGCCATGGTTTGCACTAAGTGTGGTTTGGGTAGTGTACTTGCCACCGCCTGCCAAGTTTGTTGTGCGCGTAAGTAAGGGCTTACCCAGACGCGATCCAATGTGCCAACCTGCGCGGCAAGCTCAGCCATCACTTGTTGTGATTGCCACTCACCATATTGCGTCAATGGACGCTCGGCATCGCTCGGTGCAAAGGATTGCGCTTCACCGTGGCGCATGATGTATATTTTCATTCGCTTTTCGTAAGCAAAACTTACGACCATGTTATTGATAAAATGCAAAAATACATGCTTGTGTGTTTGCCAGCCTGACAAAGCACCGTCATACTGAATAGGTTTACCCTAGCCATTTCGAGGCGCATCGTGCTGCAAAGTCCTAATGATCAGAAAGCTTACCAAACCCTCACGCTTGCTAACGGCTTGCGAACCATTTTGGTTCACGATCCAGAAGCACCAAGAGCTGCGGCCGCGCTTTGTATCAATGTAGGACATTTTGACGACCCAAAGGATCGTCATGGCATGGCGCACTTTCTCGAGCATATGTTATTTTTGGGGACAGAAAAATACCCCATCGCCGGCGATTTTCAAAAATTTATCAACCGTCACGGTGGCAACAATAATGCCTGGACAGGCACAGAACACACCTGTTTCTTCTTTGATGTGCAACCCGGAATGGCCTTTGACGAGGCGTTAGACCGCTTTAGTCAGTTCTTTATTGCGCCGCTTTTTATCCCTGAATTGGTGGAAAAAGAGCGCCAATCGGTTGAATCTGAATATCAGCTCAAAAAGCAAGATGATGTGCGCCGCCTGATGCAGGTGCAAAAGCAAACCATCAACCCCGATCACCCTTTTGCGAAATTTTCCGTAGGCAACGCAGAAACCCTCGCCGATGATGCCAACCAAGCCGATGGCAATATTCGCCAAGAGCTACTGGCATTTTATCAGCAGCACTACAGCAGCCACTTAATGACCTTGGCGGTGATCTCTCCAGAGCCCTTAGAGCATCAATATCGCCAAGTACAACCGCTGTTTGAAGCCATTGAGCGCAAAGCCATTGAAAAAGCGCCGATCACCACACCGATTTTGCGACCACAAGATAATCAAATCGCAATCTACGTGCAGCCAATTAAAGATATTCGCAAGCTCACGCTTAGTTTTGATCTGCCGGATCTATCGCACCTCTATCGCAGCAAACCGCTTAGTTATATTGCTCATTTACTCGGGGATGAAGGTCCGGGCAGTCTGATGGCCTATTTGAAAAAACAGGGCTGGATCACCGCACTGTCAGCTGGTGGCGGTTTAAGTGGCAGTAATTTTCGCGAATTTAGTATCAGCGTGGCGCTTACTGAAGAGGGTCTATCGCAAACGGACACGATTGCCGAAGCTTGCTTTGCCTACTTGCAACTGATTCGCGAGCGCGGCATTGATGCTTGGCGCTATCAAGAAAAACATGCGGTGATGGAAATGGCTTTTCGCTACCAAGAGCCCACCAAACCGCTAGATACCGTCTCATACCTTGCCACCAATCTGCACCACTACGCACCGGAAGATGTGATCTACGGTGATTATGTGATGAACGAGTTTAATGCCGAGCAAGTTCGCTCACTGCTAGACAAACTCACGCCAAATAACATGCGTCTCACGCTGGTCACCCGCGAGCCTAAACAAGCAATTGAGTGGGATCAGCGCGCCGATTGGTACGCAACGCCCTATCACTGCGCACCGCTCAGCGAAGCGCAACTGGCTCGCTGGCAGCAGCCAGCAATGATTCCAGCACTGGCACTGGCGCCGGAAAACCCCTTTATTCCAGAACGCTTGTCACCACTGCCCATTGAAAAGCCGCAGTCCATTCCGCAACTGTTGGAAAATCGTCCCGGTTTTCGCCTCTGGCACAAACAAGACACCATCTTTAACGTACCAAAAGGGATTTTATTTGTCGCAATTGATAGCCCTGTAGCGGTTGCCTCGGTGGAAAACATCGTGCGCACACGCCTGTGTGTTGAGCTACTGATGGACGCGATTAATGAGTCCGCCTACCCTGCGGAAGTGGCGGGCATTAGCTATAACCTCTATGCCCATCAAGGCGGCGTCACCTTGCAACTTTCAGGCTTTAGCGAAAAGCAGCCCGAATTGCTGCAACTGATTATTCAGCGCTTTGTCACGCGTCATTTTAAAACGGAGCGTTTTGAGTCGATTAAAACTCAGCTCAAACGCAGCTGGACTAATGCCAGCCAAGAAAAACCCATCAGCCAGCTCTTTAACCAGCTGACTGGTATTTTGCAGCCCAACAACCCTTGCTATCCGGCACTGCTACGCGCCCTTGAGCAAGTAGAAGTGGATCAGCTCGGCCCCTTTGTTGATGCCATGCTCAAAGAGATTTTTGTTGAGGTCTTTGTTTACGGTAATTGGCATCGCGACCAAGCGCGCCATATCGCTCAGGATCTCAAAGAAGCGCTGCGAGTAGAGAATCAAAGCTATATCGAAACCGGTAAGCCGCTAGCAAAAATTCATGGTCGCGGCACCCTGATCCATCCATACAATGTGGATCATGAAGACTCTGCGGTGCTGGTTTACCACCAATCAGAAAGCACCAGTGCACAGGCCATTGCCACATTTTTGCTGACCAACCATTTGATGTCGGCCACCTTCTTCCATGAACTGCGTACCAAGCAGCAATTGGGTTATATGGTGGGGACTGGCAATTTACCACTCAACCAACATCCGGGGTTAATCTTCTATATTCAATCGCCGGTTGCTAGCCCGAAAGAACTGATGCAGGCCATCGATACCTTTATCAACCATTTGGCACTGTTGGTGATTGAGCTCAATGATGCGCAGTGGCAAGCCAGTAAAGCGGGATTGATAGCTCAAGTTGAAGCGCCAGATACCAACCTTCGCCAGCGTGGCCAGCGCTATTGGAACAGCATTGGTCTCAAAGATTGGCAATTTGATCAGCGCGAGCGTATCGCTAAAGCGCTGAAAAAAGTGCGCCGCGTCGATGTGATTCGCTTTGTGGTCAACGCGCTCAAACCGCGCACCGCTGATCGCATGGTATTGTGCAGTGTGGGCCATCGTCATCAAGGTGCCGATCCCTTTGATTTAGGCAGTCCAGTTGGGCCAGTGAAACCCTTTCATCAAGCCAACAGTAATCGCGACGATCGCTGATCCTGTATTCAATACAATTGAAAAGCCCTGTGACATCACAGGGCTTTTTCTTTCCTCTTCATTCCCCCACCAAAATCCTTAGAATCGAGCAAGATATTCAAGGAGATTTATCATGGTTACGGATTACCATCAGCGCCTACGTCCCGTCATTCGATATTTAGAGCAACACTTTTGCGATCTGCGCTCATTGGATGAAATTGCCGCCATGGCCAATCTATCTCCCTTTCATTTTCATCGCATTTTTAAAGCGGTAACCGGTGAGCCACTCAATGAATATTTGCGCCGCTTGCGCTTAGAAGCGGCAGCGCATCAGCTCTTTTACCAAAAACAGTCGGTCACAGAAGTGGCACTCAACGTTGGATTTTCTAGCAGCCAAAGTTTGGCCAAAGCGTTTCGTCTACGCTTTGGTATTTCGCCGAGTCAAATGCGCCACTGCGACCAAATGGAAACATTTACGGAAATGATGCGGCGCAGCAAGATTGGACACCAATTGCGCAAGGCCGGACACGCAGGGCACAGTACAAAGGACTATGCTGATTGGCGTCAATCCTCATTTCGGAGTACAAAGATGAAAATCGAAACATTTCCCGCAGGTTATTTAGCATTTATTCGAATCACGGGTCCCTATGGGCAAGGGTATGAGCCGGTCTGCAATCAGCTTTATGGCTATGCACAGCGACACAATCTGATGCAAGCACCTTGGCTATTTATCTACCACGATAATCCAGAGGTCACGCCATCGGAACGCTGTCGCACCGATGTCTGCATTTTACTGAGTGAAAAACCAGCAACAGAAGCTGGCATCGAGGTATGTGATTTTATGGGCGGTCGTTATGCCACCCATCGACAGCAAGTGGAAGCGCACGCTCAATATGCCGAAGGCTGGCAACAGTTAATTGGCGAGATCGTGGCGCAAAAATTGAGCTGTGACGAAAGCCGCCCCTGTTTTGAGCTATACCACAGTATGGATCCGCAAACAGGCGTCGCCGATGTGAGTTTTTGTAGCGCCATCTCTGAGTAGCCATTGGTTCACGTAAGCCACTTACGATGACCCAATACCAATACCAAGACACAAACAAAAAGCGCGGGCTCTATGAGTCCGCGCTTTTTGAATATTGTGAAATCGATATAAAACGGGCGATTAAAACCAGCGCTCTAAATCATGTTTATCCAGCTTTTTAAAAGCGCGCGATAAAATCTGCGCCAGCTCTTGATAGCGGGGCTCAGCTTTGAGCGGCTCAACAGCAATACCCTCTTGGGTAATGGTTTGATGCAGCTCGCGATACCAAGCAGCCAGTCCGGGTGGCAGCATGGTTTGGCTGCGACTGCCAAGCCACCATAACCCTTGCAATGGTAGGCTCAGGGCAAATAGTCCCGTAACCACAGCCTGAGGTAAACCCGGTTGGTTGGTGAGCACCATTTGTAATAGCACGCCAATCACGGCAATGGCTGGTGTCACACGCAACGCAAACTGCGTGGCACGAATCACCCGCCCTTCCGGAAACATTGGATTAAGCTCTTTTCGCTGTGGCCATAGGTTCATATAGCGTTGACCTTGACCAAATCGCTTGAGAAAACCACCTTGCTGCATTGGATCTCCCCCTTTCACACTGAATCATCCAATATAAACGAAATTGGCAAGTTAACGTCACAAATTATCAATGAATCGTTACTCATTAAGCCTAGTCGAAAAGGCCTTGACTATAGAAATTTGCGTCGTACAAAAGATAATCAAAAAATACGTTATATTGGCGAAATATTATTCGAAAAAAGGCTTACTTTTCATTCAAAAATTCTTGTAAATCATCAAATTTTGTTGCGGTAAACTTGACGCACATTAACCTTTTTTCAAATAATTTTTGTTATCTTACACACTAACCGTTATCCTACGCGCCTCCTTGATATTGCTTTAAAGCTTGCATTTTTGAAGCCCTCAAGGAGCAGGGAAGCCAGCAGTGAAACGAATTCACCCGCGTCTGCGGATAGCTCACTTTCTTGACTACGCTTAGCGATGAACTGGTGTTGTTATGCCATAGGTCGCTAGCCAATAACACTACTTTCTATAAATTAAAGAGATAATAGGTCAACACTTATGTCGAAGTTAGTTCTCGTTCTTAACTGCGGTAGTTCTTCTCTGAAGTTCGCAGTCGTCGATGCTCAAAACGGGGATGAGCACCTGTCTGGTCTTGCTGAATGCCTTCACCTACCTGAAGCACGCATCAAGTGGAAACTAGATGGTAAGCATGAAGCACAACTAGGCGATGGCGCAGCCCATGCAGAAGCATTGGCTTTCATCGTTGACACCATTCTTGCTTCTAAACCTGAACTAGGTCAAAACATCATGTCTGTTGGTCACCGCGTGGTTCACGGCGGTGAGAAATTTACCAAGTCAGTTCTGATTGACGATGTTGTCCTAAAAGGTATTGAAGACTGTGCAACACTTGCACCACTTCATAACCCTGCACACATCATCGGCATCAAAGCAGCACAAGCTGCATTCCCAGGCCTTGCGAACGTTGCTGTATTTGACACCGCGTTCCACCAAACCATGCCTGAAGAAGCGTACCTATACGCACTGCCATACAAGCTTTACAAAGATCATGCAATCCGTCGTTACGGCATGCACGGTACTTCTCACCTATACATCACCCGCGAAACTGCGGCACGTCTAGGTAAAGCTGAAAACGAATTGAACATCATCAACTGTCACCTAGGTAACGGTGCGTCTGTATGTGCGATCAAAAATGGTCAATCTGTAGACACTTCAATGGGTCTTACCCCACTTGAAGGTTTGGTGATGGGTACCCGTTGTGGTGATATCGATCCTGCAATCATCTTCCACCTTCATGACACCTTGGGGTATAGTGTTGAGCAAATCAACAACATGCTGACCAAAGAGTCTGGTCTGCAAGGTCTAACTGAGGTGACTTCTGACTGTCGTTTCGTTGAAGATAACTACGAAACTAAAGAAGAAGCAAAACGCGCAATGGACGTATTCTGCCACCGCCTAGCAAAATATGTTGCAGGCTACACTGCATCTCTTGAAGGTCGCTTGGATGCGATCGTATTCACCGGTGGTATCGGTGAAAACTCTGCACCAATCCGTGAGATGGTATTGAACCGTCTTGCAATCTTGGGTGTAGAAGTAGACAGCGAAGCGAACCTAAAAGCTCGTTTCGGCGGTGAAGGCGTGATCACCACTGATAACAGTCGCGTACCTGCGATGGTTGTATCAACCAATGAAGAACTCGTGATTGCACAAGATACTGCTCGTCTAGCAGTTTAAGTGTAAGCACAGATGGGGCGGCTGACTTAGGTCAGCCGCTCTTTTATAGGCATAGGTCGCCGTCGGTTGTGCGCCTCGGCCTTACCATGTTAAAGAGGAAACTAGAGTGTCCCGTACTATTATGCTTGTCCCAATCGGCGCTGGTGTTGGTTTAACCAGTGTGAGTTTGGGTGTGCTCCGTGCCATGGAACGCAAAGGCGTTCGTGTTTCATTCTTCAAGCCAATCGCGCAATCTCGCCAAGGTGGTACTCAACCTGACCTGACGTCTTCTATCGTGCGCGCTAGCAGCAACCTTACCGTTGCTGAATCATTCCCAATGGCTGAAGCTCGTGAGCTTATTCGTAACGACCAAGTTGATGTTCTTCTTGAGAACATTGTTGCGCGTTTCAAAGAATCAACCAAAGACAGCGAAGTTGCGCTGATCGAAGGTTTGGTGCCAACGCGTAAACATACCTTTGCTAACGAAATTAACTTCGAAATCGCCAAAACCCTTGATGCAGAAATCGTGTTCGTTGCCGTACCTGGCACCGATAGCCCTGCCATGCTTCAAGAGCGCATTGAGCTTGCATGTTCAAACTTCGGCGGTTTGAAAAACAAACAAATTTCTGGCGTGATCGTCAACAAGCTAAACGCACCTGTTGATGACGCAGGCCAAACTCGCCCAGACCTATCTGAAATCTTTGATGATGCAGATATGGCCAAAGTGGCAAACGCGGAAATGCCTCAACTTCTAAGCAACAGCCCTGTTCGTATTTTGGGTTGTGTGCCTTGGAGCATCGATCTCATCGCGACTCGCGCTGCTGATCTTGCGTCTCACCTTCACGCAGAAATCGTGAACAAAGGTGAACTTGAAACGCGCCGTATTAAGAGCATCACTTTCTGTGCACGCTCTATTCCAAACATGGTTGAACACTTCCGTCCAGACTCACTGCTTGTGACTTCTGCAGACCGTCCAGACGTGATCGTTGCAGCATGTCTTGCAGCGATGAACGGTGTGAAAATCGGTGCCATCCTGCTGACTGGCGGCTACGAAATTCCACAGCAAATCCTTGATCTTTGTAAAGATGCATTTGCCACTGGTTTGCCTGTATTCAGCGCACCTGGCAACACTTGGCAGACCTCTTTGGCACTGCAAAGCTTCAACCTAGAAGTACCAGCAGACGATAAAGAGCGCATCGAGTTCGTATACGATCACGTTGCAAGCCATATCGATGCACAATGGGTTGAGTCTATGCTTGAAGGCGCTGTACGTTCAGCTCGCCTAAGCCCACCAGCATTCCGTTACCAGTTGACCGAATTTGCACGCCGCGCGAACAAGCGCATCGTGCTACCAGAAGGTGATGAGCCACGTACCGTGAAAGCGGCTGCAATCTGTGCTGAGCGCGGTATTGCGGAATGTGTGCTTTTGGGTAACCCAGAAGAGATCAAACGTGTTGCAGCGCAACAAGGCGTTGAGCTTGGCGCTGGCGTAACCATCATCGATGCTGATTCAGTTCGTGAGAACTATGTGGCTCGTTTGGTTGAGCTACGTGGCGCGAAAGGTATGACTGAAGTCGTGGCTCGCGAGAAACTACAAGACTCAGTATTCCTTGGCACCATGATGCTTGAAAATGATGAAGTTGATGGCTTGGTTTCAGGTGCTGTGCATACCACTGCAAACACCATCGTTCCACCATTCCAAATCATCAAAACAGCACCAAGCGCGTCAATCGTATCTTCAGTCTTCTTCATGCTACTGCCTGATCAAGTACTGGTTTACGGTGACTGTGCGATCAACCCAGATCCAGATGCAGGCCAATTGGCTGAGATTGCAATCCAATCTGCTGATTCTGCGGCTGCCTTTGGTATCGAACCACGCGTTGCGATGATCTCTTACTCAACTGGTGAGTCAGGTAAGGGTGCAGACGTTGATAAAGTACGTGAAGCTACACGTATCGCTCAAGAGAAACGTCCTGATTTGATCATCGACGGTCCACTTCAGTACGACGCTGCAATCATGGAAAACGTTGCTGCTTCTAAAGCACCAAACTCTCCTGTTGCTGGTAAAGCTACTGTATTCGTATTCCCAGATCTAAACACCGGTAATACCACATACAAAGCAGTACAACGCTCGGCTGATCTCGTATCAATCGGTCCAATGCTGCAAGGCATGCGTAAGCCTGTGAACGACTTGTCTCGTGGTGCTTTGGTTGACGATATCGTCTACACCATCGCATTGACTGCGATCCAAGCGGATCAACAAAACGCTTAAGACAGACCCTATCTGTTGAAAAAGCCGCTCACTTGAGCGGCTTTTTTTATTTTCAGCACACATCATGGCAATGCTCAGCGTGCACAATTCCCATATTCAGTCACTATTGGCTGTGATAGGGTAACCCCTAGCGCAAGAGGCGCAGTTTGAATTCTGTTGTTCATGGATGATACAAATGTCTGAATGGTTGGCCCTTGGCCTGTTATTGCTTGGCGCGATCCTCGCCAATTTACTCTCTTCTCTTTCTGGCGGCGGTGCGGGCCTTGTTCAATTTCCCCTATTGCTGCTGTTAGGACTGCCCTTTTCAACAGCGCTTGCCACCCACAAAGTAGCCAGTGTGGCGCTTGGTATTGGCGCGACGCTCAAGCATTATCGTGCCGGTACCATTGATTGGCCCATTACCCTTTATGTCACGGTTGCAGGCACACTTGGGGTGATCATTGGCGCTAAGGTGATTTTATTTGTACCCAGTGAGATCGCCACCCGCGCATTGGGCGCACTGATTTTTTCGCTCGGCTGTTACTCCTTGCTGAAAAAAGATCTCGGTATGACGCCCGCACCCAAACACCGGAACCCTTTTGGACTAATCATGGGCGGACTTGGCCTTGCCAGTATTGGCATTCTCAACGGCTCGCTGACTGCGGGCACTGGGCTTTTTGTCACCCTCTTTCTCATTCACTGGTTTGGTTTTGCTTATCAGCAAGCGGTGGCAATTACGCTGGTCAGTGTCGGCCTGTGTTGGAACGGTATTGGCGGCCTCACCTTGGTCTATCTCAATGCCCCCATCTACTGGCCATGGCTGGCGATTTTACTGCTCGGCTCCTTTATTGGCGGCTATGCCGGCGCACACTTAGCGACCACCCATAGCAACAAACTCATTAAGCGCTGTTTTGTCACCCTCACCCTATTCATTGGTGCCAAACTCCTACTCGGGCTTTAAGTGCAAGCTAGCAATACAGCCCCCCAAATAAGCGACAAAGGAATGGATATGACGGATCAACACCCCCAGCAAGATCGCAACAAAGCGACTATCGATATCTACTACTGCCGTCAATGTAATTGGATGCTGCGCGCCACTTGGCTCAGCCAAGAGCTGCTACACAGCTTTAGTGAAGAGCTTCATTGCGTCAGCTTACATCCTGACACGGGTGGCTACTTTGAGATTTTCTGCAATGGCATCTCCATTTGGGAGCGCAAAAGAGATGGCGGCTTTCCTGAAGCCAAAGTGCTGAAACAGCGCGTGCGCGATCTTATCGCCCCTGATCGCGACCTAGGCCATAGCGATCGCACGCCAGTCTAATACTCACCAATGGATTCAAGCCAATGGATTCGAGCCCAAATAACGGCCACAAAAAAACGCAGCCTTGGCTGCGTTTTTTTATCACGACTTTTGCATGCACAATTTAGAGCGCGCCACTGACAATGGTATCGCCAGCAAAACTCATCACTGTAAATTGGCCATCTTGATACAACCCATAACTTGGCGCATAACCGCCCTTCGGGATCGTGGTCGAGCCGGGGTTAAAGATAAATTGCTCGCCCTGATACTGAGCCACGGGAATATGAGTATGACCATGCACCAAAGCATCGCCAGCGCGCATCGGCGGGCGTTTATCAGCATGATACAAATGGCCATGGGTCAAAAAGAGCCGACGCCCCTCTGGCAGCAATACCCAGTGGTGATCGCCCATCATGGGAAAGTGCAGCAACATTTGGTCTACTTCGCTATCGCAATTGCCACGCAGCGCAATAATTCGGTCAGCATAGGTGTTGAGTAATTCCGCCACTTGCGCCGGTGCATAATGCGCAGGCACCGCATTACGAGGGCCGTGATTCAGCAAATCACCAAGTAAAATTAAATGCTCAGCGCCGCTTTGTTCAAAAGCATTGAGCATGGTTTGAGTACTGGCCAAACAACCGTGCAGATCGGACGCAAAAAATAGTTTCATCAGCCTATCCTGTATCATGGATGGGAAAAGCCGCTATTTTACGGCTGGGGTCGCAGCATTGCTACCCTTTACCCATTGCCAAATCAGGTCTAGCTTCTTAGGCTAGAGATAACAACTTTTCGCTCAATAAGGATGTCCCGATGCGCGTGTTACTGACAGGTGGAACTGGATTTATCGGCAAGCATTTAAGCCGCTATCTCAATCAAGCACACCTCACTGTGGTCAGCCGTAATCCGACCCGCGCCAACGAACTTTTGGGCGACAACATTCAAATCATCTCCAGTCTTGAAGCGCTGCGCCATCTCAACGATTTTGATGCCGTCATCAATCTTGCCGGCGAGCCCATTGTCGATAAACGCTGGACCAAGGCGCAAAAACGCAAAATTTGCCAAAGCCGATGGAAAATGACCCGTGAGCTGGTCACCCTATTTAAAATGTCCACCCAGCCACCCAAGGTGTTTTTAAGTGGCTCTGCCATTGGTATTTATGGCGACCAAGCATGCCGAAAAATTGATGAAAGCTGGCATGATTTTCACCCCGGATTTACCCATGATGTATGCGCCGAATGGGAGCGTATTGCGCTCTCTCTTGAAGGCGTCACCCGCGTTTGCCTGCTTCGCACTGGCGTCGTTTTAGGCGCAAAAGCGGGCATGCTGAAAAAGCTACTGCCCGTCTTTAAACTTGGCTTAGGCGGGCCCATTGGTCGCGGCGAGCAGTTTCTCTCATGGATTCATATTGAAGATATGACCCGCGCCATTTTGTATCTACTCAATCATGACGCGTGCCACGGGGTATACAACCTCACCGCGCCCAATCCGGTCACCAACTTGGAATTTAGCGCCGCCCTTGCACAAGCGATGCATCGCCCGCTGATTTTTCGCACCCCTGCATGGACCATGAAACTAGCGCTGGGCGAAGCCTCAAGCCTCGTGCTTGATAGCCAACGCATCTACCCCAAACGCTTAGAGCAAAGCGGCTTTCACTTTCACCATCCCCAGCTATCCCCCGCGCTCAATCACCTATTGAGTCATGAGACCTGTTAGGCCAGGGCCTTCGATAAGCAATTCATCGAAGCCACTTATTTAGCAATTCAATATTCAGAGATAACCGGCCAATACAATTTCGCCTGCTCAAACATGGCTGATCTCGCAACAGTTTCGCGGTCAATCAAAGAAACGTCGGTAGCGAAAAGCCGACCTGACGCCTAATGCACTGTGATGTGATTGATAGACTCTTTCAACATAAAACAGCTAAAATACGCCCTCGCGGCTGCACATGAATTCCAGTCAACTTTAGAGAAAATACGATGATTGTAGAAAATGTGCTTCCTGAAAATTACGCAGAAATGCTGCGTGTTTGGGAAAACTCAGTCCGAGCAACTCATGACTTCATTACAGAAGAAGATATTGAGTTTTTTAAACCCATTATCATTGAGCAGGCTTTTCCTGCTGTCACCTTAAGATGTGTGAAAAATGACAGTGGTTCAATTTTAGGTTTTGTGGGTATTAACGACGCAAAGATTGAAATGCTGTTCATCTTAAACGAGGCAAGAGGACAAGGTATTGGTAAGGTACTACTGCAATATGCAATAGAGCAGTTAGGCGCAACCAAAGTCGATGTAAACGAGCAAAACCCAAAAGCAGTCGGCTTCTACGAGCATATGGGTTTTCAAGTTATTTCTCGCTCACCACTTGATGATCTGGGAAAACCTTTTCCAATTCTGCATATGACACTTTAAAGCTCGGTTTGTCGTAACCAGTTTGCCAGAAGAAACGCCCAAAGCTAATAACTTTGGGCGTTTCCGTATTCAACAAAAATCACATCGCAAAGCATTGCAGACTGATTCCTAACGCTTGCCATTCTCAGCTTACTTTGAGTTCAGAGATTATGTCACAATGGGTAAAGCGGCTAGCCTTGTTAACGCCTTAATTTAGCGTTTAAATTCGAGAAACCAGCACCTACACATGGAAGCTCACCAATGATACTCCCCACGGATTTATACCAAAGCGACGCCTTTCGCCTTGCCATAAGCGAGTGCCAACTTTTTCGGCTGAAATATCCGCAAGGGGGTCAATGCAATGATGGTTTTGCGCTGCTAGGTGAGCTTACATTTGTTGATGGCGCCGCGCTTTTAAAAGCCTTAGATACTTTGCAAGTGACCTATCACATCCATCGCGAAAAACCACCGATTTGGAGCCCGCCACCGCTGACTGTTGACGCTGAACAAATCTGGATCACCTATGCGCGATCCTGCGTTTGTTTGGGCTATCAGACACAGATCAAAATCAACACATCTATCCCTTCACTTGAATTCAATTTTAACGCTAAGAGTTGGTACGAGGTGACTTTGGATGATGTGAAAAGAGCGGTTTCCTTTGAGAAGATGCTGCGCTCACTTGGACTGCTTTGAACAAAAATAGCGCAAAACAGTTCACTGACTGATGCCAAGTTCTCTTTTTTGCCCCGTTCATTTTACTGCTAAGTGATTTTGATGCATTATGCTAGCTATAAGTGATTGTTAAATATGTGATTTATAATCAAATAGCTTAGGTGTAATATGAAAGATGTAGAACAATTTAAAACATCACTAGGCATTGAGCTCGCCAACTACTTCACCGCACAATTACCTTTCTTTGCTGACCACGAAATTAGAATTCTCGATTTTGAGTTATATCCATGGCACGACGGGCAATTGCTGATTAACTTTTTGGTGACGGGTGAGGATGCCTGTGAAGAAAAAGCAGCGCCCGACAGCGAATACTATACGCCCGATTGGCAATTCTTTTCCTTTAATCAAGATTTTGATGGTCATGAAAGTGAAGCGCTGAATGCCGTCATTTATGACTTTTTAGGCATCGATGCACAAAGCGTCATATCCGATGATGATCTCTTTCGATTATTTGCTAGTGTTGTGAAATCTGATCGAGTCATGGCTGCGATTCATCAATACAAGCTATCGAGTCAATTTGAAATTCGAGTCCGCGATCCAGACGATCAGGATAACGATTATTTTAAGTAATTCGATGTGAGTGCTCCTTCGCATATAGCCCTCGATGGGGAATCCCCGCTTATCGATATAAAAAAACCGCCCTTTCAGGCGGTTTTTTTATATCTGTGCAAATGCAGTCAGCGCTTAGTTACGACGACCCATAATACGCAAAATACGGAGGAACAGGTTGATGATGTCCATATAGAGCGCAGCGGCGCTATCAATGGCATTGTCTACGGTTTTCGGAATCATATTGGCACGTCCCCAATCGACACCGATATAACCACAGAAAATCAGCACCACAATCCAATCAATAATTTCGGGGTCTTGCTTAAAGAAGAAGATCATCACCAGTTCAACCACAATCACCACCAGCAGCGCAATACTCAAGGTGCGGGCAATGCCTTGGAAAAATGCGGGGAACAGGGTGCCCAGAACCATCATGATACCCGTCACCATGGCGGTCACTTGAATCGCTTGCATCACTAAGCTTGGATCGTATTGGCTCACCACTAGGTTAATAATGAAACCAAATGGCACCACCACAAGGTTGTAACCAATAAAACTCACCCATGGCTTATCTGACATACCAAACAGCATCACACCAGTGAAACAGGAAGCAAAATAGCCGATAAAAAAGACCCAAGGATTCACACTGGCAATTGTATAGGGCGAAATATTGGCGACCATCCACCAGTTCACCAAAAATCCCCAGCTCAGGGTAAGGCCAATCAATAGGTTATAAAGGTGACCACTAATAATAGGGTTACTTGTACTTCTGCGATCAAATACGCCAATGTCATCGGTCATAGCTGCTCTACTCATCTTGACGCAGGTTTGCGTCCTGCGCGTTGTTTTAGTTTGGTTGAGGTGTTTTGATATAAAATCAATCACATAGTATATGTGGGTCTTTTGCAAAATACTGCAACAACTTGAATTGATTGGTCATTTTACGAACAAATGCTGTTTTTTGACTGGGCGATGGGTAGATTACAATTTGCAATCAATCCTTTAGAAAATATCGACAAGGGTGTATAAACTCAAAAGGTTCAGCCACACTGATGGCGCCAATATAAAGAGAAACGCTATGAATCTTACTCGTATTGACAACAAAAAACGCCGTATTCGCAAAAAGCTTTACATGGGCGAATTCGCCATCCAAGGCTTTGAGATTGTTTGCCACACCTCAGTTGCTGATTTTGACCAGTATGATGTGTTTATCGACGATTTTATCGATTTTCTAGAAAGCATTGACCTTTGCTTTGCAGGCGGTGGTTTTGAAGTATTTGATGGCTTCATCTGCTCGACTGAACGTTATGGCTCAGCCACCCAAGCACAGCGCGACCAAGTTGCTGCATGGCTTGAAGCACGCGCTGAAGTGAGCCAAGTAACTACCGGTGAGTTGGTAGACGCTAACTACCTATAAGCCCATTACTTATAGACCAAGTCGTTATCGGCATGTCGTTATCGACCATGTATTTATCGGCTAATGAGTGGTAGGCCAACTGTCATTTACTTTGATTGACCTCGCCCGGCCTAAAAGCTCGATACTGGCAACTAAAATACGCAGCCCCTGGCTGCGTTTTTTTATGGCGGCTCACTGGTAATCTCACTTCACAGTGCTACCTTGATGTCATTGATAATTTGCATATCAAAGGCAGCATCATGACCCATACATACCAACCTCACGGACTCACCCTTGGTCTTCATCAAGAACAGGATCAATGGCTCTTTGAATTGACCGCTAAAGGCACCCTCACCCATGAGGATTACCAATATTTTACGCCACTTCTGAACTTTGCATTTGAGCGTTCACATGATGATCATGCCCTATTTTTGGTTGATATCAGCGAGCTTCGTGGCTGGACGCTACAAGCGGCGTGGGATGACTATCAAATCGGCCAAAAACATGGCAAACAATTTCAGAAGATCGCGCTCGTTGGTCACCACCAATGGCAAACCCTTGCGGCGAAAGTGAGCCAGTGGTTTACCGCCGGTGAGGTAAAAAGCTTTACCGATCGCGCGCAGGCTCGTGAGTGGCTTCTGGGCACTGAGGCGAGCAATTCATAACTGATTTGAAGCGATTGATATAACAGCTTAACGGCGTCATTTCAGCACGAATTAAACGTGGCTTTTGTAGCTATAAAACATGGTTTTCCAGTGATAAAGCGGGGTACACTCGCTTTATCGCGATTTCATCGCTGATGCCGTTTTCTGTTTTGCAATCTAACTTGCAGCTTCTTCTCATGGTCGAGTTTCATATTGATGATCCAAATTCTATCTGCCACCTATCAGGGACAACAGCGCGCCCATATTCGCGCCGTACGTGAGCATGTGTTTATTGAGGAGCAAAATATCGCGCCTGAAATTGAGTTCGATGCCCTCGATGCCAATGCCTTTCATGTACTGGCCTACGATCAAGCGCGACCTGTCGCGACGGGGCGCATGCTCAGTGATGGTCACATTGGCCGAATTGCCGTAGAAGCCAGCCATCGCCATCTTGGCATTGGTAAACAAATCATCGAAGCGCTACTTACTCAGGCAAAAGCACAGGGGTTAGCGCGCGTCTTTTTAGGCGCGCAGCAAAGTGCCATTCCCTTTTATCAAAAGCTGGGATTTGAGCCCTACGGCGAGCCCTTTATGGAAGCCAATATTGTTCACCAATCCATGGCTTGCACGCTTAAATAAGACACCAATAAAAATGCCGCACCCTTGAGTGCGGCATTTTTTAAATCAAAAACTGAAGTTTGGTCTGAGGGCTTAACCTCGATTCATCGCGCTATGCATCGCCAAGCGCTATTTATCACCGAACGCTATTCATAACCCAGTTCAAGTAGCTCAGGTGATAAAACCTGCTCGCAAATTCGTGTGAGCAACCAGTTGCCATCGGCTTGTCGTTTGAGCTCAAAAGTCACGGTGGTAGGAAACGCTTCGCCTTGTGTTTGCATCGTCACCTGCTCCTCACCCTGCCACTGCGCGCTCATCTGCTCTAACTGCTCAAAATTAAAAAATACAGGCGCAAAGTAAGATGGCTCTTGGGTAAAGACGCGGCAATGCGAAAGATCGACATTGGGCTGAGCATGAATGGCATTGATTTGCGCCAGCATTGGCGGCCATTCATCTTCCGTGTAATAAGGCTCATCGCTAAGCGACAATTGCGTCATGCACAGCGAACGCATAAGTTGCCAGTGCTGACAATAAAGCTGAATACGCTGAGTCGGCTCCATCACATGCTTGGCGATGTCCATGAGCTCAGTATTGGCTTTCAGTAAGTCTTCAAGCATCTGCCTATCTTCAGTGTCGTCAAAGATGTCGTCTGCTTCGAAGGCATATTGATCATATTCATCGCATTCATCAACACTTGCGTTGTGATCTTCATATACGCCCTCCTCTTGCTCGCCTTCATCAAGGGCAAGTTCAAGCAGCCAATCAAGATAAGGCCGCGCGAGACTGATATGTAACATCGAGGATTGATAATCCCCACCCAAGCGCAGCACAGGTGATAGCGCATAGACTTCATTGCGCTTTAATGAACCATGACACGCACGACTTTGCGCCAAAAGCTCAGATTGGAAAATTTCACGCTGCACCTCAGGATCAAGGCAGCACTCATTAAAGAAACTCGCGAGATCATAGGCTAAAACGCTCGTGCTTGAAGTTTGCGTATCGATATAAGCGACATCGCAAATAGCTTCATCAAGCTGGCGATAATAAATCAAACCACCAAATGCGGTAAGGGCAATGGGCAGACGGCTCATATCGGCTTCATCACGCATCAACCATCCCCAAAGATTGTCGCGATAATCATCGGGATTAATCAGCTGCAACAGGCCATCGCCATAAAAACCAAAACCGTGGGTTTGCCACAAATCCAAAAGCGATACAGGCAACCAGTCACGATAGCGATCCACCATCTCAGGCGCCGCAATTTGATTATGTGCAGATGGCGCAAGCGCCTGAATAAATGCAGAAAAAGACATAGCAACCCCGAACAATAAAGTTATCGCACCAAGTTGTATCAAAAGAGAAAGTCATAAAACCAATTTAATTCAGATAGTTACAACCACTATCACTCAATTTATTTCGATATTTCATTCACTTACAAAATAATCCCGCTGGCATAACAATCACCAGCATAGCGATCATCGGTATAGCAATCACCCTGTCATCGACAGCGATTGAGCCATAACAAAAAAGCCACCCGAAGGTGGCTTGTTTGATATGGATGGCGGGCGATTGCCTATGCCCTCTCAACTCATTGCTATGCCGACTGAGCAGCGCTTCGCGCCGCATGGCGAATAAAGACCGCCACAATCGCGCATACGGCCAATACCATGGCGTAGTAAGAATGGGTGATCACATCTACTGGCGATAGTTTAAAACTTGCGCCCACCAGCAGTGCCTGCGCGCCGTATGGAATCAGGCCCTGAACCACGCAGGAGAAAATATCCAGCAAGCTCGCGGCGCGTTTAGCGCTCACGTCATGACTCATCGCCAGCGATTTTGCGACCTGACCTGAAACAATAATGGCCACGGTGTTGTTGGCCACACACACGTTACTGGCGCTGACCAGAGTGGCAATACCCAATTCACAAGCGGGACGGTTTTTACCTTGACCACGGCTAACGCGCTCAATCACACGGTTAATCCACTGGTGCAAAGCCGCCAAGCCACCTTGCTTGCGCATCAACTCACCCAAGCCGCCGACCAATAGTGAGAGCAAGAAGATTTGCTGCATATTGGTAAAGCCTTTATAGATATCTTGCACATAGTGGGTCAGCTGATAATCAGGCATGGTTACAAGCCCTAAACCGCCGGCCATCAAGATACCAATGGTCAGGACCACAAACACATTCATCCCAGCCACGGCAAGTACCAGAATGGTCAAATAAGGCAGCACCTTGATCCACTCAATGGACTCAGGTACCGCTGGGACTTCGGTCACTTGATTGAGGCTAAAAAACAAAACCAACACGATGATCGCTGCGGGTAGCGCGATCCACAGGTTGGCTTTAAATTTATCGCTCATATTACAACCCTGAGAGCGGGTTGCCGCGATGGTGGTATCAGAAATAATCGATAAGTTATCACCAAACATGGCACCACTGAGCACCACGCCAGCCATCAGTACAGGATCGATCCCTGCACTTTGCGCAATACCATACGCAATGGGCGCGATAGCGCCAATGGTGCCCATGGAGGTGCCCATGGCGGTGGCAACAAAAGCAGAGATAATAAAGATGCCAGGCAACATCCATTGCGCTGAAAGCAGTGATAAGCCCAAGCCGACGGTGGCATCTACCCCGCCGGTGGCATCGGCAACGGTAGCAAATGCACCGGCGAGTAAATAGATCAAACACATCGCAATGATATCGCTGTGGCCCATGCCACTGAGGAAGCTTTCAATGCTTTGCGACAAACTGTGGCGATAACGCACCGCACCCAAAACGATGGCCAAAATAATCGCAGGCAAAATCGCAACTGGCGCTGGCAATTGGTAGAACGCGTAGTCCACACCTTGATGTGTTAAGTAAGCGCCCACCCCGACAAATAGGGCGATAAATAGGGCGAGCGGCGTGAGGGCTAAGAAGGATGCTTTGATCTCAGCATCTTGTGTTGCAGTCGTCATAATTATCATGATCTTGTTGTATGAGCAGCCTGCAGGGTAGAGACAATTATAATTCGAGTCAACATCTAGACGTCTAAACTTCTATAAGTTATTACCCCATCACTGAACATTGGTCTATTTATCAAGAGGGTGCGATGAAGCGCACAAGTTACGGTCAATTGACCTACCATTTGAGTGACAAATCTCCCACAAATGGACGCAGTTGCATAAAACACACAGGTGAACATTATCCCTCTGCCCAGCGTGATATGCACAGTAATCCATACAAATATGGAACGCGTTTTATCCTTTTCTTTCGCCCCACCCTTTCTTCAGAAAACGCACATTGACAGAAATATTAAGCAAAAAGTGAAAGTTATTGAGGCGATCACAGTCGTTGATTAATTAATCAATAAAACATGATGCTCAGCCAAGATATATTTGACTGGTTTTTTTATCATCAGCATCTGTTTATTCCATAGTGAAATATGCAACAGATCATGAACTTAACACTAAAACAAAAATTACTAGCAGCCTTTTTAAGCGCAATCTTAATTGCTTGCGTCTCATTAGCTACCTTTGCTTCAAACGCGCTTTTTCAACAAACACGCGACTCAATTGAGACACGTGCGCAAAGTCTTAGTTTGATTGCATCAGAGTCCATCTCCAGCTGGCTGGAGCAAAAACAACATATGATCGCCACCTTGGATTTTCTCAATCCATACAATGAACAAGCGGTGGATCATGACATGCTGGCGCTAAAAAAAGCGGGCCAGTTTTCCGATATTTTCTTTGGCCGACTCAATGGCGATTTTTATGTCGCTGGCCTCAATGGTCGCCATCCCACCATCGACGCGCGCAAAGCTGGATGGTTTCAACAGGCGCTCAAAGCAAACCAACTGATCATCACGCCTGTGTATGAAGGATCAGACAATAAAGGCGCCATGGTCACCATCGCGATCCCCATGCGCGCACAGGAACAAGTGATTGGCGTGGTCGGCGGTGATGTGCCGCTATCACACCTGCAAAAAGTGATTAGCCAATACAATGCGGGTACCAATACGCTCTCGATGCTGGTCGACAGCGATGGCCGTTTGCTTTCTCATCCGGAACCGCAGTGGCTTGGCAAAAATATGATGACATTTAATCCGCAAATGGATCGCGAGCTGGCTTATCAAAGTGCCAAAGATCGCAGCATGATGACCGTTGAGCGAGATGATGAACAAAAGCTCTACTTCTTTACTCCCATTCGCGGTAACCATTGGCTCTTTGCCATTGAACTCGATGAAAGCACGGAAGAAGCCGGATTCTACGCCCTGCTAAAGCAACAGATTATCTTCTCCATTGTGTTTATGGCGGTGGTGATTGGCCTACTCTCTTGGCTGGTCAACTATCTCTTCGTGAATCTCAAGCAAGTGTCTAACGCTATGGTTGCCATTGCGGCGGGCGATGCTGATCTCACCCAACGCATTGAGGTACATACCCAAGATGAAGTGGGCGAGCTCGCGCGCCAATTCAACGCCTTTTGCAGCAAAATGCATAGCATGATGAGCCACCTTCGCCAAGTCAGTGATGAGTTATCGTCGCAAGCCGATGATACCGCACATCACGCGCAGATTCGTGCTGAGCGTATCTCGCAACAGCAAGGGGAGATCAATATGGTGGCAACGGCAATGACAGAGATGGCCTCTGCGACCACGCAAATTGCCAGCCATGCGGAAAACACGGCGCACACATCAGGGGAAACCGTCGATCATGTTGAGCAAGGCCGCTTTGTGGTGAGTCAGAGTCAGCAGTCAATCACCAACCTTGCTAGTGAAGTGGACAATGCTACCACGGTGATTGCTGAGCTCAGCAACCATGCCAATAATATTTCGAGTATTTTGTCGACCATTCAGGATATCGCCGATCAAACGAACCTTTTGGCGCTTAATGCGGCGATAGAAGCGGCGCGCGCTGGTGAGCAAGGGCGTGGATTTGCCGTGGTAGCCGATGAAGTGCGGGTGCTCAGTCAGCGCACCCACGCCTCCACCTCGGAGATTCAACAAACCATCGAAACCTTGCAGCAAATTACCGAGCAAGCAGTGACACTGATGCGCGGCTCAAAAACGCTGGCTGAAACCAGTGTTGAAGATGCCAATAGCGCCAATGATAGCCTCAGCCAAATCAATCAGTCCGTCACCCGCATTAGCGATATGGCCACGGAGATTGCCTCTGCGGCTGAAGAGCAAAGCGCCGTGACCGCTGAAATTACTCAAAACACAGAAACCGTTCGCGAGGTTGCCGAAGAACTGGCACAGGAGGCAACCGATGCCCTCAATCAAGCCAACCAACTGAAGCATTTAGCAACAAGTCTTAATCAAGAAATTGGCCGCTTCAAACTTTAATTAGAAGCCAATCCGGCCGCACCTGTTCGGCGAGTTTTGCTGCCACTCTTCCATCAGCAAAACTCGCCTTTTTTATTGCTTTTTTTCACTGCCACCCATATTCCAACGCGAAAAGCACGCATAAAAAAACCGCTCAGGCTGAGCGGTTTTTGATGGATCTTGATACAGATTTTTATATCAGCGTCGGGGCTAAGCGTTAGCCACCCGATTTTTTAGCCAATGGCGATTGGGCTAAAGCTTTTTACCAAATCATCCAATTGTTTTACCTGCGCCAAGAATGGCTCAAGTTGATCCAATGGGAAGGCTGATGGGCCATCACAACGCGCATCATTTGGTGTTGGGTGCGCTTCCATAAATAGACCCGCAATCTTGGTCGACATCCCCGCAAAGGCAAGCTCAACTGTTTGCTCACGACGACCGCCAGAAGCTGCGCCCAATGGATCGCGACACTGCAATGAATGTGTTACGTCAAAAATAATTGGCGCGCCTTTGGTCGCTTTTTTCATCACGTCAAAGCCGAGCATATCGACAACAAGGTTGTCATAACCATGGCAGCTACCGCGCTCACAAAGAATGATGTTCTCGTTGCCACACTCAGCAAATTTCTCAGTGATGTTGCCGGTTTGACCTGGGCTCATAAACTGCGGTTTTTTCACGTTGATCACTGCGCCTGTTTTTGCCATCGCTTCCACAAGATCAGTTTGACGCGCCAAAAACGCAGGTAGCTGAATCACATCAACCACTTCAGCAACGGGTTGCGCTTGCTCAATTTCATGCACATCGGTAATTACTTTAACGCCGAACTCTGCTTTTAGATCAGCAAAAATGCGCATCCCTTCCTCAAGACCAGGACCACGGTAAGAGTGCACAGATGAGCGGTTTGCCTTGTCAAAAGAGGCCTTAAAGACATAAGGGATCCCCAATTTGTCAGTCACTTTCACATAGTGCTCACAAATACGCATGGCTAAATCACGTGATTCCAGGACGTTCATCCCGCCGAACAAGACAAAAGGCATATCGTTGGCAACCGTAATGTCACCAATTTGAACTCGTTTTTGTTGCATCATTCTATTTCCATTAGTGAATGGTCAGGGGCTGCTGCGCCAATAATTTCACCTGCGCTTTTAAAATATCGGCCGCGGGATCTTCAGGGCAGTGCTCAATAAAGTAATTAAAATCGCTCAGCGCGGCATGGTAACAGTCCAATTGCTGAAAAATAAAACCACGATCACGAATTTCGTATGGATCATCGGGCGAAAAGCGCAGCGCAAGCTGACTACATTGTAGTGCCAATGCAAATTGCTCTTCGCGCATTAGGGCACTTTTCATCACCGCGAGCCAGCGACCAATCAATTCAGCATGACCGGTCGGCGCCAAGTGGGCTGCAGTGAGCAAAGTAAAAGGCCCCTCATTACCCTTGAGCCAAGCTTGCAGTACATGTTCGCTGACAAACTCACCATCAAATGGGTTGATAAACTGGCGCGGCGCATCCGGCCAATCCACACGAAGTAAAAATTGGGTGGGAAAGCCCACTGGTGAAATCGGTAACTCAAGTTTGGTGGCTAAGTGCAGAAAAATAGCACCCAAACTAATAGGGATCCCACGACGGCGCTCAATTACGCGGTCGATAAACACATTGTCCGAGCTAAAATATTGCTCGCGATCGCCGGCAAATCCCCATTCGCGATAAAACAGGCGAAGCAATCCCTCTAAACGCAGCGGTAGGTGGGACTCTTGCGCCAATAGATGCTGCGCCTCTTGGTCAAACTTTTCTAATTGAAATAGTGACCATTGGCGGCGATCAGAAATACCAATTTGCTCTGCGAGCGCCAGCGCTCCCTCGGCAAGGGAAAGAGAATCAATATAGGTATCTGTCAGTTGTTGCATAACTTATCTTTATGAATTTAAACCGCAATCCATCGTGGTAAGCAACGATGGCAAAACCAAATCTATTTTATCGATACAACATAGAAAAGCAGTGCGCTTTGCTGAGCACTGCTTTTGATTAACCAAATAGATAGCTTTGCTTGGTCAATGAAAGCGTCACTGCCATCACCACCCAGCCAAGGGCACCTAAGCCACAAAATGTACGGAACAATCGGCCACGCGCTTGGTTCATCGCCATAACGCCCAGTGCAATATAAGCAAATAGGCAGGTGAATTTTTCAAGTAACCAACGGTGCTCTGGCGCTAGTGGGTTGATCTGCAAACTCAGCATCAACATTAAACCAGTCACAATCAGCAGTGTATCGACTGCGCGTGGCAGCATTTTCATCATTCGATGCTGTTGCCACGGCTGACGAGCAAGAGATGGCACCAGCAAGGTAGAAAAACGAAAAGTGAACAAGCTGACGCTCAAGATCACCAGAATAATATGGCTGTAGTGCATGATGGAAATCATTGTGACTCCTTATTGTTGTTCTATTTTGTGCTGCTATTTTTGTTCGGCTATTTATTGTACTTCTATGGCTGCCATTGACCTAAGGTGACGCGATCGCGACCACCATAGTCTTGTTCGGTGCGAACTTGGCAATACCCTTTTTGTTGTAGTAGCTGTCGAACTGCCAAACCCTGATCGTAACCATGCTCAAAGGCCAACCAACCACCGGATTGCAAATGGTCAATGGCATGCGTGCTAATCCAATCGATATCCGACAAGCCGTGATCACCAGCCACCAAGGCAGAGCGAGGCTCAAAACGTACATCACCTTGCTCAAGATGGGGATCGGCATCATCAATATAGGGCGGATTAGAAACAATGAGATCAAAACGCTGACCAGCCAAGGCATCAAACCAGTTGCTCTGTACAAAGCGAACCTGTGGCAGGTTGAGTTTTTGTCCATTGCACTGCGCAAGCTGCACCGCACCTTCAATGCGATCCACCCCAGTCACCGCACAATCGCGACGCTCACTAGCTAACGCTAAAGCAATCGCGCCTGTACCTGTACCTAAGTCCAAAATACTTGCCGCTGATGCGGGAAGCAGTTCCAGCGCAACTTCAACCAAGCGCTCGGTATCAGGCCGTGGAATCAAGGTATCGGGGGAGACAGACAAAGGCAGTGACCAAAATTCACGCTCGCCAATTAAATAAGCCACGGGCTCACCTTGCTGACGACGGCTAATCAAGTTTTGGTATTGCTGCCACTGGACTTCTGAAAGCTGTGCATCAGGCCAAGTAAAGAGATAGCTGCGCGGTTTATCCAGCACAAAACACAGCAAAAGCGCCGCATCGAGTTTGGCGCTTTCACTTTCAAATTGGGCGCAGGCAAATTGCTGCGCCTGTTCAAGGTTTGGCAATGCTGCCATTAGTTTTGCTCAGAGAGCGCCGCCAATTGGTCGGCTTGATACTCTTGCAATACCGGCTGCACCATACAATCCAAATCACCTTCCATCACTTCAGTCAGACGGTAAACCGTCAAGGTGATGCGGTGATCGGACACGCGGCCCTGTGGATAGTTGTAAGTACGAATGCGGTCAGAACGGTCGCCCGAACCAAGCAGGTTACGACGGGTACTCGCTTCTTCCGCCTGACGTTTGTCTTTTTCAGCTTGCGTGATACGCGCTGCAAGTACAGACATCGCCTTGGCTTTGTTCTTATGCTGTGAACGCTCGTCCTGACACTCCACCACAATACCTGTTGGCAAGTGGGTAATACGAATGGCTGAGTCCGTGGTGTTAACGTGCTGACCACCCGCGCCTGAAGAGCGGAAGGTATCGATTTTCAGATCGTTGGTGTTGATCTCTGGAATTTCAGCTTCTGGCACTTCAGGTAGCACGGCAACCGTACAAGCCGACGTATGCACACGCCCCTGAGATTCGGTTTCAGGAACGCGCTGCACGCGGTGACCGCCTGATTCAAATTTCAGTACGCCGTAAGCACCATCACCATTGATTTTGGCGATCATCTCTTTGTAACCACCATGCTCAGCATCGTTCGCGCTCATCACTTCCACACGCCAGCCACGCTTTTCTGCATAACGGCTATACATGCGGAATAGATCGCCAGCAAAGATACCCGCTTCATCGCCACCAGCACCGGCGCGAATTTCCACAAAGCAGTTGCGATCATCATTTGGATCTTTTGGCAGTAGCAAAATTTGTAGCTCAGCCGTCATGGTTTCCATGGCTGCTTTCGCCGCTTTGATCTCATCTTGCGCCATTTCACGCATCTCAGGATCATCTTCCTGCGCCATCTCAAAAGCGGCATCTAAATCTTGCTGTGCTTGCTGATAGTTTTGGAAACACTTGGTCACTTCCTCGAGCTGCGAGTACTCTTTTGAAAGTGCGCGGAATCGGTCTTGATCGCCAAGTACGCCCGGATCACCCAATAGGTGTTGCACTTCTTCATAGCGCTCAACCAAGGCTTCTAATTTGGCTAAAATCGATGGTTTCATAGGTTTTGTTTCACTCTTGAGAATCCAAACCCAAACTCTCGCAAATCACACGCAATCGGTCTGGATCACCCGCTTTCGCTGCCGTTTGCATGGCAACGGTGGGGGCATGGATCAATTTATTGGTTAACTTACTAGTCAAAGTCTGCAGCACACGCTCTGGGTCTTGACCATTGGCAATTTGCTGCAATCCCTGTTGTATCAATTCTTGGCGCATTCGCTCTGTTTGCTGGCGATATAACTTAATATGATCCACCGCAAGCAAGGCACGTAGCTGCTGCATAAATTCAGCGCTATGCTCAGTCACCATCACTTCCGCTTTGACCGCTTCAACGCGGCGCTGTGCTTGGTTCTGAGCGATAATGGCGTCAAGCTCATCTAAGGTATAGAGGTAAGCATCATTGAGCTCGCCCACCTCAGGTTCAATATCGCGTGGTACCGCAATATCCACCAGCAGCATTGGCCGCTGACGGCGTGTTTTTAATGCACGCTCCACCATCCCTTTACCAACAATTGGCAGTGGGCTTGCTGTGGAACTAATGACGATATCAGCGCGAGCGATTTGCTCGCTAATTTCTGGCAAACCAATCACCTGAGCTTGATATTGCTCAGCGAAAATTTGCGCATTATCTAAATTACGGTTCGCCACAATGAGCTGGCGACAGCCATGCTCATGAAGATGCTGAGCGACCAAAGCGATGGTCTCGCCTGCGCCCACCAACATCACAGTGGCTTGCTCTAAAGATTCAAAAATCTGACGCGCCAAAGAGCATGCAGCATAAGCCACAGATACCGCGTTACCGCCAATATCTGTTTCTGTACGCACCTTTTTAGCAATGGCAAAGGTACGCTGAAAAACGCGCTCAAGCGTCGAACCAAGACAGCCGCCTAGCTTGGCGTCTTGGTAGGCCTTTTTCACTTGGCCTAAAATTTGAGGTTCCCCGAGAACCATGGAGTCTAAGCCGCAGGAAACACGCATCAGGTGTTTCACCGCCGCTTGCTCTTCATGGATATAAACACTTGGCATCAACTGCTCTAAAGACACTTGATGAAATTGACTCAGCCAGTCCAGCATGACTGCCGCGCCTGCTTGTCGCATCGCGCAATAGAGTTCCGTTCGATTACAGGTAGAGACAATCACCACCCCATCTACATCTGGGTGGTCTTTCAGTTGAGTTAGTGCCTGCGTTAATTTCTCTGGGCCAAACGCCACCTGCTCTCGCAGGGCTAAGGGCGCAGTTTGATGATTGATGCCAATCGCAAGCAAAATCATAACGTGGAATGGTCTCGTAACAGCAAAGGAAGCAAGTGCGCCTCTGAAAAAAAAGCTATCGGCGGATTCTACTTGATGGCCGCCTTCATGAAAAGCAATGACACGGGTCATTCACAGGAAAAGCCCGCTAATGGTACACTGTTTGTTCGTTTATCAAGATATTATCAGTGTTGCGCTGCTTTGCCGCAAATTACATCACAAGGATAAATGGATGTTTAGCACCCTATTTTCGCGCAGCTCTCGTCTGCTCAGTTTGGCACTGATTTTACTGGTCAGTGGTTGTAGCATTACCCCCTCAGACCAATCTGTGAATTGGCCCGAACAAGTTCAAGCACTCAAGCAAGTCGACAACTACACGGTGCGTGGCAAACTGGGCTATATCAACACCCAACCCAAAGAAAAATTTTCGCTATCACTATACTGGCGTCAGCAGCAGCGTGATTACCAAGTGCGGCTCACGGATTTTATGGGCCAAACTCGCCTGCTACTGGAAGTTGAAGGCGGCACTGCCACTTTGATTGATGATGACGACCAGACCTATGTGGGCACCAATGCCCCAGCACTCATTTGGCAACTCACTGGCCTACAACTACCAGTGGATACCCTGCGCGATTGGCTCAAAGGCCTGCCGACCGATGCCGACGATATTGTCTTTGACGACAAAGGCCGCGTCGCACAGCTCACCAAGTGGCATCAAGGTCAGCACTGGACGTTGGTCTATCACAGCTACCAAGATGTGGTGGTTGATGGTCAGCTTTATGTATTGCCACTGAACCTCACGCTATCGCACGACACCTTAAAAATAAAAATCGCCATCTCCGAATGGCAGCTAGACCAATAAGCGAAAACGTAACCAATGAGCATTGCTATGACTGCAGCACAGAATCCCTATCTCAATCAAACAAGCCAATGGCCAGCGCCCGCCAAGCTCAACCTGTTTTTGTATATTACGGGGCAGCGTGCCAATGGTTATCACGATCTGCAGACCCTTTTTCAATTTTTAGATTATGGGGACACCCTCACCATCACGCCCAATGCCAGTGGCGAGATCACCCTGACCCCTGAATTTGCCGATGTACCGCTCGAGCAAAACCTCATTTATCGCGCGGCCAAACACCTCAAAGAACACAGCCAATGCGAGCTTGGTGCACACATTCATATCGATAAAATTTTACCCATGGGTGGCGGTTTAGGTGGCGGTTCGTCTAATGCGGCAACCACCTTGGTCGCGCTCAATGCACTATGGCAAACCCAATGTTCGCCGCAACAACTGGCTGATTTGGGTCTGAGCTTAGGTGCTGATGTGCCCATTTTTGTACACGGCCATGCTGCGCTTGCAGAAGGTGTCGGTGAGCTCTTTACCCCCGCAGAACCAAAAGAAAATTGGTATTTGGTTGTCAAGCCAGATGTACAAATTGCCACGGCGAGCGTCTTTGGTCATCCACAGTTGACACGCAACACACCAAAGCGTAGCGCTGAAGCCTTATTTGACGCGCCTTACGGAAACGATTGCGAAAATATCGTGAGAACTCTGTATCCTGAGGTTGATATGGGACTTTCATGGCTGCTAGAATACGCGCCGTCTCGATTGACCGGAACGGGTGCTTGTTTATTCGGTGAATTTGCCGATAAGCAGCATGCACAGACTGCGTTTCAAGCGAGACCGCACTGGTTAAGTGGATTTGTTGCCAAAGGATTGAACCAATCACCTTTACTCGCGGCACTCAAGCGCAACACTTAACCGAACAACAATTTAAATGGATGCAACCCTGAGGTTTCCACCGTGCCTGATATGAAGCTGTTTGCCGGTAACGCGACACCGGAACTAGCCCAACGTATTGCCGACCGCTTATACATCTCCCTTGGCGACGCCACCGTAGGCCGTTTTTCTGACGGCGAAGTTTGTGTACAAATCAATGAAAACGTACGTGGTAGCGATGTTTTCATCATTCAATCAACTTGTGCACCAACCAATGATAACCTAATGGAACTGGTGGTGATGATCGACGCCCTTCGTCGTGCATCAGCAGGCCGTATTACCGCAGTTATCCCTTATTTTGGCTATGCCCGCCAAGACCGCCGCGTTCGTAGTGCTCGTGTGCCAATCACCGCAAAAGTTGTTGCTGATTTCCTATCAAACGTTGGCGTTGACCGCGTATTGACTGTTGACCTTCACGCAGAACAAATCCAAGGCTTCTTCGATGTGCCTGTAGACAATGTATTTGGTAGCCCAGTGCTACTTGAAGATATGTTGGCTAAGAAACTTGAAGATCCAGTGGTTGTTTCTCCAGATATCGGTGGCGTTGTCCGTGCACGCGCTATCGCGAAACTTTTGGATGACACTGATATCGCAATCATCGACAAACGTCGCCCACGTGCAAACGTGTCTCAAGTGATGCACTTGATTGGTGATGTTGAAGGTCGTGACTGTATCATCGTGGACGACATGATCGATACTGGCGGTACCCTATGTAAAGCGGCTGAAGCGTTGAAAAACCGCGGTGCAAAACGTGTATTCGCTTACGCAACGCACCCAGTATTCTCAGGCACTGCAGTAGAAAACATTCGCGAATCAGTATTGGACGAGATCATCATCACTGACTCTATTCCACTTCGTGAAGATATTCTGGCAACCGGTAAAGTGTCTCAATTGACTCTTTCTGGCATGCTTGCTGAAGCGATTCGTCGTATCAGCAACGAAGAATCTGTTTCTGCGATGTTTGAACACTAATCGCACCTCAGGTTGAAAAAACGCCTCGCAATGCGAGGCGTTTTTGTTTCTCGTTTGAGCTCATCGCGTGGTTAGTGATAACATAACGCGCTTTTTTGGGCCGAGGCCCTTTGACCATCAAGGATTTCTCATCGTGAACGCAGATATTTGTCTTCTCGTCGGTTTGGCCAATCCAGGCCAACAATATGAGGCTACACGCCATAATGCGGGTGCATGGGTGGTACAAGAGTTGGCACGCCAACATCAAGTCACACTTAAAGAAGAAGCGAAATTCTTTGGCTACACTGGCCGCATCAATACCGCGAAAGGTGAGTTACGCTTATTGATCCCAACAACGTTTATGAACCTTTCAGGAAAAGCGATTGCGGCCATGGCGAAATTTTATCGCATCAGCCCAGAGCAAATTCTGATCGCGCATGATGAGCTCGATCTCCCACCTGGGGTTGCTAAATTTAAACTCGGTGGTGGTCATGGTGGTCATAATGGCCTACGCGATACCATCAGCTCGCTAGGCAATAATAAAAACTTCTATCGCCTACGTATTGGTATTGGTCATCCGGGCCATAAAGATAAAGTGGCGGGCTATGTGCTTACCAAAGCACCCACCGACCAACAAATTTTATTGGATCGCAGCGTCGATGAATCCGTACGCTGTTTGGATATTTTACTCTCAGAGGGTTTAGCCAAAGCGCAAAACCGTCTTCACGCTTTTAAAGCAGACTAACAAAGGGCTCTATCATGGGTTTTAAATGTGGCATCGTTGGCTTGCCTAACGTCGGTAAATCTACCCTATTTAACGCACTCACCAAAGCTGGTATCGAAGCGGCAAACTTCCCTTTCTGTACCATTGAGCCAAACACAGGTGTGGTCCCTGTTCCTGATCCACGTATGGAAGCGCTGGCAGAAATCGTAAAACCAGAGCGCATCCTGCCAACGACAATGGAGTTCGTGGATATTGCAGGTTTGGTTGCTGGCGCTTCAAAAGGTGAAGGTCTTGGCAATAAATTCCTTGCCAATATTCGTGAAACCGATGCCATTGGTCACGTGGTTCGCTGCTTTGAAAACGAAAACATCGTACACGTTGCTGGCCGTATCAACCCACTTGAAGATATCGATATCATCAACCTAGAACTCGCCATGGCTGACCTTGACACCTGTGAGCGTGCCATGCAGCGCCTTGCAAAACGCGCAAAAGGTGGTGATAACGATGCGAAATTCGAAATCAAAGTGCTAGAAAAAATGCTGCCAGTACTGACCGAAGGTGGCATGGCGCGTTCTATGGATCTGAGCAAAGAAGAGATGGCAGCCATCGATTACCTGCACTTCTTGACACTCAAACCAACCATGTACATCGCCAACGTCAATGATGATGGCTTCGAAAACAACCCATTCCTTGATCTTGTGATGGCACGAGCAGCAGAAGAAAACGCAGTTGTGGTCCCAGTTTGCGCGGCAATGGAATCAGAAATTGCTGAGCTTGATGATGCTGACCGTGAAGAGTTCTTGGCAGATATGGGCATCGAAGAACCAGGCCTTAACCGTGTGATCCGTTCTGGTTACGAGCTTCTTGCGCTGCAAACTTACTTCACCGCTGGCGTGAAAGAAGTCCGTGCATGGACCATCCCTGTGGGTGCAACAGCGCCAAAAGCAGCGGCAGTGATCCACACCGACTTTGAAAAAGGCTTTATTCGTGCAGAAGTCGTCGGTTATGACGATTTCATCACCTACCGCGGTGAAAACGGTGCGAAAGATGCCGGTAAATGGCGCTTGGAAGGTAAAGAATACATCGTCAAAGATGGTGATGTAATGCACTTCCGCTTCAACGTTTAATCACGTTTAGCGCAATAAAAAACGCAGCTTCGGCTGCGTTTTTTTATGTGTTTTATTCAAAATTTCGACGCAACATTCTTTTCTAGTCACCAACTATTCTTTTCTAATCACGAACGGGCTTATAGCTAAGCGCCTAAATCTAGCCAGCAAAATATGGGAAGATCCTAGGCAAAGCGCAACAAAACGCCAAAAAATAAGACAAGGCAACACAATTTTGCCTGTCAGCAAATCACTCACGACGAAAGCACGTCAATATCATTGGCTATATCTTCAGCGACATTTGCAAACACGCTTTTCAGTCACCTCTTTTGCTTCGCCCGAACGCCATGATGCATGCATTTAATTTACAAACCAGCAACCGATTTTTGATGTTTTTTACAGCGACTTTTGTCGCACTATCAATCGCTTTGTTTAAAATCCACGCGAACGCGCTGAGAATCGCGTTTTTTCCAAAAAAATGGTTGACGCTTTTCCCTGAGATTAGCATAATGCGCCCCGCAGTCAGGACGGAGACCACAAAGCAGTGAGCCACCGACCGATGCAAAATATGTAGGCTACGTAGCTCAGCTGGTTAGAGCACATCACTCATAATGATGGGGTCACAGGTTCAAATCCCGTCGTAGCCACCATTCTCACCTAAACGTGAGAACACAATTTGAATGCGGAAGTGGCGAAATTGGTAGACGCACCAGATTTAGGTTCTGGCGCCGCGAGGTGTGAGAGTTCGAGTCTCTCCTTCCGCACCATTCAAGTTGTAATAGTTCATTCAGTTGAACACTGTAGGTCTATCGCCAAGCGGTAAGGCAACGGGTTTTGATCCCGTCATCCCCTGGTTCGAATCCAGGTAGACCTGCCACAAATTCTTTGTTACACTGCTCCGCCCTTGTGCTAGCAGGGTAAGAAAACAAGATGGCTACGTAGCTCAGCTGGTTAGAGCACATCACTCATAATGATGGGGTCACAGGTTCAAATCCCGTCGTAGCCACCATTCTCACCTAATCGTGAGAACACAATTTGAATGCGGAAGTGGCGAAATTGGTAGACGCACCAGATTTAGGTTCTGGCGCCGCGAGGTGTGAGAGTTCGAGTCTCTCCTTCCGCACCATTCAAATTGTAAAGTTCATTCAATTGAACACTGTAGGTCTATCGCCAAGCGGTAAGGCAACGGGTTTTGATCCCGTCATTCCCTGGTTCGAATCCAGGTAGACCTGCCATATTTTAGTTGTTTTGCTGATAAGCGGAATGACGATAAAAATTTGCGGAAGTGGCGAAATTGGTAGACGCACCAGATTTAGGTTCTGGCGCCGCGAGGTGTGAGAGTTCGAGTCTCTCCTTCCGCACCATAATTTAGATAGTAAAAACTATCGCTGTAGGTCTATCGCCAAGCGGTAAGGCAACGGGTTTTGATCCCGTCATCCCCTGGTTCGAATCCAGGTAGACCTGCCACAAATTCTTTGTTACACTGCTCCGCCCTTGTGCTAGCAGGGTAAGAAAACAAGATGGCTACGTAGCTCAGCTGGTTAGAGCACATCACTCATAATGATGGGGTCACAGGTTCAAATCCCGTCGTAGCCACCATTCTCACCTAATCGTGAGAACACAATTTGAATGCGGAAGTGGCGAAATTGGTAGACGCACCAGATTTAGGTTCTGGCGCCGCGAGGTGTGAGAGTTCGAGTCTCTCCTTCCGCACCATTCAAATTGTAAAGTTCATTCAATTGAACACTGTAGGTCTATCGCCAAGCGGTAAGGCAACGGGTTTTGATCCCGTCATTCCCTGGTTCGAATCCAGGTAGACCTGCCATATTTTAGTTGTTTTGCTGATAAGCGGAATGACGATAAAAATTTGCGGAAGTGGCGAAATTGGTAGACGCACCAGATTTAGGTTCTGGCGCCGCGAGGTGTGAGAGTTCGAGTCTCTCCTTCCGCACCATAATTTAGATAGTAAAAACTATCGCTGTAGGTCTATCGCCAAGCGGTAAGGCAACGGGTTTTGATCCCGTCATTCCCTGGTTCGAATCCAGGTAGACCTGCCATTATTCTCTAAGGTTTGCCTTAGAAAAGTTGGCTACGTAGCTCAGCTGGTTAGAGCACATCACTCATAATGATGGGGTCACAGGTTCAAATCCCGTCGTAGCCACCATTCTCACCTAATCGTGAGAACACAATTTGAATGCGGAAGTGGCGAAATTGGTAGACGCACCAGATTTAGGTTCTGGCGCCGCGAGGTGTGAGAGTTCGAGTCTCTCCTTCCGCACCATTCAAATTGTAAAGTTCATTCAGTTGAACACTGTAGGTCTATCGCCAAGCGGTAAGGCAACGGGTTTTGATCCCGTCATCCCCTGGTTCGAATCCAGGTAGACCTGCCATATTTTAGTTGTTTTGCTGATAAGCGGAATGACGATAAAAATTTGCGGAAGTGGCGAAATTGGTAGACGCACCAGATTTAGGTTCTGGCGCCGCGAGGTGTGAGAGTTCGAGTCTCTCCTTCCGCACCATTAATTAGATAGCACTGGCTGTCATCTGCAGGTCTATCGCCAAGCGGTAAGGCAACGGGTTTTGATCCCGTCATTCCCTGGTTCGAATCCAGGTAGACCTGCCACTTTTCTCTAAGATTGAAAAATCTTAGAACTGACAACGAAACAATTGCACCAGAGTTCAACTCAGCCACGCAATTGATTCTACAAACATGCGGAAGTGGCGAAATTGGTAGACGCACCAGATTTAGGTTCTGGCGCCGCGAGGTGTGAGAGTTCGAGTCTCTCCTTCCGCACCATGATTGAGCCCAGCAGTGATATTCATTGCTGGGCTTTTTCTTTATCGATATTTTTCCCTTCATAGCCTCACATCAAATCAGGCAACATAACGCTCTAATCACGCGACTGAGCTATATGTTTTCGCTCCGCCCCCATAAGCGACAAACCTTAGATATAAAAAAGCCGCATCACTGCGGCTTAGAACAAGTTGCCTCACTTAAACGCGAGGATCGCATTGACTTAAAGTCCTAGGGCATAACTCAGGGCCAGTTTTTTCAATGGCCCGGCTCGCTGAGCGAGCGCCAATCCCGCATTGCGAGCGATCTTCAGCGGCAAACAGTCATTACTAAAACCTAAGTAGAAACTATCCATAGCACTTTGCATCAGCCAGTTATCGGGTTGTCTGCGCTGCTGATAGACTTGCAAGGTCTCTTGCTGACACCAATGCGCCTGACGCTTTTCCATCTCTTCGAGTAGCACGGCCACATCTTTAAAGCCGAGATTCACACCCTGCCCCGCTAATGGATGAATGGTATGAGCTGCATCCCCCAATAACGCCAGACTCGGCGCGATATAGGTTTTGGCATGGCGACGACGCAGTGGAAAACTGCCACGAGAAATAATCGCGACTTCACCAAGCTTCTCTGGAAATGCCTGCATCACCTGCTCGCTAAGCTGTGATAGATGCATCTGACTTAACGCTTGAATGCGTTTAGGATTGTCATACCACACCAAGCAAGTGTGCGATTCACTGAGTGGCAGTAAAGCGCGCGGGCCGGATGGTGTAAACCACTGCCAAGTTTGCTCAAGGTGCGGTGTTTGCGTTTCAGCAATCATCAGTAAGCAGTGCTGCCGATAATCAAATTCAGACAGACCAATCATCGCTTGCTGGCGGACCCAAGAATTGGCGCCATCGGCACCAATAAGCCAGCGCGTTTCAATCGCACGGCCATTTTCAAGCATCAGCTGATAATGGTCGCCACATTGAGCATTTTCACGATGCTGAGCATGAGGACTGCGTTGCCAAGACGCGGCTTTGCTTTCAACCAATTCAACCTGCGGATATTGTTTGAGCTGCTGCCACAGTGCCCATTGAATAGCGCGGTTTTCGACCATATAACCCAGCATATCGCGATCGAGGGCTTTGGCATCAAAACTCACCTTTGATTGGCCCAGCTCCCAAGTAGCAAGACTGCGATAAGGCGTTGCGCGTTGCGCTAAAACATCAGGCCAAGCACCCAATGACTCCAGCAAAGCAATGGAGCCAGCGGAAATCGCAGAGATGCGTAAATCATAGGGTTCGCTTGCGGCCACCGACTTTGGTGGCATTGTTTCTAGCAGCGCAACTTTCAACCCTAATCGAGCGCTACCAAGCGCCATCGCGGCACCCACCATGCCACCGCCAATAATGGTGATATCAAACATTTTGTCATCATCAATATGAAACCTTGACTCAAGTGTACCTAGCTCAAGTCCATCCAGCTAGTTTCACGATATTCACAGCAGATGATTCGAAATTTTACCGACAAATCTTAGGGTTATTTTCCACACAATTGGAAGCAAAAGTGACACAGGTCAGCATCTAGTCAGCACGGTTTGAAACGAGTACAATACGCCGCTTGCTAGCGATGTCAGCAGGAAGATCCGCACCCTATCTGGGTTGCAGGCTCAACACGAAGCACACATAAGTATGAGCGATAGGTAAAATGTCAAAGAAATTACTAATCAAAACCTGGGGCTGTCAGATGAACGAATACGATTCATCAAAAATGGCCGATCTTCTCAATAGCACCAATGGCTACGAGCTGACAGAGATCCCAGAAGAAGCTGATGTGCTGCTTTTGAATACCTGTTCAATTCGTGAAAAAGCGCAGGAAAAAGTATTCCATCAGCTCGGTCGTTGGAAAACACTCAAAGATGCACGCCCACACATCGTCATTGGTGTTGGTGGCTGCGTTGCTACCCAAGAAGGCGATCACATTCGTGAACGCGCACCTTACGTTGACGTGATCTTTGGTCCACAAACCCTGCACCGCTTACCTGAGATGATCAAACAATCTCAAAGCGATGAAGCGCCAGTGATGGATATCTCATTCCCTGAGATTGAGAAATTCGACCGCCTGCCTGAGCCTCGTGCAGAAGGTCCAACGGCTTTCGTATCCATTATGGAAGGCTGTTCTAAATACTGTACTTACTGCGTGGTGCCTTATACCCGTGGTGAAGAAGTGAGTCGTCCAATGGATGACGTACTTTACGAAATTGCGCAACTTGCAGAACAAGGTGTGCGTGAAGTAAACCTATTGGGTCAAAACGTAAACGCTTACCGCGGCGCAACGTTTGATGGTGAAATCTGTAGCTTTGCTGAGCTACTTCGCCTTGTGGCATCCATTGATGGTATCGATCGTATTCGTTACACCACCAGCCACCCAATCGAATTTACCGACGATATCGTTGAAGTGTACAAAGACACCCCTGAGTTGGTGAGCTTCCTACATCTACCGGTACAAAGCGGTTCCGATCGTATTTTGACCATGATGAAGCGCCCACATACAGCGCTTGAGTACAAATCAAAGATTCGTAAGCTACGTGAAGCGCGCCCTGGTATCGCCATTAGCTCTGACTTTATTGTTGGCTTCCCAGGCGAAACTGAAGCTGACTTTGAAGCAACCATGAAGCTGATTACGGATATCGATTTCGATATGAGCTTTAGCTTTGTCTTCTCACCTCGCCCAGGGACACCAGCGGCAGATATGCCAGATGACACCCCAGAGCAAGCGAAGAAAGAGCGCTTGTACCGTTTGCAACAGCAAATCAACAGCCAAGCGATGCGCTATTCTCGCTTGATGCTTGGTACTGAGCAGCGTATTTTGGTTGAAGGCCCATCGAAGAAGAACCCAATGGAGCTTCGTGGCCGTACTGAAAATAACCGTGTGGTGAACTTTATTGGCCAGCCTGAGCTGATTGGTCAATTTGTTGATGTCACCATCACTGATGTATTCCCGAACTCACTCCGTGGTGAGTTGGTTCGCACCGAGCAAGAGATGGGTCTACGTAGCATCACCTCACCTGCTGAGATGATGAGCAAAACCCGTCGTGAAGATGAGCTAGGTGTTAGCGTCTACACACCTTAATATTTCGATGCCGCCCTTCGGGGCGGCAGCTATGAGGCTAATGTGAACAAACTGACAACCTTAGAACTGTCCCTCGAACCTGCTGATAACCACCGTCTTGCCAATCTTTGTGGCCCTTTTGATGACAATCTAAAGCTGCTTGAACGCCGCCTTGGCGTTGAAATCAACTATCGCGGCAATCAATTTTCTATCGTTGGCGAACCGCATACCAGTGAAGCGGCAAAAGCCATTTTGACCCGTCTTTATGTCGATACTGCGCCAGTCAAAGGCCAAATCGGTGACGTAGAGCCAGAGCAAATCCATTTGGCAATCAAAGAGTCTGGTGTACTTGAGCAAAACCTAGAGAGCAGTATTCCCTACGGCAAAGAGGTGATGATCAAAACCAAAAAAGGAATCATCAAACCACGGACCCCAAACCAAGCCCAATATGTGATGAACATGGTCACCCATGACATCACCTTTGGTATTGGTCCTGCGGGAACCGGTAAAACCTACCTTGCGGTTGCTGCAGCGGTTGATGCATTGGAGCGCCAAGAGATTCGACGCATTTTGCTGACGCGCCCTGCGGTTGAAGCCGGCGAAAAATTGGGCTTTTTGCCTGGCGATCTCAGTCAAAAAGTCGACCCATATTTGCGCCCGCTCTACGATGCCCTGTTTGAAATGCTTGGTTTTGAGCGTGTTGAAAAACTGATTGAGCGCAATGTAATTGAAGTCGCGCCGCTGGCTTATATGCGTGGCCGCACCCTCAATGATGCCTTTATCATTTTGGATGAAAGCCAAAACACCACGGTTGAGCAGATGAAAATGTTCCTCACCCGTATTGGCTTTAACTCACGCGCGGTGATCACCGGTGACGTTACGCAAATCGACTTACCTCGCCATACGAAATCTGGCCTGCGTCATGCTATTGAAGTGCTCGCAGAGGTCGATGAGATCAGCTTTAACATGTTCCAATCCACCGACGTCGTTCGCCATCCTGTGGTTGCGCGTATTGTCGATGCCTATGAAAAGTGGGATGCAGAACAAGCAAAAATTCAAAAAGCTGCAGCGCAAGCTCGACGTGATGCGGCAGAACACACAGCAAAACCAGAGGTTGAATAATGGAGCTGTATCTTGATCGCCAAGTCGCATGCGATGAAAGCAATCTACCTAATCAAGCTGAACTGGAAACTTGGATTCGCGCCGCATTAAGCGGTGCTGATTATCAAGATCCTGAGGCTGAGCTCACCATCCGTTTTGTGGAGCCAGCGGAAAGCCAACAACTGAACTGTGATTACCGTGGCAAGGATAAACCGACCAATGTGTTGTCCTTTCCATTTGAAGCACCTCCAGGTGTGCCAATGCCACTCCTTGGCGATCTCATTATTTGTAAACAAGTAGTTGAAATTGAAGCCAAAGAGCAGGAAAAACCAGAAATCGCACATTGGGCGCATATGGTTGTACATGGCTGCCTGCATCTGCTAGGTTATGACCATATCGAGGATGAGGAAGCCGAAGAGATGGAATCCCTCGAAACACAAGTAATGATCGGGCTTGGTTTTGCTGACCCCTATCTGGCTGAAAAAGAGTAAGCCACTTGTTGCCCGCTGCGGGCGATGCGCAGTAATTTGTATATAAGAGAGACAATGAACGACGACCATTCGCAAAGTTCTGAAGGTCCCAGTCGAAAGACCTTCTTTGGACGACTTGGCCAACTTTTTCAAGGTGAACCCAGAGACAAACAAGATCTAGTCGATGTGTTCCGCGATTCAGAAGAAAATGCCCTTATCGATCACAACACCCGCGATATGCTTGAAGGGGTGATGGAGATCGCCGAGATGCGAGTTCGGGACATTATGATCCCTCGCTCCCAAATGATCACCATTGAGCGCTCTCAACCGCTGGAAGAGATCATCGATATCATCATCAGTGCCGCACATTCGCGTTATCCGGTGATCAGCGATGATAAAGACCATGTGGAAGGGATTTTGCTTGCCAAAGACCTACTTCGCTATCTACGCTCAGATAGTGAAGCCTTTGATCTCGATAAGGTTCTACGTGAAGCTGTTGTTGTTCCTGAAAGTAAACGAGTGGATCGTCTACTCAAAGAGTTTCGTGAACAGCGCTATCATATGGCCATTGTTGTGGATGAGTTCGGCGGCGTGTCCGGCGTTGTCACCATTGAAGATATTTTGGAAGAGATTGTCGGCGACATCGAAGATGAGTTCGATGACACCGAAGGCGATGATATTCGCGCACTCAACAAACATACCTTCTCGGTCAAAGCGTTGACCACCATTGAAGATTTCAATGACATGTTTGCCACCCACTTCAGTGATGAAGAGGTGGATACCGTGGGTGGTTTGGTGATGACAAGCTTTGGTCATTTGCCATCACGCGGTGAAGTGGTGACCATTGCGGGTTACCAGTTTAAGGTCTCTGCGGCCGATAATCGCCGCGTGCTGCAGCTTCAGGTGACCATTCCTGAGGATGCGCCCGCGCCTAACCTCACGGCGTAATTCAATGTCATGATGAGCAAATCAACGCGAATCATTCATGCCCTACTGGCGCTGCTTTGCGGCGCCAGTGCTACATTGGCCTTTGCCCCTTATGGCATTTGGCCTTTGGCGTTTTTTAGCGTCACCGCATTCTTTATCTTAATCAATCAGCGCAGCGCGAAATCCGCAGCCTTGCTTGGTTTTTTCTGGGGTCTAGGCCAGTTTGGCACTGGCATCAGTTGGGTCTATCACAGCATTGCCAAGTTTGGCGGTTTACCGCTACCAGCAGGCATTGTGATTATGTTACTTCTGATTGCCTATTTAGCCCTTTACCCAGCCCTTTTTGCCTACCTCACCAATCGCTTTTTTAATCCGCAGCATTGCCGCCCATGGCTCAGATATTTAATCGCCATGCCCTTGCTCTGGCTACTTTGCGATGCGATTCGTGGCAGCCTATTTACCGGCTTCCCTTGGCTTTATTTAGGCTATAGCCAAATTGACAGTCCCCTATCGGCCATTGCCCCTGTGTTTGGCGTTCAAGGGATCACCTTAGCCATTATTTTATGCGCTAGTGCCTTGGCTTGGAGCCTAAAATGGCGCAGCCTAAAGCCACTAACCACCCTTATGGTCGTCGCGGGTGTGTGCGCGCTCTGCTGGTGGGGACAGCCTAAGTGGCTCAAAGCTGGCGAACAGAGCTATCAGGTCAGTATGATTCAGGGCAATATTCCGCAGCATCTTAAATGGCAACCACAAATGCGTGGCATCACCCTGATGCGCTACTTCGAACTGACCCGTCAACACTGGGACAGCGATATCATCATTTGGCCTGAAGCTGCACTGCCGGTGTTTGAAACCGATGTACCAGAATATCTTGCGAGTGTGGATAGTGCCGCGCGCAAAAATGGTGTCAGCGTACTAACGGGGATTATCGATCTGCGGCCAAATCATGGTGATATCTACAATAGCATTTTGGTATTAGGTGACAGCGAGCAAGACAGTTACAACTACGATACCGCGCAGCGCTATAACAAGAACCATTTAGTGCCCTTTGGTGAATTTGTACCCTTTGAGTCGTTGCTGCGAAAACTTGGCCCGCTCTTTAACTTACCCATGTCTTCGTTTAATCGCGGACCTCGTATTCAGCCTAATCTGATTGCTCATGGACTCTCCATGGCATCTGCGCTTTGCTATGAAATCGCCTTTTCTGGTTTGGTACGTAGCAATGTGCACGCGAATACCGGCGCGATTCTAACTCTGTCCAATGATGCTTGGTTTGGTAATACCATCGGCCCACACCAGCACCTCGAAATTGCACGAATGCGCGCCTTAGAGCTTGGCCGCCCAGTACTTCGCGCGACCAATACAGGAATTACCGCAGCCATTGACCTTAATGGCCAACTGATGGCAACGCTGCCGCAATTTAAAACCCAAGTGCTGACCACCACCATTCATCCCGGGGTAGGCGCCACACCATTTTGGAAATGGGGCTATCGCCCACTGTGGATTGCCAGCATATTGCTCACCATTTGGGGCCTGTGGCAGCGACGCAAGCAGAAAAAAGTGCTCAGCCAAAGACAGTAGCGCAATCAGCCAGAACAAGAGCCCCCCAAATCAATGGCTCAGCATCTGAATCACTGGCGTCATAAAAATCGGAATAAAAAAAGCAGCCTAGGCTGCTTTTTTCGATTATGGCTCAAAGGATTTTCGATGAAAGCGCTGGCAACCACACTCGGGGCAAGCATCAATCACCTCAGGATAAGTGATCATTTTTTGCCAGTGGCACGACTCGCAGCACAAACGGCCAAAACCAATCATCTCACCGGCATGATAAACACCATGATGCTCTAAATCTTGAGTCAGCTCATGCCACTCCACTTGGGTCTTATCGGTAATATCGGCAAGCCCAGCCCAAATCGAGTCACTGACCAGCTGATAAAATGGACTGTCAGTAAAAGAGCTTTCCTGACTTTCCTTTAAATCCTTGCGAAACTCACTCATATCACGTTTGACATAAGCAGCAATTAAAGACCATTCATCCTTGGTCATCTCTTCCAGCGCATCCAAATAGGGTGCCCCTTGGTCTAACCAACGCTTCAACTCCTCGGGACTGTTGGCCATGCTGCGGGTAATTTTCGCCAATAAGGCTTCATAATCGGCTTTTTGTTTACTCATAAAGCACCTTTCTCATTCAGCTATTGTTGACACTAGCGCCTTTGGTTATCCTATGCCGATTAAGTATTATCGGTTCCAACCGAACTCACAAATCTGAAGATAACCGGACATCACTGATGCAAGATCAATATAACCCGCAAGAGATTGAACAGAAGGTTCAAAAACACTGGGATGAAAACCAGACCTTTGCCGTCACGGAAGACGACAATAAAGAGAAGTTCTACTGTCTATCCATGTTCCCGTACCCAAGTGGTCGACTGCACATGGGTCACGTGCGCAACTACACCATTGGTGATGTGATCTCTCGTTATCAACGTATGCAAGGCAAAAACGTGATGCAACCTATTGGCTGGGATGCCTTTGGTCTGCCTGCGGAAAACGCTGCGGTGAAAAACAACACAGCACCAGCGCCTTGGACTTACGAAAACATCGAATACATGAAAAACCAGCTCAAACTCTTGGGCTTTGGTTATGACTGGAACCGTGAATTTGCCACCTGTACCCCTGAGTACTACCGCTGGGAACAAGAGTTCTTCACTAAGCTTTACGAAAAAGGCTTGGTTTACAAAAAGACCTCTTCAGTAAACTGGTGTCCAAATGACCAAACCGTGCTTGCCAACGAGCAAGTGGAAGATGGCTGCTGCTGGCGCTGTGATACCCCTGTAGAACAAAAAGAGATTCCACAGTGGTTTATTAAGATCACCGCTTACGCGCAAGAGCTGCTAGACGATCTTGATAGCCTTGAAGGCTGGCCTGAGATGGTAAAAACCATGCAGCGCAACTGGATTGGTCGCTCTGAAGGTGTGGAGCTAAAATTTGCAGTTGCAGGTCAATCAGACCTTGAGGTTTATACCACACGTCCAGATACCCTCATGGGTGTGACTTATGTAGGTATCGCAGCAGGTCACCCACTAGCAACACTCGCAGCGCAAAGCAATCCAGCACTGGCGGCATTCATCGATGAGTGTAAAAACACCAAGGTTGCAGAAGCTGAGCTTGCGACCATGGAGAAAAAAGGGATGGATACCGGCCTGACCGCGATCCACCCACTCAACGGTCGTGAAGTGCCAATCTATGTCGCCAACTTCGTATTGATGGATTATGGTACAGGCGCTGTCATGGCGGTTCCTGCGCACGACCAACGTGACTTTGAATTCGCAACTAAGTACGGCCTAGACATCATTCCTGTGATCAAGCCAGCTGATGGTAGCGCACTAGACGTCTCAGAAGCAGCATACACCGAAAAAGGCGTATTGTTTGATTCTGGCGAATTTGATGGTCTTGCATTCCAAGAAGCATTCGATGCCATCGCAGCCAAGCTTGAAGCTGAAGGCAAAGGCGTGAAAACCGTGAACTTCCGTCTTCGTGACTGGGGTGTTTCACGTCAACGTTACTGGGGTGCGCCAATCCCAATGGTGACCACTGAAGATGGTGTTGTTCATCCAGTACCAGCAGAACAACTACCCGTGATTCTGCCTGAAGATGTGGTGATGGATGGTGTAACAAGCCCTATCAAAGCGGATAAAGAGTGGGCGAAGACCACCTTTAACGGTGAGCCTGCGCTACGTGAAACTGACACCTTTGATACCTTTATGGAATCATCTTGGTACTACGCACGTTACTGTAGCCCTCAAGCCGACGATATTTTGGATGCTGATAAAGCCAACTACTGGCTACCGGTTGACCAATACATCGGTGGTATCGAACACGCCTGTATGCACCTTTTGTACTCACGTTTCTTCCACAAGTTGCTGCGTGATGCAGGTTATGTAACGTCAGATGAACCATTCAAGAAGCTACTTTGCCAAGGTATGGTGCTGGCAGATGCCTTCTACTACACCACAGACAAAGGTGGTAAAGAGTGGGTGGCGCCAACAGATGTTCGTGTTGAGCGTGATGGTAAAGGCCGCATCGTTGCTGCGACCGACAATCACGGTCGTAACGTTGAACACTCTGGCATGATCAAAATGTCGAAGTCGAAAAATAACGGCATCGACCCACAAGAGATGGTAGATAAATACGGCGCAGATACCGTTCGTCTATTTATGATGTTCGCATCACCTGCTGAAATGACCTTGGAATGGCAAGAGTCTGGCGTTGAAGGCGCGAACCGCTTCTTGAAACGTATTTGGAAACTGGTTCACGACCACGTGAGCCAAGGTCCAGTAGACGCGCTCAATGTTGCAAGCCTCAATGGCGATCAAAAAGCACTTCGCCGCGATGTGCACAAAGCGATTGCCAAAGTAAGTGATGATGTGGGTCGTCGTCAGACCTTCAACACCGCAATCGCTGCGATCATGGAGCTGATGAACAAGCTTGGCAAAGCGCCACAACAAGAGTCGCAAGATCGCGCCATCTTGGATGAAGCACTAAAAGCAGTTGTTGCCATGCTTTACCCAATCACCCCGCACTTTAGCTTTACCCTATGGGAAGCGCTGGGTGAAGCAGATGTGGATCACGCACCATGGCCGAATTTTGATGAAAGCGCTTTGGTTGAAGATGAGAAGCTTATTGTGGTGCAAGTGAACGGTAAAGTTCGCGCTAAAATCACAGTTGCAGCAGATGCATCTTCTGAGCAAGTGCAAGAACTTGGCCTCAGCGATGAAAATGTCGCTAAATTTACTGAAGACAAGACCATCCGTAAGGTGATCTACGTTCCGGGTAAATTGCTCAACATCGTTGCCAACTAAGGTTGGCAACCCTGTTTCGCAACATCATTCGGACCGAATAAAAGGAACTCAATATGCCCCGTACTTTGCTGCGTTGGAGTGTGATTATGCTGGTCGCCTTGGTGACCAGCGGTTGTGGTTTTCACCTGCGAGGCTCCTACAGCCTACCTGCAGAAGTGACTGAACTCTCCATCACCAGTTTTGACACATACGGCACCTTAACGCGTTATTTGAAAAACCAAATTCGTCAACAAGATGTAACTGTGGTTGCGCCGCATGCCAGCGTTCCCAATTTGCATCTTCAGTCTGAATCCTTTGGTGAACGCACCGTGTCGCTTTATCAAAACGGCCGCGCAGCTGAGTATGAGCTGAGTTTAACTGTGGCTTATTCAGTCACAGTTCCCGATATGGGCACTCGCCAGTATTCCACTATGGTGCATCGAAATTATTTAGATAACCCATTAACGGCGCTGGCAAAATCTGTTGAGCGCGACAAGATTGAAAATGAGATGCGCCAGCAGGCGGTACAGCAGATCATTCGTCAATTGGGTCGTCTCAACACCACCTATGATGCTCAGCACGATCCCGATTCGGTGAAAGTGCGAACCCTTGAAAGTGCGCAATAGTTTCAATGCGCACTTATCCAGAACAGCTTCAGCAAAAATTAAATCAAGGCCTTCACCGCAGTTATCTTATCTGTGGTGATGAGCCTTTGCTAAAACTTGAAAGCCAACAAGCCATTATTCAGGCCGCAAAAGCCCAAGGCTTTTTAGAGCGGCATGCATTTACCCTTGATGCCAGTCTTGATTGGCAGCAAGTCTATGACTGCGCAAATGCATTAAGCCTTTTTGCGCAAAGACAGATCATTGAGCTACAAATTGGCGACAAAGGTATTGGTAAACACAGCCAAGCCCTGATTGAGCTCTGCCATATGTTGCATGATGATCTCATTTTGATTGTCAGTGGCGAGCGTCTCAACAAACAGCAGGAAAATAGCAAATGGGCCAAAGCGATCATGGCTCAGGGTTTATTTGTCCCTTGCTTGACGCCAGATAGCCAACGTCTGCCACGCTTTGTTCAGCAGCGCTGCCAGCAAGTGGGATTCAAAGCGGATACCGCCAGTATTCAGCTGTTATGCCAATGGCATGAAGGCAATTTACTCGCGCTGAGCCAAAGCCTTGAAAAACTCTCACTGCTCTACCCTGATGGTCTATTAACACTGCCACGGCTTGAAGAGGCGCTTAGCCGCCACCATCACTACACACCATTTCAATTGGTTGATAGTCTTTTGGCAGGCCAAGGCAAACGCAGCTTACGCATTTTAGAGCAGCTTGAAGCAGAAGGCGTGGAGCTCACCATTTTACTGCGCACGCTCCAAAAAGAACTGGCACAACTCATCACCCTAAGCCAAGCCATGGCACAGGGTGAAGCCATGAATCAAAGCTTTAATCGCCTACAAATTTGGCAAAATAAGCGCCCCCTTTACCAGCAAGCACTTAGCCGTTTTTCGGCCGAGTATTGGCGCCAAACTTGGCACCAACTGGCCATGCTTGAAATTCAAGTCAAACAAGATTTTGATGGCCAACATTGGCCCATGCTAAAACAATTTTGCCTGCGCTGGTGTCCACCTCATGTGAACCAGCCCCATAGCCTCACATTTGGGCATATGCAGACAGCACAATAAGGCAAAACGCCGTGCTATACTGCGCCCCTCAAGTTTTATCGGAAGGAATTTTCGTGCAAATCGAACACCTAGAACAATTCGCGGTCGAAGCAGTGGATGATATGAAAGCTGAAGCGATCGTCACCCTCAATGTAGAAGCTTTTAGCTCAATCACCAGCCGTATGGTGATTTGTACTGGTACCTCCAATCGCCATGTACATGCCATTGCCCACCATGTGGTGGAAAATGCAAAAGCACTGAAGCTGTCTGTATTTGGCACCGAAGGTGAAAAAGAGGGCGAATGGGTCGTGGTCGATCTAGGCGATGTCATGGTGCATGTGATGCAGCAAGAATCTCGCGAACGCTACCAACTCGAAAAATTGTGGAGTTAGTCGCGGCATGAAAATTCAATTAATTGCCGTGGGCACCAAAATGCCAAAATGGGTAGAGCAAGGCTTTGCTGAGTATCAACGCCGCTTTCCCAAAGATATGCCGCTTGAACTGGTTGAAATTAGCGCAGGCAAGCGTGGCAAAAATGCAGATATTGCCCGTATTTTACAAAAAGAGGGACAAGCAACGCTGACCGCAATTCCCAAGGGTAACCGAATCGTCACCCTCGATATTCCTGGCAAACCGTGGACCACACCACAGCTTGCAGAACAATTAGAACAATGGAAATTGGATGGCCGAGATGTCTCCATTTTGATTGGTGGTCCTGAGGGACTATCGCCTGAATGTAAAGCGGCGGCCGATCAAAGCTGGTCGCTTTCACCCTTAACGATGCCCCACCCTTTGGTGCGTATCGTGATGGCTGAAAGCCTCTATCGCGCTTGGAGTATTACCACCAACCATCCCTATCATAGAGAGTAGTTGTGCTGTCCTATCGTCGCACTGAAATTCGAGACCACAATGCGGAATCGGCGCTGTTTTTCCGTCGCGCCGTGGTCTCTTTTGCCGGCATTCTTGCGCTGGTCGGCGTGTTATTGCTCAATCTTTACCATATTCAAGTAAACGAGCATCGCGATTATCAAACGCGCTCCAATGACAACCGCATCAAGGTCGTTCCTGTAGCGCCGAACCGCGGCCTCATTTACGATCGCAACGGCATTCTGCTGGCAGAAAACCGCCCTGTCTTTAACTTGGAACTGACCCCTGAAAAGGTCAAAGATATTCCAGACACATTGGCTCAGCTCAAACAATTGCTGGATCTCTCCGATGATGATCTCAATCGTTTTGATCGCGAACGCCGTCGCACCCGTCGATTTGAAACCGTACCGATTAAAACCCAGCTCACTCAAGAGCAAGTCGCGGTCTTCTCGGTAAACCAACACCGCTTTCCTGGGGTGGAAGTCAAAGCCTATCTCAAACGCTATTACCCCTATGGGGATGCACTGACCCACGTTCTTGGCTATGTTGCGAAAATCAACGACAGCGATCTCGCGCGCTTAGATAAAGAAGATAAACTCGCCAATTACAAAGCCACACGTGATATCGGTAAGCTTGGCATCGAGCGTTTTTATGAAGATACACTTCACGGCACAGCTGGCTATCAAGAGGTAGAGGTCAATAGTCGTGGTCGTATCATCCGCACCTTGAAATACGTACCGCCAGTACCCGGTAAAGATATCGTACTTAACTTAGATATCGACCTGCAGCTGTATATTGCCAAGCTACTGGACAACCGCCGCGGTGCTGTGGTCGTCGTCGACCCGAAAGACAGTGGCATTCTCGCCATGGTCTCAAGTCCAAGCTATGATCCAAACCTGTTTGTGCATGGTATTTCAGGCCGTGAATATGGTGCCCTGCTCAATGATTTAGACCGCCCATTGGTCAACCGAGCCACCTTGGGAATTTACCCCCCTGCTTCCACGGTGAAACCTTTCATTGCTGTTGCTGCGCTCACTGAAGATGTGATTACCCCAACCACCACCCGTAATGATCCGGGGATTTGGCGTATTCCAAATTCAAAAACCCGACCATTCCGTGACTGGCTTCGTTGGGGCCATGGCCCTGTTAATATAGTCAAAGCCATTGAAGAGTCAGTGGACACTTTCTTCTATCAAATCGCTTATGACATGGGCATTGATCGCTTATCCGCATGGATGAAACTTTTTGGTTTCGGCCACCAAACAGGCGTCGATATCCATGAAGAAAGCCCAGCGAATATGCCAACCCGCGAATGGAAACAAGCCCGTTACCGCCAACCTTGGTATCAAGGTGACACCATTCCGGTCGGGATTGGCCAAGGCTACTGGACTGCAACACCGCTTCAGCTTGCTAAAGCCACCACAGTGCTGGTCAACGATGGTGTGGTGCGTGCGCCGCATCTACTTCGTGGCCGCATGGTCAACGATCAAGTTGCCATTAAATCGGTTCCTGTAGAGCACACTATTGTCGGTGTTGACCAAAGTTATTGGGATATTGCCAAAGAAGGGATGCGTCTTGTCGATCATGGTCGCAAAGGGACTGCGCGCCGCGCCTTTGCCAAAACGCCTTATATGACAGCAGGCAAATCAGGCACTGCGCAGGTCTTTGGCCTAGGTGAAGATGAAGATTATGATGCCGATGAAGTGGCTGAGCATCTACGTGACCATGCCCTCTTCACAGCCTATGCCCCTTTCAAGAAACCAGAAGTAGTGGTCTCTATGGTGCTCGAAAATGCCGGTGGTGGCTCCAGTAATGCTGCGCCAATTGTACGTGAAATTTTTGACCACATTTTAGTGGATACAAAAAAGGATAAGAAATGAGTTTGGTTCATTCGCATCGTCAGTCACTGTCGCAGCGTTTTCATATCGATATGCCTCTGCTCTCTGCGATTTTAATCTTGATGGGCTTTGCGTTGATCGTCATGTATAGCGCCAGCGGTCAAAGTATGGGGATGATGGAGCGCCAAGCATTTCGTATGATTTTGGCGCTGGGCGTAATGTTTTGTCTTGCCCAAATTCCGCCGCGCCACTACGAAAATTGGGCACCGCACCTCTACTTTGTCGGTATCTGCCTGTTACTTGGCGTATTGCTCTTTGGTGAAACTTCAAAAGGTGCCCAGCGCTGGCTCAATTTAGGGGTGATTCGTTTTCAGCCCTCAGAGATGATCAAGCTCGCAGTGCCACTGATGGTTGCTCGCTATATCGGTAATAAACCACTGCCGCCAAAGTTACGCTTTATTGCCGTAGCGCTGATGATGGTCTTTGTGCCCACTATTTTAATTGCGAAACAACCCGACTTGGGGACATCAATTCTCATTGCCGCCTCTGGGGTCTTTGTGATCTTTTTATCTGGCATCAGCTGGCGTTTACTGGTGTCTGCAGCCGCTGCTGTAATGGGATTTTTGCCTATCCTCTGGTTTTATCTGATGCATGATTACCAGCGAACCCGCGTGTTAACGCTGTTTAATCCAGAGTCTGACCCACTAGGCGCGGGCTACCATATCATCCAATCAAAAATTGCCATCGGCTCTGGTGGTTTATTTGGTAAAGGCTGGATGCAAGGCACGCAATCACAACTTGAATTCTTGCCTGAGCGTCACACTGACTTTATCTTTGCGGTAATCGCCGAAGAGTGGGGATTAATTGGCGTCATGGCTTTGCTTTGCCTCTACCTTTTTATTATTGGTCGCGGCTTAGTTTTGGCCTCGCGCGCGCAAACTGCTTTTGGCCGAATGATGGCAGGGAGTATTGTTTTAAGCTTCTTCGTCTATATTTTTGTAAACATCGGCATGGTCAGCGGCATCTTGCCCGTGGTTGGTGTGCCACTGCCTCTCGTCAGTTATGGCGGCACCTCCATGGTGACCTTGATGGCAGGCTTTGGTATTTTGATGTCCATCCACACCCATAGAAAATTACTATCGCGAGCGAACTAATGCGTCGATTCCTGTTTATCTTCACAGCCTTACTTTTAGCGGGCTGTGCAAAAGAAGCACCAAAAACTGACGGCCGTTATGAGCTTGCCAATGATGTTGCGCCTGCGCAGCTACCAAGCCATATTCATCAAGAGAGTGCGGTGCCACGTTATGAGCCGCCAAGCCTTGCCGGCAACAAAGACTACACTGTGCGCGGCGTACGCTATCAGGTCCTCAAGAGCCCAACAGCGTTTAGCCAAACCGGCGATGCATCTTGGTATGGTGAAAAGTTTCATGGCCATAAAACCTCCAATGGTGAGGTTTATGACATGTACTCCATGACTGCAGCGCATAAAACATTGCCGCTTCCAAGTTATGTGCGTGTGACCAACTTAAATAACCAAAAAAGTGTGATCGTCCGCGTCAATGATCGTGGCCCATTTCATCAAGGTCGCATTATTGATTTAAGCTATGCCGCTGCACTTAAGCTAGATGTCATTCGAACTGGTACCGCGCCAGTTCAAATTGAATTAATTCCAATGACGCCACCGAATGATAAAGCAGAGTGGCAGTCGAGCAGCACGCACAATTATTGGATTCAACTTGTCGCACTTTCCAATGCAGAAAAAGCAAAAGAAAAAGCAATGGAACTTTCTAAGCAATTTGAGACACCAATAAAGGTTCGCAGTGAAGGTCAAGTTCATCGCTTACGTGCTGGTCCATTTACAAATCGCCATGATGCACTAATGTGGCAGCAAAAATTACAAGCAAAGGGTTTTGACCAAGCGTATATCCTGACCGAAGCCCATTAATTTTACCAATGCTGACATTTGAAGCTGAGCACTGTCTTGGTTTCTTTGGTATAGTATTTGGTAATTACACTCGAATTTAACTTAAGCACTTAAATTTCAATGATGAAAATCTCAACAATTCTAAAAACAGTGGCCACTGGTGCCATGCTCATGTTGTCATCTACCGCGATGGCAGTGCCTTCTGTTGTGCCGGATGCACCTGATATTGCAGCCAAAGGCTATGTCCTGATGGATTTCCATTCAGGCAAAGTGATCGCGTCTAAAAACGCAGAAACACGCCTGCACCCAGCAAGCCTCACCAAGATCATGACCAGTTATGTGATTGGCCAAGCGATCGCTCGTGGCGACATCAGCCTTGACGATACCGTTGTGGTCAGCAAAAACGCATGGTCAACCAACTTCCCTGACTCATCGAAGATGTTCATTGAAGTCGGCACCGAAGTTAAAGTTGCTGACCTGAACCGCGGTATCATCATCCAATCAGGTAACGATGCCTGTGTCGCTATGGCAGAACATGTTGCAGGCTCAGAAGATGCCTTTGTTGATTTGATGAACGCTTGGGCAAAACAGCTTGGCTTGACCCACACTCATTTTGCTAACGTGCATGGCTTGGATAATCCAAACCTATACACCACACCAATGGATATGGCGAAACTAGCGCGTGCGCTGATTCGTGATGTACCTGAAGAGTACAAAATCTACGGCGAAAAAGAGTTCACCTATAACGGCATCAAACAATACAACCGTAACGGTCTATTGTGGGATACCAGCTTGCATGTTGATGGCATGAAAACGGGCCATACCAATAAAGCAGGTTATAGCCTAGTCAGTTCAGCAACTGATGGCGACATGCGTCTGATTGCAGTGGTAATGGGCACAGCGAACGCCAATGCACGTAAAGCTGAAAGTAAAAAGCTATTGAACTATGGCTTCCGCTTCTTTGATACCGTTTCACCACACAAAGCCAACGAAACGCTGATTTCTGAGCGTGTATGGATGGGTGATACCGACGAAGTTGCTCTTGGCGTCAAAGAAGACACCTATGTCACGCTACCTCGTGGTCAAGTGAAAGACCTCAAAACTAACTTTGAAATGAGTAAAGAGTTGGTTGCACCAATCAAAGAAGGTGATGTTGTCGGTACACTTTATTATCAAGTCGATGGTAAAGATGTTGCCAAATATGATCTTGTTGCATTGAATACAGTAGAAAAAGGCGGTTTCTTTAGTCGTTTGATCGACTACATTTTGATGCTGATTCAAAGCTGGTTCTAAGCACATTGAATCTAATGAATAAAGGCACCCACGGGTGCCTTTATTATTTGAGATATTACTTGAAACTTTGTTAGTTAGACCAAATTGCTTCAGACTTGAGTTCTGATGCGAACCCCATTAAGATGCACAGCCACAAATTTCGGCCTGTGAGGAGTACCTATGGAACAGCAAGCCACACTTCGAGATCTACTCGAGTTCCCTTGTCAATTTAGCTATAAAGTCATGGGTCATGCTAATCCTGAACTTGTTGGACGCGTGCTTGAAGTGATTCAGCGTCATGCGCCAGGTGATTACAATCCCAAAGTGACACCAAGTGCAAAAGGGAATTGGCATGCCGTGTCAGTTACCATTACAGCCACAAATATTGATCAAGTCGAAACCCTCTATAAAGAGCTAGGCGAAATCGATATCGTCAAAATGGTTCTGTAATACCCCTACTTTTTGGCGGCTGATCTTTCGGCCGCCAATGGTATACTGCCTCCATTGACCTTGATGGAGTGCCTTATCAGTGTCTCAAATTCTAATAAAAAATCTTGGCCAATGTGAGTATTTACCCACATGGCAAGCCATGGTGGACTTCACCAATCAGCGCGATCAACATACAGATGATCAAATTTGGTTAGTGGAACACCCTGCTGTTTTTACCCAAGGACAAGCGGGTAAAGCAGAGCACCTCCTCAATACCGGTGATATTCCTGTCGTGCAAAGTGATCGCGGCGGACAAGTGACTTACCACGGACCGGGTCAAATTGTCGCTTATGTTCTTATTGACCTAAAACGCGCAAAAATCACTGTGCGTGAACTGGTCAGCGCCCTTGAAAATAGTGTGATTGCTACACTCGCCCATTATGGCGTTGAATCGCGCGCACGCGCAGATGCCCCGGGAGTGTATGTTGGCGATGACAAAATTTGTTCATTGGGACTACGAATTCGTCGCGGCTGCAGCTTTCATGGATTGGCACTTAATATTAATATGGATCTTCAGCCTTTTGAGCGAATCAACCCCTGTGGTTATGCGGGCATGAAAATGACCCAGCTCAGCCAACTGGGTGGGCCAACACAGATAGAAGCGGTCATTCCAGTGTTAACCGAAGCCCTTATAAAAGAAATCAACCGCAACCAGCATTCAATGGAAAGCAATTTATGAGCAAACCAATCGAAATGGAACGCGGTGTTAAATACCGCGACGCCGATAAAATGGCGCTCATTCCAGTCAAAAATATGCAGGTCGAAGAAAAACCTGTATTGAAAAAACCAGACTGGATGAAAATCAAGCTCCCTTCGGACAGCAAGCGCATCCAAGAGATCAAAGCAACCATGCGGGAGCATAAGTTGCACTCTGTTTGTGAAGAAGCATCCTGCCCAAACCTAGCTGAATGTTTTAACCACGGTACGGCGACCTTTATGATTTTGGGCGCCATCTGTACCCGTCGTTGCCCATTCTGCGATGTTGCCCATGGTCGTCCATTAACACCAGACGCCAATGAGCCAGCCCATCTTGGTACCACCATTCAAGCAATGAAACTCAAATATGTGGTGGTGACCTCAGTGGATCGCGATGATCTTCGAGATGGCGGCGCGCAGCATTTTGCTGACTGCATTCGTGAAATTCGCGGCCAGAATCCAGGTATCAAAATTGAAACCCTTGTGCCCGATTTTCGTGGTCGTATGGATGTGGCATTGGATCTACTCAAAGACAATCCACCGGATGTCTTTAACCACAACCTAGAAACTGCACCGCGCCTTTATCGTCGCGCACGTCCAGGTGCCAACTACAAATGGTCTTTGGAGCTACTGAAACGCTTTAAGGAGATGCATCCTGAAGTACCAACCAAATCTGGTTTGATGATGGGTCTAGGTGAAACCAAAGAGGAGATCGTTGAAGTTCTCAAAGATCTTCGCGCGCACGGTGTCACCATGCTCACGCTTGGCCAATATTTAGCACCAAGCCGCCATCACCTTCCTGTGGAGCGCTACGTGCCACCAGAAGAGTTTGACGAGCTCAAGGCCATTGCACTAGAGCTTGGCTTTACCCATGCAGCCTGTGGTCCATTTGTACGTTCGTCGTACCATGCTGACCTACAAGCGCAAGGTGTGGATGTAGGCTAACGACAGAACAGCCATGCCATTTGCAATAAAAAAGCGAGCTTCAAGCTCGCTTTTTTGATGTCGATAAAACTTACGCAGCATCATTATGCGCGAATCAGATCGTCACCAATACCAATCCATTTATAAGTCGTTAACGCTTCCAGCCCCATTGGGCCTCGGGCATGAAGTTTTTGCGTACTTACGGCCACTTCTGCGCCCAAACCAAATTGGCCGCCATCGGTAAAGCGAGTCGAGGCATTGACATATACAGCCGCCGCGTCCACTTCATGGGTAAAACGCTCTGCATTGTGTAGTGATTGCGTCAAAATCGCCTCTGAGTGCTGTGACGTATGCTGACGGATATGAGCAATGGCTTCATCCAAATCAGCCACAATCTTGGCATTTAGATTCAAACTCACCCACTCTTGGTCAAAATCACCGGCTTTTAGCGCTTCAACGCTCATACCACCTTGCTCAAGCCAAGTTTTTGCCTCGCCTTCCGCATGACCAATCACCTTTGATTGGGCCAAGGTTTGCGCAAGCTTCGGTAAAAACTGCTGCGCCACGGCTTGGTGAACCAATACAGTATCCAGTGCGTTACACACGCTTGGGCGCTGCACTTTGGCATTTTCAACCAGCGCGACCGCTTTATCCAAATGTGCACTTTCATCAACGAACATATGGCAAATGCCAATCCCACCGGTGATTACTGGAATCGTTGATTGTTCTTTGCAAAGCTGATGCAAACCTGCGCCACCGCGAGGAATAATCATATCCACATATTGATCAAGCTTAAGTAGCTCAGCCACATAGCGGCGGTCTGGATCGCGAATATATTGAATCGCAGTGGCTGGCAAACCAGCGTTTTCAAGACCCGCTTGAATTTGCTCAATCAACACCAAATTAGAATGAATGGTCTCTTTACCACCGCGCATAATCACTGCGTTGCCCGTTTTCAGGCACAAACCCGCAACGTCTATGGTTACATTTGGGCGCGCTTCATAAATCGTGCCCACCACGCCAAGCGGAACGCGGCGACGGCTTAAGCGCAAACCATTTTCAAGCGCGCAGCCATCAATCACCTCCCCCACAGGATCAGGTAGTGCAATCACATGGCGAAGGTCAGCAATAATGCCAGCTAAACGACCTTCATCAAGCAATAAACGGTCTAACAATGCATCAGATAAACCATTGGCACGCCCTGCTTCAATATCTTTGCCATTGGCCGCAAGGATCGCCGATACATTTTGCTCAAGCTGAACCGCAATGGCTTCAAGCGCTTGGTTTTTTTGCGCGGTATTCAGCATGGCAAGCTGATAACTTGCTTGGCGCGCATCGGCGCCCATTTTTTGCATGTCCATGGGGTTATCCTTATATCAAAACAAGATCGTCACGGTGGATTGCCACGTGACCATATTCATAGCCCAAAATTTCACCAATGCGATCGCTGTGCTGGCCCATAATCAGTGCCATCTCTTTGGCATCATAACGGCATAAACCGCGACCAATGACATGACCTTCAGCATCACACAAACGCACTAAACAGCCACGGCGAAAATCACCACGAATCGCAGTGATCCCCTTCGGTAGTAGACTGCTATTTTTAGTCGTGACAGCAGCGACAGCGCCAGCATCCAGCACAATATCACCCGATGCTGGCGGCCCAGCTAAGATCCATTGTTTACGACTTTCAAGCGGCGAAGTCATAGCCAGAAAACGCGTGCCCTCGGCATCACCATTGACCACATCCTGAATCAGCTGTGGCTGACCACCAGCGGCAATCGTTACTTCAATTCCAGCGCGGCGCGCGATATCCGCCGCTTGTAATTTAGTCGCCATACCGCCCGTACCAAGCGTCGTGCCACTGCCACCCGCAAGTTTGCGCAAGGTCTCATCAATGGTATGAACTTCGCGAATCAGCTCTGCATTTGGGTTTGTGCGTGGATCAGCAGTAAATAAACCGCGCTGATCAGTCAACAAAATCAGTTTATCGGCATGTGCCAAAATGGCCACCATGGCGGACAAATTGTCATTATCTCCCACTTTAATTTCAGTGGTCGCCACCGCATCATTTTCGTTAATGACAGGAATAATATCGTGTTCAAGCAATGTCATTAAGGTATCACGGGCATTCAGGTAACGACCGCGATCATCTAAATCCGCGCGCGTTAACAACATTTGTCCAACGTGATAGCCATAAATAGCAAAGAGCTCTTCCCATACATGAATCAAGCGACTTTGGCCCACCGCTGCAAGCATCTGTTTACTTGCCACGGTTTTGGGCAATTCCGGGTAACCCAAATGTTCGCGACCCGCAGCAATCGCTGCAGAGGTGACGACAATGACTTGGTGCCCTTGGCGCTTAAGCGCAACGCACTGGCGAACCAATTCCAGCATATGGGCGCGATCAAGCTTTAATGAACCGCCAGTAAGCACGCTGGAGCCAAATTTTACCACCACACGTTGTGATGGTCGGGTTTCCATTTCCGAAAGCCGCTGTTGCATGGGTTTTACTTCATCAATAAAAAAAGAATGGACACTTCTTTTATCAATCACGCCATCAAAGGGCAAGTGCTTTATTGCAATTGATATTTTGGTCTTTGGATAATGATGTAAAAGCGCCTTTCATTAGAGAAGGATGCCAGTTTTTCAGTGCTTTTTAACCGATCCTTTGGCGCACAAAAAAGACCACCTTGGTGGTCTTTTTGAGAGCGGCAACAGCTTAAATCAACTCACTGAGCTGAGCGCGGCTGAAGCGCGCAATTGTAATTGCCACTGGTCTTCCACCACAGCACTCAATTTATCGAGAAAATCGTGCAGCGATTGATCCACGTCCGATTTGCGTTTGGCGGGTATTTCTGTGTCCAGCCACTCTCCGCGCTCATCATATTTGCCATAGTGAACTTGATACTCAAAACCTTGTTCAGAAGGCGTTAAATAGAGCCACCACCCCCAAAATTCACGCGCTTCAGGCGCTTTTTTGGCATTTAAACAAAACGAAAGACAATCAAAAAAATAACTGGATTCACTACTTTTCTGCTCACGCAAATAGGGGCCAATGGCATTAAATTTAGTAATGGTACGGCCATAACTGAGCGGCTGAGCTGATGGCGTTGTTGTATTTGGCATAAGCGACATCCCTGTTGTTGTTATCATGACTAATGAATTGTTATGAAATCAACACAACAATTAACATCTTTATAACACACAAGATTCTCACGCTAAGGTTCAAATCTCAACAATTTGAGATGTCACACAACTATTTGTCTTAAAGAAAAGACTTACACCAATCAATCGCTGTCGCAATGCATTGGTCATAGGCATCCAACAAAGGTTGCTTACTCACCATTTTTGCGGTGCCTTTTTGGCTGGCACGCGCCAGCAAATCTAAATCCGATTTAGGGCAGGTGAGATCATCATGGATTCCCAATGCTAAAATAGGCACTGACGTTGCACGACCTGACAATAATCCCTGCGTTTTCAGCGACCATGCTGGCAATTGGCGCAGCAATGAATCTCGCTTGATATTTTGCACGCCCATGCGTGAAGCAAAAATATCCAAATACATTTGTGGCACTGGCCAGTGTTTCGGGGCATTGGCTAAAAGGTGATGAAACATTCCTTGCAGCACCACCACACCTTTGAGTTGTGAAGGCGCCATAAAGGCCAAGCGCGCTGCAACATTGCCGCCAAAGCGAAAACCAAAAGCAAAGACCTGATGATGATCTACCCATGGTACTTCTGGTAAATAATCCAACAATGATTGGTGCAAATGACTGGTGTCTTGGGTTAAAGAAAAACTCTGATTGGTTCCCATAGAAGGCATATCTAGGGTTAACATCGCAATCCCTGCCGGCGCTAAATAATGCTCAAACAACTGCCAATAATCGCTCTGTAAGCTATCCAAACCACCGCAAATAATGGCCACAGGCTGCGTGCGCTCCGTAGTGGTCAGGTGCAGCGTTGCCTGAATGGTTTTACCTTGGTAGATCCATTCCAACTGCTTAACCGGATAATCTTGCAGTGTCATTGCCTCTTTATAGGCTTTTTGTGCCAGTGTTTCAGATTTGGTGGCAAGCACATCCCCTTTGATATGTGGAAAGCCCGCAATACTAAAATAGAGACTGGCTTTGAGCTGCTCTTGCTTGGCGCGCTCACGGTCCTCATCCATCTTGGCTTGAATCGCCAATTTTTGATGTGCCATGGCCTGCTGATTCCACTCGTAGCCCCAGTTACCAGGAACATCGCCAATCACGGTATCAAGCCAGCTTGCTTCACTCCGTGGATTATCCGACGCCGCAATACGCGCCAAAATTTGTTCAACTTCAACAGGATCAGTACCCAGCCATGCCCAATAGGCGCGGCGTAAATGGCGATACCAAGCCCCCTCAATCGGCACTTGGTTATCCTCACCAACGCAGCGCACCAAGGTCGATGTCTCTGGTACTTTATATTGGGGTTTAAAAAGCTTTTCCGATAAATTCTGTCGCGGCACGACGACCTCTCCTCAATCCTTTACCGACCATAAAAAAATGGCCCATTAGGGCCATTTTAGGTAATTATTTCTCGGCAAATCAATGTTTGCTGATCGGCTCAATGTAACCAACCACCATATCCCATGGTTGCTCGATCCATGTGTCTTGCGCAATATCGACCACGTAGTCATCAACCAGATGCGCACCCGCAGGTTTTGCACACACAGTAACAAATTTGGCCTTTGGATAGATCTCACGGATCACTTGCGCAGTGCCGCCACTGTCCACTAAGTCATCGATCACGATAAAGCCTTCACCGTCACCTTCGGCTTTTTTCAACACACGCATATCACGTTGATGATCATGGTCATAGCTAGAGATACAAATGGTATCTACATAGCGAATACCGAGTTCACGAGCGAGAATTGCAGCTGGAACCAAACCGCCACGACTTACCGCAATAATGCCTTTCCACTGCTGTGCAGGAAGAAGACGACTCGCAAGCTCGCGGGAGTACATTTGCATGTTGTCCCAGGTGATGATGAATTTTTTAGTCATAATTTAGAACTACCTTCGGGTCGAAACCCTTATCTTTCTTTAAGTGCTGCATCTGCAGTGGCATTAAGCCACTGCAGCAAAAATCATTTGGCTCGCATCACCCATTTGTGGCAATAGCATTGAGACCGCTTCAGCAGCTTCTTTTACTGTTTCATCAGCAAAGAAGGTCTTTTGTAAGTAAGGTACAAGATACATCAGAACAAACACAGTTGAGATGATCCATGTCCCAACGCTGATTTCACGAGCGCGGCCACTGAAAACTTTAATCGCAGTATACGAAATAAATCCAAGAACGATACCGTGAGCAATCGAGTATGTTAGCGGGATCATGAGTGCCACAATTACCACAGGTGCCGCTTCAGTCAAATCACGCCAATCAACGCTCACCAAACCAGCCATCATCAAAATCGCAACATAGAAAAGTGCGCCAGCTGTGGCATAGCTTGGAATCATCCCCGCCAGCGGTGCAAAGAACAGGCTCACCAAAAATAGGCAACCGACAACCACAGCCGTTAGACCAGTACGACCACCAGCAGCCACACCGGCCACACTTTCAACATAAGAGGTGGTGTTTGATGTACCCAACACAGCACCGACAGTGGTTGCCGTACTATCCGCAATCAAAGCGCGACCCAAACGAGGAATACGGCCATCTTCTTTAATCATATCGGCTTTTTGCGCGACGCCTACCAAGGTGCCAGCGGTATCAAAAAGGTCAACAAAAAGGAATGCAAAAACAACCGTGGCAAAGGAGATCACCGCCGCCATGGTGGTTGGGTTTTTCTCAGTCACGGTATACATCGCACTGAAATCAAGCTGGGCAAAAGTTGGCGCCAAGCTCGGTGGCATGCCGATGATGCCCGTAAATTCGTGGTCGGTGAAAATCAAACCAATGGTGGTGATCAGCAAAATCACCAACAAAGTTGCGCCGCGGACGCCGCGCACAGACAGGGCTACGGTCAAGAAGAAGGCCAGACCCGCCATTACTACTGGGAACTGCGCCAAATTACCCATAGAGACCAAAATACCTTGCGCATCAACCACCAAACCTGTGCCCTGCGCTGCAATAAAGGCAAGGAACAAACCGATACCTGCCGAAATGCCAAGGCGTAAAGATTTTGGAATAGAGTTAATAATCAGTTCACGAATGCCAAAGAGGCTAAGCAAAATGAACAGCACACCTGAACAGAATACGGCAGCCAACGCAGCTTGCCAGCTATACCCCATGCCAAAGCAAACGCTAAAGGTAAAAAAGGCGTTCAAACCCATACCTGGTGCTTGCGCCACAGGATAGTTCGCCAAAAAGCCCATCACAAAACAGCCAATCGCAGCAGCCAAAGCGGTAGCAACAAAGACTGCGTCTTTATCCATCCCTGTCATCGACAATAAATTTGGGTTAACCGCAAGAATATAGGCCATTGCAAGGAAAGTGGTGATCCCTGCGGTGATTTCAGTGCGCACCGTGGTGCCGCTTTCTGAAAGTTTAAACAGTCGCTCTAACATGGTTCTCGGTTCCTTGGAGAATAAACGATTGATTTTTTAGTGACGGCAACGTTTGCGTTGCTCATATGGCGGGCGATTATAAGGTCGAAAAACGGTGTTTTCCACTCATTTAATAACAATTTCCTGAATAATGCGTTAAAGGCAGAAGGAAGCTTTTCAGGCACTTTGCACATCATTTTGAATTGAGAGCAAAAGCAAGTTTTATATCAATTAGATAGATAAATAGAGGGGTAAAAAGATTGGCTAAACAAGCGGGGTTATGAATCACATTACAGGCTTAGAGCAAGCGTTTACTTGCGTGTGAAAAGTGTTCTTTTTATCGCACATCCTCACCAACACTCCAGATACGCAAGGCTCGGGGGAAATTGAGGATAAAAAAAACCAGCCGAGGTCGGCTGGCACGAATATCAAAATTTAACTTCCATGAAAAGTTAATCTGTTCAACAAAAAGAAATAGGGGGTGAAACAAACATCAGTCACACCAGTTTCAATACTATTTAGTAACCAAAACTAGTTGGGTAAGGAAACATCCCCGTATACACATTGGGCATGTTCCAAAATTGGTGAGATACAAAACCACTCATCACAAAAACCTCAATCAAATAAAACACTTAAAAGTGTCTAAACCAGCTACAAAAGTAGCTTCCCTGATCTCGGTTCCATGGAGAATACTCTCATCCTTGCAACGTCAATGCGATGTCCATTGACGATGATTGCAGTATACTTGTTTGTAATTTAATTACAAGACTTTTTGTAAATTGACGATCAAAAAAACAAAACAAGCGCATTAATGCACCACAAAACACTGCGTTCTGTAATTTAATTACCATAATTTCATCATGGGAAAATTAGACCGCTGGTCGAGCCAGATCTCCGGTGTTATGCTAAACGCTTCGTTCTACATTGACCAAGGAGTCACTGTGTCTGACATCAGTAAACTAGAACCACAACGCCTATGGCGCTGGTTTGATACCATCTGTCAAATTCCTCATCCATCCAAACATGAAGATGCGCTCGCTGCACATATCGTGTCTTGGGCACAATCTCGCCAGCTAGATGTAAGCCGCGATTCAGTTGGCAACATTCGCATTGCTAAACCTGCGACAGCAGGTATGGAATCGCGTGCGGGTGTGATTATGCAGGCGCACCTTGATATGGTGCCGCAAAAAACAGATGACAGTCACCACGACTTCACCACAGACCCAATTTTGCCCTATGTCGATGGCGAATGGGTGACCGCCACACAAACCACCCTTGGTGCTGACAATGGCATGGGGATGGCAGCTTGTTTAGCAGTGCTTGAAAGTGATGATATCGCGCATGGTCCGTTAGAAGTCCTACTCACCATCGACGAAGAAGCGGGCATGACCGGTGCCTTTGGTTTGCAATCAGGTTGGTTACAGGGCGAATACTTGCTCAATACCGACTCTGAACAAGAAGGTGAAATCTATATGGGCTGCGCCGGTGGCGAAGATGCGCTCATCACCTTGCCCATTACTTGGCAAACCGCGCCTGCAGATACGACCCATCTACGAATTGAAATTAGCGGCCTGAAAGGTGGCCACTCCGGTTGTGATATCGATACCGGTCGTGCCAATGCCAACCAACTGCTCGCACGTTTACTCAGCAAGGCACAAAATCAATTTGATTTTGAAATCAGTGCCCTCTCAGGCGGTACGCTTCGCAACGCAATTCCACGTCAGGCTGAAGTGATCCTTCATAGCAAGCAATCTTTGGCTGATTGGCAAAGCTTTGTCTCTGCATTTGAAGCAGAACTTAAAGCGCATTTGGGCCATACCGAAACTGGGCTGCAATGCACCCTTGAAAGCAGCGATGCAGCGAAGCAAACACTCACCGCCGCGAGCCAAATTCGCCTGATCTCTCTTTTAATGGCAGCACCAAATGGCGTGATGCGTATGAGTGACGTGATCCATGGCGTGGTTGAAACCTCCCTCAACCTTGGGATTGTTCGCCTTGAGTCTGATCATGCCAGCCTTTGTTTCTTGATCCGCGCACTGCTTGATGAAGGCAAAGAGATGGTGAAACATCAGCTCACCAGCCTTGCATCACTTAGTGAAAGTGATATTGCTTTTGCTGGCAGCTATCCTGGCTGGGCACCGGATGATCAATCACCCTTGATGCATTTGGTAAAAGCTTGTTATGTCGATGCCTATGGCTTTGAGCCAAAAATCAATGTGATTCACGCCGGTCTTGAGTGTGGTCTATTCAAACAGCCTTATCCGCATTTGGATATGATCTCCTACGGTCCAACCATCAAGTTCCCGCACTCACCTGATGAGAAAGTGGAAATTGCAAGTGTGGCTAAATTCTGGCAACAAACACAGCTGATTTTGGCGAACATTCCACAAGCGAAATAACCGCTCGCAATCCCATTGAGAACGGTCATAAAAAAGAGGCGTTATGCCTCTTTTTTATAGCTTGCGCGATACACTTTGTTAAAACAAACCATCTACCTTATCTTTGGCTTCATCGGCTTGGTCATCCATTCCCTCTTTCATCTCATCGCCATAACCGTCGACTTTATCCTCGACATGATCCATATCTTTTGTCGCATCGTGCTCCATATCTTTCACTTTATCTTCCATCTCAGCCATTTTGGCTTCTTTTTTCTCGTGTGCTTTTTCCTGCATATCTTGGTTTAGATTGGTGCTAAAGCTTTCGTCATGCTCTACGGCATTGGCTTGCTGAAGCGGTTTTTTCAAGGACTCTGGCACACCATCAAGATGACTTTTTGCTTCATCGACCATCTCTGAAATGCTTTGTGAATCGTGACCATCTGCCCAAGCAATATGGGCACTAAAGGCCATCATCAGCGCTGTCGCAACACTCATTGTTGTTTTCACTAAACTCATTCACCCTACCTCTGCTGATTTAACATCCCTTCAAGTGTGTGCGAAAAACAAAGGGACACCAGCGAAGTGATGACTTAATTTTGAAACGCTGCGATAAAAAAACAGCCTGCATCCGTTAGAAAATGCAGGCTGGCGCCAAGTCAGTAAGCCAGATTAAAGCTCAAATCTCGCCACCAATGTACCCAGCTGATTGGAAAGCTGTAATAGCTCGTCGCTGGACAGATTCAAGGCTTTAGTCATCTCTGCCGTTGTTGCGATCCGTTGATGGATATCTTCCACATTTTGATTGATATCGTTCACCACACTGGATTGTTCTTCTGTGGCTGTTGCCACTTGAATATTTTGATCATTGATACTGGCCACATGCTGATGGATACGATCCAGCACTTCAGTCACACGCGTGGCAAACTCCACCACCTGAATATTCTGCGCCTGCCCTTTTTCCATCGCTTGAACTGCGCGCTGTGATTCCCCCTCAAGGGAGTCAATCACCCGCTGAATCTCTTCCGTTGATTCAGCCGAGCGACTGGCAAGCGTGCGCACCTCATCTGCAACCACGGCAAATCCACGCCCCTGCTCACCTGCGCGCGCCGCTTCAATGGCAGCATTGAGCGCTAATAAATTAGTTTGTTCTGAAATGCCGCGAATGATGTCGAGGATATCGCGAATCGCATAAATCTGAGTGGCAAGCGTCGACACCACTTGCGCCGCTTGATTGAGCTCTTGATCAAGTACTTTAACGTGGCTACGTGCTTGACCCATAATCTGCTGCCCCTGATCTGCATCCACATTGGCAAGCTTGGCGCTCTCTGCAGCATGCGCGGCATTATTCGCAATTTCGCCCACAGTCGCCCCAAGCTCATGCATGGCTGTTGCGACTTGCTCTACACGATCGCGCTGCTGCATACTATTTTGCTCCGTATCCTCGGCGCGCGAATAGATGCCTTGAGAGACCTTGGCAAGCGTCTGCGCCGATTGACTCACCTCGGTCAGCGCTTGATGAATATTGCCTACAAATTGGTTATAACTTTTGGCAATGGCCGATAGCTCATCTTGCCCTGACAATTCTATATGCTGTGTTAAACACAAATTTTTCGTTGCATCATCAATACCGCGGCGCAGCATATCCACTCGCAAGCGCATTTGATAAACAATCCAGCCAGCACACCCCATGGAAATGAGGAGTCCAAGCCCGACAACAATCGGCTCTTCACGATGCGCCGTTTGCGCAAATGACTCAGCTACTTGATATTGCGCTTTCGCCTCTTGAACAATGCTATCAAGCAGTGATTCCGCCTCTTTTCTCGCGCTGCCATAGCTCGACGCATAACGCGCATAGTAGCTTTGCGCCGTCACAAAATCGCCAGCCTCAAGCGCAACAAACATCGGCTCCAGCTCTTGGCTCACCATCTGATTAAAGTGTGATTGAAATGCCTTCGTTTGCTCTATGAGCTCAGGCTTCACCTGTGATTGAATCGCAGTTTCAAGCGCTTGCTGCATCTGCGGAATATCTTCATTACGCGCATCCTGAATACGCGAGATCACACCGCGTGCATCACGCAGTCCCGTTTGCTGTAAAAACATCATGTCGATGCCAACGCGCATACGTGGAATTCTGGAGGAAACTTCAGCCATGGAACGAAGCGGCATCACGCTATTGCGGTATAAATGATCCGATTGAACTTGCATCGCAGAGATGGACCACATGCCAAGAATGCCAACGCCAAGCAAGGCAATACATGGAATTGCAACAGCGATAACCAATCGCATTCTGATAGTTAGACGATCGATAAACATACATTTTCCCTTATCAATGATGGGCGCCATGCCCGCATCGTGCTTTCATGAGAAAACGAAGCAAAAGGGATGCTCAAATTGACCAATTGGTATTTTATCGTTCAGATTTTCGCCAGATATCACAGCGCAAAGTTAAATAGTAAAGGGTTACATGAAAAACTCAGCAGCGCCGCATAAATATTATTTTATTTATAAAATACAAAATGATACAGAGCAAAGATAAAGGGGGGCTAAAGCTTAAAGCGGCAAAATTTTGTCAGAAAAAAACCAGCCCGAGGGCTGGTTTTATGCATTGAGAATATTGAATTATGAAAATTTAGATACGTCGCCAAGTGGTCCCTTGCGCGCCATCTTCAAGGACAATGCCTTTTGCCGTAAGCGCATCGCGCGCGGCGTCTGCTGCAGCCCAGTCTTTACTGGCGCGAGCATCGTTACGCGCTTTGATCAGCGCTTCAATTTCAGCCACATCATCATCGCCGCCTTGTGCGCCTTGGAAAAAGGCTTCGGCATCTTGAGTCAGTAAGCCCAGCACTTCACCGAGCTGACGCAAACGCGCAGCAAGCCCATTGGCCGCGGCAACATCATCTGCTTTCACGCGGTTGATTTCTCGCGCCAAGTCAAAGAGTACTGAATAGGCTTCAGGGGTATTAAAGTCATCATTCATCGCAGCTTCAAAGCGGCTGACAAATTCTTCACCACCCGCCGCTTCAACTGAGCAGTCCAAACCACGAAGCGCCGTATATAAACGCTCCAATGAAGCACGCGCTTGATTGAGGTTCTCTTCGCTGTAGTTCAGCTGGCTACGATAATGACCAGACATCAAGAAATAGCGCACAGTTTCAGCATCATAATGGCCAAGCACATCGCGAATGGTAAAGAAGTTACCCAATGATTTAGACATCTTCTCGCGATCGACCATCACCATACCACTGTGCATCCATGTGTTCACATAAGGGGTATCGTGAGCACAGCAAGATTGTGCGATTTCGTTTTCATGGTGCGGGAATTGAAGATCCGAGCCGCCACCGTGAATATCAAAGTGATCACCAAGCACGGCTGAGTTCATCGCTGAACATTCGATATGCCACCCAGGACGGCCAGGCCCCCATGGCGATTCCCATGTTGGCTCGCCAGGTTTTGACATTTTCCACAATACAAAGTCTAAAGGACTGCGTTTTGCTGTTTCAATATCAACGCGTGCACCCGCTTGTAGCTGATCCAAATCTTGTTTTGAGAGCTTGCCGTAATCATCAAATTTCGAGACTTCAAACATCACATCGCCATTGCTTGCAACGTAGGCAAAACCACGTGCAATCAAACGCTCAACCAAGGCAATGATCTCAGCAATATACTGGGTTGCACGCGGCTCAATATCAGGACGCGCAATATTTAGGGCATCGAAATCCTGATACATGTCTGCAATCAGACGCTCAGTCAGCTCACCACAGGTTTCGCCGTTCTCTTGTGCGCGTTTAATGATTTTGTCATCGATATCCGTGATATTGCGGACAAACGTCAGGTCATAGCCCAAATAACGTAGATAGCGAGCTACCACGTCAAAGGAAACAAAGGTGCGACCGTGACCGATATGACACAGATCGTAAATGGTTACCCCACACACATACATGCCAACTTTGTTGGCTTCAATTGGCTGAAATTTTTCTTTTTGGCGGGTCAACGAGTTGTAGATCTGTAACATAAAGGGTCAAACTCACATAAAAAATGAAGTGTATTATTACACCGTGAAAGCAGTACTGACGCAAGTGTTCACAATCGCTTGCATGAAGAAATATGCTGCTGCGTGCTACTTTCAAGGCAAGACGCAATCCGTTAGAATCGCCAACGAGTTAACAATCCGCAAAGGACACAACATGGTTATCCTGCACACCACTTATGGTGACATCACCATCAAGCTATTTGAACAAGAAGCACCTGAAACCACTGCAAACTTTTTGCAATACTGCCGCGACGGTTTTTACACTGATACCCTATTCCACCGCGTCATTGACGGTTTCATGATCCAAGGTGGCGGCATGACTTCAGGCCTTCGCGAAAAAGAAACACGTGCGCCAATCAAAAACGAAGCGAACAACGGCCTGAGCAACAAAATTGGTACTTTGGCCATGGCGCGTACCATGGAACCACATTCAGCAAGCTCTCAATTCTTCATTAACGTCAATAATAACGACTTCCTTGATTTTCGCTCAGAAACATCACAAGGCTGGGGTTACTGCGTATTTGGCGAAGTGGTTGAAGGCATGGATGTTGTGAACAAAATCAAAGGTGTGACCACAGGTAACTTTGGCTTTGTGCACCAAGATGTTCCTGTTGATGAAGTGTTCATCACTGGCGCAACCATCACTGAATAATTGTTTGTAAGGACTCGCTGTGCGCACCACCCTATTTATTGCTGACTTGCATCTCAGTGAAACCACACCCGCAATCACCGATTGTTTTTTGCGGTTTCTCGAGACCGAAGCCAGTCAAGCTGAAGCCCTCTATATTCTTGGCGATCTCTTTGAATATTGGGTGGGTGATGATGATAACAGCGATTATTTTTGGTCCATCAAACAAGCGCTCAAAGCGTTGGTCGAGCGCGGTGTTTACTGTGCCTTTATTAATGGCAACCGTGACCTGCTGATTGGCCATCGCTTTGAACAGCAAACTGGGGTCAAAGTCTTACCTCAAGAAACCTTAATCGATCTCTATGGTCGCCCCACATTACTCTTGCATGGCGATACCCTCTGTATCGATGATGTTGCCTATCAAGCCTATCGTGCCAAAGTGCATAATCCACGCAATCAACGCATCTATTATTGGTTGCCCTTGTGGCTTCGCCGTCGTCTAGTGGCAAAAATTCGTGCCAAAAGTAAACAAGGCAAACAGCAAAAATCAGCTGAGATCATGGATGTGAATGAAGCAGAAGTTGCGCGTGTATTACGCCAATACCATATGCCTTTAATGATTCATGGCCACACCCACCGCCCCGCCATTCATCAAATTGAGCTCGACGAGCAAACCACTCAGCGCATTGTGCTCGGCGATTGGTATACCCAAGGTTCAGTACTTCGCGTTACTGAACAAGGGGTTGCCCTTGAACAACTGGCATTTAAAAAATAGCCGCCAAATTTGCAACTGCGAGCCATTCTCTTTAAATTGGGATCACCTTTAAGCAGTATGGTGACATCGAGTCGATGAAACTTGATGATTTAAATTTCTTCCGTCATGTGGTGGAGCAAGGGAGCTACACTGCCGCTTCTCGCAAAACTGGGGTTCCAGTCGCGACGCTCACCCGCAGAATCCAAGCCTTAGAAGAGTGTCTAAATATACGTTTGCTCAATCGGCATGCACGTAAATTATCGCTCACCGAGGCCGGCGAACGCTTTTATCAAGAGTGCAGCCCACTCCTCAAACAACTGATTCATGCCAGCCACCAGCTCACCGATGACTGCCGTGGCGCCGCAGGTCGACTGCGCATCGCAGCACCATCCAATCTCACTAAAGTTTTGCTCCAGCCAATGCTCAACGCATTTATGGCGACCTACCCTGATATTCAATTGGCACTAGGCGTAAGCAATCAAACCGAGCAACTTGACCCAACGGATTGGGATGTCATTTTCCGCGTTGGACCGCAGCGAGACTCCACCTTAATTGCCCGCAAAATTAGCCAAGTGGAAGATATTCTGGTCTCTACCACCTGCTATTTGGCGCAATATCCAGCCCCAGCCCACGCACAGGACTTAAGTGAGCATATGCTGCTCAAAGGTCATCCATTGATGCGCTGGCGTTTGAGTCACCAGCCGAGCAATGAGCTCATCACCATCAATGAGCAGGGTCGCTTTGAAGCCAGTGAGCTTGGTGTCGTTCGTGAAGCCTGTTTGGCTGGGTTAGGGATCGCGCTACTGCCAAATATCATGGTGCAGTCCTGTTTAGAGGACAATGCCTTGGTTCGCGTCTTACCCCAGTGGTCAGCCAATACGCGAGATGTCTTTTTGCTCTATAACCATCGCGAGCACCAACCCGAAAAACTGCGCCTATTTATCGACTTTGCCAGCCAATACTTTTCGCTGGGTCAAAGTGATACGCATGCTTAAACTTGCTCACAGCTGATTTTCACGAAATAAAAAACCCGCGTCGCTGCGGGTTTTTTATGATCGTTGTTCACTCAGCGGCTTAAACGCCTTCGTTGTAAAGCTCTAAGCTGGCGAGATCTTGCTGAATATTTTGTTCCGTTTTCGCATCATCACTGCGAAGCGACTCAAGGTGCTCAAGATAGGCCTGATCGACGCCATCCGTGATGTACTCACCATTAAACACTGAGGTCTCAAATTGGGTGATCTGCGGATTCCCTTCAGCCACAGCGGCTTCTAAATCGCTGAGATCTTGGAAGATCAAACCATCAGCACCAATGATACGGGCAATTTCTGCAACATCACGGCCGTGAGCGATGAGCTCATGCGCTGATGGCATGTCGATACCATAAACGTTCGGGAAGCGAATCTCAGGCGCTGCAGAAGCCATATACACTTTCTTTGCGCCCGCTTCACGTGCCATCTCAATAATTTGCTCTGAGGTGGTGCCACGCACGATGGAGTCATCCACCAACAAGACCGCTTTATCTTTAAACTCAGCATTAATTGCATTGAGTTTACGACGCACCGACTTACGACGCTGGGTTTGCCCCGGCATAATAAAGGTACGGCCCACATAGCGGTTTTTCACAAAACCTTGGCGATAAGGCTTATCAAGAATTTGTGCAATCTCTAGAGCGATATCGCAAGAGGTCTCAGGGATTGGGATCACCACATCGATTTCGAGATCATCCCACTGACGGCGAATCTTCTCACCCAGCTTTTTACCCATATTAACGCGCGCAGCATAGACCGAGACGTTATCAATAAAGCTATCAGGACGCGCAAAGTACACATATTCAAAGATACATGGATTGAGTTGCGGGTTATCTGCACACTGCTGGGTAAAGAGTTCCCCTTCAAAGTTGATATACACCGCCTCACCTGGGGCGATATCACGCATAAAGTCAAAACCGACAGAATCTAAGGCCACAGACTCAGAGGCCACCATGTACTCAGTGCGGCCATCAACAAGCAATCGTTTGCCTAAACAAAGCGGACGAATACCATGAGGGTCGCGAAACGCCACCATACCGTGACCAATGATCATCGCCACCACGCCATAAGCCCCCGAAACTTTACGGTGCACTTCGCGAACAGCTTGGAACATATCGGCCGCCATCAGCGGGTAGTTGGTGGTGAGTTCTAGCTCATGAGCCAGCATATTAAGTAATACTTCAGAATCTGAAGTGGTATTGACATGACGACGACCTTTGGCAAATAGATCATCACGCAAATCATTGGCATTGGTCAGGTTACCATTGTGCGCCAATGTAATGCCGTAAGGCGAGTTCACATAGAATGGCTGCGCTTCAGAAGCACTTGAGCTACCCGCGGTTGGGTAACGCACATGGCCAATACCTACAGTCCCTTGCAAGCGTTGCATATGCTTGGCTTCAAATACGTCGCGCACTAAACCATTGGCTTTGCGCAGACGAAAACGATTGCTTTCGATGGTAATAATACCGGCCGCATCCTGGCCACGATGTTGTAACACCGTCAGTGCATCATAAATCGCTTGATTCACTGGGGTAAAACCAACAATTCCTACAATACCACACATGTTATAAGTACCTTACTCACCTTAGCTGGAGAGCCTCAAACTGGCGTTTGAGGCAGAAAACTGGATGTATCTTTCAAATAGGTAAAGAACCACTCAATCACCACAGCAAAGCGTGGAATGAGGACAGAGTCGCGCCACCAATCCGAATCGGAGAAGGTGGTAAAGGCATCAAGGAAAAACAGCACCGCAGCGACAATCAAGACACCACGAACGCCACCAAAGACCACACCAAGAACGCGATCCGTGCCAGAAAGGCCGGTCTTTTGTACCAATTGACCAATGATGTAATTCACCATGGCACCGAGAATCAGCGTTGCAATAAAGAGCACAGCAATCGCCGCGCCGTTTCGCAACAGCTCATCTTGAATTTGGGTAAAGTATTGTGCCAGTTGCGGATAAAACTGACTGGCGACAAAAAAGGCAGCAAACCAGATCACCAACGATAGCGCTTCTTTGACAAAGCCGCGGATCAAGCTCACTAGAGCAGAAAAGGCAATAATGCCGATAATGACGTAATCAACCCAGATTAACATGCTTGTTTTTTATTCCGTAGGGATGAATGGCGCGCATTCTAACAGAAAAGCGCGCCAAAAAACGACTTTTATAGTGCTCTTTTATGGCGCTAAAGGATCAAAACGTAAAACCTGACCTTTCAGGCCGGTCAAAGTCTCAAGTTTCACCACTTGCTTTTCAAGTGCCCCTTTATCGAGCGCAGGCCCCACCACCACACGGTTGAGGCTACTATCAGAGACCCCTTTGGTGATCACTTGCGCATCAAACCCTTGGCCCTGAAGTTTTTTCACCAAGCGCTGCGCATTATCATGATTGCTAAAGACACCCAACTGAATCACCCAAGCACTCTGGCTAAAATCAGCTTTCGGATTCGCAGGCGCTTCCAGCGTCACTGAGACTGGCTCAGATACAGCCTCGTCCGCCGAATCAGGCTCCATTGGCTCATTTCCTTGCTCAGCACCATTGGATGCATCCACAGTCATCGACACGGTTTGCGTTTGCGTTGGTGCTACCGTTTCGATGCTATCCATGGCTTCAGGTGCTTGCACCACTAGGTTCTCATGATTTACATCAGGCGAGAGTGGAATCGGCTCAAATTGCTCACTGTGCTGCGCTTTTTCACCATCAAACAGATCAGGCAAAATAATGACCCCAAGTGCCACCAAAATAATGGTGCCCACTAAACGGCTTTGAAATTGACTAGCCATGTTGCTCCTCAATTTGCGTCAAAATTTCATCGCGAACTTCGCCCACGGTATGAAATGAGCCAAAGACAATAATTTGATCTTCAGGCATCGCATCGGCACAAGCGACATGCCACGCGGTCACGGGATTGTGAAAAGACATCGCCGTTGGCAAATGCTGACACAATTCATCCGCTTTTGCCGCGCGCGGCCCACTGAGATCAGCGCAATACCAGGCATCGACGCTATCTTGCATCACCGCTAAAGTCCCTGCGATATCTTTATCATGTAACATACCAACCACTGCCAGTACTCGCCCTTGAGGGCGACACAGCTTGAGCTGCGTCGCTAAATACTGCGCTGAATGTGGGTTATGTGCGACATCCAAAATCACCTGTGGCTGACCTTTACCAAGTGCAATACGTTCCATACGCCCAGCGAGCTGAACGGTTTTTAAACCTTGCTCAATATGCTCATCGGTCAATTCAAGCTCAGCGCAACCCAGCGCCATCAACGCCGTGGCTGCATTGGCAATCGGCAAACCCGGCTTTGGCAAATGGGTTAGGTCAAAGGCGCCGCAGAACCAATCCCAACTATCCTCGTTGACTTGATAGCGGAACTGATAACCCACTTGGTGTAACTTTGCACCAATTTCATCGGCATGAGCTGCAACGCTGGCCGGTGGCTCTGGCTGACCACAAATCGCTGGCTTGTCAGTACGGAAAATGCCCGCTTTTTCAAAACCGATTTGCTCAATGTCATCGCCTAGCCAGTCAACATGATCCACGGCAAGGCTGGTGATCACACAAACATCATGATCCACCACGTTAGTGGCATCAAGACGACCGCCCAACCCCACTTCCAAAAGCACCACATCCACTTGCTGCTCACGAAACAGCCAAAGCGCCGCCAAAGTACCAAATTCAAATAGGCTTAAACTGGTGGTATCACGGGCCTGCTCAATGGCATCAAAGGCACGGCAATGCCAGCTGTCTTCGAGCTCTTGGCCATTGATACGAACACGCTCGTTATAACGGCTCAAATGCGGCGAGCTGTAAACGCCAACGCGATAGCCTGCTTGTAGCAAAATCGCTTCCATCAGCGCACAGGTAGAGCCTTTGCCATTGGTGCCGGCAACGGTAATGATGGTGGGTGCGGGTTTGGTTAATTGCGCGTCTTGCGCCACTTTGGCAACACGCTCAAGCCCCAAATCGATCGCGGAGGTATGAATTGACTCAAGATAAGTCAGCCACGTCGCTAAAGAGGACGTGGCTGACGGAAACACTGCAGTTGACATGAACTCACTCGGTTAGAATGTGGAATCCGGTTCCGTTTTGTCCATGTTATCAACTACTGGCAGCTCTTCAACACCTGCAGGCACAGGAACCACCAAAGGAGAGGGTTGATTGGTCATTTTTGCTACCAAACTAGCAATTCGCTGACGCATTTCACGGCGATCCACAATCATGTCGATGGCACCATGCTCCAACAAAAATTCGCTGCGTTGGAAATCATCTGGCAATTGCTCACGTACGGTTTGCTCAATCACGCGGCGACCAGCAAAACCGATAATCGCTTTTGGCTCACCGATATTGATATCACCCAACATGGCAAAACTTGCAGATACACCGCCGTAGGTTGGATCTGTCATCACTGAAATAAATGGCAAACCTTTTTGTGATAAACGCTCAAGCGCGGCACTGGTTTTCGCCATTTGCATCAATGACTGCAAGGCTTCTTGCATACGTGCGCCGCCAGAGGCTGCGAAACAAACCAAAGCACAGTTATCGGCAATCGCTTGGTCAACTGCACGAACAAAGCGCGCGCCAACCACAGAGCCCATGGAGCCGCCCATAAACGCAAACTCAGATGCACAAGCGACCATAGGTACGCCCATCACTTGGCCTTTCATTACGATCAATGCATCTTTTTCACCACTGGCTTTTTGCGCAGCAACGATGCGATCTTTATATTTTTTAGAATCACGGAACTTGAGGACATCTTGTGGCTCGAGCTCATCGGCAATCTCAAAGCGACCTTCTGCATCCAAAAATGTTTCTAGACGACGACGTGCTTTCATTCGCATGTGATGGTCACATTTTGGACATACTTCGAGGTTACGCTCTAGTTCAGCATGGTAAAGCACTTGATCACAAGCGGTACACTTGGTCCATACACCCTCAGGAATCGACGCTTTGCGCGTTGAACCGATATTGCTTTTTGTCAGAATTCTTTCAAGCCAGCTCATGAATGACCTTTCTTTACTAAACTGCACCGAATCATTCAGTGCATAGGAGAATCAAATAAACTTGCCAGATTAAATCATAAACCTTGGCAAGTGTTGATAAAAAACTGGTTGTACCTATGGATTTAGGCGATCCATGCCAGCCAAATCACACCCTCGGACGCACAATGTAACATCCTCTCACGAGCGCTTACGAAAGGAACAGCGGACCCAAGCTAACACGTGGTAAATCAAATTCTTGCGGATAATCCACATCGACTAAATAAAGCCCTTCAGCCTTTGCGGTAGCCGCGGCTTTGGTGCGATCTTTAAGCGCAAGCAAGGTTGCCATCCAATCTTCTGGTTGATTACCACAACCGATTTCAATCAAGCTACCGACGATATTTCGTACCATATGATGAACAAATGCGTTGGCTTTAATATCCACAATCACATAATCATTGTGTCTTGTGACCTCTAAATGCATCAAATTTCGCCAAGGTGAATTTGACTGACATTGCATCGCGCGAAATGACGTAAAGTCATTTTCACCCAGCAGCGCTTGACCGGCACGATGCATTTTATCGGCATCCAAAGGCTGGTGATAATGGCTCACACCATGCGCTAAAATCGCCGGACGATAGCGATGATTAAAAATAATATAGCGGTAACGACGCGCCGTTGCGCTAAAACGCGCATGAAAGTCATCGGGAACTTCTTTCGCCCAACGCACGCCAATATCACGCGGCAAATTGGTATTGGCACCCATGGTCCAAGCTTCCATTTTGCGCATTACTGGCGAGTCAAAATGCACCACCTGCCCTGTGCCATGCACACCCGCATCGGTGCGCCCCGCACATTGAACTTCAATCGGCGTATTGGCCACTTTTGACAACGCCGCTTCTAGGCGCTGCTGCACGCTATCGACGTGTCGTTGACGCTGCCAACCTGAATAGTTCGCGCCATCATATTCAATTCCAAGGGCAATACGCATTGATTCGTTTCTCTATCACAAATGAGGCGTGGGATTATAAAAAAAGGTGGCAACTCACGCTACCACCTTATTCATTTCATCGCTGATTTAACTCAGCGTTTTCATCAGCTGCTTGGCTTCTTGAATGGATGCTAAGTCGCCATCACTAATCACCTCTTGCAGTAGTGATTCAGCCGCTTCCATATCATTCATATCCAAGTAAGCACGCGCCATATCAAGCTTGGCCGTTGCATCATCACCATGACCCATGGCATTGACATGATGAAACACATCATCAAAAGATGCATTGTCTTGTGCTGATGATGACATCGCCTGCGAATGCTCCTCGTGAAGTAACGCATCAATATTCAGATTAGATTCTGGCGTCGCTTCATTCGATAGCAATTCACTGCTACCACCAAAGCTGTCTTCGTCCATCAAATCAGGATCAAAGGCGTCGATATCACTATCTTGCACATTGGGCTGCTGACTCCAATCTTCCGCTTCTAGCTCAGGCTCCGGCGTACTTGCTGTTTGCCAAGCCAGCGCTTCATCACCCTCAAGCATGCTATCTAAACTGCTTAGATCGCCACCTGCGTTTTCAAATTCAGCAAATGGATCATCGCCTGCATCGCTCTCAGTTGGCCCTGCGCTTGCCAGAAAATCATCCAGCTCACTCACACTCTCGTTGCCGCTCTCATCGAACAAGCTATCGATTGGCGAATGCACATGCTGCGCGCCATCCAAGTCATTGGCAATGCTATCTAAATCATCAGAAAGAGACGCACCACCTAAGCCAGAAGATTCGGCAATCTCATCTGAAAATTCATCGCCGGCCAAATCATTGAGCATGTCTTCCATAGCCTGCTCTTCTGGATTGAGACCAATCACCACCTCATTGTCAGTTGACGCTGAATGTAGCAGTACCACATTGTCTTCATCTACAGAAAAGTCAGACAGGTCGGAGAGATCATCCAACTCATGAGAGATCTGTGCATTTGCGGTTGGCTGCAAATCATCAATCGTTGCCACCAAATCAGCATCATCAGCGCTTAAAGGCGCCGCATCAAAGTCTTCACGGCTTAGCTCTGCAATGCCATGGTCAAACTCTGGTGCTTCCTCTGCATCGACCGAGCCAAGCTGGGCCAAGATATCATCAAGCTCACCGCTATCATCAAGACCTAGCTCAAAGCCATGATCATTTTCATCCGCCAGACCTTGCGCAAATTGCGCCAATTCATCATCCACAAGATTCGGACTGTCAGAAACCAGTGATGATAAGTCGTTCATCATCTCAACGGCATCAGGCTCACCCTGCTCTTGCGCAGCCATACGGGCCAAATCTGCGCTGAGATCATCATCCATTAAGGAATCAACGCCCATATCCGCCATGGCGCTTAAATCGGTCATCGCTGCAAGATCATCTTGGCGTGCCAATTCATCAAAATCGAAAGACTCATCAAAATCAGGCTGTGACTGGAACACTTGCGGTGTATCTCGGCCAGTATCCTCAAGCTGCTCGATATCGCTCTGATGACTATCTAGCGCAAGATGGCTAGAATCCACAGGAGATATCATGACTTCTTCTGGCGCTTCATCTGCCGTCAGTTCATGTACATCACTTAAATTAAGATGACTTGAGTCAACTGCACTTGGCATGGCCTCATCTGTTTCTAAGTTCTCAACCAAAGCGCCATGATCATTGAGGGCTAAATGACTTGAGTCCACCATAGCCGATTCAACTTCAGGCTCAGCAAGTTCATCCACACTGGCATCATGATCGGCCAAATCAAGATGATCACTGCTCACCGATGCGGTGGTTTGTGGCTCATCTTCTGCTTCAATTAATCCATTATCTTGATCAAATTCAAGTGGCGTATTTAAGTCACGTAATGTCGATGCCGGTGCCGCGTTTTCTTCGCTATACTGCGGCGCCATATTTGACTCTAGAGCATCAAGCTCAGCGCTAAAATCATCGCCCGCTTCAGCTGAGTCTCCTAACAGCGCATCTAGCTCATTGTCACTTGAGTCATCAGTGCCGACCAAGGCATCGATTTCACTTTCATCGGATTGATTAAAATCAGCAAAGGCATCAAGCTCACTATCACCAGTAGCATCAAAGCTTTCAAAAGCGTCAAGTTCACTGCTATCACCATCATCATGGCTTGCAAACGCATCGGCAAAGGCATCAAGCTCGGCTGCACGCTCATCTTCATCAAAGTGCAGCTCTGGTGCTAAATTCAGCGGTTCACCTTGCGCTTCGGACCAATCCATCAGCGCATCGCTATCTAGCTCATCATCCTCGATGGCACTTGGACTGAAATAATCATCGTCATCATCGCTATCAAGCATGGCTAAATCGCGCATCAGACTGTTGTCCATATCATCGACTACCTCTGAGTCCACACTTGGCGTTGTCGATGGAGCTGCTGCCTCGTGGCCACTCGATGGATCAGAAAGCAATGCGCCCATATCCAAACCGGCCGTATTAAGCATATCTTCGGTTAACTGCTCATCAACACGATTGATTGGCGGCAACATCTGCTCATGGTTTTCATCCAGCTCTTGCTGCTCTTCAAGCGCAGCAACTAAGGCATCATCTTCACTAAATTCAGGTAAATCCGAGAGCTCATAGGTTGCATCGCTAAAATCAAAGGCGAATGGATCGGCTGCTGGCTGCGAAAGATTATCTTGCTCAGCACTCGCCATCGATGGGCTCTGCTCATTGAGATCTGCAGCCATTTGCGCCATCTGCTGATCCAAATTCGCCAGCGATTGCGCGCTACCTGAGATATCAATGCTGTTATCCATATCGGCATCATCAGCACCTTCCCAAGGCGCTAGCTCTTCATCGCTCAGCGCATCCTCTTCATCAAAGGCAAACTGAGACAGATCGAGCACCTCGTCATCGCTATCATCTGCAGCTGCGACAGCATCCGTCGCGATATCATCAGTTGCGGCAATACTATCCGTTGTAACATTTTCAGCTGGCAGATCCTGTTCCTGAATACCTGCAACCCTAGGCTCATGATCTTCGTGCGCTTTGGCAACCGCATCGCTTACCGATTCGCTTTCAGCGGGTGCATTGAATGCACTATCAGCATCCTCAACATCAGAAGAAAGAAATTCAGGTGCTGGCGGCTCAGCAAAATTAGCTTGAGATGACTGCTCAAGGCGCGCCTCAGGACTCAATGCCATCGCTGATGATTCAGCAAGTGGCTGGTCTAGTCCATCAGCCGGTACCGCAGGCGTTTGTGACGATTTCGCTGTGAGCTCAGCCAAAGGATCCATGTCATGTTCCATTGGCGTCGATAAATCCAGCGGGCCTGCATCTGCAAGTAGGTCATCTAATTCAGCGTGCGCTTCGTGTTGCTGTGGTGAAGAGAGGTCAAGCGGACCTGCGTTATCTAATAGCGCTTCAAATGCAGCGTCATCTACTTGCTGCGCATCTTGGTCAAGCGCAGCCAAAATATCATCGGCACTTTGCTCGCCATCAAATAGCAAATCTGTGTCATCGTTTTCATCAAACAGACTGAGCACATCATCACTATCATTTGCATCCAGCGAAAGCGTATCCAAAATATCATCTGATGCTTGCTCAGACATGGCCTCAGGACGGCTTTCATCCGCTGTTAAAGCAGCCGCTAAATCGGTAGTAGGTTCGGCAAAGCCGTCGAGATCATCAAACGCGATATCATCGGCCATATCATCAGCTAGGCTGAGTTCATGCACCAAAGGCTCAGGCTGCGCGGTCAAAGCGTCTGAATCTGCGGCAACATCCTGATTTAAATCAAGAGCATCAAGTACATCTACTTGGTCATCATCCGCTTGACCAACAGCCGCAAAATCAGCCGCGTCATCATCAAGTAGGGCGATCTCATTGACCATCTCAGATGACGAGCTTGAATCTTCTGGTACTAAGGCTTCAGATGCTGATTCTTCTGATGTAAGTACGTCTAAATCAGATGCTTGATCAACGTCGTCAACAAAACCAAAATCATGCGCAGCAAAAGTCTCTGCTGGCTCAGTCGATGCTAATTCTTGTGCTTGAGATAGCGTTTCACTCTCAACATCATGCGCCAGCACATCATTAGCGTGTTCGTCAGCAAAGGACAGATGATCACTCAATGATGGCATTACATCATTGACTTCGATTTCAGCCTCTGCCTGCGGCGCATCCGCAATCTCATCGGCGTCATCGGCAAAGGCCAGCAGATTATCCAATGGATCAGCAGGGTCGTGCGCTTCTTCATCTAATGCCAAGAATGGCTCATCGCTTGGCATCTCTTCATCATCAAAAAGCTCATTAAGCAGCGCATCATCTTCTAATTGCAGACTTGGATCGCTTAACAACGCACCATCATCCTCGTCAGCCACTAACTCATCCAGCAGCGATACGCTATCTTCAATGAGCTCAGGTGCATCAGTGCTATTGAGCAATGGATCTGCTTGGTCCACCAGCTCATCCAGCAGCAGATCACTGTCATCAGTCAGATCAAAATCATCACTTGGATTACCATTTTCATCGACTAAATCACCAATACTGACTTGCTTGCGCTCATGAACAGAATCATTGAGATCTTGCTCTGAAGCGCCTTCCATCATGTCAAATAGTTGGCTAGCTGCGGTGTCGTCATCCAATAGCTCACTGGCGACATTGGCCATGGCCATATCGGCCGTTGGTGCAGGTGCAAAATCATCATCGTCATCAGCAAGTAGCGCCATGGCGGCCGCCAACATTGGCGTCTCTACATTTTGTTGAGCCGCAGCTGGCTGCGAAGGCAATGCTTCTGCTTCTGGCTCATCCATCTCCATACCACTGAGCAAATCGTCCAGCGCTGATTGATCAATGCCCTGGAAGCCAGTGTCTTTGCTATCGGTAATGGAAAGGTCGAAATCATCTTCATCAGCACTGCTCGCAGCAGGCTGAGATTCGGCGTCAGATTGCTCCCGTAAGCTTTGTTCCCACGCGGCTGCAAGCGCATCATCTTGCTGATCAGCTTCTTCGCTCAGCTTATCAATGGCGCGCTCCATATCTTGCAGACCCAGCGCATTGCCATCATCGTTTGGCGATAGATTTGGCTGATCCAGCGAGTCGCTGAGCACATCGTCATCAAGTAAATTGTCTTCGAGCAAGTTAAGCTCATCATCGCCATCGCTGAGTAAGTCCAGCTCGCCGTCATCTTCCAAATCAAGCATTGGCGGCTCAATTAGGCCATCTTCGCGGTTGAGGTCATCCTCAGTAAAGAGCGCCAAATCATCGTGATCATCCAAGTTCAGCTCTGGCATTGAATCGTCATCAAGATTCATCGCTAAACTATCAGGCTCAGCTGCAACAGCAGCGGCACCTGCACCTGCCGCTGCGGCCATTGCAGGCGCAGCCATGCTCATCTCTGGTGCATTAGCACTCGCATTGGCTTTGGTTTCAGATTTATTGGAACGACGAGTCAGAAGCAGCGCCACAATAATGCTCAGCAAAATACCCGGAACTGAGCCAAAGATGGCCAGCAACATCGGATCATTCATAATTTGCTGCCAAATGGATTGCTGTGGCTGATTTTGCTGTGCTTGCCACTCAGCGAGTGCACGTTTGACTTCCGTATTCACTTGTTCTGAGTCTTGAAGCTGGCTTTGTAGCGAATTGATCTCTTGTTGCATTTCGCTTAAACGCAGGCGAAGCAACTTGCTGTTTTCCTGCATTTGTTCAAGCTCAGCATCGGTAATTTTGAGATCTTGCTGAAATGCTTGTGGTTTTTTCGGTGCAAACTCTGAAGCCGTAGGGGCTTGCTCGGTAAATTCTTGTTCTGGCTTGAGCGTACCTGTTTGCACCACAGGTGTTTTAGGTTTCTCGACCTTGGCGGGTTTCGCCGCTTCAGTCACAGGCTTTGGTTGACGCACGGGCGCAGGCTTTGCCGGACTGGTCGCAACGGGCGCTGTATGCGCATGGCTGAGTCGACGCTTGTCTGCTGCCATACGATCAAGGGCATCTTGGGTGCTCCACTGCTTGGCATAGGCTGCTGTTGGCAGGCGAAGCATTTGGCCTGATTTCAATTTATGAATATTGTCGTCATCAAATGCCGATGGATTGAGCAAAAAGATCGCGTGCAATGTCTGATGTACTGACACTGAATTATTTGGGCGCGCTTTTTTTGCAATCGACCAAAGGGTTTCATTGCCAGAAGTGGGACCATAAAGCTTATTTTGCGCTTCATGTGCAGGCGAAACTTGCGATTGTTTTAAAGTTTCACCGTTTGGACCTTTGAGCTGAATCGTATTTGCGAAAGACACGGAAGAGATTGCCAGCGGTGTGATACACAGAGCAGCAATAAAAATGCGTCGCAGACGCTGCGAAAGAGTCGAGTTGCAATATGGCACTGCCAATATTCCTCTTGGCCTGAGATGATGACGATTAACTTAGCACTATATCGGAATCAACCCGCAAAACTGTAGCAAAGCGACTGAATTTTGCGGGTTGCGATCCAGATTCGTGACCCTGCCCGCTTCCTTGTTGCAGGGTCGTGAATCGACGGTGAAAAAAACCGCTCAATTAGAGGTAGTCAGAGACCAATAATTCAGCAATTTGTACCGCGTTGGTGGCGGCGCCTTTGCGCACATTATCAGCGACAACCCACATGTTGAGACCACATGGATGACTGATATCTTGGCGAATACGTGAAACCATCACTGCATCGCTACCCAATGCATTTTCAACTTGGGTTGGAAAATCCATTTCATCAAAGACTTCAACGCCAGCTGCACGCTCAAGCAATAAACGCGCTTCTTCTGCACTGATTGGCTGCATGGTTTCAATATGGAGTGCTTCAGCATGGCCATAAAAGACAGGAACACGCACACAAGTCGGGTTTACCGCAATACTGTCATCGGCAAAGATCTTTTGTGTTTCTAGCACCATTTTCATCTCTTCACGGGTATAGCCGTTGTCGAGCATGTCATCAATTTGCGGTAAACAGTTAAAGGCGATCTGCTTGCTGTAAACATTGTTTTCAGCAGGCATACCGTTGAGCAAACGTGCCGTTTGACCTGCTAGCTCATCCACCCCTTTCTTACCAGAGCCAGACACCGACTGGTAGGTTGCAACGTTAATGCGTGCAATACCCACCGCATCATAAATCGGCTTCAAAGCCACCAGCATTTGGATGGTGGAGCAATTTGGGTTGGCGATAATATTACGGTTACGAAAATCAGCAATCGCTTCGGGGTTCACTTCTGGCACCACCAAAGGAACATCAGGCTCTTGGCGGAACGCCGAGGTGTTATCAATCACCACCACGCCATGGTCTGCTGCAATTGGCGCCCAATATTGTGAAACATCGCTACCGGCAGAGAACAATGCAATCTGCACTTGGCTCCAATCAAATTCAGCAACGTCCTGAACGATAATACGCTTGTTCTTATACTTAACGGCTTCGCCTGCACTGCGCTCACTGGCCAGTAGGAAAAGCTCACCCAGCGGAAAATCACGCTCAGCAAGGCGTTCAACCATGGCTTCACCGACTAGGCCGGTCGCCCCTAAAATTGCCACATTAACTGTTTGGCTCATGTTTCAACCTATTTCACGTTTTGATTTATTGTGTGATGACACGAAAACCCAATTGGGCCAATCGCTGTCCATCCACGACATCGTTCGTTTGCACGGTTAACGCGCTATATTCGCGGCGATCCCAATAATATTTACGCATCGCATCAAAGCTCTCAGGACTATTGACGCTTAAACGAAATTCACTGTCATCGCGGCGAATATCATAAATAATTTGGGTCAAATGACGCAGTAATGCTTGATCGCAAACTGTGGTCAATTGCACCGAAGAGATGGGTGCTTGCGGCAATAAGCTCGCAGCTTCAACCCGTGATTCTTCACCTAAAAACGCGCTATATGCGTTATAAACCATGGTGGTGCCGCGCGCCTTGCCTTCCAAACCATAGCCAGCGATATGTGGCGTCGCAAAGTGCAGCAGTGCGACCAACTCAGGATCAACTTCCGGTTCAAACTCAAAGGTATCGAGCACGGCAGTGATCGACCCTTGTTGCAAACGGCTTTTGAGCGCAGCGTTATTGACCACAGGACCGCGCGCAGCATTAATTAAAATCGAGCCAGGCTTCATCGCATTGAGCTGCATCTCATCTATCAGATGATGGGTCGCATGTTCGCCGTCATAGGTCACAGGCGTGTGTAAGGTCAGCACATCACAGCGCTCAATCAAGGTATCCAACGAGTGAAATTCGCGGGAGTCACCTTCAGCAGCTTTGAGTGGATCACAAAGCAAATGGTGAATATTCAGCGCATCTAAACATTGGCTTAAATAACTCCCCACTTGACCGGCACCCACAATGCCAACCACGCGATCACTGAGCGTAAAGTCTTGTTCCATCGCCAGCACTTGCAGCGCGCTCAGTACATATTCAGCCACCCCTACTTTGTTACAGCCAGGCGCGGCAGTAAAGGCGATGCCACGCTTGGCAAGTAGCGCTTGATCAATATGATCCATACCCGCAGTAGCGGTGCCAACGAAGGCCAGCCGATTGGCTTTTGCTAACAGCGCTTGATTCACTTTGGTAATGGATCGCACCATCAAGGCATCAATATCCACCAAATCATCCGCAGTCAAGCTGCGTCCCGGCATCGCAACCACTTCACCAAAGTGCACAAAGAGTTCGCGCGCGTAAGGCATTGCCTCATCGACTAAAATACGCTTCATCAATCATCGACCTTCCGTTAGCAAAAAAGCCCAGCAATGCTGGGCTTTTTTATTATGCCAATTTTTATCCATCATCAACAGATGAAGGGCAAAATTAACCTTGGTATTTCTTCATCACCAATGTGGCATTGGTACCACCGAAGCCAAAGCTGTTTGACATCACAGTGGTCAATGCTTGCTCGCGCATCTCGGTAACGATATCCAACCCGTGGGCTGCTTCATCAAGGTTTTCAATGTTGATGCTTGGTGCAATAAAGTCATTGTCGAGCATCAACAGTGAGTAGATTGCTTCATGTACACCCGCCGCGCCCAATGCGTGACCTGTCATCGCTTTGGTTGCTGAAATCGCTGGGCTGTTTTGACCAAATAGCTCTTGGATTGCCGCAAGCTCTTTCACATCGCCCACAGGGGTTGATGTGCCGTGGGTGTTCACGTAATCAATTGGCGCATCCAGATCTTTCATCGCCATCTTCATACAACGAACCGCACCTTCACCTGATGGTGCAACCATGTCGTAACCATCTGAAGTTGCGCCGTAGCCAACAACTTCTGCGTAGATTTTCGCGCCGCGCGCCAAAGCGTGCTCAAGCTCTTCTAGTACCAACATACCGCCGCCACCAGAGATTACGAAACCATCGCGGTCTGCATCATAGGTGCGTGATGCAAGCTCTGGTGTGTCATTGTATTTGGTTGACAATGCGCCCATGGCATCAAACATCATCGTCAGTGTCCAGTGCAGCTCTTCACCGCCACCTGCGAACACAACATCTTGTTTGCCAAGTTGGATCAATTCAGCCGCGTGGCCGATACAGTGCGCAGAAGTCGCACAGGCAGAACTCATAGTGTAGTTCACGCCTTTAATTTTAAATGGAGTCGCCAAACAGGCTGAAACTGTTGAAGACATGGTACGTGGCACCATGTAAGGACCGATGCGTTTCACGCCGCGCTCGCGAAGCGTATCCACTGCAACCGCTTGGTTTAGTGAAGATGCGCCGCCAGAACCAGCCACAAGACCAGTGCGCTCATTTGAGACTTGCTCTTCAGTTAGGTTGGCGTCTGCAATCGCTTGTTCCATTGATAGGAAGGCGTAAGCCGCAGCATCACCCATAAAGCGCATTTGTTTACGATCGATATGGTCAGCTGGGTTAATTTTTAGATCGCCCCACACTTGGCTACGAAGACCCTGCTCAGCAAACTGCTCAGAGCGAGAAATCCCAGATTTACCTGCTTTCAAAGAAGCCTTCACTTCTTCTACATTGTTGCCGATACTTGAGATAATCCCCATACCGGTGATGACAACTCGTTTCATAATACTTGTCTTTCCTTACACATCAATTGCCTCGATGATAACGACTTTATCGGAATAAAGTGGTCAGCTTTCCTCGCAATTGGCTACAATCAGCGCCAATCTTAACAAATTCTCAAAGTCTATGAGCCAAACACGCCTTACATCCGCAAATATTAGCTGGAACGATGCGGGTACACCCGTCTCACATCAATTTGATGATGTCTATTTCTCAAATGACAATGGCTTAGAGGAAACGCGCTACGTTTTTCTCAATCAAAATCAAATCCCTGAGCGTTGGTTAACGCATACCAATCGCCGCTTTGTGATTGCAGAAACAGGATTTGGTACCGGACTCAACTTCCTTGCGGCGTGGCAAGCCTTTGATCAATTTCGCGAGGCAAATCCCACAGCGACGCTCAACCAATTACACTTCGTCACCTTTGAAAAATTTCCCATTGCCCTGAGCGATCTAAAAAAAGCGCATGCTCAGTGGCCGGAACTTGCAAGTTGGGCAGAGCAGCTACAAAGCCAATACCCGCATTTGATTTCAGGTTGTCATCGCCTGATTTTTGCAGGCGGCGCTATCACCTTGGATCTTTGGTTCGGTGATATTCACCAAACCCTACCCGAAGTGGTCAGTGGCGAGCATGGCATCGTGGACGCGTGGTTCTTAGATGGCTTTGCGCCCAGCAAAAACCCTGAAATGTGGACCGAAGCGCTGTTTCAAGGTTTGGCGCGTCTAAGTAAAAACCAAGGCACTCTAGCCACCTTTACCGCAGCCGGGTTTGTCCGCCGCGGCCTCATCGAGGCTGGCTTTGAGATGCACAAAGTCAAAGGCTTTGGCCATAAGCGTGAAATGATTGCTGGTGCGCGTAGGCCGCGAGCACAAAGCGAGGCGACGCCCTACGCCAGCCCAAGCGCTCATCAAAAAGATCCTCAGCAGTCCATCGCCATTATCGGTGGTGGTATTGCTGCGGCCTGCATTGCACATCAGCTTTTACAGCGCGGCGATCGTGTCACCATTTACTGCGAAGACAAACAAGCTGGCCTTGGCGCATCAGGCAATCGTCAAGGGGCACTTTATCCCCTACTCAATGGCCAGCATGATGAGCTATCGCAAATTTATGCTCAGGCCTTTGGCTTTGCTCGCCGTCAATATGACCAATTGGCTCAGCATCTCGACTTCGCCCATGATTGGTGCGGCGTCCTGCACTTGGGATTTGATGAGAAGCAGCAACAAAAAAATGAACAGATTGCCGCTGGCCCATTTAGCAGTGAACTCATCACTCCACTTTCAGCCGAGCAAAGTAATCAAACCGCAGGACTTGCGCTTGATCAACCCGGTTTATTTTATCCGCAGGGTGGCTGGCTGTGCCCGCAGCAGCTTTGCCAAGCGCTGTTTGCCGCTATTGATGCCCATGCATTCGGGGAGATTTGCTACCAAACCCATGTCGAAACCATCGCATCCCATCCAAATGGATGGCAGCTCAAAGGTCAGTACGGTCATGACCAAACACTGGATGTGCGCCATGAGCTGGTGATCCTTGCCAATGGCTATCAAGTGACGCAATTTGCACAAACCCAAGCCATGCCGCTGTATCCGGTGCGCGGTCAGGTTACCCATGCCCCCAGCAATGCGCAGATTGCGCCGCTTCGTACTGTGCTTTGTGCCGATGGTTATTTCACGCCGCAGGATCCTAAACACCACACACACTGTTTGGGTGCAAGCTATGGCCGCAATCAAACCGATTTGGCCATTCGCTCAAATGAGCAGCAAGAGAACAAAGCCAAGCTTTGCGCCTCCCTGCCACATTGCACTGCGTTAAATGCCATTGATAGCGATCATTTGGACGCCCGTGTAGGCGTGCGCTGTGCCAGTCGCGATCATCTGCCAGCGCTAGGCATTGTGGCCAACTACCAGCAAAACATTGATGATTATCAGGCAGCCAGTGACATGCAAGATGGACAAAAGATCCACTTAGAACAGGTACCGCTAGCTTATTATGACAATCTCTTTGTTCTTGGCGGCCTTGGTGCGCGCGGTTTGTGTAGTGCACCGCTGCTTGCAGAATCTCTCGCATCGCAAATTCATGGCGAGCCCATCCCCCTCAGTGCCTCTCAGCTCAAAGCGCTGCACCCAGCGAGGTTTTGGCTGCGCCGCCTACAAAAAGGCAAAGCCTTACCACAAACAGCTGACGCGCAAAAACTGAAATAAAAGCGCTGAAACAGCCCCCTTTGATGGGCTTAAACCAGCAAATCAAAACATATAAAAAAGGCCTCGATTGAGGCCTTTTCTGTTGCAATGACTAGCAATGATAGCGCCATTAATTTCTATTTTTCAGCGCATCACAGGGGCGATGGTGCTCGCCGTGTAAACGAGCCAATTCATTCATCACCGCCAACATTTTTTGCTCACCACACTGCGCTAGCCAATGCATGGGGCCGCCCAAAAACGGTGGGAAACCAATGCCAAACACAGCACCGATATCGGCAGCATTGGTATTAGCAACCACCCCTTCATCTAAACAGCGCACTGCTTCATTGACCAAAGGCGCGATACAGCGCATGGCGATATCTTGCTTATCCAGTGGCGCTTTCTGGGTGATGTTGAGCAAACGATAGACGCCATGATCCACTGGCCGCTTTTTACCGCGCAAGGTTTTGTATTGATAAAAACCGCGCGCATTTTTACGGCCAAATCGCTTGGCTTCTATCAAAGTGGTTAAGGCGGCAGGCGGCTCAAATCGCTCACCCAAGGCTTCAACCAAAATCGGCGTAATTTTCGCGCCAATATCCAAGCCGACTTCATCCAGCAATTGAAATGGCCCCACAGGAAAACCAAATTCACGCATCGCTTTGTCAATATGATCAATGGGCTGCCCTTCAATCAGCAAGCGAACGGCTTCATTGATATAGGGTGTCAAAATGCGATTCACATAAAAACCTGCGCAATCAGCCACCACTATCGCTGTTTTACCCTGCGCCTTTGCAAGCGCCAAAGTTTGACTCAAGGTTTGCTCATCAGTGCCAGCATGGGGGATCACCTCGACCAGCGGCATTTTTTCAACCGGGCTAAAGTAGTGCAAACCAATCACCCGCTCAGGCGATGTCGCCTGCGCGGCAATTTGTGCAATGGGCAATGATGAGGTGTTAGACGCAAAAATAATCGGCCGCTTGGCATCCGCACTCACTTGCTCCACAAGCGCTACCATTTGCTGCTTTAAGGGCAAATTCTCAAAGACCGCCTCTATCACCACGTCGCATTGACCAAGCGGCGCATCTAAGGTGCCGCCCTGCACGCGATTGAGCAAAGCACGGCGCTCTCGCGGTGTTAAACGACGACGTTTTTGCAGCGCTTGCAAGCGCTCATCAATATATTGATAGGCGCGATTGACCCCTTCTGGCGTAATATCCTTAATATAAACGGGGAGTTTGGCACGCTGAATACTCGTCAGGGCGATTCCCGCGCCCATCAGCCCACCGCCCAGAACACCCATTTGCGCGGTATGATGTTCTACTTTTTTTGGCTTCGCCGCTGGCTTTTCTGTGCTGGCAAAAAATAGATGACGCAGCGCTTTTGACTCTAGCGTTTGGCTTAGCTCACCAAATAATTTGGCTTCTAAAGCTAAACCGGCCTCAAGGCCATCCGCCAAACCCTTTTCCAGCACTTGTAGCAGTGCTGGCAAGGCAGGATAGTGGCCGCCACTTTGTTTTTTGGCTTTTTTCCCTGCCAGAGCAAACACTTGTTTTCGCGACACAGACCAGCGGCAACTTTGATCCATCAGTGAGTGCTGATACCAAGCTTTACGCTGTGGTTTTGCTTCTAAAGCGCGCTGTTTGGCAACGCTGATCAAAATTTCAGACGCCACACACTCGTCCACCAGCCCTTGCTTATAGGCTCGGCGCCCATCCAAATTTTTGCCCGTAAGCAGCAATGGCATGGCGCGCATTAAACCAATCAGACGCGGGAGTCGCTGAGTACCGCCCGTTCCCGGAATCAAACCCAATTTCACCTCAGGCAATCCAAGCTTGGTTACCTTGGCATCCGTTGCGATTCGGCTATGACAGGCCAGCGCTAACTCTAATCCGCCACCGAGGCAAGGGCCGTGAATCGCCGCCACCACATGAATGGGTAAAGCGGCAATCTCAGCAAACAGCGCCTGCCCCGCTAGCGCTAACTGCTGCGCCTCTTCTGCACTCTCGCAAGCGCTGATCATATGAATGTCGGCACCGGCTATAAATTGATCCGGCTTGGTGGAGTAAATCACCAAGCCTTTGAGCTGGGGTGCCGCCTTGAGCTGTGCCAAAATAGGCGTGAGCTCGTCGATAAAGCTGGCTTGCAGCGTATTGACCTTTTGTTTGGGTACATCGATGGCCAGCATCGCCACTGGTTGGTCTAAATCCGTGAGGGTAAATACAGATGAACTCATGATGCCGCCTCCAAAATCATTGCTGCGCCCAATCCACCGGCGGCGCATGCCGTCACCAATGCATATTGCTGCTGTTTTTGCTGTAATTGATACAACGCTTGGGTGACCAAACGGGCGCCCGTAGCCGCAAATGGATGCCCATAGGCCAAGGAGCCCCCTTGTTGATTGAGCACCGCGTCATCGATTTCACCCACAGCCTGACTGCGATTGAGATGCGCTTTGGCAAACTGCGCGCTGGCAAGGCACTCTAAATTGGCCAGCGCTTGCGCGGCAAAGGCTTCATGCATCTCGACCACACCGCAATCTTTCAGTGATAAACCCGCCTTATCTAAGGCCAAAGGCACTGAGTATGCAGGCCCCAACAGCATATTTTTTTCCACACCAATAGCATTGAAGGCATAGCTTTTGAGGTAACCCAAAATAGCATGACCTTCACTTTTGGCTTTTGCCTCAGACATCAATATCACTGCTGCTGCACCATCGGTAAGCGGCGTACTATTACCCGCAGTCACCGAGCCGTGGCGCTTATCAAAAGCAGGACGAAGCCTGCCATAGCTTTCTAAGCAGGAATCAAAGCGAATATTGTCATCTTGCAAAATGGGCGCATGAAATGGCGGTGCGTAATCCACCATCACTTGCGCCGTTAATGCCTGATTTTGCCATGCACTGGCGGCAAGCTGATGAGAGCGATGGGCAAAGGCATCCTGCGCTTGTCGTGAAATCGCAAAGGTCTTGGCCATTTGCTCTGCCGTTTGGCCCATGGACAAGCCGGTGCTGTATTCAGCGACCGCAGGCGGCACAGGGACTAAATGCTTCGGGCGTAATGTTTTAAGCGCCGACCAACGTTTGGACCATGTTTTGGCCTTTTGCAATTTTAGCAGCGCCGCTGCCAAGGGCTCAGAGACGCCAATGGGTAGCATGGAACTTGAATCCGCGCCACCAGCCAACACCACCTCAGATTCGCCAGACAAAATACTCTGCGCACCACTCACAATGGCTTGTAAGCTCGTGGCACAAGCACGGGTCACACTAAAGGCGTCAATTTCATTGGACCAGCCCAGTCCCAACACGATTTCCCGCGCAATATTTGGCGCAGCAGGCGTTTGAATCACCTGACCAAAAATCACCTTATCGAGATCGCTGGGCAATAAACCTGAGGATTGTAAAAGCGCATTGGCGACGCGCTGGCCTAAAAACATCGCATGCTGCTGCTGATAAGCGCCGCCTTGGCGAAGAAATGGTGTGCGCAGACCCGCCACAATGGCGACGCGCGAACTTCCCTGATTCATAAACACCCCTTTGGGTTTGCAAGGTATAAGGTAAGTGTAATCAGGGTATTAGCATTTGCCAGTTCAGGTCTGATCAGCGCGATATGGGTGTAAAAATGGCAAAAAAAAACCACGCATCGCGTGGTTCTAAAAAAAGAAAAAAGTCGTTTCTCATTACTTGATGGCAAATGCACATCAAAACTCAGACAAAGCCTGATAGGAGAAAGTAAAGTCAGCCTTCAAAAGGAAGTTGTCATCTTGCTCATGACCTTGCGGTCAGATGACGCTAAACAATATAGCGTCTCCATAGCGCGAGATTTTGAAATAGATCAATTTTTTGCTCGATATTCACATTTGGCGTCAAAAATAGTGACAAAGCTCCGTCAAATTTTAGAACATGCCGTACCCTGAGCAATTTGAGCGAACAAAATCGATTCATTCGATAACAGAATTCATATAAAAACAGTCAGATAAACCACTAATAATCAAACTATCAAATAACAAATTTGTGGTATTTCATCCAATTAGCATTTGAGCTTTTAACGTACACTTGTAGCCTCAAATCATGATTTATATTGACAAGTGTACGCTGAAATAAAATAGAGGTCAGTCCAGTCAAGTCCAATTTGTAACATCTATCAGCACAATATTGACGAATTTGCAGTTTTTTATGCTGAAATTTCCATTTTTGCAGTCATAGAATTCATTATTCTAATTCGAGGCGTATGATCTCGGCTTTTCGGTCTTAAACCGTTTGAGCGAACAGAGTAATGATGAATAAGAAGAAACTATCACTCGCTGTTGCAGTTGCAATGGCTCTTCCAATGACAGCGCAAGCAGCAGGTTTCCAACTTGCCGAATATTCTGCAACTGGCCTTGGTCGTGCATTTGCTGGTGAAGCAGCAATGGCAGACAATGCTGGCGCTCAATGGCGTAACCCAGCCATGTTGACCTATTTAGATGGCACGCAAGTTTCCACAGGTCTGATCTATGTTGATCCAAATATTGATGTAGATGGTTATGTAACTAAAGGTTTGGCCACCGGTGGTAAAACCGTCGCGACATCATCACATGATATGGCGCCATCAGCCTTTATTCCGAACTTTTATCTATCCCATAAACTCAATGACCAATGGGCTGTTGGCCTAGCGATCGCGACCAACTTTGGTATGGAAACTGAACTTGAAAATAGCTTCCTAGCAACTCATTTTGGTAATGAAACATCAGTAACCACCATTGAATTTAATCCAAATGTAGCATACCAACTGACCCCAGAACTTAGCATTGGTGGTGGTTTGCGTTTAGTTCATGGTGAAGGATCCGTGGGCGCAAAAACACCATCCAATGTAACTGTGGCTCCAGGCGTCACCATCCCTAAAGGCCTACCACTTAAATATATGTCCGGCGACGATCTTGCCTTTGGCTGGCAATTGGGTGCAGCATGGCAACTCAACCAAAACAACCGTATCGGTGTAAGCTACCGTTCAGAAGTTGATTTAAACCTTGAAGGTAATGCGCAAATCTTTAATAAAAAACAAATGAAGGTTGTTCATGCCCCTGGTAGCCTAGAGCTAACCCTACCCGCGACAGCTGAAATTGCCTCGTACCATCAACTGACCGACAAATGGGCAATGCACGCCAGCTTTAACTGGACCGATTGGAGCAGTTTTGAAAAGCTAGAAGCCGATATTCCAACAATGGGCGGCGCAGTGCCTGTTAAAAATGAATACTGGGAAGATAACTACCGTTTCGCCATTGGTACCACCTACCAATATAGCCAAGCACTGACACTACGCAGCGGTATCGCCTATGACACCAGTGCCGTATCCGATGCCAATCGCACGCTATCAATTCCTGAAACCGATCGTACTTGGTTAAGTCTTGGTTTAGGCTATCAGGCAACACCACAACTAACCATTGATGCTGCCTTTACTTACATTATCGCCAAAGATGCAAAAGTATCTGAGCCTCGTGCTGTAGGCGATGACGGTGAAAAAGAAGGCTCGCAATTATACGGTCAATTCCATGGTAATGTGACTGGTAGTATTTGGCTTGCAGGGGTTCAAGCGAGTTATCATTTCTAATCGCTTAGAAATCGATATGCCCATAAAAAAACGCGCCCATGGCGCGTTTTTTTATAACATCCCCATTATTTAGTTATATTTTTGAGCTCTAGAGGCATATGGTAGGCAAGGGCTAATACAATCGAAACAAATATTGCCGAGTACCCTCCTGAAATTCCAAAAAAAAATCCCACACCTAAATACGCAGTAAAAACAAATACAAATGCCCAAGATAATGTATGGAACAATGCAGCCTTGAAGCTTTTAAAAAACACTACCCACAGAAAAATGATATAAGCACAAAAAAATAAAATGCCATGCATTGAAAATGCATTTAAGAATATATTATGGTGATCACGAAATGAAAACTGACCATTAAGTCTACCATTCAATAAATCGACACCAATAGTATTTTCAATGAATGGGGTAAAGTATACATCTAGTTGATGATAGCCAGTTCCAAATAAAAATAGCCCTAAATTATTTTCCATGTTATCAAGCTGAAACAGTAACGCGTATTTCCACATATATAACCGTGCAATATTTGAGTAGTTATCCTTGATATTTGCAATACTTTCGAGGCGTAATACCACCACATCAAAAATATTTGGAGATAGCCAAATCAATATACTAAATGCGATAGCAAGTGCTGCGATTATGCTTATCTTCCAATTACGCACTTGGGATAATGTCCACCCACCAACCAATAGAATCAACATCAATAGTGGTGCTCTAGATCCCGTCCATAGCAATGGAAAAATCATGAACAAACTTATGCATAAGAAAATAATCCAGTGTCGCTTACTCGCTTCACCATAAGGGAATATAAGCAACATAAAATAGACGATAAACTCACCCCATCGGCTTATATCCCAAAATGAACTCACACGGGTGTTTATATCAAGAACAGACACATGAATTACATTCCAATAACTAAACAAACCGCCGATCAGCATTCCTAAGGATAATAGAACAACAGACATCCTCCAACTTTTCCGATTTTGAAAGAAAAAAACAAAATACGGAGCAAGAATCAAGAATATATAGTGCCTTGCATATTCTGATAGCGACACTCTCCAACTACCCGATAGAAAAGATGAGACGACACCCAATGCAAATACAAACACCATCAGCTTAAAAATATTATTTTTTAATATAAAAAATCTAAATTCACCCGAAAAAATCACCCTGGCTAAATAAGATAAAATAATAAAAGAAATTGAAATATTAAGACCAGCCTTGGATATAGGCATGATAAATAATGTGAACAGGAAAAAAAATCTTTCTAGCTTCAATAACAAATCAATATTTTTATCATTCAAATTCATCGATAAACTCATTAAGATCTTCATCATCTTGCTCGTCTTGCTCAAGGTTAATTTCTCCGCCTGAGGCGCGAAAATCCCTGTTTTGCAAATACGCATCACGAACAAAAATATAACTATCTGGCGACGCTTCAATAAGCGGCTCTTGACCCACTGCGGCTGCGCGATCATCCAATCCCTGTAATCCCCATTTCGCTGCGCCCTGATAGAAATTTAAGTCAAACAAGGTGGGAACAAAAAAACCGCCAATATCACCCGTGCCTTCTCGAAAGGTCGTTGGGCCATAAAATGGAATCATCAAATAAGGACCATGCCCGACACCATAGTGCCCTAAGGTATCACCTAACTGACGCTCTTCGGCAACAATACCCGCAGCGCTGGCGACATCAAAAATGCCCGCAATACCAAAGGTCGAGTTAATCCAAAAACGGTTGAAGTGATCCAGCGCAATCTCGCCCTCACCCATCAATAGGGTGCTGACAAAACTAATGGGTTCATCAAGGTTGGCGAGAAAATTGGCGGTGCCCGTTCGAATCGGCGATGGCACATATTCAGCATAAAAAAGCGCAGTTGGACGGTAGAGGTATGGATCCACAATATGATAGTTAAAATCCCACATCACACGGTTTACCGGCTCAAATGGATCAGAGACTCCATCTGAGTTGGTACTACTACAACCAGTTAAAGCTGCGAGCATCACCGCGATGCTTACCCCATATCGCATTGTTTTATCCCTAATTATGCTGATAAAAGAAGCGCCGATTATACACGGCGCTTAGTTTTCATTAAAGTAATGGCTCAGTCATACTGCTGATCGATTTTCAGCGTAATAGCTTCACCAAGTGGGATAGGTTTGGATTCAGCAAACCAGTTTCCTGACTTCGACATAATGTCGCGATCGTTATCCAAACGAACTTTGACCACCACCTCTTTTAATGAAGATAGTTGGCGATCAGGCATCATGCTATCGCCATCCGCCAATTGAACGGTTTGTGGCATGCTGCTTACCGTCAATTGCTTCACCGCTACCGGGACTGCCACGCCTGGGCTATAAACTGCCACAATCAAGTTTGGATATTGCTTTAGATTGATCTGTTTCGCCGCTTCAATGGTAATGGTTTGCAGTGGTTGCGGCACAATACCCAGCTCGGCTTGCGCTTTGGCAATGCTGCGATCCAACATCAGTTGACGTGAATCGCCAGCTGGCATCAGCTGCTTCATCACCTGCCAAGCACCGATGGCCTCTTGATAGGCTTGACGCTGGAATGCATCAAAGGCCAGCAATGAGAGCGCTTGTAGATTTTGATGATCCTGCGACAACACAGTACGAAGCAATTGACGCGCTTGCTGATGCGATGCCTCATCATTGCTAAGTAGCAAACTTTGCGCATAGGCGAGCTGCGTTAAAGGGCTATTGGGTTCAAGCAGATAAGCCTTATGGGTCGCGCCAATGGCCGTTACCAAATCACGACTATTTAGTGCCACTTCCCCCAACGTCAGCCAGCCATCGACATCTTTAGGATTTTTATCAAGCTCGGTGCGCAGTGCCAAAATCAGTTGCTCTTGCTCAGCATCTGTCAACGGTGCCCAAGTGGTTTCCTGTTGTCGCTGTACCAATTCAGGTAAACGCAAACTGGCCTGTTGCCACTGGCGCACTTCACCATAACTGCCCAACTGCCAGTAAAGGCCATAACACAGTGCCACCAAAAGCACGACGGCAGGCGCCAGTCGCCATGCAGAAAGATGCGATTGTGTTTGCTCTGATTGATTTGCGGACTCAGGCACATCGGCCAATAGACGATGTTGCAATTCCAATTGCATTGCCTGCTCATCTTGCACCAAGCCCTGCGCCGCTTCATCACTCAATTCAGCTTTGCGTGCATGGTACAAGGCTTGGTTGAGATGATCGCGCGCCGCTTGTTCATTATCAATGTCTTGATGACGAAAGGCGCTGCGAAGCCCCCAAACAATGGCAATCAATAATAAAACAGTGAGAAAGAAAAACATCAATCCACTCATGCATCTTTCTCCTTCTGATCTTGATTCTGTGCTTGTTCCTGATCTTGCATCAACGCAGCTAAACGAGCGCGTTCTTCATCGCTTAAATGTTCAGGTGCCGCTTGGCTACCACGCTTACTCATGCGCCATAACACCAAAGCGCCAAACAATAGGAAAAGCACCGGACCAAACCAAAGGATCGCCGTCGATGCCGTTAGCGGCGGCTCATAACTAATAAAATTGCCATAGCGCGCTTTCATATAATCGACGATCTCATCGCGCGACTTGCCCTCTTGCACCATCTCGTATGTTTTACGGCGCAAATCACTGGCAAGCGGCGCATTGGAGTCCGCCAAACTATTGTTCTGACAGGTTGGACAGCGCAGCTCTGCACTGAGCTCATGAAATAGGGTTTCTTGCTTGGCATCATCAAATTGATAAACCTCAGCCGCCATCACAGAGCCGCTTAAGAGAATGCCTAAAACCAACATCATCCAAGTTTTCATGGTTGCACCTCATCCAGTAGCGCTTGAAAACGAGGGAGAAGCTCCTCTTGCCAGTTTTTGGCATTCACTTCACCCACATGGCGATAACGAATCATGCCATTGGCGTCAATCAAATAGGTTTCTGGTGCGCCATAAACGCCGAGATCAATGGCCAATAAACCGGTGGGATCCGATAGCGTCACCTGATAAGGATTGCCCTTGGTTTTAAGCATCTGAATCGCTTTTTCGCGATTGTCCTTGTAGTTCAGGCCAATCACTTTCACGCCTTCACCGGCGAGTTGATTAAGATAAGCATGCTCAGCAAGGCAGGTTGGACACCAAGTCGCCCAAACATTCAGCAGCATGGGCTCACCTTGAAAGAGGCTCTTGTCATACTGCATCTGCGGGTTAAACAGATCATTGAGCTCAAAATCAGGCATGGGTTGTCCCACCAACACAGACTCCAACTTAGTTGGTCCCTCGCCCTGTGCATTGCGCATTAACTGCACCGCAAAAAACGCCACAAAGGCAAGGAAGATCACCAAAGGAATAAAGAGTAATGGTCGTTTCATCGGCTACGCCTTCTCATCTGCTTGCTTGGCTGTGCGCGTTTTACGAAAGCGATAACGCTTATCGGTCAGTGCAATCAACGCCGCAATGGCCATCAAGATCGAGCCACCCCAAATCCAGCGAATAAAGGGTTTGTAGTACACCCGCACTTCCCAAGCATTGTTTTCCACTTGCGCGCCCAAAGCGACATAAAGATCGCGAGTGAGCCCCCAATCAATGGCCGCTTCTGTCATCATCGAGCGCTGCACGTCATAAAAACGTTTTTCAGCATTCAAAATCGCAACCAAGTGGTCATCGTGGGTGACATTAAACTGACCAGTAAAACCTTGGTAGTTCGGACCATCACTTTGCAGCAAGCCTTTAAAGGTAAAATCGTAACCCGCCACTTCTACATGCTGACCCGGTTTAAGCAGCACATCGCGCTCAATGCCATGATTTTCAGTCAGGGTGATACCAATCATGGTCACAGCCAAACCAATATGGCCCAGCACCATCGCCCAGTGACTATTGCCGAGCTTACCTAAGCCCGTCGCCAATGAATGACGATGGGTCGCGCGCAAATAGGTTTCATAGCCATGCCACAACACAATCCACCATGCGAGGAATATCCCCATGGCCGTCATGCCTTGCGCTGGCTCATCCATTTGCCACATGCAAAATGCGGTCAGTAGTGCGGCAATCAAACCCATAATCAACGATGGCTTGATAAAATCGCGCCAGTTGTCTTTACGCCAGCGCACCAAAGGCCCAACACCCAAGAGCAGTGCAAATGGCAACATCAGCCAAGCAAATAAGCTATCAAAGAAAGGCTTACCAATGGAGATTGAGCCAAGTCCCAAGGATTTGTGAAACAGCGGTAGCAAGGTGCCAAGCAGCACCACAATAAGGCTTGCAACCAACAATAGGTTGTTGCCGAGCAGCATATTTTCACGGGAAAACAGTTGATAGTTGCCGGGCGTGCGCACCTGCGCACCTTTGAGCGCATAAAGCAGCAAAGAACCGCCAATAACCACCACAAGGAAACCGAGGATAAACATGCCACGCGCAGGATCGGAAGCAAAGGCATGCACTGATACCAAAACCCCAGAGCGCACTAAAAATGTGCCGAGCAAACTCAATGAGAACGCCGCAATAGCCAAAAAGACAGTCCAAGCCTTAAAGGTGCCGCGTTTTTCAGTCACCGCCAGTGAGTGCATCAAGGCCGTACCTGCCAGCCAAGGCATTAAAGAGGCATTTTCAACGGGATCCCAGAACCACCAGCCGCCCCAGCCAAGCTCGTAGTAAGCCCACCAAGAGCCTAGTGCGATACCCAAGGTTAAAAATAGCCACGCTGCTTGTGTCCAAGGGCGAGACCAACGTGCCCATGCGGTATCCAAACGCCCTGTCATCAAAGAGGCGATGGCAAAGGCAAAGGCCACAGAGAAGCCCACATAGCCCATGTAAAGCATTGGTGGATGGATAATCAAACCCGGATCTTGCAGCAGCGGATTAAGGTCACGACCATCCACAGGGAACAGTGGCAATGTGCGGGTAAATGGGTTGGAGGTCAGCAAAATAAACAGTAAAAATCCGACACAAATCATCCCCATCACCGCCAATACGCGGGCAACTGCTGCATCTGGCATACCGCGACTAAAGCGCGCTACCGCAACCGCCCACAGCGATTGAATCAATACCCAAAGCAGCAATGATCCTTCATGCGCGCCCCAAACAGCAGTTAAACGGTAATACCAAGGCAGCAAACTGTTGGAGTTTGATGCCACATAGTTCAGGGTAAAATCGTTGCTATAAAAAGCATAAAGCAAGCATAAAAAGGAGAGCAGCAAGGCCGCGAACATGCCATAGCTCAATGGTCTGGCAAGTCGTACATAGGGCAAAATGCCGCGCTGAGCACCGTAGAGCGGGTAGAAGCTCAGCAAAATTGACAAGCCAAGCGCCAGAATCAGCGCAAAGTGACCCAGTTCAGCAATCATGGCGTCAGCCCTTTTTGTTGTGGGGTATATTCAAGCGGCTGATGGATTTTGCCCATCTCTTCGGCCACTTCTGGCGGCATATACTCTTCATCATGTTTAGCAAGAATGGTGCTTGCTTTTAGCTCATTTGGGCTAATCAATTCACCTTCCGCCACAATGCCCTGACCTTCACGGAACAGATCCGGCAAAATACCGCTGTAATAGATGGTCACCGCAGGTCCTACGGTAGAGACTTTAAACTGCATAGCCAAGGAGTCAGACTCGCGGATCACTGAGCCTTTTTCCACCATGCCACCAATGCGAATGCGCTGACCGACTTCAGGAATGTAACCATCCTTATTGCCGTAAATCACTTCCGTTGGGGTAAAGAAGAAATTGATATTTTGACGCAGCGCATAAACCATCAATGCGGTGGCAACACCGGCCAATAGCAACAGCGCAACCGCCCAAATTAAACGTTGACGACGACGTGGGGTCATAGTGACGACTCCTTAGAAGCATCCTTGGCAGCTTGAATACGCTGCTCTCGGCGTTGCTTGGTTAAGATCATTTGGCAAATTTGGCGGTGGTGACGATAACTACTCATCACCAACCACAGCAGCATCACAAAGGAGATACCATAGACACCCCAGATAAATCCGGCGTAAGCGCCAAAATCAAGGCGTTCAATTAGAAACTGCATTAGCGCTTCTCCTTCGCAGCAATGGCTTGCGCCCATGGGCGATTGATATCTTGTAGTAAGAGCTGATTGCGAAAACGCACCACACTCAGCCATGCAAAAATAAGGGCAAAGGCCGCCAAGTTAATGAGCAATGGCCATAGCATTTCAGGTGCGATGGAAGGCTTGGCAAATTTGGTGATCGACGCGCCTTGGTGCAGCGTTTTCCACCACTCTACTGAGAAGTGAATAATTGGAATATTGACCACACCCACCAAGGTTAAAATGGCCGCCGCTTTAGCGCCTGTTTTCTGATCGTCAAAGGCTTGGTAAAGCGCAATCACACCAATATAGAGAAATAGCAGAATGAGCTCTGCGGTGAGTCGTGCATCCCACACCCACCATGCGCCCCACATCGGCTTGCCCCAAAGCGCACCAGAGATAAGAGCGATAGCAGTAAACACCGCGCCAATGGGGGCCATGGCAGCAATCGCCATGCTGGACATGCGATGCTGCCAAACCAAAGCGATAAAAGCAGCAATCGCCATGGACATATAAACGCCCATGGACCAAACCGCCGCAGGAACGTGGATATACATGATTCGTGCTGTGCTGCTTTGCTGGTAATCATCCGGCGCTAAAACAAGCCCCCAAAATGATCCCACCACGAGGGCAGCAAGCGCACAAATCGCCAATGGTGTTTGTAATCGCTGGCACAGCTGGTAGCTGTTCTCAGCCTTAGTAAATGGATGCAACCATTTCCACATTCTCGTTACCTACATTGCTCAAAATTCAAAATTATTTTCTGTTAAGCGTAGCGGTTATTGCACGCTGACGCGCAGAGCCGCGGCGGTGGCAAAAGGCGCAAGACCCACCGCAACCAACATCATTGCCGCCAGCATCGCCAGCTGACCGCTATAGGGCATGCCAAGCTGCGCCGCTTGAATAATGCCCGTTGAAAAAATTAGCACTGGAATATACAGCGGCATCACCAACAAGGTCAGCAATACACCGCCGCGACGCAGGGCAACCGTCAAGCCCACACCAATGGCGCCAATCAAGCTTAAAATCGGTGTCCCCACCAGCAAAGAGAGCGCCGTGGCCTGCCAAACTTGCATATCAAGTCCCAGTAGCAGCGCCAAAATTGGACTGAATAAAATCAGCGGCACGCCTGTGAGTAACCAATGGGCAAACACCTTTGCCAATACCACTAAAGACAAACTGCTAGGCATCAGCATCTGCTGCTCTAAGCTGCCATCGAGATAATCATCGCGAAACAGACGTTCCAGCGAGAGCATCGCAGCCAGCAAAGCCGCGACCCAAATAATGCCCGGTGCAAAGATTTGTAGATTCTCAAGAGCCGGACCAATGGACAGTGGAAACAGCGTTACCACCATCACGAAAAACCACAGCGGATTTACAATGTCAGCGCGCTGGCGAAAAGCGATCAACATTTCGCGGCGCAGCACCTGCCAAAACACATTCATCAAGATGCTCCCAATCGAATTCGCTTAATTTCGCCTTGCGGTAACACCAAATCTTGGTGCGTGGTCATCACAATGCTGCCGCCCGCGGCAACATGCGCGACAAAACGCGCGGTCAAATGCTTGACCCCTTGTTTATCAATAGCAGTTAATGGCTCATCAAGAATCCATAACGGCTTATCACTGAGCCAAAGTCGTGCCAATGACACGCGGCGCTGCTGACCGGCTGAAAGCTGCCCTGCTGGCACATGTTCAAATCCCAACAGCCCCACATCGGCAAGCGCTTGTTCGATAGCGTCCACATCCGCTTGGTGGCCGTGACATTGGGAGTAAAAGGCTAGATTTTCATAGGCACTGAGCTGCGCCTTTAAGCCGGGTTGATGACCGAGAAAGAGTAAGGCATCATGAAAAAGCAAACGATTGTCTGACGTGCGCTCGCCTTGCCAGCGCACACTGCCGCTATCTGCTTGAGATAAGCCAGCAAGAATACGTAGAAGAGTGGTTTTACCTGCCCCGTTGGCACCTTCAATTTGGACCAGCTCGCCAGGATGAACCGAGAAACTCAAGTGCTCAAATAAGCACAAGTCACCGCGTTGGCAACTGAGGGCATCGACATCAAGCATGAAATATTGCAAAGCTGTTATTATTTTTGCTTACTTTATCACAACAATGCGTTAATCGTTAGCATTCTGCAGTCATTCCGTCTGCTTTCCCTTCGCCATTGGTATGATTTATGAGCAATTCTTTAACTTTAAATTTTAACAATGCAACAATTTCGCAACTATCGCGAATCCTGTCACCAAATTTAACTGCGCCTGAGCTGACAAATTCAAATCAGACTACAACGCAGAGCGCGCCGAGCAGCCCGCAACTCAACCTTCAACAGCTGAATCCGCAACAACTGAGCCAGCTGCTTACCCACCAGCAAAGCCTGTTACCTATTTTGTTGGCACTGAAAAGTCCGCAGCTACTGCCTTTAGTGCAAAGCCTGATGATGCCACGCGATCCAGCCCAGCTTGCGCAGTGGCTCAAACAGCGCCCTGAAGATCAGCAGCTACAACAGCTCATGGCGCAACTCACATCCGAAGATACTTTCAGCGATGTCGAGCAAGCGCTGATTCGTCTTTTTTCAGAGCGTCGCAGCAGCGAGCAAACACCCACTCATTTGCATTGGCAAATGAATCAGCCCTTTGCGCCGCACCTGCCCATCAGTGTGTCGGTGGAGCCACCGCCAGCACAAAAGCCCGAGCAAGGCTGGCACCTCACCCTTTGTTATATTTGCCAAAATGGCGATAGCCTCTATTGCAAGGTGGGTCTGAAACAAACCCTTTCGCTGCATTTCCAAAGTGAATCGGCAGCGCTTTTAGAGCGTGCCAAAACGCACCAACAACTGCTGTGTGATCACTTAGCCAAAGCGGGCGTACAATGCCAAGCCCTGCAATTTAGCTTGCAACCCAAACGCAACCCATCGGACAACCAACCACCTCATTACCTTGCCAAGGTTTAGGAGCCATCATGACCAATCGCAAGAAAACGCATCGCGCCATTGCGCTTCATTATGATGGTATTCAACCGCCCAAGGTGCAGGCAAAAGCCTACCAAGAGCGTGCACAAGCATTAGTTGAAGCGGTGCGAGAACAAGGTGGCCTGATTCATCAAGATGAACAGCTAAGCCAATGGCTGAACCACCTCAATGTGGGTGAGGAAATTCCTGAACAACTCTATCGGGTGATCGCCGAGCTGATCGCCTACGCCTGGTTTCTCGATGGCAAACAACCGCCCAACTATGACGGGATAAATACCAAGGTTTAAAGCGCAGCAACAGTGCGGAAAGTTTCAATGAGAAATGCGGAGTGAGCCAATGAATGAATGGCGATTTCGCGCTAAATTGATGAAAATACTTGATTGTACAAACCATACATGCAGCTGAATATACTGTTAGCACTACAAGGAGATATATCGTGACAATTAGCAATGAAGCAGACTTAGGTGAAGCCCTAAAAAGTGAGCAGGACACTATCGAAATTGAGGGTGACTTAAAAAATAAGGTATTGAAAATTAAAGCGACCGGCAAAGCAGCCTGGACAATAGCTATTGGTGCAATAGGAATCGCAGTAACTGTGTTAATTACTTCAGGAGGAACCGGTGCTCCAGCAAGTGGAATTATTGGTAGTGGTGCTGTAGCTGTATTAGGGCTACCAACAGCTATTTCAGCAATCTCTATCGCTGTAGCCGCGGGAGGGGTAGGAGCACTCAACTCTCTACGGAATTATGAAATAGCCGATCAATCCAATGGCAGATTAGTGCTAAAAAGGAAGTAGCTATGCCTGGCTTTTTTCCGGGCGCACCGTATTTTTTTGTTTGTAAGAGTTGCGGTCACAAGTTTTGCCGCAAAATAAAACTAGGGATTATGTGTCCCAAGTGTAAATCACTAAAAGTTCAAAGTGATCTTCCCGTGTGTAAGTAGTACTAATAAGTTTCTCAAAAATACATAAACGCTTGGCTTGCGCTCCTTCATTGCTCATTTTAGCCACATATTTACGCCTCTTCACAAGGAATTAGGAAAACAAAAAATGAGGGCGCAGGTCATGTATTTTGTGCAACATGCAAGACCCGTCTCTATTGCGACTCGTCTCTTAACTCATAAAAAACACCTTCATGAAAATAACCCAAGCAGAATTATCAACGAGTCTCTGCCCCCTCTGTGGCAGAGGTAACGCCTGCGGTAATCTGAACCCCAAAAATGGGCAATGCTGGTGTGCGGATCCAAGCGTAACCTTTCCAAGTGGGCTGTTAGTGCTGGTGCCGCCAAGCTTAAAGGGGAAAGCCTGTATTTGCCGTACATGCGTTGAAAAATACCATAAAGGTTTAACGTAACGGCCTGCGATTTTTCCCATATGACAGGCAATAAAAAACCACCTTGCGGTGGTTTTTTATTGTTCTTGATATGAGCAGTGGTGCAAATAATGCGCGGGGCTCTAGGCGCTATGCTCTAGACACTATGAATTGCGCATTCTTTTTTGCAGGTTCATCAGCAGTTCGGCTTCAGCCTTTGGCAATTCGCACTCGGTCATCAGCTCTTCGATATCAGCGCCCAGTTGCACCATTTTACTGGCGCGGCTGTAGAGTCGGCCTTCTGGGTCATTACGCTGCGCATCTTGCTGACGGGCTTCGATCTCTTGCATCTCCTGCGCAAGTTGAGTCACCTTTTGACTCATGCTGATCACACCAGTACGCAGCTCATTGAACTGCTTGGTGATGCTATCATTTTGCTTGCGAAAGGCGCGCAGCAGGATCTCGGCATTTTGGAACTTCTGCTCCAATTTTTGCCGCGCTCGGCGCTCCATCGCAATGGCCACCACCGCATACAAAAAAGTGCAGATGGTGATCGCGAGAGTAATGTAAGCAAGATAATCGAGGATCGCCATTACAGCATGCTCATCTCTTCCCACTCTTCATCAGAGAGCAGTTTGTTTAAATCAACAAGGATCAACAACTGACCATCGCGATTGCTCACGCCCTGAATAAAGCGTGCGCTTTCTTCGGTACCAACGCTTGGTGTAGTGTCGATGTCTGAACCTTTCAGATCAACCACTTCGGCAACGCTATCCACCAAAATACCAATCACTTGTTTTTCAGCTTCAATAATCACGATACGGGTATTGTCTGTGATCTCACCAGGCATCAAACCAAAGCGAGCACGGGTATCAATCACAGTGACCACGTTACCGCGAAGGTTGATGATCCCTAGTACATAATCCGGCGCACCAGGTACAGGTGCAATTTCAGTATAACGCAGCACTTCACGTACTTGCATAACATTGATACCGTAGATTTCTGCTTCCAATTGGAAGGTAACCCACTGAATCACACGATCATTGCTATCTTCTTTATACATTTCAGCAGCATTAACCTGAGTCATTTGTTGTCCTCTTTGTACAAACTAGGCGACGCCGTTAACATCCAGTCCAGCGTTCAACATGTTAATCATCGCTTCAACATGGATCAAAGCACACATTTTCTCTTTGACCATGCCGGCTAGCCAAGGTCGTTTTCCTTCCGACTCGCGCCAGCGCACATCTTCTTTTACGAGAGTTTCGGTGCCCATCAGTTTATCACTGGCGAGCCCCCATTTGCTGTCACCCAGCATTACAATATATTGATAATCTTCACGATGTTGATCATCAGTGATCTTATCTGGCATCACCCAGCGGGCTGTATCTACCACGTCGAGCTGTTGCTCTCTTGAGGTTTGCAAACCCAAATACCATGCAGGGCGACCTAGAAGAATATTGGTTTCAGCGAGTCGGTGAATGCCCCCTAAATTGTTCAGCGGCACAGCAAAGGTGACGCCAGCAATCAGGAAGTAAAGCACCTGAAACTCATAACCTGTTTCAATATTATGCCAATCAGAATCCAAGGCTTTTTCAGCCGGTGCAAGCTCAGTTGCGACCTCAGTGTCCACTGCGATATCAACCGCGGTTGTCTCTAAGGCTTCAACAACTGTTTCCGCTTTAGTTTCAACTTCAGTTTCAACGACAGTATCGACCAGCGTCTCAACAGCCACTTCAGGCTCAGCAAGTTGCACTTGCGTTGCGGCGTCGTGGGCCGCTTCTTCAACCAGCGCGGCTTGCCAATCAGGATCGAGCTGATCCGAGAGCGTCTCGGTCTCAACCTTGGTTTCTGTTTCAGTTTTAGTTTCTGTTTCAACTGCCACGGCAAGCTGTGGCACCGTCTCTGTCGAGACTTGGCTAAGCAGTCGTTGCAGCTGAATTTGCTTATCGCTTTCAAGCTCTACATAGGGCTTAGCGCTCGCACTGACCGCAGCGGGCTGAGGTTGAACGGCAAGTTGAACCTCAGGCGGCACTTCAGACTCGGTCGGCATCTCAAGTTGAGCCGGTACCTCATCTTCTTCCAGCAGCGCCATGAAGTAATCATCAAGCGCCTGCTCACTATTTAAAGGTGCCCGATTAGTGCTCATCTTGCTCTAAGCGCTCCAGATAATTCAGTAGTGTCTTATAGGCAAAAACGCCGCGACAGCCCTTGGCATAAAGTGATGGCGGCATGTTTTTCAAGCTCGCATCACGGAATTTAGTATCGATTGGAATGGCGGAAGCCCACACCTGCTCTTGAAAACTCTGTTTTAAAGACTGCAAAGTTTCTAGAGAAGCGCGCGTTCGCTTGTCATACATGGTCGGCACAATACAGACTTTAAAAGGCGCAGGACGCGATTTTTGCATGATTTGCAAAGTGCGCATCATTCGCTCCAAACCTTTCATCGCCAAAAATTCCGTTTGTACCGGAATCAAAATACGACGACTCGCCGCCAAGGCGTTGACCATCATCACCCCCAAAATAGGTGGGCAATCGATGAGCACGTAGTCATATTCATCTTCAATGGTGGCCAGTGCTTTTTTCAGCACCAGCCCCATACCGCCCTTGGTTCCCATGACACGGTCAAGGGTCGCCAAGGACATATGCGCAGGAATCAAATCAATGCGATCATACTTGGTTTGAATGATCAGCTTTTGTACTGCGTCGCGTGTCACTTCTGGCACTTGAAACAGGTCAAACAGACTTAATTTCAGCTCATCACTTTCATAGTTGAAATAAGTGGTGAGCGATGCATGAGGATCAGTATCAACCAACAACACGCGCTTTTTGCGTTCACTTAAAAGCCCCGCCAAAGAGACGGTTGTGGTGGTTTTCCCTACCCCACCTTTTTGGTTCGCGACACTCCAAACGATCACTATGCGATTCCTAATTCAACTTTAATCCGTTCAGCGATGCGGTCGATGGGTAGGTCTTCTGTGGAAATACCTGCTTTTGCCACCGCCTGTGGCATACCATAAACCACACAGCTTTCCTCGTCCTGAGCCCAGATTGTGGCGCCCGCTTGCTTAAGCATGCGTGCACCTTCGCGGCCATCGGCCCCCATCCCGGTCAGGATCATGGAGAGCACTTTATCACCAAAGACTTTGGCAGCAGAGCCAAAGGTGACGTCAACGCAGGGCTTGTAATTCATTTTGTCGCCGCCATCAAGAATTTTGAGGCGAGCGCTACCTGGGCGACCATCCAACATCATTTGCAAACCGCCTGGAGCCAAATAAGCCACACCCGGACGAAGTAGATCGCCGTCCTGTGCTTCCTTGACTTCAATCTGGCATAGATTGTTCAAACGGCTAGCGAACGCATTGGTAAAGGTTCCCGGCATATGCTGAATCAGCACAATCGGCAGTGGGAAATTACGCGGTAAAAGCGTCAAAATTTTCTGCAATGCCACTGGACCACCGGTTGATGTACCAATGGCCACCAACTGATAGTTTTTACCCGTTGCACGAAAACGTGCTGGCGCCATGCTTGCAGCAGGGGCACGCATTGGCGCCGCTGTTTGCGTTGGCGCATGGGCTGTGGTGTGCGCGGTTGTATGCGCAGCACTTGCCGCTGGCGTGCTGGTGCGAAGCGGTGTACGCGCAGCAGGTGCTGGCGCAGCGGTATGCGCTTCAACTGATGGGCGTACTGGGCGCATGCCCAGACGCTTGCGAGATAATTCCACCACGCGTTTTTGTAGCAAGCTGACGGCTTCTTCGCGATCGCGGGCGATGTCTTCAAACTTTTTCGGAATGAAGTCTAAAGCACCGGCATCCAAAGCATCTAAAGTTGCTTGCGCGCCTTCATGGGTCAGTGATGAAAACATCAAAATCGGCACAGGGCGCTGCTTCATAATTTCGCGCACTGCGGTAATCCCATCCATCACTGGCATCTCGATGTCCATGGTAATGACATCAGGACGCAGTGAAAGCGCCTTTTCTACACCTTCTTTGCCATTGTTGGCGGTGTCGATCACCTCAAGGCGTGCATCTGCATTGAGGATCTCACTCACACGGCGGCGAAAAAAACTTGAATCGTCGACGACTAAAACCTTAATTGCCATTGCGTCTTTTGACTCCTATTTTTTAGTGGGCGTAGCGCTTCAACAAGCTAGGAACGTCCAAAATCAAAGCGATATGACCATCACTAGTGATGGTCGCCCCAGCCATACCTGGGGTTCCTTGGAGCAGGTTATCCAGTGGCTTAATCACCACCTCTTCCTGACCGATCAAGGAATCGACCACAAAGCCGATACGTTGGTGACCGATTTGCACAATCACCACATGCCCTTGATCGCGGCTATGTTGACAACCTGATCTATCCAACCAATCTTGTAGATAGAACAGTGGAATCGCCTTATCTCGCACAATAATGGTCAGTTGACCATCCACAGTGTTGGTTTTGGTTAAATCCAAATGGAAAATTTCGTTCACACTGGCCAAAGGCAGCGCAAATGGCTGTTGACCAATACCCACCATCAGCGTTGGCAAAATCGCCAAAGTCAGTGGCACTTTAATCGCAATAACGGTACCGCGACCTAAACCTGAATCGATATTGATGGTGCCGTTCAACTGGCTAATGCCGGTTTTCACCACATCCATGCCAACGCCACGACCTGAGATATCTGAGATCTCTTTTTTAGTCGAAAAGCCCGGTGCAAAGATGAGATTGTAGGCTTCAGTGTCGCTTAAACGCGCCGCTGCATCGCTATCCATCAAGCCACGCTCAATCGCAATTGAGCGCAATTTATCTGGGTCCATACCGCCGCCATCATCAGAAATGGTCAGCAAGATGTGATCGCCTTCTTGTGACGCTGCAAGGGTCACCGTACCTTTACGTGGTTTACCAGCTTTCTCACGGACATCTGGCATCTCGATGCCATGGTCAACGGAGTTGCGCACCAAGTGGACCAAAGGATCGGCCAAGGCCTCAACCAGGTTTTTATCCAAGTCGGTTTCTTCGCCGCGCAGTTCAAGACTGATCTCTTTATTCAAGCTACGCGCCAAATCACGAACCACGCGAGGGAAGCGGCCAAACACTTTTTTGATTGGCTGCATGCGGGTTTTCATCACCGCGCCTTGCAGATCAGCGGTCACCACATCTAGGTTGGCAACAGCTTTCGACATCTCTTCATCGTTGCTGTTCAGACCAAGGCTCACCAAGCGGTTGCGCACCAACACCAGCTCACCCACCATATTCATAATGGTATCGAGGGTTTGGGTATCCACACGCACAGTGGCTTCTGCTTGCGGTTTGGCTTTATCCGCTGCTTTTGCCGCAGGCGCTGCGGATGCAGCTGGTGCAGGCGTTGACGCAGGGACTGATTTCGCCGCTTCAATTTTCTCAACCACAGCTTGCGCCGCAGCAAGGTTGGCAGAGGCCGGTTTGGTTGCTGCTTCTAACTCTTCTGCACTTGGGCCTTTACCCGCACCATGCAGTTCGTCCAGCAGCTTTTCAAACTCAGCATCGGTCATGATATCGCTATCGCCGCTGGCTGCGGGTGCTGCGGGTGCGACTGGCGCAGGTTCGCTGTGACCTGATGGGCCATTACCGGCACCATGCAGCTCATCAAGCAAACGTTCGAACTCATCATCAGTAATGTCACCGCTTTCGCTGATCACCGATGCTGCCGGCGCTGCAGGTGCAGCTGGCGCAGGTTCGCTATGAGCCGATGGGCCTTTACCGGCGCCATGGAGCTCATCCAATAGCTTTTCAAATTCGTCGTCAGTGATGTCATCGACAGACTGGCCTGAAGTGATCTCTGCATGCGGCGCTGCTGAAGCGGCTGGCGCTTCAACATGAGTTTCAACGCTCGTTTCAACAACAGGCGCTGGCGCTTCGATGACAGGCTCAGGCTCGACAACAGGGGCTGGCGCACCGCCTCCCAACGCAGCTTCCGCTTGCTCTTGGGTCAGGCTGGCATCACTTAATTTGTGTAGCGCTTCTAGCAATTCAGCTGGCGCTGGCGACAGGGGTTCGCGCTGCTGCACCAATTCAAACATTGCATTGATGGTGTCTAGCGCTTGCAGAATCACATCCATCAAGGTGGTTGTAACGCGGCGTTTGTCATTGCGCAGCAAGTCAAAGACGTTTTCTGCACCGTGACAAGCATCCACGAGCTCACCCAAGGAAAGAAAGCCTGCACCACCTTTTACGGTGTGGAAACCACGGAAAATTGCGTTTAGTAAATCGCGATCATCTGGACTTTGTTCAAGTTCCACCAGCTGCTCAGAAAGTTGCTCTAAGATTTCACCGGCTTCAATTAAAAAGTCCTGAAGAATATCTTCATCCACTTCGAAACTCATACTATTCCCCTAGAACCCGAGACTTGATAGCAAGTCGTCGACATCATCCTGGCCATTGACCACATCCTGACGTTGATCCGGATGGATAATGGGCCCTTCTGCTTGCGCTGAGTCCACAGTGGGTTGCTCAACCTGCTCAGGCTCAATACCAAAGGCTTTTAAAATCTCAACCAGCTGCTCTTCAACTTCATGAACCAAAACGATCACGCGGCGAATGGTTTGCCCCGTGAGATCCTGAAAGTCCTGTGCCATCAAAATTTCAGTCAGTTGATGTTTCACTTCCCCGCTATCGCCCTCAATGTGCGTCAGCAGGTCTTCAACTTCGTGACATAGATTTTTAAATTCAGCTAGTTTTAAGTCGCCGCGCATCAGCTGATTCCAGCTAGGACGCACCTGACCAATGTGTTCCCCAAGTTGCTCTGCCATAGGAAGGCAGCGCTCAACGGCATCCATGGTACGGTTTGCCGCTTCTTCTGTTTTATCGATCACATAGGTCAAACGATCCCGAGCGTCTGGAATTTCATAGGTCGCCAAAGCGCCTAGTCTCGGATCAATTCGAAATTCAGCTAAAGAGTCATGAAGCTGACGCGTGATGCGCCCAACTTCGTGATAAATCGGCAGCGTACTTGCTTCAATAATTTCTCCAATCAATTGATTGGCTTGGCCCTGTTCACCCTGTTCTAACAAGGTAACTAGCTGTTGGGCCTGCTCGAGCGTTATCATTCGTTTTTCCTTCTTTCGCTCGTGACATCAACAGCGGTTACATACGCTCAAAAATTTTATCGAGCTTCTCTTTCAAGGTGGCTGCTGTAAATGGTTTCACGATATACCCGTTCACCCCGGCTTGCGCCGCTTCAATGATCTGTTCGCGTTTTGCTTCCGCGGTGATCATCAAGACAGGGAGATGTTTGAGGCTATCGTCAGCGCGAATATGACGCAGCAGGTCGATGCCCTGCATGCCTGGCATATTCCAGTCGGTAACGACAAAATCAAATCCACCCTTGTTGAGCATAGGTAACGCTGTCAGGCCATCATCCGCTTCATGGGTGTTGTTAAAACCCAAGTCACGAAGAAGGTTTTTGACGATACGACGCATTGTTGAGAAATCATCAACAATCAGGATTTTCATATTTTTATTCAAAGTTGCCTCCACTGAGGTCTCGTTATTGCTTTAGTATTCATCGTCGCGCCAAGCCGATAGCTTGGCTCGTAGGCGTTGCATAGCTTGACTGTGAATCTGGCTTACACGAGATTCACTCACACCAAGCACAGCACCAATCTCTTTTAAGTTCAGTTCTTCGTCGTAGTACAGCGATAGAACCAAAGCTTCTCGCTCAGGTAGGGTCTTAATTGACTCGATCAAAGCCAATCGAAAACTCTCCTCAGCAACCCCGGCAAAGGGAATGTTCTCTTCTGACTGATCTTCATGATGGATGGCATCTTCCGATACCCCCAGATCTTCAATCCCCAACAGACGACCACAACTGACGTCGTTGAGCATTTGGTGATATTGACTCACCGAAACTTCTAGATGTGCTGCAATTTCCACATCCGTTGGATCGCGGCCCAATTCATGCTCAAGCAGATTGATGGCCTGGCTGATCGCACGGCTATTGCGATGCACAGAACGCGGCACCCAATCGCCGCGACGAATTTCATCAAGCATGGCACCGCGAATACGAATGCCTGCAAATGTTTCAAAACTTGCGCCTTTGGTGGCGTCATAGTTTTGCTGCGCTTCAATCAAGCCAATCATCCCGGCTTGAATCAGGTCTTCGAGCAAAACGTTTGGTGGTAAGCGGCCAATTAAATGATGGGCAATTCGTTTCACCAAATCACGATGGCGCTCAATAAACGCATGCGGACTCTCCTTGACCTGATGATAGGTTGCCATTTTATTCACTCAGCCGCTCCCCCATCATCTCACTTTGTGGTCGCATCAATAGTTTCTCAACGAAAAACTCAAGATGCCCACTTGGATTCGACGGTACTGGCCAGGTGGCCGCTTTGGTCGCCAAGGAGTTCAAAGCCAAGGCGGCAGGTGAACGCGGCGCGGCGTCAACCACCAATTTTTGGCGCTTCACCGATTGGCGCACATTGTCGTCCAATGGAATACAAGCCACCAACTCTAGATTGGCGGTCAAGAAGCGCTCAGTTACGCGAGTGAGCTTAGTAAATAGCTCACGTCCTTCGCGGTAGCTACGCACCATATTGGCCACCACTTTAAAGCGCGGCACTTGATACTCACGACTCAGTATTTTTATCAAAGCGTAAGCATCGGTAATAGACGTTGGTTCATCACAAACGACCACAATCACATCTTGCGCCGCTCGTGAGAAGCTGAGCACCATATCAGAGATACCCGCCGCTGTATCGACAATCATCACATCGACATGCTCTTCAAGCGAACTAAATGCGCGGATAAGACCGGCATGTTGCGCTTCATTGAGCTCTGCCATGGAACGTGTGCCTGAGGCAGCCGGCACAATTTTGACGCCGTATGGGCCTTCAACAATGATGTCTTCCAGCTCGCAACGACCGGCAAGGACGTGCGATAGGTTCAAAGTCGAACGCAGACCCAACATCACATCGACGTTGGCCAAACCTAAGTCGGCATCAAAGACCATCACTTTTTTGCCCTGTTTGGCCATGGCAACGGCCATGTTTAGGCTGACGTTGGTTTTACCAACACCACCCTTGCCACCAGTCACAGTAATGACTTTGGTTGAGGTCGGCTGAGTTAAACGGCGGAGGCCGCTGGCTTGATCATGCATATTGGTTTCAATCATAACTGTCCGCCACCGAGTAATCTGATGGGTCATTCCCCCAGAAATGAGTCTGCTGTTCTAAATCATATTCGAGCAACTTTTCTGCTCGAGATACTAAATTCTGGCCTGTCGCAGGCTTAATATCTTCCGGTACACGCTGACCATCGGCCAAATAGGCCACAGGGAGTGCATTGCGAATGGTGACGCAAAGCAGTTCACCCAAACTCAATGACTCATCCAACTTGGTCAAAACGCAGCCCGATAATGGAATTCTGCGGAAATGATCAATGGTTTCTTGCAACACACGGCGCTGCGCGGTTGCGGGTAAAACCAAGAAGCTTTTGATCTTGGCACCACTGTTCATCATTAATGTATCTAGTTGTTCTGAAAGACGAATATCACGCTGACCCATACCTGCGGTATCCACCAGAACTAAGCGTCGATGGCGCAATTGATACAATATATCGGCCAGTTCATCCGCATCTTTAGCAACTTTTACGGTGCAACCCATGATTCGTCCATAGGTTGCCAATTGTTCGTGGGCACCAATCCGGTAAGTGTCTGTTGTCACTAGTGCCACTTCGTCAGGGCCATGCTCCATCGCTGCGCGTGCAGCCAGCTTTGCGATAGTGGTGGTTTTACCCACACCCGTTGGGCCAAGTAGCGCCACAACGCCGCCTGTTTCGATGATGCACTCATCCAAAGTAAGAATCTGATCCGACAGCATTTCCATCAGTGTCGGCCAGGCTTCATGTGGGGTCATGACTTCTGGAATATAACTTGCGAGCTGGTCAGCCAACTCTTCAGACAATCCCATACGCTGCAAGCGTTTAATCAGCAGGGCGCGAAGTGGCTCTTTGCGCTCCACCTCTTGCCACATCAAACCAGACAACTGGTGTTCGAGCAGGCTTCGAATGGAAGCCATCTCTTGGCGCATGGTGGTCAGTTCATCAGGCTGCTGCTCACGGCGACGCATTGGTGAGTCATCGTGACGTGCACGGCGCTCTTGACCACGGTTAAAGGTCTCTTGCGCTTTTTGATGACGCTGCTCTTTACTGCGCGTCAAATCATAACGGTCATCTTGCGCTTGGCGACGTGGCGCTGGCGCGCGACCGCCACCTTGCTGACGCTGCTGGCGTTCAAGCAAAGCCGCCAAAGAATCGGCTTCGGTTTCTTCATGGCGCGGGCTTGTTTGCTGCATCTGATCCAGCATCCCAGCAAAGCGGCTATTGCCATGGCTTGGTGCTGACTGTGATTGACGCATCGAGCGCTGCGACAACTGAACTTGGTCGTCGAGCAATTTACGGCGCGCAGAGCTATAACCGCGATCAAGTTGCGCTTCAGCTTGCTGCTTTTGCACCGATGGTGCAGCGGGTTCATTGTCCACTGCTGCAACAATTTCTACGCCGCCGGTCACACGCTTATTGGACATGATCACTGCATCTGGGCCGAGCTCTTCTTTCACCTCAGCCAAGGCAGTGCGCATATCTTTGGCAAAAAATCGTTTTATTTTCAAAGTGACTACCTAAGTGTTATGCCCATAAGAGCGCTCGTATCAATTGCCGACCGCGTGCACGATTCGAATCTGTTTCTCATCCGGAATCTCTTGGTAAGAGAGCACGCGAATACTAGGAATCGTGTTTTTCACAAACTTAGCGAGTGTGCTACGCAGCACCCCGGAAGTAAGCAAAATAGCTGGCTCGCCCTGCAGTTCCTGTTTCTGAGTTGCTTCCATCAAGGACTGCTGCATACGCTCTGCCAAACCCGGTTCAATACCGGTGGATTCGCCGCCTGACGCTTGCATAGTTTTATGCAATAACTGTTCCAACTCTGGCGTCAGAGTAATGACTGGCACTTCCGGCGAGATACCATTGATTTCCTGTACGATCATCCGCTTCAAGGCAATGCGCACAGCGGCTGTCAGAATGTCAGGATCTTGACTCTTTGGTGCGTATTCGGCCAAGGTTTGGACAATGGTGCGAATATCGCGAATCGGAATATGCTCATGCAGCAAGTTCTGCAAGGTCTTGACCACAGCACCCAAAGGCACCTGATCGGGAATAAAGTTCTCCACCAATTTCGGCGCACTGCGACCCAGCATCTCCATCAAGTTCTGCACCTCTTCATGGCCAAGTAATTGCGCCGCATGGTTGGTCAGCACTTGACTCATATGGGTTGCCAGCACAGTCGCGGCATCCACCACGGTGTAGCCCAAGGCCTGCGCATGCTCTTGCTGTGGTCCGCGAATCCAAACCGCTTCAAGACCAAAGGCGGGATCGCGGGTATGCTCCCCTTCTAATGGGCCGTAGACTTGGCCTGGGTTAATCGCCAGCTCTTGATCTGGGCGAATTTCAGCTTCGCCGCACGCCACCCCCATGAGCATAATGCGATAACCATTGGGCGGCAGTTCAAGGTTGTCTCGAATATGAACCGGTGGAATCAAAAAGCCAAAGTCCTGAGAAAGCTTCTTGCGCACCCCTTTGACCCGCTCAAGCAATTCACCACCTTGCTCACGGTCAACCAAGGTAATCAGGCGATAGCCCACTTCAAGGCCGATAATATCCACGGGTTGTACGTCATCCCAAGAGAGCTCTTTGGGTTTTGGCGGCTCAACAGGCTCAAGCGCCATGGCTTCTGTTTTTTCTTCTTGCTCTTTTTGCTTGCGAATTTTCCAATAAGCCGCGCCCCCTGCGAGTAGCGCAAAGAGCAAAAAGGCGAAGTGCGGCATGCCGGGGATAATCCCCATGATGAACAAAATACCCGCGGTGATGCTCAGCGCTTTCGGGCTGTCAAACATCTGACTCACCATGGCCTCGCCCATATCTTCTTCGGTATTCTGACGCGTCACCATAATGGCTGCGCCGATGGAAAGAAGGAGCGATGGGATCTGAGCAACCAGACCGTCACCAATGGTCAACAAGGTATAGATTTGCATCGCTTCGCCAAAGGGCAAACCGTATTGCGCAATACCGATACTTAAACCGCCAATGATGTTGATAAACAAAATCAAAATACCGGCGATGGCATCCCCTTTGACAAACTTCGAGGCACCATCCATAGAACCGTAGAAGTCAGCTTCTTTGGTTACTTCAAAACGACGAAGGCGCGCTTGCTCTTGGTCAATCAAACCGGCGTTTAAGTCGGCATCGATGGCCATTTGCTTACCGGGTAATGCATCCAAGGTAAAGCGAGCACTCACTTCTGAAATACGGCCTGCACCTTTGGTGACAACCATGAAGTTAATGATCATCAAGATCAAGAACACCACCATACCCACGGCATAGTTACCGCCGATCACCACGTTACCAAAGGCCTCAATCACCTGACCGGCCGCGCCATCACCCTCATGACCGCGCAGTAACACCACCCGCGTCGAGGCCACGTTCAATGCCAAGCGCAGCAAGGTTGCGACCAACAGCACCGTTGGGAAAGCAGCAAAGTCCAAGGGGCGACGGGTATAAATCGTCACCAAAAGCACCACCATGGCCAGCGCGATATTGAATGAGAACATCATATCGAGCAAAAACGGCGGCATTGGCAGCACAATCATGCCCAAGGTTGCCAGCACGATAAAAGGCGCACCGATCCCTTGAATCGAACGCAGACGCTGCAGCGGCAATTTATTTGCCAGTGTTGAGGTAAATTGTTTCATCTATGTGCAAGCACCGAAATAGGTGAAATTTGAAACGGGTTATGCCCGTCGATTACAGGGAAGGAAGCAAAAAGGATACCAAGATCAAGCCAATAAATTGACTCTGCGGTGACTGAATCACATTTCACTTACATAAACAGAAGGTTAGTAGCGCATATCTTTTGGAATATCGATCTTCTGACCATCGAATTTCGGCCTTGGCGCCCGCCCTTTTTGGAACTGTTTGAGCTGGTAGATGTAGGCTAAAACCTGCGCGACAGCGACAAACAAACCGTCAGGAATTTGCTGCTCAAGCTCCGTGGTGTGGTACAGCGCACGAGTCAGTGGCGGCGCCGGTAATATCGGAATATCGTACTGGGCGGCGATTTCACGAATCTTCATCGCATTGTGGTCAATCCCCTTGGCGATCACAATCGGCGCACTATCGACACTTTGGTCATAGCGAAGCGCCACTGAATAGTGCTCCGGGTTGGTGATCACAACATCAGCCTTAGGCACTTCAGCCATCATACGCCGCTGCGCCATTTCACGTTGCAACTGACGAATTCGCCCTTTGACTTCGGGACGACCTTCGGTCTCTTTGTATTCGTCGCGCACTTCTTGCTTGGTCATTTTCAATTGCTCATTGTGCTGACGAATTTGAAAAGGCACATCGATCGCCACCACAATCAGCAGCGAGCAGCAGATCAACAGCACAAAGTCCATCAGCATATCCAGCGCATGATAAACATTACTTGGGTAGTGTTCGCGATTAAGCAAAAAGAACTCTTCAACGCTGTCGGTGATCAGGGAATAGGCCACCCCCACCACCAAAGCCACTTTCAGAATGGATTTGAGAAGCTCTACCAGGCTTTGCTTACCAAACATCCGTTTGACCCCAGTCAGCGGGTTCATTTTGGACATTTTCGGCATTGCCGCTTCGGTGGAAAAGCTAATGCCACCTAAACCAGAGGCGCCGATAAAGCCAGCAATAAACAGCAAAATCAACACGATGGACATGGGGATCAGCAGTGAGCCCAAAGCCTGAAATAGAATATTGAGCAGCTTAGGGAAATCGAACACTTCATCGCGAGAAAGCGAAAAAAGGCGGCGCATCACCGCAGCCAATCCCTCGCCAATACTTTGACCAAACCACATCAATGCCAAAGCGCCAGCGACCATCACTGCAACGGATGCCAATTCTCTTGAGCGCGGTACTTGACCCTTCTCCCGCGCCTGCTGAAGCCTTCGGGCTGAGGCGTCTTCTGTTCTTTCTTGACCGTCGGACTCTGCCATACCTCACTCCTTGCGCGTTAAGCGCAATCAACGCCAATGAGATTACAGATTTGCTCCACCCCAAACTGCCAGTGCTGGCTGTAATGCGGATAGAGCTCAAGTAGCAAATACCAGCTGATCATCAAACCGATCAACAAGGTAAAAGCAAAGCCCAGCGAGAAAATATTCAGCTGTGGTGCCGCGCGGGTCATCACACCAAAAGAGATATTGATGGTAAGCAAGGCGATGATCCCAGCCAGCGACATGCTCAGTGCGGCCTGAAACATCCAACCAAACCATTTCGATAAATTGAGAAAATCACCGACCTGCAAAAATTGCCCCACGGGAAGTGAGGTAAAACTGTGCACCACCATTTGTAGCATCAACAGATGCCCATCAGTGACCAAAAAGAACATCACCGCCAACATCATATACAGCTGGCCCAGCACCGGGGTGTTTTGACCATTAGCGGGATCCACCATGGAGGCGAAACCCAAGCTCGATTGCATCCCGAGAATTTGACCAAGAATGACGAAGGTCTGAGTGACAAACTGGGTAATAATGCCCATGGCCACACCGATCAGCAGCTGCTGCGCGGTGATCAAAAAACCATGCAGTGAGAAGAGTTCAATATCTGGCACGATGGGCAGCGCAGGCATCACCGCAAAAGTAATAGCAAGCGCGAGAAACAGGCGAATGCGAGCGGGCACAAAACGCGCACCAAAGAAGGTCATTACCATCATCATTGCAGAGATGCGTGTCAGCGGCCAAAAATAGTTGGCCAGCCAAGTTAGCACCACATCTGCTGAATAGGACACTCGCTCACCTAATAGAGAAGATTAGGGATCTCTTCAATCAATCGAAAGAAGTATTCCATCAACATCCGCACCATCCAATGACCAAAAAACATCAAGGCCAATAAGGTCACAATCAAGCGCGGCAAAAAGCTTAAGGTTTGTTCGTTAATCGAGGTGGCCGCCTGAAATACAGCCACCACCAAACCAATCAGCAAACCGGGGATCACGATCGCCGATACCAGAATCAGCACTAAATAAAGGGCATCTCGAAAGATATCGACGAAATACTCTGGGGTCATGGCCCACCTCCGCCAAAACTTGCGGCCAGTGTCGATAGAATCAAATTCCAACCATCCACCAGCACAAACAACATCAGTTTAAATGGCAAAGAAACGATCATCGGAGACAACATCATCATACCCATGGCCATCAAAATGGAGGCCACCACCAAGTCGATAATCAAAAATGGCAAAAACAGCATAAAGCCAATTTGAAAGGCGGTTTTAAGCTCCGAGGTGACAAAGGCAGGGATCAGTACCGTCATCGGCACTTCTTCTGGATCTTTGGCAGTTGAGCCTGACATATTGACGAAGGTTTCCAGATCTTTGACCCGCGTCTGCTTGAGCATAAAGGCGCGCAGCGGTTTTTGTGCTTCTGTAAATGCCTGACGTGCCGTCATCTGCTCATTGAGATAGGGCTGAACCGCCTTGGTATTAATCTGATCGATCACCGGCGACATAATAAAGAAGGTCAAAAACAGCGAAATACCGATCACCACCTGATTCGATGGCGTTTGTTGCAAACCCAAGGCTTGACGCAAAATCGCCATCACCACCACAATACGGGTAAAAGAGGTCATCAAAATGACGATGGCCGGCAAAAAGCCGAGCATGGTCATTAAGGCCAGAATTTGTAGGGTAACCGAGTAATCCTCGGTGCCATCCGGGTTGACAGTAACCGTCATCGCCGGAATACCGCCACCACCTTGCATTGGTAGTTCTATGGTTGGCTCGGGTACTGCCAGGGTTACAGGCTCAGGCGCAGCATGGGCGGCGCTGGCAAAATAGGAACACAGTAGCAAGATGAGGGTGAGGGTCATCACGACATGGCGACTCATTGCGATGACTCCTGTGAATGGGTCGACTCAGTATCTTCAGAAACTGAGGCTGACACTTTGGTTTTCTTACCTTTTTGCCCCTGCTGTTTGAGCAAGCGGCCAAGCTGGCTGGCAAAATCCGATGAGCTTGGCTGACTGAGTGGCTGCTCCAACACGGCTAATTGATTGATTTGCTGCGCAGTGACACCGAGCAATACCTGTTGCTCGCCCACTTGTACCACCATTAAACGCTCTTTGGGGCCAATGGGAAGCTGCGCCACCACTTGTAGTTCTTGATGACGCACGGCCACACCCGGTAAACGCATTTTGCGCACCACGGCCGCCAGCACAAAAATTAGCACCAGCACAAAAAACAGCGCGCTCACCGTGCTGAATAGATCTAATTTTTCAGATTCTACTGCCCACGCGCTGGGCGAAAACAGCAGAGCAATCCATAGCAATCGCGCCATGTTTCGAATCCTATCGTAGTTTTTTGATGCGCTCTGTTTGGCTGATCACGTCGGTCAAACGAATACCAAATTTATCGTTGACCACCACCACTTCGCCGTGGGCAATCAAGGTGCCGTTGACCAAAACATCCAATGACTCACCGGCAACGCGATCAAGCTCGACCACGGAGCCCTGGTTAAGCTGCAGCAAATTACGAATATTGATTTGCGAGCGCCCCACTTCCATGGAGATGGTCACCGGAATATCGAGAATCGCATCCAATTTGCGACGCTCATCATCGCTAATTGGGCTGCTTTCATCAGAAAGCTCTTCCAGCGGAGCTTGCGCCACACTGTCATTTAAGATCGCATCTGCATCACCTTGTTCAGCAAGTGCTGCGGCCCATTCATCGGCCATTTGTTGTTGATCATCAGTTGCCATGGCATGAACCTCATTTAATCATTATCGAGCGGAATACTGTCGATAAGCTCTTCAGCGAGCCCATCATCCAAAAAGGCCAGATCGGTTTTTACCATTTCGGGCCGCTTCAATTTTTCTGTAATTTTGAGCGCAATATGATCGTTGCGCTGTCCCATCTTGGCGTGATAGGTCGGTAAATCTTCAACAAAGACGGTGATATTTTCAGGCATATCAATAGGGATAATATCGCCCGCCTGCAGTTCCATTAGATCGCGCAGTGCCAAGTCCATATCTAGCAGCTTGGCACGCAATGACACAGGCACATCCAAAATTTCATCGCGCAGCGCCATGCTCCAGCGCATGTCGGTATCCATCTTGTCACTTTGCACACCAGCATCGAGCAATTCACGAATCGGCTCGACCATGGAGTACGGCATCACCACGTGGAAATCGCCGCCGCCGCCATCGAGTTCAATATGGAAAGAACTCACCACGATCACTTCCGTGGGGCTGACAATGTTCGCCATGGTTGGGTTCACTTCAGAGTCAAGATACTCAAACTCAACCCCCATTACTGGCGACCAGGCTTCTTTGTAATCTTCAAACACCAACTTGAGTAGCATTTGAATAATGCGGCGCTCTGTTGGGGTAAATTCGCGACCTTCAATTTTGGCGTGGAATCGACCATCACCACCAAAGAAGTTCTCCACCAAAATAAACACCAAACGCGCTTCCATGGTGACCAAGGCGGTCCCCTTCAGCGGGCGAAAACGCACCATGTTTAAACTGGTGGGGACATAGAGGGTATTTTGGTATTCACCAAATTTGAGCATCTGCACGCCATTGATCGACACCTCCGCTGTTTTACGCAGCATATTAAAGAGGCTAATGCGCATATGCCGCGCGAAGCGTTCATTAATAAGCTCCAGCGTCGGCATGCGGCCACGCACAATGCGGTCTTGTGATGAAAAGTCAAAGGAGGTCGCACCATCATGTGATTCCTCAATGGTCTCTGTCTCATCAACATCATCGACCCCGTGCAGCAGGGCATCAATTTCGTCTTGGGTCAGCAGATCGCTCACAGTTTACCTTCTTATTGCATCACAAAACCGGTGAATAATACGCGCTCCACCACAGGGCGACCAGCCACTTTTTGCATCGCATCTTGGACGGCTTTGGTCGCTTTATCGCGCAGCGTCGTCAGGCCATCTGTCGCGCGAAGCTCTTCTACCGTAGCACTGGAGAAGGTCGACAAAATTTGGCTCTGAATCAATGGAATATTGTTATTCGCCACTTGGTAATTGGCATCGCCACGCACCATCAGCTGAACACTAATTTGTGCCACGCGATCGCGGTTACTACCGCTCACATTAAAGATAAATGGCTCAGGAAGATCGACATACAAAGCTGGGCCGCCAACATCAACTTGTGGCTTGGTTGTGCCTGGCGCTTGCTCTGGTGGCACATCCGCTTTATCGCCACCGCTCAAGAACATCCAACCGCCCACAGCAAGTAGCACGACCACAAGGCCAATACCGGCAAATATAATCAGCTTCTTTTTGTTCATGATTTTTCCTAGCTTATCTCTTAAACATAGTCGTCAATTCCGTCGCGACGACGGCTGACCCACATTTCGACGGCGGATTCTTGCTGCTCCATCCCATCATCTCGCCAGCGCCAGCTCGATTGCTGATGCTGACTTTGTTGTCCTTGCTGATGCTGCTGGCCCTGCTGCTGCGCAAAATGGCGAGAGCTATCTTGCTGCACTGAGCTTTGAGCCAATTGCAGACCATGCTGCTGCATCAGTTCGCGCAAACGTGGCATCGCTTGTTCCACCACATCGCGGGCTTGTGAATTGGTCACATGAAATTGCACATTGGCCTGATCTTGATTGAGCGAAAGGCGAATTTGCATCCGTCCCAACTCAGGCGGATCCAAGCGAATATCCACATGACGCAAATTTTTTGACGCCATCATCTGCACTTTATCTGCGAGCTCTTCTGCGGCTTGTTCGCGATGCAATTGCAGCGTTAAATTTGGTGTTTCACCTTTGCCTTGAACATGCAAATGTTGCGCGGCTTGGTTGTTAGAAACCCCAAGCGCGGCCGAAAGAGAGGCCAGCGTGCTATCGCTTTCTGGTTTTTTATCTTGGCTGCGCAGTGGCTGTTGACCCAATTGGCCTAGGCCGCCATTAACGCCAGCAAGTTGCGCGGCCAATTCAGGTTTCACCGCCTCAGCGCTTGGCTGCATACCTAGCACAGCCATGCCATCGGTTTTACCTGTCAGTTGCTGAGCGGCTGACTGCTGAAGTAGATTTGCACCTTGCTCAGCGCTACCTTTACTATCCACTGCCGCATCAGCGGCCGTCACACCTTGCGCACTAGCCGATTGGCCATTGAGCGCTTGCCCTGGTAAACCCGCTTGCTGTGCTAAATGACCGGCCAAAAGTTTAGCGGAAGCACCATCCAAGCTGCCATCAACTTTTCCCGCGGCCTCGCTGCTAGCTTGCGCCAGCAGTGGCGAGCCTTGCAAAGCAAATCCACCTGTATCGGCAAGCTGAAGACTCGCTAAATCATGGCCATCGGTATTCGCCTCAGCGCTGCTAGATGCGCCTTCATGCGGCAATGCTTTGCCAGTCGCTGCGCCACTTGTCGCAGCCGCTTTATCACTCAGTACCGCTTCCGATGCCGCAAGCCATGCCAGTAATTCATCACTGGCGGCTACAGCCGCTTCGGCATCATCGGTTTTGCCATCACTTGAATCGCTAGCAAGCTTGGCTAAATCCGCCTCAGACAGCGCCTTATCGGCGCCCTGATTATCGGCTTTGCCCTGCACTTTACCATCGGCTACCAGCAAAGACGCAACATCGCCTTGTGCATGTGGGGTCTGTTCGCTGGCTTGCTCAAGCGCCGCGTCATGATCGGCTGTGGTTTTCGCATGGGCTGTTTTGCCATCTGATTTTTTCAACGCCTCTGCTTTAACATCTGATGTGGCTTTCGCTTTTTCATTGGATGCACTTGCTTTGGCTGCCGCTTTGTCATTGGCAGGCGCTTGCTTTTTCTGAGCAGGCTCGCTTTGCTGCGGCTTTTTAGTCGCTTGCGACTGATGAGGCTCTTTGGCTGATGTTTTTGAACTGCGACGCTCATGAGCCGAGTGCAGTGCGTGAGAGAAACGATGATCTTCAGATGAAGGGCGCGCAGTCGAGGCCGTCGATGTGCTGCGACGACTCACTGGGGCGAACTCTTTCAGTAATACGGAAGATTGCGTCATGAAAATGGGCTCTGTTTTTGTTCAGCCAGCGTTTGAAATGCTTGCCTGTGGCATTCCCCGCATCTGCGGTGTCTGGCATGGTGACTACATAAATTGGCGATACAAAAACAATGCAAAAATCGAACCAACAATATGATTTATTTTCATTAAAACCCAATCAATCCAAAATCAAGCTCGCGATCTGGACTAAACACCAATCAATCAAACACGCCAAAGGGGCTCATCACAGACATGCCGAGGATTAGTCACGTCCTTGCATACGCCGAGCAAACTGAATGGTCGCCAGCTCATCCAACATTTTTTGCTGCTGTTTCTCTTCGCGAATTCGCTTTTCCTGCGCTTTTTTATCCAGCATCCATTGATAGGATTTTTTATCTTGCCGAGCCTGCTGCCAAGCTTGGGTTTTCTCTTCAACAGCCTGCTTAAAGTGCCACTCAGCTTGCCGCTGCTGCGAAAGGGTTTCATCCAGCTGGTTGAGGAATTTATGCAAATGACCATAGCTGCTCGCGGTCAAACCCTGTTGACCGCGCTCTGCCATTTGTCGGCTGTATTCCAAACGATACTGTTCGATTTGTGCCAGCTGCTGATAATAGTTTTCAAGTGACAGCCGCGCTTGATGCAGTGCCACTGCCGCGTTGTGTTCACGCTGCTCAGCTTGCTCTAATAATAGTTGAAGTGCGTTGGTTGACATGACGGTGCCCTATTAGCCCTGTAATGTTGCGCGCAGCATATTGACGCACATCTCGTAAGGCACCACCTCTTTCATCCCCTGCTGCAAGTATTGGTCGAGGCGAGGTTTTAACGTAAAGGCTTGGTCGATGCCCGGATCGCTGCCGGGCTTATAGGCACCAATGGAAACTAAATCTTGGTTTTTACGGCAAATAGAGAGGATTTGGCGCACCGCTTTGGCCATCAATTGATGCTCCGCATCGGTAATTTGCGGCATGACACGACTGACCGAGCGTTCAACATCAATGGCAGGATAGTGACCGGCATCTGCCATCTCACGCGACAAGACAATGTGACCATCCAAGATCGCGCGCGAAGCATCGGCAATGGGATCTTGAAGGTCATCCCCTTCCGTCAGGACGGTGAAAAATGCAGTGATAGAGCCTTGACCTTCGCCGCCATTCCCCGCACGTTCCACCAGCGCAGGCAGTTTCGCAAACACCGATGGCGGATAACCTTTGGTGGCCGGCGGCTCACCCACAGACAGCGCGATTTCACGCTGTGCCTGAGCAAAACGGGTGAGTGAGTCGAGCATCAACAATACATCGAGCCCTTGGTCACGAAAATATTCAGCAATGGTCAGCGCGGTTTGACAGCCTTTTAAACGCATCAAAGGTGATGCATCGGCAGGCGCGGCGACCACCACGGCGCGATGACGGCCATCAGGCCCTAAGATCTCTTCAATAAATTCTTTGACTTCTCGGCCACGCTCACCAATCAGCCCTACCACCACCACTTGCGCTGTAGTGCCCTGCGCCATCATGCCAAGGGTTACCGATTTACCCACACCGGAGCCGGCAAACAGACCAATACGCTGGCCTTTGCCCACCGTCAATAATCCGTTGATCGCTTTAATGCCCACATCAAGCGGGGTATCGATAGGTTTTCGTGCCAGCGGGTTTAAACGCACCCCGGTAAAATTAGCGGTTTGGTCAGTAAAAATCTCGCCCAAACCATCCAAAGGATTACCCACGCCATCAATCACCCGCCCCAATAATTCAGGACCAACTGGTAAGCCTTGCTCACCCGCAATGGGGGTCACCTTAGCGCCGGGCAATACGCCGGAAATCTGTTCGCTGGGCATCAAGTACAGTACGTCACCCGAAAAGCCCACCACTTCGGCTTCCATGCTGCCCGTCAAGGTTTCCACTTGGCATAAGCTACCAATGGGCGCGCGGCAGCCAATGGCCTCTAGAGTCAAGCCAACCACGCGAACTAAACGGCCAGAAGCCACAGCTCTTGCACCAAGACCTGTGGTTTTTAATGCTTTTAATCGCTGACTAAAGTGATTCATCTGGCTGCTCATTGACCGAATCAACATCGCTCATAGGCGCATCCTGCGCGGGCATCGGCTGATCAATGGAGGAGGCGGCTGGACTGGTTTGCACTGAAGGCGTGGGACGCCCTTGCAATTGATTGGCACCGATAAAGCGCTGCATAAGATCAGCAATGCGCTGATCCATATTGTAATCTACCGTGGAATCGCCCGCTTGCACGAGCACATCACCGCGATTGAGCGATGGATCGAGGCTCAATTGCCACTGCTTTTGCGCCAGCGTCTTGGCATCATAGGTTTGCTGCATTAAAGCCAAATCGGCTTCACTCAGCGCAATGGTGATCTGCTGCTTTTGCATCGGCAGTGAGGCGATGGCCTCTTTGACCGTTTGGTGCAAAATTTGCGGATTAGTACTGAGCTCGACACGAAATAGCTCTTTGGCCAAACTCATGGCAACAGAGACCACGCAAGCCTCAGCATCGTGATCAAAGGCCGCCAATGGCATGGCCATTTGCTCCATCACCGAGCTTAGCGCAGCCAAATGGGTTTCAATTTCCCCTTGCGCCGCCGCTAAACCTTGCGCGTGACCTTCGCTTTGCCCTTGCTCTAGACCTTGGGCATGACCCTCTTGCTGGCCCTGCTCAAAACCTTGTGCGTGACCTTGGGTGATCCCTTCTTGAAAGCCCTCTTCATAAGCGGACTGACGAATGGATTCCAAATCTTCTGCGGTCAATGGCGCTGGCGCGGGTTCATCCAGCGGCTCGTCAAAATCTTGCCACTGCGGATCGTAATTGAAGGCGGTCTCACGCGGTCCATGCTCTGACTGCTCATAGTTTGGCAACTGCCAACGCTCTAGCTCATCAGACAGTTGCTCCGAAACACGCAAATAGCCACGACGTGGATTCATGGTGTCGCCTCAATGATCAATTATAAAAATTCGTCTGCGCCGCCACTGCTTAGCATGATCTCGCCTGAGTCAGCCAAACGACGGGCAATAGATAGGATCTCTTTTTGTGCCGATTCTACATCTGCCACACGAATTGGTCCCATCGCTTCCAAGTCATCTTCCATCATTTCCGCTGCACGTTTCGACATGTTGCGCAGCATCTTCTGTTTCACTTGGTCATCAGCACCTTTCAGTGCTTTTTGTAGCAACTCTTGCGGCACTTCACGCAGCAAGGATTGGATGCCGCGATCGTCCACTTCTGAGAGATTCTCAAAGACAAACATCAAGTCTTGAATCTGAGTTGCCATATCTTCATCGTTGTCACGAATCTGATCCATGAGCAACCCTTCAACGTTATTGTCGAGGTAGTTCATGATTTCAGCCGCAGCCTTCAAGCCGCCAATTTTCGCAGCCTGTGCACCAGCTTGGCCTGCAAACTGTTTCTCCATGATTTCGTTCAGCTCGTTCAATGCCGCTGGCTGAACTTCCTCAAGGTTGGCAATACGCATCATCAGATCTAAGCGCACACGCTCAGGGAACTGAGACAAAATTTCAGCCGATTGCTCTGGATCCAAATAGGACAAGACGATGGTCTGAATCTGCGGGTGCTCATTATAGATAATGCTAGCCACTTGACGCGGATCCATCCATTTCAGTGATTCCAGACCTTTGGCACCACTGCCCATGAGGATTTGGTCGACCAAGTTATTGGCTTTGTCTTCACCCAGTGCAGCCACCAGCGCATTACGCACAAAGTCTTCGCTGCCCATACCAATGGCAGTGTATTTTTGAATATCTTCAATAAAGGCGCGATGCACTGCCGCGACCTTGTCTTGACTCAAATCACGCATGCTCGCCATGGCACCACCCACACGCTGTACCTGCTTTGGTTCAAGGTGGCGAATAATGCTAGCGGCATCTTGCTCGGTCAGCGACAGCAATAAAATGGCTGCACGCTCGGTTCCCGTTAAGCTGGAAGGGTCAAACCCTTCGGTTGTTTGTTCAACCTCAACGACTTGATTTGCCATCTTCCATCACCCAATTCTTAATTACTTGTGCGGATAGATCTGGCTCGTTAGCCACCAAGGCACGAACCGCTTTCAGTAGATCTTCATCTTTGTGCAAGTTTGGTAAATCCAATGCACTGCTTAAATCGAAATTGTCACTGCCATCAAGCTCGCTACCAATCAGGCCAATCTCTTCGCCATCCGATGTGGTTGCCAAGCCATCAGAGCCCATAGGCCCGCCTTTCTCGTTGAGATTTGGATACAGTAGTTTGCGCATTGCTGGGCGCACCAAGACCAAAATCACCACGATAATCACCAGCGCAGCGGCTAGCCAGCGAACCCAATCATTAAAGTTTTGATGTTCCCAAATCGGCGTCGCCACTGGCTCCAGATCTTCCACCGATGCAAAGGGAACAGAGACCACTTCAATACTATCGCCGCGTGCTTTTGAAAAGCCGATACTGCCTTCCAGTAGGCGACGAATTTTATCCAGTTCCGCTTGCGGAATTGGCGTGAAGGTAGTTTTACCATCGGCACCTTTAACGGCATCTTCTTTCAGTGCCACAGACACAGTTTGACGGGTCACGGTACCGGTTTGGTTACGGCGATGCTGAATGGTGGTATCCAATTCAAAGTTACGGGTCGCTTCACGATGCACCGAGCCTTCAGGTGTACGCTGACCGTCCTTCATTTGCTCGATATCTTCAGGGATCGCAGAATCAGCCGGCGGCTGGTTACTGAGCGCTCCCGGAATCCCCGCAACCACATTGCCACTGTTGTAATCTTCTAGGGTAAATTCACTGCGCGTTGACGGTGTTTTGGGGTCAAAACGTTTTTGGGTTTCTTCTACAGCGCTGAAATCCAGGGTGACATCCACCTGCGCGGTGTAATTACCCATACCCAAAATCGGAATCAAAATTGCGTCAATTTTTTCCTGCAGCGCCATCTCTTGCTTGCGCTCAAGCTCATACTCTTTACGACGGGCACTGGTCATTGGATCTTCCGTACCCGAGCTGAGCAAACGGCCATTTTGGTCTGTCACTGTCACGCGTGTCGGCTCAAGGCCAGGAACCGCAGTGGCAACCATATCGACGATGGAGTCCACCTCTTGTTGGCCCAAGGTGCCGCCACTGCGCAAGGTCAAAAAGACAGTGGCAGAGGCATCTTGATTATGACGAACAAACACGCTTTGCTGCGGCAATGCGAGCATCACCTGCGCTTTTCGCACTTGGCGAATACGCTCAATGGCACTGGCAATTTGACGCTCACGACTAAGCTTTAAACGCTCTTTTTCAAGGCGCTGAGAAACACCAAAGCCCATATCTTGCAGCAGAATATCGTCACCATCATTGGTGGGGGCATTGAGCCCTGCGCGCGCAAGATTCAGTTTCAGTTGTTCATATTGGCTGGCTTCCACACGAATGGTGTTGCCATTGAGGTCATAGGTCACCCCAGATTGATCCAGTTGGTCGAGAACGGCAATCAACTCATCTGTTTCATAGGTGCCAAGAGGACGCATCTCGGGCTCTTTAACCCAGAGAAAAAGCATCACAATTAAAGAAACGCAGATAGCGACAGCAAGCACCAAAATAACCTGGCGCAGCAGATCAAGGTTGCCAAGTGCATCTAGTCCAGATGAACTCTTCTCACCAGCGTCAAGATTTTGTTCAGTCAAACCGTCACCATCGGTGGCCGCAGGCATCGCCCCACCATCGTGTATTGCTAGGTTTGAATTAGTCGTTGCTTCAGCCACAGGCGTGCTCTCTTAAATTAAACCGGCATACTCATGATTTCTTTATAAGCTTCAACCAGCTTATTGCGAACTTGTACGGTGGCATCAAAGGCGACGCCCGCTTTATTTCGCGCAATCATGACATCAGCAAGGGAGATGGTTCGATCGCCTTGGTCAAAGCGAGTCGCCAAATCACTGGAGCTTTGTTGCAGCGAATTGACGTTATTCACTGCTTGATTCAATAAATTTGCAAAGGTTTCCGATACCTGTTGCCCCGTTACCGGAACAGTTTGGCTTCCTGCCGCAAGCTTCATCGCTTGCATCTCTTGTTGTAGGTTTTGTACTTTCATCGGATTGCCGTCCTGTAAGCCAATTAATTGACAGAAAAACATTCAAACTGGACACTTTCTCATCAGTTCTTGCAATTGTGAGGCCAACATTTTCCGGCATAGCTAAAAATATAAATTCGGCGCAAACATTGATAATGATATCAATAAATTTGCGCCGAATTAAACTACAGAGCGTAAGTTTATTTAGCTCGGGATCTCGATTCCGGCATCACGCATCTTGGCTAATTTATAACGAAGGGTACGCGGGCTGATCCCCAACTTCTCAGCAACTTCTTTACGCTTACCATCACAGGCACGTAATGTGTCCATAATGATCGCAAATTCTTGCTCGCGCAGCTCTCCGCCAAGGCCTGAATCCCCAGATGGCAATTGACCCGATGGAACATGAATTGACGCGCCGCGCTCAGAGGTGCCCAGTGGCGACGCTGGCACGGCGCTTGGCATCTCTGCTGGTGTGCTTGATACCGCAGCTGCACCTGCATAAGGAGAAGCCGCCGATGCCACATTGGCCACTTGTACCTGCGTCAATTCACTGACTGCGTGCTGCAATCCTGACGCATGTTGCCAATCGAGCCCTTCCAGCAAAATATGCTCTGCACCAATTTGCCCTGCTTCGGCCAAAATCAGCGCCCGCTGCATCACGTTATCAAGCTCTCGCACGTTGCCCGGCCATGGGTAGCACTCTAACTTGGCAATGGCGTTGGCTTGTAGCTGCGGCATCGCGCAGCCCTGCTTCTTGCAATGACGCTCGATCAGATGCTGCGCCAGTGGCGCGATATCTTTTTGGCGCTCACAAAGCGCAGGCCACGTCAGTGGGAAAACATTGAGGCGATAGTACAAATCTTCACGAAAATGCCCTTCGCTGACGTACTGTTTTAAGTCGCGGTTACTGGTCGCGAGCACACGCACATTAAGCTTAATGCTCTTGCGACCACCCAAGCGTTCCACTTCACGCTCTTGTAACACGCGCAGTAGCTTGGCTTGCAGATTGAGATCCATTTCGCTGATCTCATCAAGCAAGATGGTGCCATCTTGCGCCTGTTCAAATTTACCTGGGCAGGCTTGCACCGCGCCAGTAAAGGCGCCTTTTTCGTAGCCAAATAGCGTCGCTTCAAGCATGTTATCTGGAATTGCGGCGCAGTTAATGGCAACAAAAGGACCATTCACCCGCGGTGAGGCTTGGTGAATATGACGCGCCATCACCTCTTTACCCGAACCGCTTGGTCCAAGAATCATCACGTTGGCTTCTGTAGCGGCCACTTTATCGGCCAGCGCCATCAAGGCAAGACTCTTCTCATCAGCCACCACAGCCGCGGTGCTTTCAGTACGAACTGGCGCATAGCGGCTGACCATATTGAGCAACACTTCAGGGGCAAAAGGCTTGGCCATATAGTCAATGGCACCCTCTTTCATCGCTGAAACTGCATCTTCAATATTGGCGTAAGCGGTCATCAACAAGACTGGCAATTTAGGATAAAGCGCGCGAATACTACGCAGCAGCGCTAAACCGTCCATCCCCGCCATCTGCACATCAGAAACCACGATATCAACCGCTTCGCTTTTCAGCATGATCAGCGCTTCTTCTGCGCTTTCCGCTTCAAGCCATTGGTAACCGGCTAAGGCCAAAGTGTCGACAAGCGCTTCGCGCAATCCTTCATCATCTTCAACCACTAACACGCGACTTTGATTCATTGATTGGCTCCTACAGCTTGATTGAGAGGCAAAACTAAGCTGAAGCATGCCCCTTTTCCGACTTCTGAGATCACTTTCAGCTGCCCTTTATGGGCATGACACACCATTTGCACCACGGCCAAACCAAGGCCTGTGCCCTGTTTGCGGGTGGTGAAAAATGGCTCGATAATTTTTTGTTGAATTTCGGGCGCAATCCCTGGCCCATTGTCGGTGACACTAATCAGTAAGTGCTCACCTTGCACAGTCAGGTGCAGCGCAATGGCGCACCCCTTACCGGCAACTTGAATGGCATTGACGATCAGGTTACTCACCGCGCTTGCCAGCGCATTGACATTACCCAAAAGCTGCGCGCCTTCAGCCAATTGATGAACGTGATAATCCACCTGATTTTTTTGCACCAACATTTCAACCATGGGTGCTAGTTCAGTCAAAAATTCGTCACTACTAAAGGTATTGACCACTTTATTGTCACCGCCCTTGGCAAAGAGCAGCATATCGTTGACCTGTTTTTCGAGATCTTGCAGACGATCGAGCAACTTACTTTGAAAACGGGTTCGCGTCGCCTCAGGCAGATTAGGCGCGCCCAAATTAGCGGCATAAAGCATGGCGCTCGATAAGGGCGTACGAACTTGGTGCGCCAATGAAGCCACCATTTTTCCTAGTGAAGACAAGCGCTGCAGATCGCTGACACGAGACTGAAGCAGACGGGTCTCGGTCATATCGGTAATCAAAATCAGCTGGCCACTTTCTGAAGCCGAAATCGCCAACTTAACGCGACCGCCACTACGCAGGGACACTTCGTGGCCATCGTCATCTTTGGGGTCAAAGTCACGCTGAATCACTTCAAACCAACGCTGGCCCACCAAGGGTTCAGAGAGAAGGCGCTGCGCTTCAGGATTGGCTTCTGCAACCACACCTTGGTTGTTGAGCAAAATGACGCCTGCAGGCATCACATCGATCACCTGTTTATAGCGAATCAATTGTTCATTGATTGAGCCCAAGGCTGGGTTACTCTGCGCGCAGGCAGCTTCAGACAGCATGCTTTTTTCCGAGCAATAAAAAAGGATAATAGAGATATGCATTTTACATACCAACTATTATCCTTTATTTTCAGTTACTTATCGGTTTATTTTCGGTCAAATTATTGACCAATCCGTAAGCAAGGTGCTCGCACTCAATTAGATATAAGCGCGATCGTCTCGGTTATTCAGGCCATATTTGCGCATTTTTTCCACCAAGGTGGTTCGGCGCATGCCGAGCATGTCTGCTGCGCGCGCCACAACACCGGCTTGCGCGTCTAAAGCTTGGCGAATCATATCGACCTCAAGGTCAGCCAGCATCTCTTTGAGATTCAATCCTTCTGGCGGTAAGTCAGACGCCGTCGTGTGGTGCGGTTCTGAAGCCTGATTACCAAAGATATCGGCAAAAATCTGTTGCTCTGCCATCTGCTCATTAAAGGCATCTTGCTCTGGCTGGAACTGAGGCACATCACCGTAGCGATATTTAGCCGGTAGATGATTCACATCCACCAGATCGCCGGGATACAAAATCACCAAGCGCTCCACCAAGTTGGCAAGCTCACGCACATTACCTGGCCAATCATGTTCCATCAATGAGGTGATCGCGCGCGGTGTAAAGTGCACCGCGTTCGCGCCTTCTGCTTCAAGGCGCGTCAGTAGCTCTTGCAGCAGCAATGGAATATCTTCGCTGCGATCGCGCAGTGCTGGCATCTCGATAGGGAAAACATTGAGGCGATAATAGAGGTCTTCACGGAACAAGCCTTCCTGAATCATGCGTTCAAGATGACAATGGGTTGCCGCGACGATGCGAACATCGGCCTTAATACTCTTATTGCCACCCACGCGCTCAAAGCAGCGCTCTTGAATCACCCGCAATAACTTCACTTGCATTGGCAACGGCATATCACCAATTTCATCCAAGAACAAAGTGCCGCCACTGGCTAGCTCAAAACGCCCTTTACGCGACGAAATTGCGCCTGTAAAGGCACCCTTTTCATGGCCAAAGAGTTCACTTTCCAGCAAATCTGGCGGAATTGCGCCGCAGTTCACGGGCACAAATGGCCCTTCACCACGGTTTGAATGGTAATGAATATTACGCGCCACCACCTCTTTGCCCGTACCTGACTCACCTAAAATAAGGACGCTGGCATCGGTTTTCGCCACTTGGCTAATCAAAGTGCGCACTTCACTAATGGCGTGACTGCGGCCCACCATACTGCGAAACAGTGTGGTTTTACGTCCGAGTTGAGGCACTTGATAGGCACGGCGGCCGAGGAATTCCTGACAATGACGCAAAGCATCTGTCAGTTGAGGATAATTAAGTGGCAACTCTAACTCACCGACATAGCTCGGTGTTCCAACCAAGCTTTGGTGATGGTGAGTCAGTGCGATAATTGGAATATGGTTATGCAGACGAAGCTTTTCGAGCACCTTCCCATGCTGTTTAGCAGAGTCGATATGGCCCACCAAGCTGGCCGCCCATGCTTGTGTCCAATCGACAGATTCTAGATCGTCAGAAGACACAAACTCCGATGGTTCGCCAACAAATTGAAGAATGACACTAAGGTCATGTCTGAACTGTTCGTTATCATCGATAACGAGAATTTTTGATAAGCCCTGCATGAGATAGATATAGTCTGCCTTTATATCTGGATACTGAGTTCGCTAAAACAGATACTGTCGCAAACCACTTATTGTTACTATTCTAATTAAAGAACATGATAAGGCAACTGGGGATTCACAAAAGCTGTGACCCCCGTTTCAACTCAAGCAGTATAACCCCAAATTAATCAGGTGATTGTGTTAAATTGTGAAACTCAGCAGGAATTTGATCCCATGCTGATTTGATTTCACGCAAAATCTCAATCACATCATCAATCATCTCTGGATCATTATTGGCGTTGGCAATGGTTAGACGATGAATCATAAATTCATACAATGCGTCTAAGTTTTGAGCCACTTCACCACCATCTTCCATCGATAAGCAAGCACGCAAGCTCATAATGATATCCAGCGCCTTACCCAATCGTTCACCCTTCATTGAGATATTGCCCTGCTCCATGCAGACTTTGCCTTGAATCAAACGTTCAATTGCACCAGCCATCAACATTTGCACCACGCGGTGTGGTGAGGCAGAGCTGAGCTGACTATCAACGGAAACCTTCTTGTAGGCCTGTAGCGAACCTCGCATCATAATGAACTACCTTATCTTGAAAATTGATGATAAGCCTGAATCGAACGCCGACTATATTGTTGTTGGCGTGCGTTCTGGGCATATCCATCGCGACATTGAATCATTTTTTGTTGCAGTTGCTCACTGCGCACAATGGCAGCTTGCCAGCGAACGGTATCCAGCGATGCTTGGTAGACCGAAAACTGTGCCAACAACTGTTGTCGCGCTGTTATGAGATCTTCTATATCGGCGACCGCCACGGGAACTTTAAGCAAAATTTGTTCCAACTGCTCATCAATGTGATCCAGTTGGTCAAATAGTGCATCTTGAGACGACATTGATTAGCCTCCCAACATGTTGCGCATGTAATCGAGCTGCGCTTGCATCTGGCCTGTCGCCGACTGCATGGCCGAGAATTGGTCAAATGTGCGTTTGCGCACTTGCTCCATACGCTCATCAAGCTGCGTCATATCACCGTTGAGGCTGCGCATCTGCTCATTGAGGCTTTTTTCGCGCGAGCTAATGGCACCGGTGAATTTGGTATACATGCTCAGCTGGTCACTGACCTTACGCGCAAAGCCATCTCGCCCTTCAAAAAAAGCTTCAAAAGCAGGGAAATTATTATCCAGCTGTTTGTTGAGCTGGTCTTGGTCAATTTCCAGACGCCCTTGCAAGTTGGTGGTAATCCCCACTTGGCTCAGGGTTTTCATGCTCGGTTCTGCGCTGTCGATGGGCGTACCAAAAATAGCACGCAACTGATTAATTGCACTGCGTGTGACACTCTCACCAGACAGTGGACCCGCTTCACCCGTGGCTTTATTGACCCCACCTAACTGCTGGGAAACATCATAAAACTGGTTATAAGCATTGACGAAAGCTTCCAACGACTGATGCACAGCATCTCGGTTGTAGCCAACCGTAATTTCTGGCGGTGGTTGATTGGGATCTGACAATTTTTTGACTGTCAGTGTCACCCCTTCGATGGCGGTATCAATAGTATTGGTTGGGCTGGATACATGCGACAAACCATCAATCAGCAATTCAGCATCTTGCGGGGCCTGCATCTCCGTCATGGGGTTGAGCGATTGTGCGGGATTAAAGCCAAGCGCTTGCAATGGACTATCTGGTGGCGCTTTCACATTAATATCAAGGCGATTGTCTTTGCCCGTTTTATCAGAAGCAAGCACCAAACGAGAGCCCAAATCATCCTGCACCACAGTGGCGCGAATGCCCGGGTTTTTCTCTTCACTATTAATGGCGCGAACCAGATCGATCAATTGATCGCGGGGCGAGGTCAAACTGATATTCATCACCTCACCGCCTAAACGAAGGCTGACATCACCGCCTGAGAATTTGGCATCTTCAGGTAGCGGACGAGACACCAGCTTATGACCTGCGGCCAATTGTTTGACTTCAACGTTATAACTGGCAGGCATCGCCTGATAGGTGACCGATGCATCAAACAGCTCATCATCGGCAGCGATGGTGCGCGCTGAAAATACATGGTCTCGGTCGAGGCTCGTCATCAGGTCTTCGACACCTGACATCGACTCTTTCAATTTACCGTAGGCGCTAATATCCGTTTGAATATCAGCTTGTTTTTTCTCAATTCGCTCTGCTTTTGGATCGCGCTCAGCCGCCACGATCTTATTGACCATGGCTTTTATATCTTGGCCACCACCAATTGCACCTATCGACATTGTCTCAACCTACGTTTTACACTTTGGTACGCACCAATGCGCTGGCATGACGCGCAAGCTCATTGGCGATATCAAGCATCTCTTGTTCTGGAATTTGGCGAATTACATCGCCACTTTGCACCTCAAAAATCGTCACAACCTGACGACCCGATTCTTCATCGATTCGAAATGCCAAGCCCTTATTGATCGAACTTAAAAAATCATCCATTCGCGAAACAATAAGTGACATACGCTCTTGCTGTGCCTGTTGCCGTTCATCTAACAGTTCAGCCGCTTTGGCTTTGCCCGTGACCGCTTCTGCATGTGCAATGGGATCACTGGCTTTTAATGCCGCGAGCGCCTCTAGCGGCGGTCGCTGTTGAAGCGGCAAGTGACCTGAAACGGACGAACGCAAACCATCCGGTTGTCGATCGCTTTGTCGATTATTAACAGCAATATTCGTGCCAGTCCCCTGAGCCTGGGACGGAATAGCAGGCGCAATGGATGCTGACTTATCCATAACCTTCTCCTATGGCTAACGAAAAAAACGGCAAGGCGCGAAGGCCTTGCCGTTTGTGTTGCTTGGTCAAGCCCTTACAGATTAGCCAAGAAGGCTAAGTGCTGTAGATGGTGCTTGTTTTGCCTGAGCAAGAATCGAAGTAGATGCTTGCTGTAGGATTTGATCCTTGGTCATCTTCGTGGTTTCTTTCGCGTAGTCCACATCACGGATACGACCGTTAGATGCCGCTACGTTCTCTTGAACGTTTGCAAGGTTGCTTACAGCGTGGTCCAAACGGTTTTGGCTTGCACCTAGCTCTGAACGGTGCGCATCGATGTAGCCCATTGCTGAGTCAAGGATACCCACAGCCATTTGCGCGCCGCCAACTGTACTTACGTCGATGTCAGCAACAGTTTTTGCTGCACCAGCACCCATTGCCAGTGAACCTGCAAGTTTACCGCCAAAGGTTACTGTGCTTGAACCTGCGCCAGTAAACACTTGAAGGTTACCTTTGCCATCAACAGAAGCTTTTACTTTGTCAGTTTGACCGTTGATGTAAGTTGCTAGTTCTTCAATGTTGTCGCCAGCTTTAGCGTCAATTTGAAGGTCAACTGTTTTACCTTTTGCATCAGTAAACTTCATAGTCAAAGTTGCAGCTGCGCCGTCTACGGTCCAGTTTGCATCTTTGCCTTTCGTTGCAACATAGCCAGTACCGCCCATTTTTTCTTCGTCGGCACGGATGTTGTTGATTGAAATCATCATCGCCTCACCGGAATCAGAACCGATTTGGAATGATTTAGTTTGAAAAGAACCGTTCAATAGTTTCGCACCACCGAAAGAAGTTGTTTCGGCAATACGGTTCAATTCGTCTTGAAGCTGAACCACTTCGTCTTGGATTGACGCGCGGTCTTCGTCGCTGTTTGAGCCGTTCGCAGACTGTAGGGATAGGTCACGCATACGAGTGATAATGCTCGTTGCTTCGTCCATTGCACCTTCTGCAGTTTGCGCAATTGAGATACCGTCGTTGGCGTTACGCATTGCAACGTCCAAACCGCGGCTCTGTGCAGTCAAACGGTTAGAAATTTGTAGGCCAGCTGCGTCATCTTTTGCACTGTTGATGCGGTAACCTGAAGACAAGCGCTCCATTGAAGTATCAAGTTCATTGGTTGCCTTGTTAAGGTAACGCTGAGCGGTCATTGCTGGTACGTTAGTATTCACTGAAACGGCCATGGTCATATCTCCTTTGGCATATACTCTTGGCTTCGCCCAGCGTATCCGGGAAAACCAACCTGTTTATCTCTTACACCTTCTTTAACGGCATGGTTTGGAAAACCTTTAAGCTTTTTTTGAAAATTTTTTTATTTTTTTCTAAAAGCCTGTCGAAATCTGGTGCTGCAAGTTTCTTGTGCCTAATACATCGACTCAAACTGACAAAACTTGAGTATTTTTCTATGTGAGTTTGCGCACATTTTGTAAACACTGGGTAATCGGCTATAGAGAAAGACAACCATAGGCCGCAGGAACGCAGGAACGCAGGAACGCAGGAACGCAGGAAGCGTAAAAAAGAAAGAGAAAGAGAAAGAGAAAGACCAATTAGCCAAAAATAAAAAAGCGGCAAGAGGTTGCCCTGTTGCCGCAAAAAGTAGTGACGTAATTATCGCGAGGCGATGATTTGTTATTGCAGTAGGTTGAGTGCCGCCTGCGGAATTTTCTTTGCCTGTGCCAAAATAGAGGTACTGGCTTGTTGTAGAATTTGGTTTTTCGCGAGATCGGTTGTCTCTTTTGCGAAATCCGTATCTCGAATACGACTATTCGAGGCCGATACGTTCTCCTGAACATTCGACAAGTTACTAATGGTGTGCGACAAACGGTTTTGTGCTGCACCTAGCTCTGAACGTTGCTTATCGATGTAGCTCATAGCTGAGTCATAGACACCGATTGCAAGCTGCGCGCCACCGACAGTTGAAACATCGGTATTGGCAACGGCGACATCGGTTTTCACAACGTTACCAGCAGTCAAGCCCAATGATGCAGCCAAGCCACCGGTAAAGGTTACGCTGCCAGAAATCGCATTTTCAGCAACGAACACCTGCAAACGGCCATTGCTGTCAACAGATGCTTTCACATTCTCAGACTGACCATTGATATAGGTGGCCACTTCTTCAATATCATCACCGGTTTTACCTTGGATATTGATTGAAACTGTGCTGCCTTCTTTATCAACAAACTTCATCACTAAAGTATTGTTGGTTGCACCCACTTCCCAGCTAGAATCTTTCATCGCTTGGGTTGCAGCGGCTTTAGAAATATATTGCTGACCACCCATGCGCGAGTCATCACCACGGATATTATCGATACCCATAATGATCGCTTCACCCGCATCGGCACCAATTTGGAATGAGGCTTCACCGAAGCTACCGTTAAGTAGACGGCGGCCACCAAAGGCTGTGGTTTCAGCAATTCGGTTCAATTCAGCTTTCAGTTCACCAATTTCTTCTTGAATTGATTGGCGATCTTCGTCTGAGTTCGCGCCGTTCGCCGATTGGATGGCGAGGTCACGCATACGAACCAAAATGTTGGTTGATTCTTGCATCGCACCTTCTGCGGTCTGCGCGATGGAGATACCATCGTTGGCGTTACGCATTGCCACGTCAAGACCACGAGTTTGTGCAACGAGACGGTTTGAGATCTGAAGACCTGCAGCATCGTCTTTTGCGCTGTTAATACGGCTACCCGAAGATAGTCGCTCCATATTCGTGTCAAGATCACCCGTAGCCTTGTTAAGGTAACGCTGCGCAGTCATCGCAGACACGTTGGTGTTCACTGTTACACCCATTTTGCTCTCCTTTGACTTTCGCTCTCTGTTCTGTTGCGAAACAGCCTACCCGCAACATCACTTCGAGTGACCAACGGGACCAGCCATAATTACGTCAATTTATTTTTTATCTCGTCGACATTGCCGACATGAGATTATATTCAAATAGCGTGCCAACTTTTTATTTATCTTGAAAATCATCAGGTTAAACATTTAACTTGCCGCTTTTCAAATTTAAGCCGACTCAAATCACGCTGCTTTTGCCACCGACTTGCCGCTTTTTACGGCAATCTTGCCGATGGCCTGTATTCCTAGCTCAGCAAAAAGCTTGCCAATTTATGGCAAATATAAAAAACGGCTTAAATTTTGCATTGATTTGCGATGAAAATGGGCATGTAAACTCAGTGTTTTTAACTCGCCGACAAGGTAAGAAAAACCGCACTGTAGCCCATAAAAATAGCGGCCTTTCGCTTCGATTAACCCCTCAGCAATCAGGGAGTTGCCATGACGACACAAACACCCTCGACCGACGGTCGTGACCGTGAACCAATGACATTTCAACAGGCCTTTGATTTAGGTGTTCGTCATTACCAACAAGGTGACAAAGCGCAAGCGCAAGCGATCTTTGAGCAGATCCTTGCCGCCCTGCCCGATTCATTGCCAACCTTGCAAGTTCTTGCCACCCTGATGATGGAACAGCAGCACTGGCAACAGGCGCAGCGTTATCTTGAGCAGGCGCTCAGCCACCATGGGGATAATCTCTCGGTGTGGTTTGATATGGCACAGCTTTGCCGCGCTCAGGGGAAAAATATTGAAGCGCTGCAATGGGTCGAGCAAGTTCTTGAACAAGCGCCAACCAATACCGACGCCCTTGCCCTGCGGCAAGCCTTAACCGCCACCATGGGGCAACGTAAGGCCAGTCAGCAAAGTAAACAGCAGCTCGACACAGTGCTGCAAGCGCAAGACAGCACCTTTGCCAATGAAATGGCGCAATCCCTTGAGGCCGCCCACCAGCTTCACCAGCAGGGCCATACAGAGCAAGCCAAGCAACTATTGCAAGCGCTGGTGATGGTCAGCCCTGACCAACCTATGGTGCGCTTAGCATTGGCGCGCATTTTGGGCGATCAAGGCCACTTTGATGACGCCATTGTACATTTAGAGCATGCGCAAAAATTAAGTGATGATCGCGGCTTGTTATTGCTGCTTATCGCTTGTTACGCCAAAGCCGAGCGTTATCAAGCGGGCCGTCGCTGCGCCATTGCCGCCCTGAAAATATACCCACAGGATCTCGACCTGCAAATTCAACAGCTGCGTATTTTTTGCTTAGGCAAATATTGGCCAGAAGCAGAAAAGCTGGCCATTCAGCTGATGCGCCAACATCCTGAAAATGTCGATATTCACTATCGCTTAGCACAAGCGAGCTACTACCTTTTGACCAGCAAGCATCGCTTTGAGCCTGAATATACGCAAACCACCTTAGAGCGCTTGCACTACAGCATGAGCCGCTGTTTGCCAGAACAAGCGGTGACGCTACAAAAATATATGGGCGAGGTATTGTTCTATTGCGGTGAGCTTGAGGCGGCAAGAGATATCCTTGAAGACAGCCTGAAAGTCACTGGGGAAGATGCCGACCTGCTATGGAATTTAAGCTTTATTCAGCGCGCCCAAGAGGATTGGGATAACTACTATCGCAATTTTGAGCTCGGTATTCCTCTCGGCAAGCGTATTAATGCCTACGGTAATAAGCCAATTTGGCACCCAGAAAGACAGGATCAATGCGTGCTGATTTTGGGTGAACAGGGCGTGGGTGATGAGCTGCGTTACTACCACAGTCTTGACATCGTATTAAAGCGCGTCGCCGAAGTGCATTTGGTCTGCGATCCTCGCCTGATCCCAGCCCTACAGCTGGCCTACCCGCAGGTGCATTACATTGGCTCAAAACGTGAAGAGGGGAAAACCATTGCCATTGACGCGGCATTGCTTGAGCGCATCGACAGTTGGGTGCTTGCCGGCAGCTTGCCAGGCATGGTTTATGCGCAAAGCGGCAAACACCTTGCCCTGCCCTACTATTTAAAAGCGCCAGAAGCCCTGCAAACCACTTGGCTGCAACGCATTGCCGCGCTGAAAAAAGCGCAGGGGCCAGTGATTGGTCTTTGCTGGCGCAGTGGCATGCTGGCATCAAGTCGCAATATGCACTATCTCAACATGGATGAGCTCTGTCATTTAATTCAAACCCTGACCAAGCTCAACCCAAATGTCACCTTGGTCAATCTGCAATATGGCGATACCAGCAAAGAGCGCAAACAGATTGAAAAACGCACCGGCGTCACTTTGGTCGATTTTGCCGATCTCGATCTCAAGGATGATTTTCTCTCCACTTGCGCGCTGATGCGCTCACTGGACTGGGTGATCTCAGCCTGTACGGCGGTTCATATGCTCGCCGTGGCCAGCGATGTCCCGGTGGATCTCTTTGCCGCACGCGGCAATCAAGATCAGTTTGAGGGGCAAACATTGTCCCACGACAAAGAGTTTGGCTTTTTCTATCCACCGCTGATTCGCTCCAAATACGCCCTTCTTGAGCGTATTGCCGAGCATGCGCTGACGCAATCAGCAAAAGCGGCCAAACACTAAGTACAAATTTCTCAGTCCAAACACAAAAAAGCTGAGCTCAGTGCTCAGCTTTTTTATACCCCTTCGATTTGAGACAACTTGAAGGCCTATTGGTCCAAAACGCATGCCCCAAAGAAACCAATCGAGTACGCAACGCCTTTGCTATTAGTACCTTTTCTATGAGCGCTCTACCTAAACTTAAAGTACCTAAACACAAAATAACGAAGCATCAAACACCTAAACATCAAACACCTAGCATCAACAGCTAGGCGTAGAGCGGGCCAATGCGCTCTAAATGGGTTAAATAAAGGCGGGTATCTAACTCTAGCTGATGATAGTTCGGCTCCATATGGCAGCAAAGTTGATAAAAACTCTTGTTGTGATCTTTTTCTTTTAAATGTGCCAGCTCATGGACCACGATCATACGCAGCATCTCTAGAGGGGCGCGCTGAAACACTTTGCCGATACGAATTTCATGTTTGGCTTTGAGCTTATTGCCCTGCACGCGCGAGGCGTAGGTATGCAATCCCAATGCGCGGTGCACCAATTGAAGGCTGCCATCAAAACAAACTTTACTTAGCGGCGCTGATTTTTTTAGGTATTGGCGCTGTAGCCCCACCACATAGTCATAAAGTCGCTTTTCAGTACTGTATTCATGCACCTTGGGATATTTGTTTTGCAGATAAGCGGTCAATTTTTGCTGCGCCAGCAACTGCTCGACTTGGCTCAAAATCGATTCGGGGTATCCCGCAAGATAAGTTAATTCAGACATCACTAGGCTTCTACCTTTGACCACAACAAACAACCGGCATCCATCATCAATGCGCAGCGCAAAAACAATCCCTCGATTGTACCGAGAGTTGGCGCAAAACAAAAAACCACGCCAAGCGTGGTTTTCAAAACAGGGGAGCATCACACCAAAATTTTAGGCGTTCGCACTAGATATAGTTAAACAAAGACAACTGCTTGGTTTTTTGGAACGCCTGCTGCGATGCTTTAAGCGCCATCATGTTCTCATTAAGATCGATCACCGCAGAGGAGTAATCCAAATCTTCCAAGGTGCCGCGCGCCTTTTCAAGCTCTAGGTTAAAGTCTTGGTGCATAGAGTCTTGGCGATCCAAGGTTTTCAAACGCGTGCCTAACTCTGAGCGCACTCGGTTAAAGTGCTTAAAGGAAGCACTAAACTCTTCCGCCACTTTATTAAGCTCTGCGGTTGCGGATGCATCCGAAACAGGGGCATTGGCCAGTTTTA